>JAWLCE010000074.1:0-2509 GCA_041687335.1 Sumerlaeia bacterium | reverse complement strand
GCGGGGACGCCAACGCCGCCGAGCGGGTGATCGACTACCTGCGGCAACACCCCGACCTGCTCCTCGAGCACCCGGAGCTGCTCGAGGTGCTCGATCTGCCAGGGCCGCCCGAGCCGTGCGTCTCGTTGCATCACTGGCAGCTGCGCCGCTGGCGCAACCAGGCCCACACAAACCGCCGCGCCCTCGACCACCTTCACCAGGTCGCCGAGGAGAACGCCCGCGCCGATCGACTGCTGCACCGCTTCTGCGAAGACCTGCTCACGGCCACCGATCGCGCCCCCGGCACGCTGGAGCAGCGCATCGAGGCGAACTTCGAGGTCGACGCCTGCCGGATCAAGCGACTCGCGGACATCGATCCGGCCAGCCGCAAGGCGCTCCAGGGCTGGCTGGACAACCCCCTGCCCCATTGCGGGCGCATCCACGACAGTGTGCGCGAGGAGTTCTTCAACGACTCGCTGCCGCAGACGGGGTCGGCTGCGCTGATCGCGGTCCGTTCCCGAGAGGGGAAGGCCATCACCCATGTGATCGCACTGGGCCGCCACCAGCCCGAGGGCTTCAACCCAGCCCAGGGAACCCACTTCCTCGAGCAGATCGGCGAACTTGCGGCGGCCTACCTGACCACACCCGCCGACTGACTCGGCATGGCTGCTTCCGGGGACCCACTGGCACAAGCCTTCGACGCGGCGATCGCCGAACTGGCCAGTGACCATCGACTCGCCCCGCCCAGCCAGGCCGCCTACCGCAACTCCTGGGATCGCCTGCGGGCCTATCTCGGCCCTCTCGACATCACCAGCCCGGCGGAGATCGACGACCGTCAACTGCGCAGCTTTCTGGCCCAGTTGGCACGTGACGGCCTGTCTCCTCGCTCGATCGCGCGTCATGTGAGCGCGCTCAGGCGACTGCTCAAGACCTGGCAGCGACTGGCCATCACCTGTCCTGCCGATGCCCTGCAACTCAAAGCCCCGCGGGCGCCGCGCCGCCTGCCCGAGGCACCCGACGTGGAGACCATGTCCCGGCTGCTCGACGGGCAAGCCAGCCAGCCCGATCCGATGAGCGGCACGCCCAATGGACGGATTCGCGCGGCCCGGGACTATTGCCTGTTCGAATGGCTCTACGGCAGTGGATTGCGGTTGGCGGAAGTCGTTTCCCTGGACTTGGATGCCCTCGACCCGGCGGCCCGCCAAGTGCGCGTCACCGGCAAGCGCGACAAGACCCGCCTCGTGCCGGTGGGCCGCAAGGCCGCCGAGGCACTGACCCACTGGCTGGCGCTGCGCAGGCACTGGGCTCGCCCGGACGAGCCGGCCGTCTTCATCAATGATCGCGGCCACAGGCTGTCCCCTCGCTCGGTACAGCTGCGCCTCAACCGGCTGAGCCGGCAGGCGGGACTGGACGCCCCGCTTCACCCGCACCAGCTCCGCCATGCCTTTGCCACCCACGTGCTGGAATCCTCCGGCGATCTGCGCGCGGTTCAGGAGATGCTCGGCCACGAGAGCCTCTCGACCACCCAAATCTATACCCATCTCGATTTCCAGCACCTGATGTCGGTCTACGAGAAGGCGCACCCCCGCGCCGGACGACAGCCGGACGACGAACCAGTCGACGGTTGAAAATCCCGCCGGTCGTCACCATGATTCCCGGCTCAAGCCACCCGACCCCGGGACGCGCCCCTGGACCCACGATCCACGGCCATTGCGTCTGATTCCGAGGTCACCGCTCGCCCATACAACCGGACTGAAGTGATTCCCATGGCCCAAGAAGACACCCTCTACGGCACCACCATCCTGTGCCTGCGCAAGGACGGCGAAACCGTCATCGGCGGCGATGGCCAGGTCACCCTCGGCCATACCGTGGTCAAGGGCAATGCGCGCAAGGTCCGCACGCTCTACAACGGCCAGGTACTGGCGGGTTTCGCCGGCGCCACGGCCGATGCCTTCACCCTGTTCGAACGCTTCGAGGCCAAGCTGGAAAAGTTCAGCGGCAACCTGCTGCGCTCGGCGGTCGAACTGGCCAAGGATTGGCGTACCGACCGGATGATGCGCAAACTCGAGGCCATGCTGGTGGTGGCCGATCGCAATGCCATGCTCACCATCAGCGGCAACGGCGACGTGATCGAGCCGGAAGACTCGCTGATCGCCATCGGTTCGGGCGGCGCCTACGCCCAGTCGGCGGCCACCGCCCTGATGCGCCACTCGCAGCTGCCGGCACGCGAGACCGTGGAGACTGCCTTGCACATCGCCGGCGACATCTGCATCTATACCAATCACCAGCTGACCATCGAAGAGCTGACCTGATGAACCTGACACCCGCACAAATCGTCACCGAACTCGACAAGCACATCGTCGGCCAGCAAGCCGCCAAGAAGGCGGTCGCCATCGCCCTGCGCAACCGCTGGCGGCGCCAGCAGGTCGACGAGCCGCTCAAGAGCGAGATCACGCCCAAGAACATCCTGATGATCGGCCCCACCGGCGTGGGCAAGACCGAGATCGCCCGCCGGCTGGCGAAACTGGCC
>JAWLCE010000073.1:0-2540 GCA_041687335.1 Sumerlaeia bacterium | reverse complement strand
TGCACGATGCGTTGGCGGAGATCGGGTGATATTGGTCTCATGCCAAAGAGTATAGCACTCTCGGTGAAGCTGTAGCTATGAATATTTAAAAGGCTCTAGAGCACGTAGGGCACCTTGACGTTGTAACCCTTGCAGACGATGAAGGTCTCGGAGGACTTGATGCCTTCGATGCGGGCCAGGTGGGTCGTCATGAACTGGAGCAAGCCGGCGTCGCCCTGGGTCAGGACGACCAGGATCAGGTCGAAGCGGCCGGTGACGATGCTGGTGGAGATCACGCCCGGGAGCTGGCTGAGCTGTTCACTGGTCTGGATCAGGCTGCGGTCGGCGATGTTGATGCCGATGATGGCCACCTTGAGGCCAGGGATGACTTCGGGGTCGATGAGACCGGTCACCTCGAGCACACCATCGGAGACCAGGCGGCCGACGCGGGCCCGCACGGTGTTTTCGGTCACGCCCAGGTCCTGGGCGATCACCTTGAAAGATTTTCGGCCTTCGCGCAGATGCTTGATGATGCTCAGATTCAGCTCATCAAGCTTGACCTGTTGCTTGTCGGGGCCATCCTTATGCGCTGCCATGCGGCCAACCCCCGGCTGAGAACAGAATGGAGAACGAGCCGTTCCTGGGTCATCAGGAGCTTTCGGCGCTTTTTCATGATCTTTAGATAAGTGTAACCCAGAGGGGGGAGAAATCCAAAAATCGGCAATGAGAGGCGTGCCGGAAGCGGTGTTAGGGTATCAACGGATCGTGATCCGCCACTGCTGCTCGAGTGATGCCAGCGGATGGCCATAGGTGCGCTTGAGCGCCAGATCAGGGTCAACGCCCTCGCCCAAGGCCTCGAGCAGCTGCCTGAGTTTCCAGGGGCGGCCATTCTCGGCGAGCCAATAGACGAAGGCTCGCGAGAGCAGGTAGGCCCGCTCGACCTGTCGCTGATCGGGAATCGCGATGAAATCGGGGGGCAGGTTGGTGAGGGAGAGGGATTCGCCGCGGGCGGCGCGGGTGGTCAACTCGGCGCGGTCGGCGTCGTTGCGCCGCGCGCGGGGAGCGTCCTCCAGCTCAAAGTAATTGGCCAGCCCCTCGTTCAGCCAGGCGGGCACGCCGTCGCCTGCCAATTCCAGAACAACGGCGTGGGTCAGCTCGTGGCGCAGGGTGGTGGCCAGGGCCTCGCGGGCGGGGTCGTCGAGCGGGCCGGCCGGCAGCGGGATGCGGATCTTGCCATCGTAGAGGCCCGAGGACCACTCGGGCGCGACGGTGGCAAGCCGGTATTGATTGGGCGGATAAAGGACGACGGCGAAGGGACGGCGCGCGCTGGTGCGCAACTCACGGCTGATGCGCACGAGCGCCTGCTCGAGCACCTTGAGCGCCGCGCGCGCCAGCGGCTCGCCGGCCCGGTCGGCGTAGGAGATGATGAAACGCGGGCCAGTGAGCTGGTGGAATCCGGCTTCGACCTCCAGTTCGCGCGCGGCCTTGCTGATGATCTCGGGCAGGCCCTGTACCTTGGGGTCGAGCTGGCTGGCGCGCCGCCAGCGCGCCAAGGCGTCTGCGGTCAGGCCCTGCTCGTAGTCAAGTCGGGCCAGCTCGATGAGAGCGTGGACGCTGTCGGGGTCATGGGCGATGGCCTGCAGCAGGCGGCGGCGGCCCTGGTCGCGCTGGCCGGAGGCCAGAAGCGGACGTGCCTCGAGGTAGGCATTGTAGCCGAGGCGGCGCTCGATCTCAGCGCGTTGGTCGGCGGGGGCGTCAGCCATGGCCTGGCGCAGCAGCCGCTCGGCCTCGGGGTGGCGTTTCTCCTCCATCAGGACGGTGGCCCAATTGGTTCGGATGGTGGTCAAATTGGCGCGGATGAGCTCGCTGTCGGGGGCGAGCGCGCGCGCCTGGCGCAGCCGGTCCAGCGCCATCGGGAATTGGCCCGCGGCGGCCAGTTCAACGGCCCAGGAGTTCCAAGCCAGAGCCTGGTTGGTCCGCAGGACCGGGTCCGAAGGGCGCAGCCGGCTCGCTTGGGCGAGGCTTTCGATCGCCTCCTCGTGGCGGCCAGCCTCGATCAGTTCGAGGGCGCGGTGATTGAGCTGCTCGGCGGAGCGGGCCTGCAACGCGACCCCTCCCAGCGCCAGCGCCGGCACCAGGAGCAGAACCAGCGCCAGTCGGCGGGCCCAGCGGGTGAGGGTCGCGCGTTTCATCTCAGAAATCATTCGTTCCGCCATTTCGCCGGGGATGATCCCACTATAGCACCCGCCGGCGCCGGGGTGGCAAAACCTGACGCCGGGGCTTATACTGGACCCACGCGCGCGCGCCGGGGAAGCGGCCGCTGGAATCATCATGCGGGAGCGGGGGCGGGGATGCTCTATATTTCGGACTTGGACGGCACCCTGCTGGGGCCCGAGCAATCGATCACCGACTATAGCCTTGGCGAGCTGACGCGGCTACTGCGCGAGGGGCTGCCCTTTACGGTGGCCAGCGCGCGCTCGATCACGACGATGCTGGAGGTGCTGCGCGGGTTGCCGCTGCGGCTGCCGATGGTAGCCTTCAACGGGGCACTGTTGTATCAC
>JAWLCE010000072.1:0-3284 GCA_041687335.1 Sumerlaeia bacterium | reverse complement strand
TTCGACTGTATTGTCTCGCGCGCCTTTGCCTCCCTGGCGGATTTCGTCCGGCTGGGCGGACCCTTGCTGGCCGACGCGGGTGCGATGTTCGCCATGAAGGGCCGCCTTGATCCCGACGAGATGGCCGCTCTGCCGCCAGGCTTTCACATCACGGCCCGTCACGCGCTGGCCGTGCCGGGGCTGGATGCCGAGCGGCACCTGTTGGTCCTGCGTCGGGTGGTCGGTTCATGAGCTGGGTGATCGCGATTACCAACCAGAAAGGCGGCGTGGGCAAGACCACCACGGCGGTCAATCTGGCCGCGGCCCTGCAGGCCTTCGGTCGGCGGGTCTTGCTCGTGGACATGGACCCGCAGGGCAATGCCACGGTCAGCTCGGGGTATGCCAAGAACGAGATCGAGCGCCACGTGGGCCAGGTCCTGCTCGACGAGCTGCCGGCCCACGAAGTGATCCTCGAGACCGATCCGGGTGGCTACGATCTGCTGCCCGCGACCATCGATTTGGCCGGGGCGGAATTCCAACTGGTTACCCGTATCGGCCGGGAGACCAAGCTGCGCCAGGCACTGGCGCCCCTGATCGAGGAGTACGACTTCATCCTGATCGACTGCCCGCCGGCCCTGAACACGCTCACCATCAATAGCCTGGCGGCGGCCGACGACGTGCTGATCCCGGTGCAGTGCGAGTACTTCGCCCTGGAGGGGCTCAGCGCCCTGCTGGACACGGTCGAGCAGGTGCGCCTGGCGCTGAATCCGGATCTCGGCATCGCCGGGGTGTTGCGCACGCTGTATGATGCCCGCAACCGTCTGGCGCAGGATGTCAGCGCGCAGCTGCGGCAGCATTTCGGCGACCGGGTGTTCGACGCCCTGGTGCCGCGCAACGTCCGCCTGGCCGAGGCACCCAGTCATGGGCTGCCGGCCATGTTCTACGACAAGACTTCCGCGGGCGCCGAGGCCCATGCCGATGTGGCGCGCGAGCTGGTCAAGCGGGCCCGCAAGCGCGGCCGTCTGGGCAAGCCGGTCGCCCTGCGCCGCTGATCGCCGTCCGCGTCACCGCACTTGAGCTTGGGAATCTATCGATGAGCACCAAACGCAAAGGACTGGGTCGGGGACTGGATACGCTGCTCGGCACTGCCGACCGGTCCCAGGAGGAAGGCGCGCAGCTGCGGGAGATCGCGGTCGATCTGATCAACCCGAATCCCTTCCAGCCGCGCACCCACTTCGACGAGGATGCCCTGACCGAGCTGGCCGATTCGATTCGCTCCCAGGGCGTGATCCAGCCGGTGGTGGTGCGCCGTCGCTCCGGCGAGTACGAGCTGATTGCCGGCGAGCGCCGCTGGCGGGCCGCGCAGCAGGCGGGCCTGGCGCGCATTCCATCGGTAATCCGCGACATTGATGACAACCAGGCCGCCGCCATGGCCCTGATCGAGAACCTTCAGCGAGAGGATCTCGACGCCATCGAACAGGCCAAGGCGATGCAGCGACTGGTCAAGGAGTTCGACCTGACCCACCAGCAGGTGGCCGACGTGCTGGGGCTGTCGCGTCCCGCCGTCAGCAATGCCCTGCGGCTGCTCGACCTTGCCGCCCCGGTACAGAAGCTCCTGCGCGAGCGTCGCATGGAGGCGGGCCACGCCCGTAGCCTGGCGGCCCTGCCCAAGAAGGAGCAGGCGGCCGTGGCCGACAAGGTGGTGGGTCGAACCCTCACCGTCCGTCAGGTCGAGTCGATGGTCAGCCGGCTGCTCAAGGAGTCGGGCCGTCCGGAGGCCTCGCCGGCCGACCCGGACACCCGTGCCCTCGAGCGTCGCCTCGGTGACGCGCTCGGGCTTCCTGTCGCCATTCATGCCAACCGCCGCGGCAAGGGGCGGGTGACTGTCGGCTTCGACAGTCTTGAGCAACTGGACGCATTGATCGAGAAGGTCGCTGGCAACCAGCCGTCTTGAACGGCTGGTTCGGTTAGCGTTGCGAGCCATAACTGCTTGTCGATCCGCGACCGAATCGCTACACTGGCCGCCAATTTTTGGGCTCCGTGATGACCGATCCAGACAAGACGCCCGACGAGAAAGCCCACGATTCGAGCCGCGGCGGCTATTTGCAGGCCCGCTTCAGTGGGCTGCTGCACATCGGGGCGGGCAACATGTTCGCCGCAAGCATCATTGCGGGCCTGCTGATGGGCTATCTGCTGGATGTCTGGTTGGGGACGGCGCCGATTTTCATGCTGGTCGTCGGGGCACTCGGCTTCGTCAGCGGAATGCTCAAGGCCCGCAAGAACCTGCTCGCAACGGGGCGGGACGACCGGGACAAGGATTCGGATCGCCCATGAGCCGCATGGCCGAGGCGATCACCCGCCGCGGACGGCGCGTGGTGCAGGTCCAACTGGCCCTGCTGGCGCTGTTCGCCGGCGCGTCATTTTTTCATTCCCCGCACGCGGCGTTGTCCGCGGTGGCGGGAGTGGTGGTGGCCATGGCGCTGGCGTGGATGCTGCGCCGTTCCATGGCACGGGCTACCGAGCTGGCGGTGGAATCGCCCCAGCAGAGCATGAACATGATGTATCTCGGGGCGGTGGCGCGATTTGTCGCGCTGCTTGCCCTGATGGCGGTGGGCCTCGGCCTGCTGGGGCTGGACGCCCGTTTCATGGTGGGGGCTTTCGTCGCCGCCATGATCGCGGGTGTCCTGGCGGCACGCGGACAGGACTCCGGTCGACCGACCGCCTAGAAACGATTACTGATTTTCAAGTCTTGAGGAGTGCGACAAGTGGCTACGGAGAATGCGGGCGGTGGCCCGGTTGAATATATCCAGCATCACCTGACCAACCTCTCGGTTGGCGAAGGTTTCTGGCAGCTGAACCTCGACACGGTGTTCTTCAGCATCCTGCTGGGGGCCGTGATCGTGCTGGTTGCCATGCGCATCGGCCGCAGCCTGCGCGCCGAGACACCCACCGGGTTGCAGAACGCGACCGAAGGGGTGCTGGAATTCGTCGACGATCAGGTGCGCGACTCCTTCGGTGGCCGGGCCCCCAAGATCGTGGCGCCGCTGGCCCTGACGGTCCTGTTGTGGGTCTGGTTGATGAACTTCATGGATCTGATTCCCGTCGACCTGCTGCCGGCGATCGCCTCCGGCCTGGGGGTCGAGTATCTCAAGGTTGTGCCGACCACGGATCTGAACACCACGTTGGCCATGGCGATCTTCGTGTTCGCCCTGACCATCTACTACAGCATCAAGGTCAAGGGCCTAGGCGGCTACATCAAGATGTTCCTGTTCCATCCCTTTGGCAAGTTCCTGATTCCGCTCAAC
>JAWLCE010000071.1:0-3874 GCA_041687335.1 Sumerlaeia bacterium | reverse complement strand
GAAGGCGTTCTACGAGCTGCGCTACGAGATCCGCAGTCGGCCCTTCTTCGCACGCATCCCGCTGCACAGCCTGGCCCGGTACTTCCTGGTCTGAGGGAACCGGCGGCGCTACTACCCCTTTTTTTCCCAAGGTGGTCAGATGCAGCGATCGAGCTCCTCGCGAGCCGCCAGGATCGCATGCGCCAGCCCGGCGCGGCGTTGGTGGATGGCCGCCAGATCTGCTGTGCCGTCCCAGGGGTCGCTGAAGCAGTTGCGGAAGGCCACGGAAATAGTGCAGACGCGATCGCCATAGGTGGCGTACAGCCAGCGGGTGAAGTAGCCATCGCCTTCCGCGGGCACGAACCCGCCAACCACCAGAGGCTGATCCCTCGGGACGCACTCACGGAGGGATTGCGCGAACCGCTCCGCCAGGCGCCCGAATCGCTGCCGATCGATAGCGCTGGTGTCGAGCATCACTTCCGGGTGACTTGCGCGCTCCTCGCCGCCGAGCAACGGTGCCGCGCGACTGCGCACGTCCAGCACGAGGATCGCGCCCCAGTCGTCCACGAGGCGCTCGAGGATGCCGTGCACGCTGGCGTAGAAGCGGTCGTGCAGTTCCAGGCTCCCCTGCAGCACGCGCGGTGGCGGATGCAGATTCCAGACCCGCAGCTCGGGCTCCGCACGATCGGGCACCGCAAGATCCCGGGGCCGATCGAGATCCACTTCGAATCGGGAACGGTTCACCCGAATGGTGGTGTCGCCCAACGGGAGCCAGAAATCCGTGAGCGGATCTTCGTTCCGCCTGCGGTCGTCCTCGGAGATGGCCATCCACCGCCGGAGCTCAGGCCGGATGTCGTGACCCGAGTGCACTGCAGCGGTCACTACCGGGCCGGGGGACATGCGGATCTCCCACGGGGCGGGGTGCAGCTCTCGAGTATTCATGCGCCCCCGGGTGCAGGATGCGAGCCAAGGGTGGAGACGGCGACCGGCGCGCCAGCTCGCGCATTCGCGCTTGCGCCCGGGCCCGCGCGTCCGCGCGGTGCAATCTTTGCAGAGCGCATGTAATTTGCGCGACCGCGCAGACGAACGGGCGGCTCCCGCACGCCGATCCAGGCGGGACGTTCCCCGGACGCCGCTCGGCCCCGCCGCGGCACGAGCCGCAAGCCCGCCGCATGGCGCCCGGCTGCTGCGCCATGCATGTAGTGGGCCGCTCGAGTCGGGTTCGGCAGAGGCGTCTGCACAGGCAGCGGTGCGCTCACCTGCGAAAGGTGATGCGCCCGCACTCGGTGAGCCCGCAGCGACGCCTGCCCGCGCAGGCGCGTGCCAGCCCAGGAATGGCGCAGCCGGTGCGCGCCCGCGTTGGCGACGTGGCGCCAACGACCCTGCCGAGGCGCGGGGGTGCGTGCGTGTACATGTCGTGGATCGGGTGTCGCGAAACTCAGGTATTCATGGCCGACGAATGGGCCGAGGCTCAATGGTCAGCGGCGGAACCGGTCATGGCGCGAGCGATCCTGACCGGCCGGTAGTAGATGATGCTGTCGGACACGAGCCGGAGAGCGGGGCGCCGGAGCGGAGAATCCTCCATCTTCGACAGCCTTCCTCCAGTTGGCACAGCTCCTGCAGTCCTCCCGTCGAACGCACAGTCAGACTGATACACAAGCGTGCGGGTGATGAACGAATTTTCCAGCGTGCTGTTCTCTACGTCGACGATCTCGTCGACGTGGCGCCCCAGCCAGCTCTCGTCCACGGCGGCGCCGACCGCCTCCACGCGGCCCCAGCCTTCATGGCCCAACTGGCCGATCCACCCGCGCCGGTGTTCGCGTCCACCAACAAGGCTGTCCCGTACCTGCTTACCGTTGCCGAGGATGTTGACGGACGCTCCCAGCAGCGCCTGGCGCAGGAAGTGAGCCACCCACCCTGCGTGGTGAGTCTGCTGGAGGTGCTCACGTTCATCGGCGAGGCTATGGGGTGGCGACCCCGGGTGAAACCCGCGGAGGGTATCCGCCTGCTCCACGATCGGCTCCAGGAAGACCTGAAGCGCATCGCGGCGGAAACCCCGGCCCAGACGTTCACGGGTGGAACGTGACCCTGCGGGTCCTGATGACGGCGGACACCGCCGGCGGGGTGTGGATTCACGCCCTGTCCCTGTGCCGCGCGCTGGGCGATCACGACGTTCGGGTGCGCTTGGTGGCGTTGGGCCAGCTCAGTGAGTATCAGCGTGAAGCCGCCCGCGCGCTGGGCAACGTTGATGTCGTTGCCTGTCCGGTGCGGTTGGAGTGGATGGTCGATCCGTGGCACGACCTGGATGCCCTGGAGGCGGAGCTGTTGCGCCAGGCCGAGCGGGCGGAGTGCGACGTGGTGCATCTCAATCACCTGGTGCACGGTCATCTGCCCTGGCGGCAACCGGTTCTGTGCGCGGTGCATTCCTGCGTGCTGAGCTGGTTCCATGCCGTTCGGGGAGAGTCCGCGCCGCCGCAATGGGAGACGTACCGCAGGCGGGTCACCCGTAGTCTTCGGAGCGCGGACCACGTGATCGCACCGAGCCGCTGGATGCTGCGGCGCGCCCACGAGCTGTACGGGCCATTTCGCGCCCGGACGGTCATCGTCAACGGCAGCGCGGCGCCGCTGGCGGATCCCCGGACGCCGCGGAACGGCGTCCTCGGCGCCGGCCGTGTCTGGGACGAGGCCAAGAACCTGCGGCCGCTGGCGCAGCTGGCTTCGCGCGCGAGCGTTCCCGTGCGCATCGCCGGCCCGGCCATCGGACCGGAGGGTTTGCGAGTGGAGCTCGGCGCGGCGCGGGTAGGAGAGCTCGACCAGGAAACCCTGTGGCGGGCCATGCGCGGCTCGGAGCTGTTCGTGGCGCCCGCACTCTACGAGCCGTTCGGCCTCGGTGTGCTCGAGGCGGCGCGTTCGGGCTGCGCCCTGGTGCTGGGTGACATCCCGTCGCTGCGCGAGCTGTGGTCCGGGGCCGCCGTCTTCGTCGATCCGCGCCGGCCCGAGGAGTGGCCGCCGGTGCTGGAGACGCTGCTGGGTGACGGTCCTGCGCGACTGGCCCTGGCCCTGGCCGCTCGGCGCCGTGCCGCCCGCTACGGCGTGGAGCGGATGGCGCAGGAGTACCTGGCCCTGTACCGGCACGCGCTCTCTGCCTCGCCCGTGAGGGCGGCGTCGTGAGGTTCGCGCTCTTCTACGATTCGGTGCGCTCGGACTGGAATCACGGCAATGCCCACTTCCTCCGCGGCATGGTGCGCGCCCTCGCAGCCTTCGCCCAGCGGTTCCCGGACATCTGCTGGGGCGGCAGGGCGAGCCCGAGCACGACGTTTTGTGGGTGGGCAACTGGGGCGACGGCGAGCGGGAGCTCGCGGAGTACCTGCTCGAGCCCGTCCGCCGCACGCGCAGCCGCTTGCGGGTTCACGGGGTGCGCTATCCACCTGCAGCACTGCGCGCGCTGGAGGCGGTGGGCGCCGAGTACCGGGGCTGGATATCCGGCCCCGACGCGGCCTGCGCCTACGCGCGCTCGCGCCTCACCGTGCACGTGCCGCGCCGCTGGTATCGCCAGCGCCTGCCCGGTGAGCCGTCCAGCCCGTTCAGGGGCACGATGTGCTGCCGCCGCCGTCCCGGATCGAAGAGCGATGGCCGCGCGGCACGGAACCTTCGGAGGCGCCCGCTGAGCGGGTGTACTGGTATTGCCTGGTGGATCTGCACCCGAAAGCCTGCCTGGTCGCGCATGCGGGACCTGATGAAGCAAGGGGTTCAGAGCAGCTGATAGATCAGCAGCGCCATCGTGCCGAGGGAGAACGCGATGGCAACGAGCGCGAGCAGGCCGTCCTGCGCGGTGAGGGCCAGGGCGAAGGCGGTGATGGCGACGCCGGCGACGTTGGCGCTGAACGGCACGAAC
>JAWLCE010000070.1:0-4432 GCA_041687335.1 Sumerlaeia bacterium | reverse complement strand
TCTTGATCCAGAAGGTATCGCGATTTCAGCTCCTGCCACATCTTCTGGCGGGCGGCCGTCGAGCTTCGCGCCAGGCAGTTCTCATTGATCACGAGCGAGCGATAGGTTGCGGAAGCCTCTGCCCGCGCCTTTGCGTCGAGCAGTACGTGCAGGTCGGTGTACAGGGCCGATCGGGCCGAGAGGCGAGACGTGTACGGGGCGCGCGGATCCAGCGCCGGTACCAGCTCTGAACCTGAATCATTCAACATGTGCGCGGCCTTCCCCATGCTACTCTTGGCCTTCGTCTTGCCCGCTGCGCTCGTTGGCGCCGCCAGACTTCACCCAGACGTCCACCTCCTCGCGCTTGAACTTCCAGAGGCGCCCGACCTTGTGGCCGGGCATGCCCTTGGCCGTCACCCAGGTGTAGACCGTGTCTTTAGCGACGCCGAGGTACTCCGCGATCTCGTCGACTGATAGCCAGCGGTCTTCCATCGGGCCCTCTTGGAAGTAGGCGGAAGTTTCCAGAGGGCACAGGGTATCCTATGCTCAACTGGTCGTCGATTGGTTTTGGTTGGGTCTAGCCTGGTTTGCGCCGAGGGTCTACAAGCGTGCGCGTCGGGAGGCGATCCACCACAGCAGCGCTATGTCCTTGCTGCTGCTAGTGGTCCTCTCAAAGTTTCAGTAGGGTTTCAATACGAGGTTTGTCAGCCGCTCTCGATAAGCTACCACCTCCTCAGGCTTCTTCCACAGCTCATAGAGCCCTATCAGCTCTTCCAGTGCGGCCCGCGCGATCTCAGGGGATGCCGCCGCCGTCTGAACGTATGCCTCGAGCAGCGTATGTTCGGCCTGCTCCCACTGCTCCAGATTCGCCCGGGCCTTACCCAGTTGAACCTTCACCCGATGAACAGCCCGATGCCCGGGCATCGCACTGACGAAAATCGCCAACGATTCCTCCAGCACCCCCACCGCCGCCTCATACTCCCCCAGGTCCACCAACATCTCCCCCTGATTCGCATAACTGAACGCCAGATTCGGATGCTCGTCCCCAAACCTCTCCGCAATCTTCCGCCCACTCTCCCGCAGATACTCCAGCGCCTGGGCAGGCTCACCCAGATCCCGATACACCAACCCAAGCCCATTCAGAATGTAGTAATCATCGCTGTACCCCTCCGGATAGAAGCTAGCGATGACGTCCAGCGCCTGCCGATAGTAATCCCGCGCCTCCGTGAGCCGCCCCTGCTGCCGAGTCACCACCCCCAGGTTGCAGAGCTGCTCGATCTGATCCGGCCCAGCCCCACCGTCGATCCGCCGCCGAATCCCCAGCGCCTCCAGATGCAACGCCTCCGCCCCCGGCAGATCCCCTGCTGCTGAACCACCGTCGCCAGGTTCGAAAGCGTCTCCGCAGCCTCATGACTCTCCCGCCCGAACACCGCCTGCCGCAACGCCAGCGCCCGCCGGTACAGCGCCTCTACACCATCGAGCTTGTCCTGTCGCTGCATCAACCGCGCCGACAGCTCTAGGTTGACGGCCAAAAGCCCCCGCTCGTTCAGCGACTCGGCGAGCGCAATCCCCTCGTCGGTCAGCCGCTCAGCCTGCGCATAGTCGCCAATGCGCTCATGGATGTACGCTGCTGGCCCGTCAGCAGCGTGTAGAGCAGCACGCCGAGCGAATAGACGTCGGTGGCGGTGGTATCCGGCTCGCCGTGCGGGGCTTCGGGGGCTCGAATCGCACGGTGAGCGGGCGCGTGCCCGCCAGGGTCAGGCCGTCGGCTTCGCGGGCCACCAGCTTCGCCACGCCGAAGTCCACCAGCTTCGCCTGGCCCGCCTCGTCCACCAGCACGTTGCCCGGCTTGATGTCGCGGTGCACCACCAGGTTGCGGTGCGCGAAAGTGCTCGGCGATGCCGCCGTCGAGCACGCCATTCCGCTGATGCGCGACGGCAGCGATGGCTCCATCATCAAAAGGTCGCTATAACCGGCAGGCCATGGATCCGGTTCGGAACCCGTAACACCCCAGGGGCCGGTTGCGAAGCATGCACTCGAGGAGGAACGCAATGGGAGATCTCAAGCTCGGCCTGCAACTCGGGTACTGGGGCGCCGCGCCCAACCCGAACATGATACCGATGGCTCAGGAGGCGGAGCGGCTCGGCTACGACGCGGTCTTCACTGCCGAAGCCTGGGGCTCGGACGTATTCACGCCGCTGGCGTGGATCGGGGCGCACACCGAACGGATCCGCCTGGGCACCGGCATCGCCCAGCTCTCCGCCCGCGCGCCGACCGCCACCGCGATGGCCGCACTGACCCTCGACCATCTGTCCAAGGGGCGGGTGATTCTCGGCCTCGGCGTATCCGGACCCCAGGTCGTGGAGGGCTGGTACGGCCGGCCGTTCGGCAAGCCCCTGGCGCGCACCCGGGAGTACGTCGACATCATCCGACAGGTGCTGCGCCGCGAGGCGCCGGTGAGCAGCGCCGGCGAGCACTATCCGCTGCCCTACACCGGCGAGGGATCGTGGGGTCTGGGCAAGCCGCTCAAGTCCATCACCCACCCGCTGCGGCCGGACCTGCCGATCTTCCTCGGCGCGGAGGGGCCGAAGAACGTGGCGATGACGGCGGAGATCGCCGACGGCTGGCTGCCGCTGTACTACTCGCCCTACCGCCAGGAGGTGTACGCCGACCAGATCGCCCACGCCAAACCCGGCTTCGAGATCATGCAGGGCGTGTCGGTGATCATCGACGACGACGTCGAGCGGGCGCTGATGCCGCTGAAGCACAACCTCGCGCTGTACATCGGCGGTATGGGCGCCAGGTCGCGCAACTTCCACAACGAGCTGATCCAGCGCATGGGATTTCCGGAGGCCGCGAAAAAGATCCAGGATCTGTATCTCGCCGGAAAGAAGGACGAGGCCGCAGCGGCGGTTCCAACCGAGCTCGCCGACGAGATCTCGCTGGTGGGTCCGGTGGAGCGGATCAAGGATCGCCTGGCGGCCTGGCGGGACAGTCCGGTGACCTCGCTGCTGGTGTCGACACGCGACGTCGGCCAGCTTCGTACCGTGGCCGAGCTGGTGCTCGGTTAGCCTGCCACGCAACGCGAGGTCTACGAACATGAGCGATTCCCTTCAGCAATTCTGTGACGACGTGCGGGCCATCCTGCGTGAGCGGGACGACCACGATGGCCGGGAGCAGGTGCGGCACAGGCTCGAGCAGGCGCTTCGCGACCCGACGCTCCGCGCCGAGCATCTCGCGGCAGACCAGCCGCCGGGCGTGCAGCAGATCCATGCCGATGCGGAGCTGGGCTTCTGCGTGCTCACCTACAACATGACGGCGCCGCGCAGCGCGCCGCCTCACGACCACGGCAGCTCCTGGGCCGTGTATGGTCAGGCGGTGGGCCACACCGATATGACGGTGTGGTCCGCTGAGGACGGTGTTGCCACGCCCGTCCGGAGCTTCCGGCTCGAGCCCGGACAGGCCGGGCTGTTCGATGTCGGCGACATCCACTCGATCGAATTCGCCGAGGGCGCCAGGTTCGTGCGGGTGACCGGCGCCGATCTCAGCAACCAGCCGCAGCGCATCTTCGACCCGGAAGGCCCCCCGCCAAGCGACGCCCCCGTACAATGATCGCTTTTGAAGGAGTCCGCCCGTGTCCTTCGTCCACACCTTTGCCGGCAACCCGCTTGACCGAGGCGACGTGGAGCGGCGCGACCCCGCGTGGCTGGAGGCCGCAGCCCGCGCGCCCGAGACCCGCTATCTGCCCATGCACCAGCTCAATGTGCTGGTCGACGCCTTGGGCCCCGCGCCGCGCCTGGCTTGGCTGAAGTATGACGACATCCGCTGGCTCGAGGTGGACGTACCGCCCGTGTTCCTGGGCCTCGATGAGCATGGGGTAGCGTGCTTTGCCCAGGACATCTCCACCGTCCACGATCCCAACCACGAGCTCAATCTCTCCGCCGGGCTGTCGTTCCAGGAATCGCGCAGCGCGGCCATGGCGCTGCCGGGCGCGGAGACCGGTATCCTCGCGCAGGCGCGCGCGCAGATCGGCTGGCACCAGCGTCACCCGTACTGCAGCGGGTGTGGCGAGCGCACCGAGCAGCGCCGGGGCGGCGTGGTTCGTACGTGCCCCGGCTGCGGCGCTGACCATTTTCCGCGCACCGACCCGGTGGCCATCATGCTGATCGTCGATGGCGATCGGTGTCTGCTCGGTCAGAGCAGGGGGCCGCTGGTGCGCATCGGCATGTTCTCGGCGCTGGCGGGTTTCATCGAGCAGGGCGAATCCATCGAAGAGGCGGTGCGGCGCGAAACGCAGGAGGAGGCGGGTATCCGGGTCGGCCGCGTGCGCTACCACTCCTCGCAGCCGTGGCCGTTCCCGTCGTCGCTGATGATCGGCTGCCACGGGGTCGCCGAGACCACCGAGATCTCCATCGACACCGAAGAGATGCACGATGTGCGCTGGTTCGAGCGG
>JAWLCE010000069.1:0-5013 GCA_041687335.1 Sumerlaeia bacterium | reverse complement strand
GGAAAAGCAAGGTCTCGAGCTTGGACGAAGATCGGAGGTTGGGATTGACAGGCCGTGGGTTGATCCCTGCCCATTTTCCCGCAAAAACCCAGCCCCGAAGGGGTGATCGCAGGTAGCCGGGGGTGACCGCAGGGAACCCCCGGTCAAGGTGCCCAAAACATCCGAGCCCTGAAGGGGCGGCCGAATCTTCGCAGGTTAACAAGAAAACGAAGGATAGTAGCACGAAAGAGATCACGAAAATGACCCCAGCCCTCGGCTGCACTTGATGCTTTGATGGTGACATCGTACCCAGTCAACTTGCATGTTCCACTCCAAGATGGCCGTTCCTTTTTCGTGTCGATTCGTGCTCCTCATTTCGTGTGTTTCGTGAACACACAAAATCTATGAAGGATCGCCGCCCCCCCAAGCCAAGTCTGGTTGACTTGGCCGCGCCCGCGACCTAAACTCCACCATCGGGGCGCGACCGCCGGTCGCCCCGTGCAACCGGCCTTCTGGGAGCGCATGATGACGCATCGGATTTCCTCCAGGGGTTTCACCCTGATTGAGCTGTTGATTGTAGTGGCCATCATCGCCATCCTGGCTGCCATTGCCGTCCCCAACTTCCTCGAGGCCCAGATGCGCGCCAAGATCGCCCGCATCCAGAGCGACATGCGCACCCTCAGCGTCGCCATCGAGGCCTACCGGACCGACAACATCGACTACCCGGTGCGCCGAAACACCCAGGAGACCGCCTCCCGCAAGCCTCACGTCCCTGAATACGCCCATCGCGCCTGGCAGATGTCGGCCCTCACCACCCCCATCGCTTACATCAATACCCTCTTCGTCGATATCTTCGACAGCGAAGTGCCCGCCCCCAACAATCTGATCGATTACTATGACCCCACCCAGGCCTCTTGGCTGATCAACTACCGACATGCCTTCCGGCCGCAGCGGCGAGTCTCCCCAGAGCAGGCCGGCTGGATCCTCGTCTCCGTTGGCCCCGACGGCTGGCTCGGCGCGACCGACACCGCGACCGGCCCACCGGAAACTCCCTTCGATATGCGCGGCACTGTCTACACCCCCTACGATCCCACCAACGGCACCGTTTCAACCGGAAATATTTATACGGGGCAAAAGGCAACCATGGATCAGTTTGGCCCTTGGTTTATCGAAAAGACGCTGTGATAATCGCTCAACACGACCGAAACGTTTTTGAGTATTGACAACTATTCTCGTTTGTGAATATATAGCCCTTGGCAGTAAAGGTTATCTTTCAAAGGTGCTCCTTTTGGCGAAGGGGATTGCATGCCCGATAAGTCCATCCTGATCGTTGACGATGAGCGGCGCATGGCGGAATCGCTCTGCAGCCTGCTGGAACGGGCCGGTTACCACGCCGCCCCCGCCTTCAGCGGTCGAGAGGCCATCGAACGACTCGCCCAACAGCCCTGCAAGGTCGTCGTCACTGACCTGCGCATGCACGATATCGACGGCCTCAACCTGATCCGACACATCCACAACCATCATCCCGGCACCCTTGTCATCGTCATCACCGGTCACGCCAGCACCGAGTCCGCCATCGAGGCGGTCCACTACCATGTCTTCGATTACCTGCGCAAGCCGTTCGACTTCGAGCTGTTCCGGATGGCCATCGATAAAGCGTTCCAGAAAATCGAGACCGACCAACTGCGCGAGGACATGGCGGCGATGATCACGCACGATATCAAGATTCCGCTGACCTCGATCATCGGCTTCGCCTCGATGATCCATGACCCGACGCAAGGAACGCTGCACCCGCGCGCCATCGAGTTCGCCGAAACCATTCGCGCCAACGGTCAAAAGATCCTCGGCCTCATCGAGAACTTCCTCACCACATGCCAGATCGACGCCGGCACGCTGCGGCTGGTGCCGGCCGCGGTGGACCTGACGCGGCTGATCCAGGACTTGGTCGAGACCACGCAGATCGAGGCCGACCGCTACGGCCGACGGATCGAATGCTATTTCGAGAACCTGCCCGAGCGGATGGTATTTGACGAAGTGCTGGTCTACCGCGCCATAGGCAATCTGCTTCAGAATTCGATCAAATACGGCCGGGGCGGCCAGCCGATCCGAGTGCAGGCAATCCGCCGCCCGCCCGACCTCAACCCGCTTGCCTCCGAGGCCGTCTCGATCGAGGTCATCAACGACGCCGACACCATCGCCTGCGTGGAGCTGGCCCGGCTGTTCGAACGCTACAGCAGGTTGCGCGCCCACCAGCGGATCGAGGGTAGCGGGTTGGGCCTCTACGTCGTCCATGCTGTCGCTCAGGCCCATCAGGGTCTGGTCCAGGTCGATCAACCCGCCCCTGGGCTGGTGCGCTTTACGCTACACCTGCCGCTGGTCGAGACCGCCGAGTCCTGACGATGAACCAATTCACAACCAGTGGCAGGCTTTGGGCGCGCTGGGGATTGGACCCCCAGGCCGGCCTGCTCGATGGCATTCTGGTGGAGTGGATGCTCGGGCGATACACCCTTATCGAGGAGCGCCGCGAACCGCCGCCCGACCTGCCCGACACCCACCGCCATCCCCGCGCCATTCTGACCCCCGGTCTCCTCAACGCCCACTGTCATCTAGACTACTCGTTCCTGCTCGGCGAACTGCCTGCGGGCGGCGATTTCGTCCGCTGGGTCGAAGCCATCATCCGTGTGCGCCGCGGCATGCAGGACCAGCTGCGCGAGCGCCAGTCCGAAGCCTGCGCCCGTGCGCTCGAGCAGATGATCGCCAACGGCATCACCGAGGTCTGGGACATTGATTCGCGCGGCGGCTCGCGCGCCCGGCTGCTCGAATCCCCCCTGCGCTGGATCAGCTTCGACGAGATCATCGCCCCCACTCGCGACGCCTGGGAAGGCCACGGCCGCGCGCGGCTCAACGAACACAAAATGGCCGCCTACATCAATCCCCCCGACCACGCTCGCTTGCTGGGACTATCGCCGCACTCAACTTATACTGTCGCTCCTTTGGGCTTGGAAGCCTGCTCCCACTGGGCCGGCCGGCGCCACTCCCCGCTGGCGATTCACCTCGCCGAGTGCCCTGAGGAAAATCAGATGCTGATCGAAGGGGAGGGCCCCCTGCTCGAACTGATGGAGAACGTCTGCGGCGCCCCGCTCGTGGAGCAGTTGGATCGTGGCTTCTCCCCGTTGGCACGCGCCAGGCGCGCCGGCGCCCTCAACCCCTCCACTTTGGCGATCCACTGTAACTGTCCACAGCCGGGCGAGGAAACCTTGTTGGCGGCCCAAGCCGTCGCCGTCGCCTTCTGCCCACGTTCGCACCGCTATTTCGACTACCCGCCCTATCCGCTGGAAACCTACCTCGAAGCCGGCGTGCGAATCGCCCTCGGCAGCGACAGCCTCGCCAGCAACGACCGGCTCTGCATCCGCTCCGAGGCGCGCCTGTTGTCCGGCCGCGCCCTCGAGCCGCTCGACCTGCTGGGCCTGGCCACCGGCGCCCTGCTGGGCGAATGGCAGCCGTTCGGCGGGCGCGGTCTGCTCGAAACCGGCTACCCCGCCGCCTGGGCGCTCTGGGAACCGGATGGCTTGCCGCTGCGCCCCGATTCCGAATCCATGGTCGCCTGCTGGCTCGACGCCGACACCCGCTGTCTCGAGTCCAGCGCCATGCACACCTTGAGCGCCAATCAATAAACGACCCGCCCTCTGCGTCCCTTAAAAATGACCCGGAATCAGCTCGCTACAGAAGACGCAGCGCCCATCCACCAGGTGGCGCGCTCCAACCCGGCTCCATGCCCGCTCGATCACCCCCCGCCCGCAGCCCGGGCACCAGGTCGTCATCCCATCCGGGTCATGGGCGTTGCCGATGTAAACGTGGCGCAGCCCCTGCGCCCGGGCGATCCCGCGCGCCCGTGCCAGCGTCGCCGTCGGTGTGGCGCAAACGTCCCTCAACCGATGATCCGGATGGAACGCCGTGAAATGCAGCGGCACGTCCACCCCCAGGCGCTCCGCCACCCAGCCACCCATCCGTTCCAGTTCCTCGTCGCTGTCGTTGTGCCCGGGGATCAGCAGCGTCGTCAGCTCCAGCCAGACCCCCGTCTCACGCGCGACGAACTCCAGCGTCTCGAGCACCGGCTCCAGCCGGCCCAGGCACATCTCGCGGTAAAATTTGTCGCTGAACCCCTTGAGGTCGATATTGGCGGCATCCATCCCCGCAAAAAAGGCGGGACGGGCAGCCGCCGCGATGCTGCCGGCCGTCACCGCAACGGTCCTGATCCCCAACTCGCGGCAGGCGGCGGCGGTGTCGAGGGCATACTCGGCAAAGATGATCGGCTCATTGTAGGTAAAGGCGACCGAGCGGCACCCCTGCTCGGCGGCGGCGCGGGCGATAGCCGCCGGGGCCGCCGGCTCACTCAGGCGATCCTGTGCCCCGGCCGTGCTGATGCTCCAGTTCTGGCAGAAGCGACAGCCCAGATTGCAGCCCGCCGTGCCGAAGGACAACACCCGCGAGCCGGGGAAATAATGATAAAGCGGCTTCTTTTCAATCGGGTCGATCGCCAGCCCCGAGCTGCGCCCATAGCTGGTCAGCACCATCCTCCCGCCTTGGTTCATGCGCCCGAAACAGAACCCGCGCTGCCCCTCCCCCAGCCGGCATAACCGGGGACACAGCTCGCACTGCAGGCGCCCATCCTCCAGCCGCCGCCACCAGCGGGCCGGGTGGGGTGGGTTTTGCGTCACTTCCGACATCTCGCCTGTCCCTGCTTTCCCGCGCAGGCTCACTCGCCACTTTCATCTTATCGCCGCCCCCCGGCCGGAGCAAGCGATCCCCTGAAATATCATGACTTAAGCCCCCCGCGCACAACCGCTGCTTTTGCGCCCCCACCCCCATCAAATTCCGGGACATCCGCCAGCGCGTCCCCTCTTCAATCGCACCCTCCGCCCGCCGCCGGTCGCAGCCCCGCCCCCGACTGCGACTCTGCGCTGGCATCTTCCCTCGTTCGGTCATTAAGATAAGATCGCGACCTTGATTGCAACTGGGGACACACCGCTATGC
>JAWLCE010000068.1:0-5049 GCA_041687335.1 Sumerlaeia bacterium | reverse complement strand
GCTTCTCGCCGGCGCTCGGCGATCAGGTCGTCTACCACGCCTTCGGGCTTCCTGTTGCCGTACAGCTCGTCCACCCACGCCTGCAAGGCTTCAGCCGAGGCCCGGCGGCTCTCTGCCAGACTGGCTTCCGTCAGGATCGCACGAATCTCGGCTTCCATGCTGCGGCCGGCCTTGGCGGCCCGCAGGCGCAGACGCTCTCGGACTTCATCGGGCAGGTTGCGGATGGTCAGGGACGCCATTTTCTCGAAAGACTCTCTCGGCGCGTCGGCGCAGCGTAGCATCGTGCATGCAGCGCTAGCAATGCTTTCGTTTGCGTTGCGGCATGACCCTTCGCCACGGGTAATGATGGATAACCGTCGCCATGGGGCTCAGTCAAAGCGTCCGTTGTTCGCGAACCCGATCGCGCAAGAGGTCGGTCTGGAGCGTCGTTCAACGCCCGCCGGTGCGTCGGCCCCCCGAACCGCTGTGCGCCAGCGCTTCATGTATCTCCTCGATCATGTTCTGCCAGCGCCTGAGCAGGTAACGCACGCTGTTGGGATGCCCCAGCCACTCGGGCGCGATGGCCGAGCGGGTCCGCAGATACTTGCGCATACGCTCGGCGACATCCACCGCGGCACCGAGCGACAGCGCCACAGGATGGGCGTTCAGTGCGTGCTCGCCGTCGCATCGCACCACCCGCGCCAGCAGCACCCCGTGCTCGGGCGGGCGCCCGGACGCTGCTTCATTCGCGACCCAAAGCGATTCGCCAGTGAGTAGTGCCTCTGCCTGGTCGCGTATCAGACGGATCACGCGATCGCTGAATCGTCGGCCCCAGCGCGCGTGGGCATAATCGAACAGACGCACGAGGAGCGTGTCGTCCAGCATCTCCAGTTCGGACGGCTGATCGTCGACGTCGCCGGCCCTCCAGCCCGCGGGCGGGGACTTCAGGTGGACCTCCACCCCTTGCCGGTCGACGTGCGACAGCGAGAAGTGCGGAAGCCCATCGGCGGCGAAGGCGTCGGGATACTGCTTGAGCACGGAGAACTCGGCCGCGTGATGGCTACCCGAGTTGTCTATACTCGAGGGTCTCCGTAACCTACCCGGGGTAGGGTGGCTCCCGGGGGAACGACATGACGAGCTGGGCGATCGCCTCGAAGCTGCAGCCTTCGGTCCGCTTGCGCAGCCCGGTGCCGCGCACAGCCCTGATGCAACGCCTGGACGCGGCCCTGGACACCCGCCTCACGGTGGTTCACGCGCCCGCCGGATACGGCAAGAGCTCGCTGCTCGCCCAGTGGTACGAACGGCTGCGCAGCCAGGGGATCCCCGTCGCTTGGCTCTGCCTGGACGAGCACGATAGTGACCCGTTCCAGTTCCTGAACTATCTCATTGAAGCCTGCAAGGAGGCGGGGTTCGCGGCAGGTGTCGACCTCATCAACTCGCCCCACAGCTTTTCCGTTGCGAGTCCTGCGGCCACCAGCGCTTCCCTCATCACGGCCCTCGGCCGCTGCGCCGGAACCCACGCCATCGTGCTCGACGACTATCATCGCGCCGAGTGTGCCGAGACCGGGGCGCTGCTCGACTACCTGCAGTACATGCTGCCAGGCAACGTTCACTTGGTGATCAGCTCCCGGCGCTTTCCACGGTCGCTGTCGACCGCGGATCTGCGGGCCCACGAGGACTTGCTGGAGCTGGACCAGTCCGAGCTGCGCTTCAGTCCGGAGGAGATCGCCGCATACCTGGCCGAGCGCGCCCCATCGGTAGGCGAGTGGGCGCAGGCGCTGTTCGAGCGGACCGAGGGCTGGCCGATCGCTCTGCAGGCGGTGCGCCGCTGGTTGCAGCAGGGCACGCCGGTGGCGCAGGCGCTCGAGCAGATTTCGGGCCGCGCATCCGACCTGGTGGATTACTTCGTCGAGCAGGTGTTCGACACGCTCAGGCCGGAGGAGCAGGCCCTGCTGCTGAACACCTCCATCCTGGAGCGGGTGAATGGCGACCTGGCAGAGGCCCTCTGCGGCGCGGGCCACTGCTGGACGTTGCTCGAGCGGCTCGAGCAGCGCGATCTTTTTGTGCACGGCCTGGACCACGAGCGCGCCTGGTACCGTTATCACCGTCTGTTCAGCGAGTTCCTGCAGGAGCGGCTGCGCCGCGGCGGCGGCCGTCCGGTCGCGGAGCTGCACGGGCTGGCGGCACGCTGGTTCCACGACCACGGCCACAGCACCGAAGCGGTTCAGCATGCGCTCGCTTCCGGCAGTGCCGAGTTGCTGGCCGAGGTGCTGGAGGCGCTCGGCGGCTGGCACTACGCGCTGCTTGGCCACGTGGGGGTGTTCCAACGCGCGTTGCCGCAGATTCCTGAGGTGGTGCTGATCCGGCATCCGCGGTTGTCGCTGGCCGCCGTTTACCTGGACGCAAGGCTCGGCGAGCACGAGGTCGCCCGGGGAAAGCTCGAGGGCTTGCGCGCAGCCGTGACGGAGCTGCGGCGAAGCGATCCGGAGCTCGCTGCCGAGATGCACCTGGCGTCCTGCCTCATCGACCGCTACGCCGGCCGCGAGGTCACCGCGGACGAGCTCGTAGCCTTGAAGGCGGTCACGGGCATGCTGCCGCTCGACAATCATGTGATGCGCGCGGTGAGCTGCAATCTGCAGTGCGCCATCTACGCCCGGCTCGGCCGGTCGGAAGAAGCGTTCGCCGTGGGGGAGCAGGCGATCGCCCATTTCCGCGCCATAGGCTCCCTCTACGGCGAAACGTTCATCTATTTCCACCAGGGCCACGCGCGCCTGCTGCAGGGTCGCCTGCGGGACGCCGAGGCACTGTACCGGGAAGGCTACGATCTGTCGGTGGAGCACTTCGGCGAAGACAGCGATCTCGCCGCCATCGCGCGGGCGTTCCTCAGCGAGGTCGCCTACGAAAAGAATCATGTGCACGAGGCCGAGCGCCTGCTCGAGCAGGCGCTGCCCCACATCGAGCAGTTCGATTCCTGGCCCGAGGTCTACGAAGCCGCCTATTTCACCGCCATGCGGCTGGCGCGCCTGCGCCAGGACGCGGACGGGCTCGCCGCCATCGCCCGCCGGGTGCGCGTGACTGCGCGAGCGCGCAAGCTGCCGGATCTGCAGCGCATCATGGACGCGCGGCTGCGGGCGCTGTGGGACGATGCCGAGTCCGTGACCGAGGGATTCGACGAGGGCGGAGCGACCGGGGCCGACGTGGTGGATCCCTCACTGCGCGAAGCCCGGACGGCGGCTCGTGCGCGGATGCTCATGAGCGCCGGCGAGTTGGAAGCGGCGGAAGTTCTGCTCACCCGCGAGACCGATCAGGCGTACCGGGAACGCCACCTCCGCTGCTTCATTCTGCTGTCGGTCCAGCTCGCCATCGTCCAGTGGCAGCTCGATCGCCACGCCGAGGCCCGTGCCACGCTGGAGAAGGCTCTCGCCACCTCTGTGTTCGAAGGCATCAAGCGGCCGTTCATCGATGCCGGCCCGCTGCTGCTGCCGGTGCTGCGCGATCTCACCCGTCTCTCGGAAGGCCGCCGGCGTAACCGCCTGCGCGATACCTTTCTTGCCGAGCTCTCGCTGGAGATCGGCCGGCAGCAGCGCAACGACCAGCCGCCGGGCCTGCTCAGCCCCCGGGAGCGGGAGGTGCTGGGTTATCTGATGCAGGGGCGGTCGAACCGTGAGATCGCCGAAGCCGTGCCGCTCTCCATCAACACGGTGAAGTTCCACATCAAGAACCTGTTCGATAAGTTGGCGGTCACTTCGCGGCAGGATGCCGTCACGGCAGCCATCCGCCGCGGATTGCTGTAGGCGCGATCCCGAAGTCATCGCTGGGCGGTCCTACCCGGAAACGCCACCTACCCTACCCACGGTAGGTGTTCCCGCTCCCGGCAGGCGCTGTTAGCGTCGACCCCGCATCAAATCGGGGGATGCCGCGCTGTGAGAATCGGGGTGGACGTGGGAGGCACCAACACCGACGCCGTGGTGATGGACGGCCGTACGGTGGTGGCATGGCACAAGGCGCCTACCACCGAGAACGTCAGCGACGGCATCGTGGGCGCCATCGGCGCCGTGCTGGGTCAGGCGAAGATCGCCGCTGGCGACGTGCACGCGGTGATGATCGGCACCACCCACTTCACCAACGCGTTTGTGCAGCGCCAGCGGCTCCTGCCCGTGGGCATCATCCGTATCGCCCTGCCGTCGTCCCGGGGGGTGCCGCCGCTCAGCGATTGGCCCGCGGACATGGCGGACGCCGTGGGCCGTCATCATCACATGATCGTCGGCGGCTACCAGTACGACGGCCGGGAGGCGGACCCGCTGGACGAGCGGGCCGTGGCAGAGGCCGCTCGCAGCCTGCGTGCGGCTGGCATCAGCACCGTAGCCATCACGGGGCTGTTTTCACCGGTCAATGCCGCCATGGAGGAACGCGCCGCGGACATCGTGCGCCAGGAGCTACCGGACGCGTCGATCACGCTCTCCAGCCGGATCGGCCGCATGGGCATCCTCGAGCGGGAGAACGCCGCGGTGATGAATGCGAGCCTCGCCGAGCTGTCCCGCGAGGTGGTGGGCTCGTTTCGCGCGGCGCTCGCCCGGCTTCGGATCGACGCGTCGTTCTTCATCAGCCAGAACGACGGCACCCTCATGAGCGCGGACTTCGTGGAGCGGTATCCCGTGCTCACGTTCGCCTCCGGGCCCACCAACAGCATGCGGGGGGCCGCCTATCTTTCCGGGCTGCAGGACGCCCTGATCGCCGACATCGGTGGCACCACCACCGATGTCGGCGTGCTGAGGAACGGGTTTCCGCGGGAGTCTTCGCTCTCCGTGGACATCGGCGGTGTCCGTACCAACTTCCGCATGCCGGATGTGCTGGCGTGTGGCCTCGGCGGCGGCTCGCTGGTGCGGGAAAGCGAAGCAGGCGTCGAAGTGGGGCCGCGCTCCCTCGGCTACCGGCTCACCAGCGAGGCTCTGGTGTTCGGCGGCAGCACGCTGTGCGCCACCGACATCGCGGTGGCCGCCGGCTATACCGACATCGGCGACCGCTCCCGGGTGGCCCACCTGCCGGCGCCGCTGGTGAACGCAGCCGTGG
>JAWLCE010000067.1:0-5000 GCA_041687335.1 Sumerlaeia bacterium | reverse complement strand
GACGGATCAGCTCGTGAGGCTGTCCGATGGCAAGTATGTCTGCCGCATCGTGCAGATGCTGGACCCGCGGGACGAAGAGTTGTTCGAGGATCATGCAGAGGCGGATTTTGTCGTTGAGCTCATTCGCTCAGAGGATTTGCCGGCTGCCTGGCCGTCGATCCCCTGGTTCAAGTGACGGAAGCTGGCGAGCGGCTGCTGGTGGCCACCAGTCGGATGAGAGGCGTTCGCGGGCAAAGTCGTGGTCGTGAACATCTGGGCGGCATGGTGCCCACCCTGCCGGCGGGAGGTCCCCTTCCTGTCCGACTGCCAGCGCAAGTAAGGCGAGCGCGGCTTGCGGACGGTGGGCATCGCATACATCATCATCGCAATCGACGGCAAATCGACAGAAGGGCTGGCTTTTGCCAAAATAATTGGGCTGCTGCTGTTGCGCGAGGGCACTGACGAGCCGTTTCAAGTGGCCTCAATAGGCCCACCAGCCGGCGGCGGCGGTGCGGGCTTGGGCGGTCTTGGGATCGAACGCCCGCACCTCGTACTCATAACTGCGCGCTTGGCCGCCTTGGCGCACATTCTCGATCCTGACCTGATAGATAGCCTCGCGCCCTGTTTCGCTGTCGGCGCCGAGCGCCGGCTCCCAGACCAGCGTGTTGTCGCCATAGCCGCTTTGCGGCGCCAGCTGTGTCAGCTGAATGATCTCCCCGTTGCGGCTCATGCTGACGCGCGCTGCCGAAAAATCAGCCTGATGAATCGAGAATGACCAGCGCTCAAACACCAGCTCCCATGGGACGTAGCCTTGCGGCGGCCAGGCGACCCACTCCGGCCCCGACGCGCGGGGCCCGAACTCCCCCATGATCCACAACGCATTGGAGCCATGAAACAGATCATGCGTGGCGGCGGTCGAACCCGCCCCCATCGTGCGCTGCGGCGGGTAGAGCAGCCAGCGCCGGTGGCCGACCGCCTCGTTGCCCGCCCCGCCGTCGCGCATGTAGCCCACGATCGCCGCCGGGCCGTGCTCGCCAATGGCCAGATTCGCATGCGCGGCAGCCTCCGCCCCGGCGGCGCTATAGCAGGCCCAGTCCGGGGGGGGCTGGTGACTGATCTTCCCCTCCGCGATCATCATCAGCGCCGCCAGCCGGCATTTGGCATCCAGGTCCGGATCAAATCCCACGTCTGATGGCAGCCCGGCCAGGGCGCGGAAAAAATTGACCATCGCCAGCGTCGCCACATCATATTCCGCACTGGTCCGGCCCGGGTCGCAGGTGCCCAGATCGCCGGTCCAGCCGGGGGGCGTCTCTAGCGCCGTCAAATAAATCGCCTGATAAAGTGCCGAGACTGCGGCGCGATCGTTAAGATCAACCTGAAAGCGCCCGGTCTGGGTGATGGCAGCCTCCGTTTCGCTCACGCCGCCAATTAAAATCAATCCCAGCCACACCATCAGCCGGGCAAACTTCCAGCCCCGCATATCTCAGCCCTCCGCGTGCTTGCTCGTTTACCATTCTATCGCACGGGTGGCACAAAGTCGCGGATCGGCAGGAGCCGGTCCAGTCGGGCATGATCAGATCAGGCGGGGAAGTAAACGAAGGCCAGGGCGACCAGCCAGGCGCCGACGCACGCCAGCATCGGGCCGTCCGAAAGCAGCACGTGCTCGGGCGCCTCGCCTTCTTGGTGGTTGTAGACCAGGTGCAGGTAGCGGAAGATGCCGAACATGACGAACGGCAGCGTGGTCAGCATCATCCAGGGGTCCTCGAGCGTGACGGCATAAAGGGCATAGGACAGGATCGCGCTGGTGGCGCAGATGCCAATCACGCGATCCATCAGCGGCAGCGAATAAAATCCCAGCACCGGCCGCGTCGAGCCCGCGTCCGCCTCCATCCGCGCCCACTCGCTGCGCCGCTTGCAGAAGGCCAGCAGCAGCGAGAGGAACATCACGCAGATCACGAACCAGGTCGTCATCGGCACGGCCTGTTCCGGCGTGCGCAGCGCGATCACCCCCGAGACCGCCCGCAGCGTAAACCCCATCGCAATGATCATCGTGTCGATGAGGAAGACGTTTTTCAGCGCCAGCGAATAGGCGAGCATCATCAACAGATAGGCGCTCGCGCACATGAAGAACCACGGCGAGATGAGCCACGAGCCCCCCAGCGCCACCAGCCCGGCCACCACCGCCGCCACGATCGCCACCGCCGGCGCAAGTGCCCCCGAGGCCAGCGGGCGGTGTCTCTTGCGCGGGTGCAGACGGTCGCGCTCCAAGTCCACCAGATCATTGACAAGGTAGACCGACCCCGACAGCAGGCAGAAGAAAATGAAGGCCAGCAGTGCGCGCGCCACCGAGAGCGGCTCGAACAGCTCGCGCGCGAAAAACAGCCCCGCCAGCAGCAGCACGTTCTTGATCCATTGGCGCGGCCGCATCGCCGCCACAATCAGCATCAAGGTGCGCGTTGCCGAGCCGCCCAAGTTTAAAGCATCTCCAGAAAGTTTCGCAGCAGCCGCCGCCCCTCAGCCGTCAGGATCGACTCAGGGTGGAACTGGACTCCCCAGACCGGATGTTCGCGATGGCGCAGCCCCATGATCAGCCGCGGCGCCTCCGTCCAGGCGATCTCCTCGAGGCACGCGGGCAGGCTCTCGCGCTCGACCATCAGCGAGTGGTAGCGCGTCGCCTCGAACCCGTCGGCCAGCCCCGCGAAAATCCCCACCCCCGCGTGCCGGATCGCCGACACCTTGCCGTGCATGATCTCCGGCGCCCGCACGACCCGCCCGCCGTAGGCCTGCCCGATCCCCTGATGGCCCAGACAGACCCCCAGCATCGGGATGCGCGCCCCCAGCCGCCGCACCAGCTCCACCGAGATCCCGGCCTGGTCGGGCGTGCAGGGCCCCGGCGAGATCACGATCCCGCGCGGCGCCAGCGCCTCGATCTGCTCCACCGTGATCTCGTCGTTGCGGCGCACCTGCGGCTCATCGCCCAGCTCGCCCAGATACTGCGCCAGGTTCCAGGTAAACGAGTCGTAATTGTCAATCAGCAGGATCATGCCCGTCGGCCCTCGCTACCCCATCTTGGCGTAAAACCGCCCCCCACGCAACGGCTAAGGCCCACGGTCAGATGAACCCGGCCTCGCGCAGCTTCTCGGCGGTCAGCGGGCGTTGCGGATCGGCCCCCTGGCGCGCCTCCAGCGCCCGCGCGACATACCGCGCCAGCATGTCCGCCTCCAGGTTGACCGCCACGCCCGCCCCCGTCTGCGCCAGGTTGGTCTCCGCCGCCGTGTGCGGGATCACCGCCACCGCAAACCAGTCCCCGCCCATCTCGCTCACCGTCAGGCTGATGCCGTCGATCGCCACCGAGCCCTTGGTCGCCAGCAGCGGCCCCAGCGCCGGCGGATACTCCACCTCCAGCCGCCACGCCTCGCCGCGCCGTTCCCAGCGCCGCACGCGCCCCAGCCCGTCCACGTGTCCCATCACCAGGTGGCCGCCCAGCCGGTCCCCCAGCCTCAGCGAGCGCTCCAGGTTCACCCGCCGCCCGGGCCCGAGCCCCCCCAGCGAGCTGCGCGCCAGCGTCTCTTCGGACAGGAAAAAATCCAGCCGCCTGGGCGTCGACTCCGCCTCCACCGTCAGGCAGACCCCGTTGACGGCGATCGATTCGCCGATCTGAAGATCCTCCAGCGGCCGGGCCGGCTCGATGCTCAGCCGCGCCCCTCCCGGCGCCGCGCGCCGCGCGAGCCAGAGCCCGGTGGTCTCAATCATGCCTGTAAACATGGCGCCTCAGGGGGCGACGGTGGTGATGACGGTCTCGACGGCCGGGCCGGTCCCCGTGCGGGCCTGCAGTCGCTCCAGCCGCAGCCGCGCCGTCGCCGCCAGCCCGATCTGCTCCTCGGTCTCGCGCAGCATCCGGCTGACCATCTCGAACATCGCCCGCGCCTGCGCGTCGACCGTCTCCTGCGCCTCGACCTCAGTGACCTCCAGCGGCCGCTCGTCGATCACCCGCTGGTAGAGCGCGATCGCCTCATCGTTGCGGCCGACCGCCTCCAGCGCGCGCGCCTGGCCCAGCAGCGCATAATAGTAAAGGTAGGGCTGCTCGCCATCGGCCACCTCGGCCGCCTGCTGATAGTGCGCCAGCGCCTGGTCGAGCAGCTCGCGCTGGGCCTGCGGCTCGGCCGGGAAGAACCCCTCGTTCTCATAGGCATAGGCCATCGCGATCTCGCCGCGCGCCCGTTCCTCGCTCGTGTTCGCCTGCTCCAGATACTCGGCATACGTGCGGCGGGCCTCGCCGAAGTTGTCCACCGCGTAATGGGTCATCCCCTTGATATAGATGGCAAAGCGCCCCAGCGGCAGCCCCATGGAATACTCCGCGCCGATCTCATCGAGCTGCGCCACCAGCGCCTCGGCCTGCGCCGCGCGCTGGTCAACCTCGGTCTGCGCCTCGAGCGCAAAATAACTCTCCATCGCCGTCGCGATTTCGCTGTTCAGCGCCCGCTGGGTCGCCTCGCGGCTGGCGTTATAGAGGTAGATCCCCAGCGCCACCACGATCAGCACCACCACCAGCGCCAGGATGCGGTAGCGTTGATGATAGACCCCCTCGATGACATCGTGGACGCCGTCGGCGATCTCGTCGCGCTGCAGTTCTTCGTGGCTGGTTTTGCGTTGAATCTTGGCCATGTTCTTTTCGTTTGTCGGGATGTTGCGGACTTGGCGTCCGCCGACCTCGGGCGCGGGGTCACCAAACAGCCACCCGCGGCCAACGTCAATCAACTTTTGTAACGATCCGGACACCTGAAAGGCAAGCCTTTTCGTGATTTTGAGCTCCGGCGAGGTCGGGTAGGTCGGCTCTCCGAGCCGACACCGGCGGCCATCCCGGTCAAAGTGTATGTTCAACGTGGCTCACCAGCGCGGGATCATTATATGTGTGGGACCGGTTTGTGTCCCCTTCGTGCCTCCGTGCCTTTGTGAGAGATCCCTGTCCCCCCCTGCCGCCCCCACCGCTCCCCCACGCAGTTCAATGAAAGTGTGGGACC
>JAWLCE010000066.1:0-7703 GCA_041687335.1 Sumerlaeia bacterium | reverse complement strand
AGTTTTGGGCCGGGCGCGGGCGGGCGAGGGGAGCGGCGTTCTGGCCGCCGGAGCCGGCTTCCTCGACCAGCACCAGCAGGACGATTTCGGGGTTCTCGGCGGGGGCATAACAGGCGAACCAGGCGTCGGACATCTTGCGGCCGGTCTGGGCGGTGCCGGTCTTGCCGGCCACATCCCATTCAGGTTTGAATTTGCCGTGCCGGCCAGTGCCGGAAGTATCATGGGTGACGCGCCAGAGGCCTTGGCGGATCGTTTCGCGGTGGGCATCGCTGAGCGGCAGCGTGCCCTGGATGACGGGTTCGCCGAGGGGGGGCTGACCGTCGGGGCCGGGCGGAGGGGCGATGCGCTCACCCTCGGCGCCGCGGACCTCCTTGATGATGCGTGGGCGCATAAGGTGGCCGCCGTTGCAGATGGCGGCATACGCGCGGGCGACCTGGATCGGGGAGACGGTCAGCAGCTCGCCCTGGCCGATGGACATGTGCAGCAGCGAGCCGGGATAGATGGGGTCGATGCCGGGGCGGGCGACATGGCCGGGTGTTTCCTGACCGGGCGGGGCCAGCTCGAAGCCGGTGGGCGCGCCGAAGCCGAAGGCGAGCGCGGCATCGATCATGCGCTGGGCGCCGACGCGCCGGCCCCAGGTATAGAAATAGATGTTACAGGAGTGGGTGAGGGCATCGGAGAGGTTTTCGTAGCCGTGGCCCGAACGCTGGTTGCAGGGGAATCGGGCCTTGCCGATGGTGATGTAACCGCCGCAGTGGATGCCCTCGTTGGGGGAATAGCCGGCGAGCAGGCCGGCGGCGGCGGTGACGATCTTGTAGGTCGAGCCGGGGGGCAGGCCGGGATAACGGCCATTGATGGGGCGTGAGCGCTGGAAGATCTTGTTGAACTGGTTGCCGCGCATCGGGAAGTTTGGGTCGTAATTGGGGCGAGCGGCCATGGCGAGGACGGAGCCGTCGCGGGGGTCCATGGCGACGATGGCGCCGTTCCAGCCCTCGAGTAGCGCGTCGGCGAGGCGCTGGAGGCCCAGGTCGATGGTGAGGTAGACGGTGTTGCCGGGCTGGACGGGCTTGGCGACCTCGCGCAGGCGGGTGCGGCCGACGTGGTCGCGCCAGAGGATTTCGCTGCCGGGGGTGCCGCGCAACAGATGCTCAAAGGCGCGTTCGGCGTTGTTGCGGCCGATGCGCTCGCTGTTGAGGTAGCCGCGGGCGACGAAATCGGCCTGCTCGGCCTTGTTGATGATGCCGACGTGGCCGGTGATGAGCCCGGCGACCGAGCCCTCGGGGTAATCGCGGTCATAGCCGGCCTCGACCAGGACGCCAGGCAGCTCGAAGCGCTGCTCGAGGACGGGGAGGACCTGCTCGAGGGTGAGGCCGGAGGCGAGGGAGACGCTGTTCTCGCGGGGACGCTTGCGGATAACCTGGGGGGCGAGCTGTGCGACGCGGGGGCGGCCGAGCAGCTCGGCGACGCGTTGGACGGTGGCCTCGATCTCCTCGGGTGCGAGGCGCAGGGGGCTCATGCTGACTTCAAAGACGGTGCGGTTGATGGCGAGGGGCTCGCCGTTGCGGTCGAGGATGCGGCCGCGGGGGGCGGCGATGGGGACCTCGCGCAGAAAGTTCTCCTCGCTCTCGCGGAAGCGGCGCGGGCCCTCGAGCACCGTCAGCTTGTAGATGCGCATTCCGAAGAGCACGATCACCAGCACGAAGATCATGAAGACCAGGTTGAGCCGGCCGCGGACATAACGGAAGTCCTCACGCGTCGGTTCCTTGCCCGGTGCGGGCTGAGTGTCGTGGCGCGAACGGATCCTCATGGTGCCTTCACGGCCGCGGCGAGGGGCCCGGCGTGGTGGGTTGGTCGGAGCTCATCGTCGGGGGCACCCGCCGGGTTTGTGGGTTGTTGGGCAGGCGGCGAGTGGGGTCGAAATCGGCGGAATAATAGGTGCGCTCGGGGTCGACCAGCGACAGGTTGAGCAGCGTGGGGGTGGTCTCGCTGTCGAGGGGGTAGGGGAGCCGGTAAAGGGCGCTGACCTTGGCGCCGGGGGAGAAGGCCTCAAGGGCGATGCGCGGGGCGGGGCGGCGAACCTGGCCGGGCTGGGGCTCGAGCGGGGCGGTGTCATCGACGAGGAAGGTCTCGGGGGTGACGAGGAAGGCGCGGTCGCGGCCGAGTTCGCGCTCCATGAGGGGGGCGGGATCGATGTGCAGGACGTGGGCCTTGATCTGGATGACTCGGGGGAAGCTGGTCAGCTTGGGATCGGGCTCGATCACGACGGTGGCGCCGTCGAGCGACTTGAGGGTGCCCACGAGCAGGACCGGACGGGTGGTGTATATCTTGGGGTAGTTATCGGCGTTGAGCATGACAACCTCGGTGCTGAGGTTGTCGGTGAACAGGCTGCGCATGGAGTCGCGAGGCGTGGGCGCGGGGATGGGGGCGTCGGCCTGAGCTTGCGGCGCCAGCGCCAGCAGGGCGAGCGCGGCGAGGGTGGGCAGAACTTGCAGAAGACGGATCATTGGATTGCTCCATTGGGTTGGCGGGGGTGCGAAGGGGCGGTCAGGCGCACCGACTGCCGAATCATTCTATAGCCGGGGCGGGGGGATCGCCAGCCTCCCGGCCGCTTTTTTTATATCATCCTGGGCCGATTCGGATGAGAATCGGCATCGCGGCGGCCCCTCAACCATACCATGCCTCCGCCGCGACGGCGATGCAACACGATTCACCCACCCCCGCCCTTAGGACCGAGCCGCCGGTGCGGCGTTTTCCCGTGCGGCTGCTGGTGGGGGTTGCGGTGGTGGGGGCGTGGCTGGCGGCGATGTGGGCGATCCGGCAGCAGGAGTCGGGGTGGGGCGGGAGAGGGCTCGAGCAGGCGGGGATATCGCCCGAGGTGCTGCTGGTGAGCTGGACGGGTTATGAGCACTGGCTGTGGATCGACCAGGAGCGGCGGCGGATCGGTGCGACGCGGATGACGATCTTTCGCCATGAGGACCCGACGCGGCCGGCGGAGCGGCTGCCGGGGTATGAGCTGGCGAGCCGGACGCGGGTGCGGCCGCGGATGCTTGGAATGCCGATCCAGGTCGAGCTGGCGCTCGACGTGATCATGAATGCGAGCTTTGAGCTGGAGTCGATGCGCGGGCTGGTGGGGATCGCCGGGCAGACGCTGCGGCTGCATGCGTTCGTCGAGGGGCGGGATCTATACTATCGGATCATGTCGGAGGGGGGCGCTGCGGGCGAAGGGGTCTTGGGGGCGGGGCTGGGGCTGCCGGCCGACGTGTGTGGGCGGGCACCGCTGGAGGGGCCCATCGTGCTGCAGGATGTGGTGACGCCGCTGCTGATGCACGAGGAGCGGCTGCGGGAGGGAAAAAGCTGGACGGTGCGGGCGTCCAACCCGCTCGGAGGGGTGCTGGACCAGGCGGTGCAGGTGTCGGTGGTGGGGCGGGAGAAGATCGAGCTGGATGGTGAGGAGCATGAGGTCTGGAAGCTGAGCGAGCGGATGGGTGGGGTGCAGAGTGTTGTTTATGTGGACATGGAGGGGCGCCTGATGCGGCGCGAGCTGCCCCATGGGATGGTGATGAGCCGGGCGCAGCAGATGGCGGTGCGCGAGCATGACGGGGGTTTCAACACGGAGCCGGCGCTGGGCGAGATGGACCGGGAGCGGATGCGGGCGGGGGTGTCGGCGGAACTGGATGGCCAGCCGCTGCGGAACCTGCTGGGCGGGGTGCCGCTGCTGCCATGAGCCCGCCGGGCGCGCAAGATGGACATTTCATGCGGGAAGTACCAGAATAAGTGGCGTTGGGGGTGGATTTTGAGGCGGAGAAATCAGTTGACAGTAAGAGCGAGGATTTCCCTATCATAACAAGGGATAGGGCTTTGGCTGGCCGGGTGTCGGCAGGCCGGGAGCCGGGCGCGGCGCGCAGGCCAACCCGAGTCGAACCAGCGGAGCCGGCACAAGCCGTCGCCAATAAATGGAAATCAACTGCATGAGAGTTTTTGCGACCCCCTGGAAATGGAAGACGCGGCTGCTGCCGGAGGAGTTCTCCATCGACGAGCAACCGCTTGAGGTTTGGCTGCCGCGCGACCTGCAACGGGCGCCAGAGAGGGACGACGCGCGGATTTTGCTGCCGGTGGACGAGGTGTTTGGGCGGGATGAAGCCGACGGCGAGACGGAGGCGGCGGCGGGCGGGGGCGGGGGCGAGCCCGAGGAGACCCCGGACCTTTTGGCGCAGTTGAGCCAGGTGCTGATCGAGCAGGAGAACCTGGCGCGCAAGGCGAAGGCGCTGGAGTCGCGGCCTGGGGGGAAGGATGAGTTTGGGCGGTTCGTGCGTCAATTGCTGCCATTCCTGGACAATTACGCGCACCTGCTCGATCTGGCGCGCGAGCATCCTCCGAGCCAGGAGTTGAGCAACTGGCTGGGGAATATCGAGGCGCTATACTTCCGGCTGGTGAGCCTGCTGGAATCATATGATTTGCGTTTTATCAATTCGATGGGTAAGGTTGTCGATTTCGATCTTCACGATGTTATTGAATATCGGAGGACGGACCGGTATCCTCACAACACGATCATCAAGGAATTGCAAAAGGGTGTTGTGTTTCGGGATCGGCTGCTGAGGGAAGCCAAGGTTGTGGTCGCCTGCAACGAATAGCGCGGGGACCTTTGCAAACAAGATCAAAGAGAACAAGCCGCAAAAGAGGAGCGAACTCGTCATGGCCAGAATCGTCGGCATCGACCTGGGCACCACCAATTCAGTCGTGGCCGTCATGGACCGCAACGGTCCGATGATCGTGCCCAACAGCCTTGGCGACCGGCTGACGCCCTCGGTTGTGGGCTTCACCAAGGGCGGCGAGATCCTGGTGGGGCGCAAAGCGCGGCGCGCCGCGGTGATGAATCCGCACCGGACGGTGTTTTCGATCAAGCGCCACATGGGGACCAACCATCGGGTGGCGATCGAGGGGCGGCAATATACGCCGCAGGAAATCTCGAGCATCATCCTGCAGAAGCTCAAGCAGGACGCGGAGGACTTCTTCGGCGAGGAGATCACGCAGGCGGTGATCACGGTGCCGGCGTATTTCACCGACACGCAGCGCCAGGCCACGAAGGATGCGGGCGAGATCGCGGGCTTCAACGTGCGGCGGGTGATCGATGAGCCGACGGCGGCGGCGATGGCCTATGGCCTGGACAAGCAGAAGGACCAGACGATCCTGGTGTATGACCTTGGCGGCGGCACCTTTGACGTCTCGATCATCGAGGTGATCTCGGGCGTGTTCCGGGTGATGGCGATCCATGGCGACACGCAACTGGGTGGCGATGATTTTGACCGGCGGCTGATGGACTTCCTGATCGAGACCTTCAAGCGCGAGAATGGGATCGACCTGACGAGCGACCCGGTGGCGATGATGCGGCTGCGGGACGCGGCGGAGGAAGCCAAGATCGAGCTGTCGGACATCACCGAGGCGCACGTGCTGGTCGAGGCGATCACGATGGGCGACAAGGGTCCGCTGACGCTGGACGTGACGATTACGCGCAAACAGTTTGAGGACATGATCAGGGATCAGGTGGAGAAGACGCGGGAGCCGATGCTGGCGGCGATCCGGGACTCGGGGCTGACGCCGGAGAAGGTGGACTCGGTGCTGCTGGTGGGTGGTTCGACGCGGATGCCGATCGTGCAGAAGGTCGTGCAGGAGGCGCTCAACAAGAAGCCGGTGCGCGACATCTCGCCCGAGGAAGTGGTGGCGATGGGCGCGGCAGTGCAGACGATGGTGATCGCGCCGATCGATGGCAGCAATGATGAGGACATGGCGACGCGCTACGGCATGGAGAAGCCGGTCATCATCCACATGACCCCCTTCAGCCTGGGCGTGGGGCTGCAGGGTGACCAGTTCGCCCCGCTGATCGAGCGCAACTCGACCTACCCGACCGAGGCCAAGGACATCTTCACGACGACACGGGATTTCCAGGAGGCGATCAGCTTCCCGATCTATGAGGGCGAGGCCAACATCGCCTCGGAGAACACCTTCCTGGATCTGTTGCGGATCGAGGGGATCACGCCGGCGCCGCGCGGGGTGCCGCGGATCGAGGTCACGTTCCGGCTCAACGCGGACCGGATCCTGGAGGCGCGCGCGGAGGACCTGGCGACGGGCGCCGAGAAGAAGATCACGATTGCCTCCACCGGGTCGCGGCTGTCGGATTCGGAGAAGGAGCGGATGGTCAAGGAGGCGCGCGAGCGGGTGGCGAGCACCGTGCGGGGGTCGGCGGGATCGCCGGCCCATGACGAAGCGCAGGCGGCGATCCGGCGGGCGCACGAGTTCACCCAGGCCGATCCGTCCAACCCGCGCAACGAGGAGATCGTCCAGCTTGCGCGCGGGCTTGAAAACCGGCTCCACGATGCGGACGAGGCCGAACTGGAAGTGATGATCGGCGACCTGATGCAGGTGCTCAGCGAGGTCGGAGCCGCCTCGCGCTAAGGCGCCGGGGGCAGGCGCGCCGACGACGACGGCGACCTAAAGAGGAAAGCATGCTTGCATGGCATCGGCGTCAGATCAACATGCAGCTTGGTTATCGCATGCTTATCGAGCCGGCGGTGGCCGAGCAGGCGGATGCGGCGCGCAGCGGATGCTATGAGCCGCTGCTGATGGATCTGCTGCATCGCCTCCTGCCAGACGATGGGGTCTTCCTCGACATCGGCGCCAATGTCGGATTTTTCACATGTTCACTTGCGGCCAAGCCGGGGTTTGCCGGGCAGGTGCATGCCTTCGAGCCAGCGGGGTGCAATCATGCCCGGTTGCTTAAGAATATCCAACTGAACCAATTGGTGGGTGTGGTCTCGACCTGGAAGCTGGCTCTGGCCAACCAGACGGGAACGCTCAACCTTTATGTCGTGCCCGAGGGGGAGGCGAATAACGCCGTCGGCGAGAACATGCTCGCGCCCCATGATAAGGAGACGGTCAGCCGCAGGGGGTGGCGCGTGGAGCACGCGCCGATGACGACTCTGGACTTGTGGGCGGGCGAGCAGGGGCTGGCGCGCTGCGATTTCATCAAGGTCGACGCCGAGGGGGCAGACTTGAACATCCTGCTGGGCGGGGCCGGGTTGATTGCGCGCACGCGCCCGGTGATTGCGGCTGAGCTGAGCCCCTATTGGATGGCCCAGATCGGTCAGGACGTGAGCGACGTGGAGAGGTTTTGCGCTGAGCTGGAGTATGAGCTTTACAAGGAAGTTGATGGGCGATGGCATCCGTATGAGGATGCTTTGCGGCCGGAGCCGATGGACGTGCCCAACTTCATGCTCGCGCCGCGCGAGAAGCGCGCCGAGTTGAGGAACAAGCTGGCCGAAGTGATATAGAGTCCGACGTCAAATTGAATCAACCGCAAGTTGCCGGATCGGCCGCCCCTGCGGGGCTGGGATGATTGGGCGCTTGACCGGGGGCTCGCCAAGGCTCGCCCCCGGCTACTCGCGGTCGCCCCTGCGGGGCTGGGATTTTGGCGAAAATGGGCAGGTATCAACCAACAGGGCGCGTTTCAGGTATCAACCAACAGGGGGCGTTTGATGTTGGAACGTAGGCCGAGAGTTGATCTTTGGTCAGGGCTCTGAGAATTTGGCCGGGTCGACCCAGGGTTGCGCTGCGCTCCCCTTCGGTTTCTTGTTATCTTGCGAAGATTCGGCCGCCCCTGCGGGGCTTGGATGATTGGGCGCTTGACCGGGGGCTCGCCAAGCCTCGCC
>JAWLCE010000065.1:0-8295 GCA_041687335.1 Sumerlaeia bacterium | reverse complement strand
TGAACCAACCGCAGCGCACAGCGTCACCGAACAACCACCGGGGGCGGGCCGGAAATCTCCGCTTTCCGCTTGACTAAACTTCTCATGGATGTCGCTCCTGACGGAGCTAACTGGCCCCTACGGGTCTATTTCGACCCCGGCATTCCACCCTGAAAGGGTGGGCACAGCTCAAAAAGCCCAGGGTGAGCGAAGCGTAACCCTGGGTTGCGGACGGCAAAAATCAGAGCCCTGAAAGGGCGACACAGTGGAAGCCACGGGGGGGGCCGAAGTATGAACCTTGGGTTGAGAACGGGGCGATAGATTATGCAACAGCCGGCGCCGACCTGACTGCGGTTGACTTTCATTTGGCAACCGCAACAAGATGACTCCGACATACATCGGGGGCGTTCACAATGGAGCGCAGTTGGGTCAAAAAATTTTTTCTCCGGGTGGGCGTGGCCATTTGCGTCGGGCTGGTGGTCACCGGGCTGAGCCTATTGGCGGTCTGGCGTTCGTCGGATGAAACTCTGATGGCCAATGGAACGGTTGATGTCTGGACATCCATAACGATCCGGGATCATCATCGGCTTATCAATGATTATATTGATCGACATGGACACCCGCCCCAATCACTGCAAGAGGTTTCCGGCCCGCTCGAAGGAAAGAACTTTTACGGTTCTGGTTGGTTCAGGAGAAGCATGCTGAAGGACGGTATCGCGATCGATGGCTGGGGGCGGCCTTTGCTGTATGATACCGACGGGACATCCTGGACGCTGCTCTCGTATGGGCGCGATGGCCTGCCCGGCGGAACCGGCATGGATGCCGATGCCAGACCGTACGATACTCCCCAGCTGGGACATGACTATTATCGGAACCCGCCGATGCCGAGCTTTCGCCAGTTCCTCTTCGAGTTGCCCAGCCGGGGGATGATTTATTCATGCTACCTGAGCGGATTGCTTGCGACTCTGCTGACGGCATATTTTTACAGGCCAACGAAGATGCCACGCACAACGGCCGTAATCCGAATCGGGTTGATCATGTTGGCCAGCATCTGGTTTGCCACGATCATCATGCAACTTCACATTCCCACCAGCCATTGATGAAACGCCCGTTCCGCTACCTGCGCGATCCCGTGTTCCTCGCATGTTTGGCGATCTATTTCATCAATCGGCTGGTGCTGAAGCCTTACCTGCCCAACGTGGTGAGCCAGAACTATCTCAACGATCTGATCTGCATTCCGTTCTGGGTGCCGATCATGCTCTTTACGATGCGCCGGCTCGGGCTGCGCCGCCACGACCGGCCGCCGGGTGCGGCCGAGGTGCTCGTGCCGCTGCTGGTCTGGTCGTGGCTGTTCGAGTCGGTGGCCCCCTATAGCGAACGCTACCGCGGCCTGGCCTTCGGCGACCCTCTCGATATCCTCTGCTATGTGGTGGGGGCGTTTGGGGCAGTCATCGGCTGGGACCTCTACTACCGCGCCCGTTGGGACGATTGTGTTGAGCGGTGAAATACTGACTCCGCCCCACCCCGACCCCTCAGGGTTTCAACCCCAACGCCTCGCCGTGGGTGGCGATGAAGCGCCGCAGCGGCGACTGAATATATGAGCGCGGATACTGTTCCCTGATTTGGCCGATCAGCTCGCGCGCCGGCTCATGCTGACCCAGCTTGAAATGCGAGCTCGCCGCATAAAACATCACCGCCGCCCGCGACAGCCCCGCCGGCATGTGCTCGTTCACCATCTCGTAGTTCTCAACCACCCGCGCCGCCGTTTCCGGCGAGATCATCTGTGCCTCAAACTGATATTCCTGAGCGTGCATCCAACGGTAAAGCTCATGGGCATACTGGTCGGTCGCCTCCTGGCGCATCCGCTCCAGCTCGGCGCGCAACTCGGGATCGGCCGCCAGCGCATCCAGGTCCGCGCTGGCCGTCAGGAACTGCTCCCACTGCTTCTGCTCATAATATTCCCGGACCTCCGCGCGCGCGGCTTGTCGCTCCACATCGCCTATCCGCCCCGCCAGCTCCGCCAGTCGCTCCTGCGGCAATGAAATCCCCGCCTGCCCGTAGATCTCCTCCAGTTGGCCCAGGCGTTGGCGAGCCGCCTCCGGCGATCCCTCGGTCAGCAGCCCTTCGGTTTCCGCGATGTGCTGCGTCAGTTCTCTCTCGAGCCTCGCGCCCAGCATCTCATTGATGGACTCTGTCAACTCCGGGTGGCGCGCGCGCAGCTCAACCAGGTTCCGTGTGGCCTCTGCGGCCGGCGCCTCGGTGGCGGCCGCCTGCGCCTCGGCCAGCACCCGTCGGCTCTCGGCTTCGCCGGCCCTCGCCTCCAAAGCCTCGATCCGTGCCCGCCCGTCCCAGTTCTCGGGCGCATGGGCCCGCAGTCCGGCAATGGCTGCATTCAGCTGACCCGCGCTTGCCTCACCTTTTTCTACCTGCTCGGCCAGCAACTCGACCTCCGCCACCAGCCCCGCCAGCGCCCGGTTCGCAATTTGCCGTGCCCGCCCCAGGTAGGGCTCGGCAGGCTGGCGTTCCTCAAGCCGCCGCGCCGCCTCCAGCGCCGCCAGCGGTTCGCCTTCGGCCAATGAGCGCTCGGCCAGCGATTCCAGCTCACCCCAGCTGCGCCGGATCGTCTCCGATATGTTGTGCAGCAACTTGCGGGTGCCCGCATCCAGGTCCTTGCGCGCCAGGTAACCCTGCACTTGCGCATAGGCCACGCCCGTGTCCAGTTGCTCATCCAGCTCCGGAATAAACGGAGCCGGGGTCGCGCTCGGGTTCGGTTCGTCAGCCGTCACGACCGGTGTGGCCTCAACCGGCGCCGGCCCGCCCGCCATCATATAGGTCGTCGCCCCCCAGCCCACCGCCAGCAGCGCCACCGCCGCGGCCAAGCCGCCGATTGCCGCGCGTAACCGGCGCATCGCCGGGAAAATCACCTCGGCCCGCTCCGCCTTCTCCAAATACTGGTGCGCCTTAAGCATTCGATGGTCCACCGCCAGCGCTCGCTGCCAGCACTCGCGCGCCTCGGCAAACATCTCCTTGCGCGCGTAGAGCGTCCCCAGCACGACGTGCGCGTTGACCAGTGAGGCATCCAAATCCAGCGTGTTTTGCAGCTCGTGAATGGCATCATCGACCCGGTCGCGCTCGGCAAACTCCAGTGCCTGGTTATAGTGATGTTTGGCCTTGTTGACGATCACGCGCAGCATCGTCAGGTCGCGCCGGCAATGGTAGCACTGCTCGCGATCGTCGCGGTTATCGGTCTGGCAATAGGGACAAAGCATAGCGGAGTTCAATTCCTCGATTTTACAGCGCGGCTTGCCGCTCGAATGCGACGCAAGCTCTTACATTTCAATTTTTAACGGAGCAAGAGGAGGAAATCAATGCTTTTGGACGGGGCGATCCATGAACCCCGATATTGGAAACCTCAATATGCGATTCGCAACTACAGGTAGTTACGGAGTCAACCCGGTCTGCCCCGTACGGGCGATTCCCTCAGCTGCTCTTGCGGAAGTGTCCCAGCAGTTGCTGAAAACGTTCGCCCAACGACCCCCCGGAGGTCGCCGCCGCCGCCGGTTTCAGGAAGGCGAAGTAGTTCTTCTTCTTGAGCTCCGCCAGCGCCTGCTGGGCCCGCAGATTGCCGTTGTCCCAACGCATGATCTCCTCGTAAATCCGCATCGCGTTGCTCTTGCTTCCGATGCGCGTGAAGATCATTGCCAGGTTGAACTTGTGCTCCATGTTGTAGGGGTCCAGGTCAATCGCCCGTTGGGCCGCGCTCAGCGCCCGTGTCGCCGATTTGCGCGCCTCGATCAGCGCCGCCGCCAGCCGCGCGTGATAGATGGCCTCGGCCTCGTTGTTCTGGATCGCCGCCTCGAAAAAGTCGATCGCCTTGATGAAATTGCCGTCCTTGTAGAGCTGCATCCCCTTGGCATAGGCTTTTTGGGCAATCTGAATCTTCTCTGGCGAACCGCCACCCTTGTTGTTGTTCCCCTGATTGGTTGACTCGCGGCGGAGCGTGGCCGGGGCGGGCGTGCTGCGTCCGGCCGCCAGCACGGCGGCGGTTGCGGTGCGGGGCGCCGAGCCGGTGCCTTGGGCCGGCTGGCCCGTCCCTCCCTTGAGCCGCTGGTCGTAGGCCTGGCGCTTGGCCGGGTCCTTCAGGTTGTTGTAGGCCGCCGACACCTGGGCAAACCGTTCCTCAAAGCTCTGTTGCTCCTCGGGCGAGGTGGCCTTGTCCGGATGCAATTGGCGCGCCAGCCGATAATAGGCGCGCTTGATCTGCCTCTCGTCCGAATCGGTCGGAATCTCAAGCAATTCATAATAATTGATCGAGGAATTCTGGGTCATCACCATGGCGGCAACAGCTTTCGGTCATGCTGACAATTCGTGTCGCGGGAGTCTCGGTTCAAGCCGGGCCGGCAACGCAGCCCATCCACTCGCCCAACGGCTCCCACCTCAACGGCATCAATCCGGCCCCCCGCAGGGCCTGTTCGACGCTCTCCTTCTCATCGGCCAAAAACCCCGAATAGATTATCCGTGAATTCGCGTCCCTTAATTGTCCCGCCAGCGCCTCGAAATGCGGGAACGCCTGGCTGGGAATCACGTTGCACAGCACCAGGTCAAACGCCCCGGCCCCGGCCGGCGGTCGATCCCCCGCCACCAGCTCGATCCGCCCGCTCAGCTCATTGAGCTCAATGTTCTCCAGTGCGTTGGGATGGGCCTGGGGATCGCACTCCACCGCCAGGGCCCGCGCCGCACCCAGCCGCACCGCCGCCAATGCCAGCATCGCATTGCCGGCCCCGAAATCCAGCACCTCCGCCCCCGCCGGCACATGCTCCTCGAGCAGTTCCAGCGCCAGTCGCGTGCTCTCGTGGCGTCCGGTGCCAAAGCCCAACCCCGGCCGCAGCCACACCGTCAGGCGCCCCTCCGTGCCCGCGGGCGCCGGTTGGCCGATCTCCCAGTCCGGGCGGATGAGCAGCCGCCGCCCGATCGGCAACGTGGTGAAGGTCGCCTTCCAGGCGGTCGCCCAGGGCGCGTCGGCAATCCCCTCCAGCCGGAAGTCGGCCGCCGGCCAGCCCACCCGCGCCAGCTCGCGTGCCAGCTCCTGCCGAATCGTTTCCAGCAGTTCCGGCTCCCGGCGTGGCAGATAGATCGCCAGCTCCCCCCCGCGCAGCTCCCCCCCAAGCGCCCCCGCATCGGCGGCCGCCTGAACCACCAGCGCAATCTGGTCCTCATCGGCGCCCGCGGGCACCGGAATCAGCCAAAGCGGCCACTCGCCGCCCTCCGTCTGCGTTGCTTCGGTCATCATTTCACCCGTTCTTATCCAACGTGTTGGCACTGACCAGCGTGTAGTTGATCCCAGCCGCGACCATCACCCCCAGCAGGCCTGCCACCCACCACGTCACCCCCTCGCCGTAATACAAATAACCGGCGATCGTCAGGTTGAGTGCGGCGCCTGGCGAGCAAGCCAGATAAAACTTCCCCAGCCCGCCCAGCAGCTTGATGCCCCGCTGTCGGCGGTCGGCATAGGTGAATCGGTTGTTGGTGAAGTAATTCAACGTCATTGCGATGTAAACCGCCAGCCCCTGTGCCGCCAGGAACGGCAACGCCAGCGCCGTCAGCCCCACCCGCAGCACCGCCAGGTGAAAGACCGCCCCCACCAGCCCCGAAAGCCCGAAAAAGAGGAACCGCACCGGCAGGAACCGGCCGATGGTCTTGTCGCAGATCAGCAGCAGGTATTCCCACAGCACCAGCGTGTCCAGTTTGCTCTGGCCCTGCTGGCGTGCGCGCATATGGTAAGGCAGCTCGGCGATCTTGAGTTGGTTGTCCGCCGTCGTAACGTAATCGAGCAGGATTTTGAAGCCCTTGCCCGACATCCGGCCCGCGTGGCGCATGAATGTCTCGCGCCGCACCAGGAAAAAGCCGCTCATCGGGTCCGACAGCCGGGTCCTCAGCAAGGTCGTTCCCAGCCAGGTCGCCAGCCGGCTCATTTTCTGGCGCAGCGGCGGCATCTCGCCATACGAGCCCTCGCCGACAAACCGGCTGCCGATGACCAGGTCGAGCCCGTCGCGCCGGGTGCGCTCGAACATCTCTCGCAACAGCCCCTCATCGTGCTGCAGGTCCGCGTCCATCACCGCGACATACTCGCAATGCGTCGAGCAAATCCCCTCGATGCACGCCGAGGCGAGTCCGCGCCGGCCGATCCGGCGGATGCAGCGCACCCGCGCATCCAGCTGCCCCAACCGGCCCGCCAGCTCCGCCGTCCCGTCCGGCGAATCATCATCAACAAAGATAATCTCCCAGGCCAGCCCCTCCAGCACCCGCCCCACCCGCCGCACGACCTCCTCAATGTTGTCGCGCTCATTGAAGGTCGGAACGACGACGGCCAGCACGGCGGGGCGATCTGCCAGGTTTCGGGTTTCGTCCGCCATGGTCGTCGCATTGGCGCAAATGGGATTCATCGGGGGCCTCATGCCATACTGCTGCCGGCCGCACTTCCCGCCCGCCGGCATCCCCAGCATAACCACCCCCTCGCCCCCCCGTCACGGTAAAATGCTGCAATTGCGCTGGCGCGCGCGGTGAGGCGGGCGCTAGGCTGTCTGGTGCGCCGTCTCGGTCCGCGCGCTCCCGATCCCCTCCCGTCGGAGCCCCGATGTTCGTCTTTCTCCTGCGTCGCCTGCTTCAGTCGCTGGTCGCCCTGCTGGCGATCTCGCTGCTGGTGTTCGCGATGATGTTCTCCCTCGGCGACCCGGTCGCAATGCTGCTGCCCCCGACCGCCTCGCGCGCCCAGGCCGAGGCCCTCCGCGAGGAGTTGCGCCTCAACGACCCCCTGCCCGCCCAATATTTCACCTGGCTCGGCCGCATGCTGCGCGGCGACATGGGTCACTCCTACTACACCGGCCGCCCCGTCGCCCAGATGCTGGCCGAGCGCGTTCCCGCCACGCTCGAGTTGGCCGCCGCCTCGCTCATCTTTGCCGTCGCCGTCGGTATTCCCCTGGGCATGTACGCCGGCGCCCGCCCACGCAGCCTGCTCGCCCGCCTGACGATGAACGGCTCCCTGCTCGCCATCTCGATGCCCAGCTTCTGGCTCGGCATCCTGCTGATGATGGTCTTCGGCGTCTGGCTGGCGTGGCTGCCGGCGCAGGGCCGCGGCGAGTCGGTCACCCTGCTCGGCGCGGACTGGTCCTTCCTCACCCTCGACGGCCTGCGCCATCTCGTGCTGCCGGCCATCACGCTGGGGCTTTATCACCTGGCGATGCTCCTGCGTCTGGTGCGCGCCGAGATGGCCGACACCCTGCGCCGCCCCTTCATCCGCGTCTGCCGCGCCCGCGGCCTCTCCGAGGCGGCCATCGTCGGCCGCCACGCCCTGCGCAACACCCTCATCCCGGTGGTCACCGTCGTCGGCCTCCAGTTCGGCGGCCTGCTCGCCTTCTCGGTGGTCACCGAGACCATCTTCGCCTGGCCCGGCCTGGGCAAGCTCCTCATCGACTCCATCCACGTCGATCGCCCGCTGGTCTTCGCCTACCTGATGATGACCGGCGTCGTCTTCCTCGCCATCAACCTGCTGGTGGACTTCACCTATACCCTGATCGACCCGCGCATCAGGCTCGCCCCCGCCCGGCGCGGCGGCGACTCGTGATCGTCCACTACATCAGCGCCCACGGCTTTGGCCATGCCATCCGCGCCTGCGCCATCATCCGCCACCTGCCCGCCGACATCCCGCTCACCCTGCGCACCCGCGTCCCCGAGTTCCTCCTGAGCCAGGAGCTCCCCGGCCGCAGCTTCACCCACGCCCCGGCTGCATTCGATGTCGGCACCCTCGGGCCCGACAGCGCCCGCGTCGATCTCGCCCGCACCGTCGAGGCCGCCGAGGCCATGGCCGACGCCGCCGAGCAGGCCCTCCCCGCCGAGGCGGAATGGCTCACGCGGCAGGGCGCGCGCCTGGTGGTCAGCGACATCGCCCCCGCCCCGCTGGCCGCCGCCCGCCTGGCCGGACTGCCCTCGATCCTCGTCGCCAACTTCACATGGCCGGCGATCTACCGCCACCTGCTCGAGCTTGAGGCTCCGCCCGCCGAGCTCGCCCGCCGGGCGCGCGCCCTCTGCGATCGGCTCCAGGCCCATTACGACCAGGCCGATCTGACCCTCGTGCCGGATATGGATGTTGAATTTGCCTCGGGCGGGCGGCGCCGGCGCACGGGGCTGGTCACCCGCCGCGGCACCGCGCGGCGCGCCGAGCTGGCCGCCGCGGCCGGGCTCGACCCCCCCCCCCCGCGTGCCCAGCGCTACCGGGGCCTCGGCGGCGCCCAGGGCCGCGACGGGGGCGCGGCGCCCGCC
>JAWLCE010000064.1:0-8477 GCA_041687335.1 Sumerlaeia bacterium | reverse complement strand
GGCTCTTCGGGCCGACACTGGAGGCCATGTCGGGACGAAGACCCGACCTGCCGGCGCCAATCGCTGATGCAGAGGAGGAAATATAAGATGGGGCAGGAACGGATCATTCGGGGCGGGCGGGTGCGCGTGGGCGGGCAGTGGCTCGAGCGCCATGACGTGCGCCTGCGCGGCGGGCGGATCAGCGCGATCGAGCCGACGGGCGCCGAGGCGCCGGCCGGGGTCGAAGTGATCGAGGCGACCGGGCTGGACGTCGTGCCGGGCTTCATCGACCTGCATTGCCACGGCGCGGGGGGCAGCGACTTCATGGACGCGACGCCCGAGGCAGTGGCGACGATCACGGCCCACCACGCCGCCGGCGGCACCACCGCGATGCTGGCGACCACCGCCGGCCATCCCGGCGAGAGGATCCTGGAGGCGCTGGTGAATATTGCGCGCGCGGTCGAGGAGCGCGTCGGCGCCTGCGAAATTCTGGGGAGCCATCTGGAGGGGCCCTACTTTTCGCAGGCCCGGCGCGGCTGTCATCTGCTCGATGCGATGCGCAACCCGCAGCGGGCCGAGTGGAGCCGCTGGCTGGAGCCGCATCTTCACGTGCGACACCTGACGCTGGCCCCCGAGCTGCCGGGGGCGCTCGAGCTGGTGAGTGCCGGGGCGGCAGCCGGCGTGACGGTTGCGGCCGGCCACTCCGACGCGAGCCATGACGAGGTGATGCGCGCGGTCGAGGCCGGCCTGCGCCACGTGACGCATCTCTACTCGGTCATGTCGACGATCACCAAGCGGGGGCCCGACCGGGTGGCGGGGCTGCTCGAGGCGACGCTGCTCGAGGACGCGCTCACGACCGAGTTGATCGCCGACAACCGGCATGTCAATCCGGTGCTGGCGCGGCTGGCCTACAAGTGCAAGGGACCGGGTCAACTGGCGCTGGTGACCGATGCCATGCGCGGGCTCGGCATGCCCGATGGGATTTACACCTTCGGCGGGCTCGACGGCACCCCGGCGCGCGTGGAGAACGGAGTGGCCGTCAACCTGGAGCGCACCGGCTACGCCTCGAGCACGGCGACGATGGCCGATTGCGTGCGCCACTGCTGCGGGGTGCAGGGGCAGAGCTACGAGGAGGCGCTCGAGCGCGCCACGCTGACCCCGGCGCGCATCGCCCGCGTGGACGGCCGCAAGGGCCGGCTCGCCCCGGGGATGGATGCGGACCTGGTGCTGCTGGGCCCGGGCGTTCGGGTCGAGCTGACGATCAGCCGGGGCGAGGTCGCCTACGACCGCCAACGCAGTGAGCTGCTCGGCCTGGCGCGCTAGTTGAACCTCAAAGCCGCAGAGGGCGCCAAGGAAGCGTGCCGAGTCTTCAACCCGACAAGGGTCTTCAATACCGGCTCGAAGAGCCGACTTACCATCCAGGCACGGGCATCATACCCACACGTCCGTTTTGATTTGCAAACGACGCGGCGGCTGGCCTAACCTTGCCCAAGTCAGGGTGAGCCAGAGGTGCCGATATGATGCGGCGACTACAGCTCTGGTGGGGGGCGCTGGTGCGACCCGATCGTGGCGGGGCGCTGGTGCTCGACGGTCAACCGGGCCTGGAACTTTTCCTGCTGGCGCTGGTCGCGCTGCTTTATGGAGTTTATGGGGCGGCGATGGGGCTGTTCCGCTGCGGCTGGGATGAGGGCTGGCTGATGGCGTGGCTGCCGACGGCGATCTCGGCCCTCAAGCTGCCCTTCCTCTACCTCTTTTCGTTGGCTGTCTGTTTTTATCCACTCTACGTGCTCAACCTGATGTTCGGACCGCGGCTGCGGCCGGCGCAATGCCTGCGCCTGCTGCTGCTGGCCATCAGCGCCAACGCGGCCGCCATCGCCAGTTATGCCCCCTTCAGTGCCTTTTTTGCGCTGACGACCTCGCGCCAGGGATATAGCTTTCTGGTGCTGATGCACGTGGCGGTGCTGGGGCTGGCGGCGCTGGCCTCGCTGGTGGTGATCGGGCTGATTTTCCGGGCCACCGGCGAGGCGGCCGGTCGGCGCGCGCGCCCTTCGTTCATGGTCGTCTGGGCGCTGCTGTATGCATTCGTGGGCACGCAGATGTCGTGGGTGCTGCGCCCTTGGATCGGCTCCTGGACGGGCCCCTATGCCATGCTGCGCCCGCGCGGCGGGTCGTTCATCGAGGCGGTCTGGCATTTGCTGGGCAGGGTTTTCTAATGATGTCGCGAAGGGGGTCAGGAGATGGGCAAGAGCAAGGATGACAAACCGGCGCCGCGCCGCCGCGGCGGCAACGGGCCAAAGGCGGAGGATGACTTGCCGGTCGAGTCGGCGCTGGATGCCGCCGTCGCCGAGCGGCGCATCAGCCGCGTGATCCGCCGCGCCGCCGAGGTCGAGCCGGCCGAGCCCGAGCCCGCACCGGCCTGTGAGCTGGCCGAACCCGAGCTTGCGCCCGTCGCCGACTGCCCCAACCGGCCCGAATCGGCGCCGCTGGCCTCGCTGGCTCCGCAGACGCGCAGCGACGGCGGCACGATTTTCGAGCAGATGGGCGCGCCGGCGGCCGAGCCACTCGAGCCGGCCAGCTTCCCGCGCGGGTTCTGGGGCCAGATCGACTACCTGCTCAACAACCCCGGGCGCGTGATGGCCTCGCTGCGGGCCGACGAGGGTCTGGTCGAGCTGGCGCGCGTGCTGGGGTTGATCACCGTCGTGATGAGCGTGGCCTACGGGGCGGTCATGGGAGCCAGCAATCTGCTGCTCGGCTCGACGATGCCGTTGTGGGGTAAGCTGGTCCTGGTCTTCGTGACCGCGCTCAAGGTGCCGGCCCTGTTCCTGCTGTCGGCAGGCATCGTCTATTCGCCCATTTACGTCAGCAACGCCTTCATGGGGGCGCGCCACAGCTGGCGCCAAGTGCTGGCGCTGCTGCTGAGCACCACCGCCATCAGCGCCACGGTGCTGGCCTCGATGGCCAGTGTCGCCTTCTTCTTCGCGCTGACCTCGACCAACTATGACTTCATCAAGCTGCTCAACGTGGCGATTTTCGCCTATGCGGGAATCATCGGGCTGCAGTTCCTGCTGGGGGCGGTCCGGCTGATGGACCCGACGCCGATGGTCGGCCGGCGGCGCAACCTGCTGGTGCTCTGGCTGCTGCTCTATATCTTCGTCGGGACGCAGCTGGCTTGGGTGCTGCGCCCATTCATCGGCTCACCGAACGAGGAGTTCCAGCTCTTCCGCGAACGCCGCGGCAACTTCTATGAGTCGGTGCTGCATTCGGCCGGCCGGATGTTTGTCGACGAGGACGGTCGATAGCAGGGTTTCAAAAGCGACGGGTCCGGCAGCGGGGGCTGCCGGACCCGTGGGGAAATGCGTGGGCGCGCGGCTCAGACGATATAGGTGCCGAAGATGCAGCGCACGGCGGAGGGGTCGAAGGCGACATCGAGCAGCTGGCCCGATTCGTCGTAGAACAACCCGCGCAGCTGGGGCGAGATCTGTGCGATGACCCCGTATTGGCCCTCACGCACCGAGCCGAAGGCGCGCAGGCACTGGATGTAATGGCCAATCTCGAAGTGATTGTCCATGATGTCCATCGAGGCGATTGACTCAGGCAGCCGGCGCAGGGCCAGGCCGATCTGCGAAAGCGCCTCCGGTTCCAGGTGCTCAAACAGGAAGGCGAGGTTGTCACCGAGATTGGAGTCGCGGATTTCGGGGTGAATTTCGCGATGCTCGAGCGAGTACAGCACTAGGTTGAGGTCATAGCGGGTCTGCATCTGATGCAGACACCAAACCAAGGCCTTCAGGTGGTGCAGCAACCGTCTGCGATGGTCGAGCGCAAGCGCATTCATAATAGGCATTTTGAACATAATTTGCGTTGTCGATCCCGCCGGGAGGAGCGACCTATTAATCCTAGATGGAAGCCATGCTCCAAGACAAATTTATTTTAAGCGTGCCCTTCGATGAGGTGAGAATTTTGTCCATTCCCGCCGCATCATCACATGAGGATGAAACCTTTTGCCAATCCCTTCTGTCAATGAAATACTGAGGCGACGGACGTTCAATGATGTCCGCGCATGGAGTCGACGCGACAGGACGGACTCAAGGAAAATGTTTCATTCGTTAAAATATCACTTGATCATATCTGCGCTGGGGATGGCGTGGCTGCTGGGTGGCGCGGGGGCCCAGGAGCCGATCCCGCCGCCGGCACCGGCGGCCCCGCCGACGTTGGCCGTGGAGCAACCCTCCAGCGGCACGCTGGAGCTGCTGCGCGAGTTGGAGCGACGCCATGGCAACCAGCCAACCATACGGGCGGAGTTCGAGCAGCACCGGCGTGACGAGATTTTCGACGAGGACATCACGGCGCGCGGGCAGCTGTGGTTCAAGCGCAACCCCGACCTGTTCCGCTATGACCTGGGCGCCCCCCAGCCGATGATCACGCTGGTGCGCCAGGACGCGATTTATGTCTATGTCGAGGAGTTCAATCAGGTCCAGTATCTCAACTTCGAGTCGCCCCAGGAGTATCAGAACCAGCTCCACACGCTGATGCTGGGGTTCGGCCTGAAGCCCGAGGAGCTGGTGCGGCTCTATGAAATCCAGTCCTCGGAGGGGGAGGCGGCCGCGCGCGAGGAACTGGTCGGGATGGGGCTCGATCCGGCGGCCAAGGCGCTGGCGATCCTGCGCCCGCGGCCCGCGCTGCGCGAGGACTCGCCCTTCACGCTGCTCAAGGTAATCATTGACAAGGGCAACTGGTTGCCCGAGAAGATTTGGTATCTGGATCCGGCCGAGAACGAGATGACGGTGCGGATGGAACGGATCGAGATGGGCATGGAGCTGGACGAGCGGCTGTTCACGCGCGCCACCTTCCCGGCCAATGCGACCTACATCAACAAGCGGGACGTGCTATGACGGCGAAATACGGTCGGATCGCGCTGGTGATCATCCTGGCGGCGGCGCTGGCGGGGGTGGCCTGCGAGCGGGTGGCTCCGGTGCGGACGCTGCCCTCCTGGGTGCGCGGCGTCCACGTGCCGATGGTCGTCAATGAATCGTATGAGCCGGGACTCGAGGAGACGGCGACGCGCCTGATCCAGGAGGCCCTGCTGGCCGATGGCCGGCTGGACGTGGTGCCGGCCAACAGTGCCGACCTGGTGCTGCGCGCGCGCATCACCGATTGGCGCCGGCGCACCTCGGGCACCAGCGGCGACGACATCGCCGACCGCTATGAATATCGCGTGACGGCCCAGGTCGAGCTGTTTGAGCCGCGCGTGGACGAGCCGATGGCCAGCCTGGGCGACGTGATGGTCCTGCGCTCGTTCAACTCTGATGCCCGCTCGGTGGATTTCGTTCCCGAGCCCGACCGCCGGCGAGAGCTGTTGCGCGAGCTGGCCGAGCGCGTGGTGGCGCAGACGATCAGTGGATTTCCGGCGGAGTTGCGGCGCGTGCCGCTCGCGCCGGCCGCGGGCGAGCGCTTCGTCGAGCCCTTCCCCCACACCGGGGTGGAACCGCTGGCGCGCTGAGGGACCTAATTCTTCATTCATGTCGCAAAGGCCGCGGAGACCGCACAAAGAACGCCAAGTCGTTTCAAAGGCGATGCCGGGCGGCTGACATCATGCATGGTGCGGGAAGAACATGGTCAACTTCTGACTTTGCGTCCTTCGGCCATTTCCTCTGCGCCTTTGCGACAAAAGATATTTGGGCATTTTTTATCGCGGCGGCCGGCCGAGCAGCTCCATGGCGTTGCCGGAGAAGATCCGCTGCCGGTCGGCCTCGGCGAGGTCGGCGTGGCGGATGCGCAGCGGGCCGACCTCGGGCGGCATCTGCAGCACCGCGCCCGAGCCATGCAGCACGCGCCCGGCCCCCAGCTCGGCCACCAGCAGTTCAATCTCTCCAAGCCCCATCATCCCCGAAGTCTCGACGCTGGTGTTGGGGCAGCGTCGCATGATGTGCATCACCGTTTGCAGCTCATAGAGGTAATTGACGGTTGAGATGATGAAACGCGTGCGCGGGTGGGCGGCGATGAAGGCGCCATAGTCGCCGAGCGGATAGTTGGGGAAGCGCTGGCTGGTCATCAGCTGGTGCATGAGGATGATCGGAATGCCGGCCTCGGCGCAATGGTCGGCCAGCTCGGCCAGGCGCGGCTCCTCGTTGATCATATAGGCGTGGTAGTGGGGCGCCAGCCGCACCAGCCGGACCTGCGCGCGGGCCAGCTCGGCGGCGAAGTCGACCCCGCCCGGGCGGTGCGGGTTGAAGGTCAGCACCGGCCAGAGCCGGTCGGGGTGGCGCTCGCAGGCGGCGAGGGTCTCGTCGTTGCCGGCGCCGTCGTGCTGGAACAGCCCGCGCAGCGAGCAGGCGCAGGCGCGGTCGATGCCGGCGCGGTCGAGCTGGCGCAGCAGGCCGTCCACGTCGCCGTGGCGCAGCGGCCAGAAGGGCAGGTTGCCGAACCAGGCGTTGACGTCGATGATCATGGGATTACCCCCGCATCCCGAGCATGCGCTCGATGTTGCCGTGCAGGATCAGTTCCTTGGCCTCGTCGCTGATCTCGGCGCCGCGAATCTTGGCCACCTGCAGCAGCGGGTCCAGGATCGGCAGGTCCGAGCCGTAGATGATGCGCTCGGCACCGACCTCCTCGACGGCGGTCTCGATCATCGAGTTGTCGAAGCTCGAGGTGGTCGTGTCGAGGATGATGTTGGGGAAGGCCTTAGCCGCCGCGATCGAGCGCTGCCAGTCGCCCTGCCCCTGCGGGCTGCCGTTCATGTGCGCGTTGATCAGCATCAGCTCGGGGAAGAGGCGCGAGACGGCCTCGCATTCCTCGGCGTTAGAGTGCGACAGCACCGGGATGCGCAGCGCCTGCGCCTTCTCCAGCACCGGCCACATGTAGGGGTCGACCATCTTGTAGAGCGGCGGCACCGAATAAATCTTGAGCCCGCAAAAGCCGAGGTCGGTCACATAGCGCTCGAGTTCCTCGGCGACTTTCGCGCCGTAGCGCGCCGAGGCGACCGTGAAGTAGGGAAAGATCCGGTCGGGGTGCTTGTCGCGCTCGCGGCGCATCAGCTCGTTGCCCTCCCACATGTCGTAGTGCAGGGCGGTGAAGTCGGTCACCATCATCTTGTCGATGCCGGCTCGGTCGGCGATGCGGATGATGGCGTCGCCATCGTGGTCGGCATGCCAGAAGGCCGAGCGGCCGATGTGGACGTGGCTGTCGAAGATCACGCTCGGACTCCCCTCAATCTCTGGATTCAACGAACCGGCCGGGGCGCGGCCGCCGCTTGTTTTTGCCCGCCACCCATCCAATCATGAATCGCGGCCCGGACGCCACAAAGTGTTGGTCGCGATCGATGCGCGGGTAGGTCGGCTCTTCGAGCCGGAATAGTGTGGGACCGGCGCCCTCGCCGGTCGATGTTTTTGATTAGTGATTTACATTTCCCATCCGCCCAATCCTCAATCCTTCTCCCATCCTCCTCCGCCCCTCTTGCGTCAACTCAAAACCAGAAACAAGAAACTAGAAACTAGAAACACGAGAAATCAATATCCCTCACCCTGCCGCCAATCAGACCCCCCATCTCATAACCCTCAAACCCAAAACCCATAACCCATAACTCCTTTTTATTTTCCCCATTCTCCTCCACCTCCAAATCCGCGCCTATCCACGCCGATCCGCGTCCCATTCCTCTCCCCGCCCTCCACCGCCTCTGCGTGCAATACTCGGCCTCATATTTTTAATTCTAGGTTCTCGGTTTTACATTTTAAATTCCCACCCCTTCCATCCGCGCAAATCCGCCCAATCCGTAAATCCGCGTCCCATTCCGATTATGTTCCCACAAGCCCCGATAAGCCTCCCCATGGGAATTCCGTTTTCCCGCCCCCCGCCCTATACTTTCCCCCACGCGCCACCAACCGGCGCGCGCTATCCCCTTCGCCGGGCACCGCCGCTTGAACCACCGCGACCCCATCACCTCGCTCGATATCAGCGCCGCCTTCATCGGCCGGCTGCTCGAGCTCTGGGCTCGCGCCGCCGAGGTCCAGATGCTGGACGCATCCAGCGCAAACCCCGGCCGCCCCGGCACCCCGCTCGACCCCGCCTATCTCCAGCAGATCGACCTGGCCAGCCAAGTCCTCTGGCGCCTCGCCGCCGTCCGCAAAACCCTCGTCCTCATCGAGCAGCACCTCGACGCCCCGCCGTCGTCAACTCCGCCAACCGCGCCCACAACCGCGACTAAATTTGATTTCGAGCCCGTCGAGCCCACCACGCCTCCGGTCGCCGCTGAAAGCGCGCCGCCGGCTGCTCCGCTGCCCGCCCCCGACTCCAACCTCGCGGGCTGTCGGCTCTCCGGCACGTCCAACCCGCTTGAAAATTTCCAGCTCTCCCCCCTCGACCCCATTCGCAGGCCCCCCGCCGCCGCGCCCGACGCGTGCGATTCAATCAACGCCAGCCCCGCCGCCCCGCTCCCCGGCGGCGTCCGGGCCTGCCCCGCCGTCCCCACCATCCCGACCCTGCTCATCGACCTCGATGACACCGAA
>JAWLCE010000063.1:0-8804 GCA_041687335.1 Sumerlaeia bacterium | reverse complement strand
GGCCATGGCGGCCAGCGCGGGGGCGTTGTCGGCCTGCACTTCACGCGCCTGGGCCAGGCGTTCGGCGAGGCGCTCGCGCTCGCGCTGGATGGCGAGCATCTCACCCATGTCGCGGTGGGCGCGGCTGAGTTCGGCAAAGCGGCGCGGGTCGCGCATCGCCTGCGGATGGGATAGTTGCGCCTCGATCTCCTCGCGCTGGCGCTCAATGCCCTGCAAACGGCGGGTATACTCGTCCATGGATCTCCCTGTGCCGGCGGGGGCCGGATGTTCGGCGGCACGATAGCCCAACTGACATTTTAAATCAATCGGCGACTGGCGCTGCGAAAAAGAGGCCCATGACTTTGTTGGATTCAAGCGGATATCATGCGAGGCAAGGAGTTGAGCACATCCCCGGCCCGTTGCCTAGACTTGCACCGGGGGGCGGGTGGGGTTGGGCTGGCGCAGCACGCCGCTGGTCTTGCGGCCCTGGCGCTTGAGCAGGTGGACGAAGGCCAGCAGCTCGGCCACGGCACGGTAGAACTGGTTGGGGATCGCGCGGCCGACCTTGGCGTGGCGATAGAGCGCGCGCGCGAGCGGCTTGTTCTCGATCACCGGCACGCCGGCCTCCAGCGCCATGCGCCGGATGCGCAGCGCCATCAGGCGGGTGCCGCGGGCGACCACGAGCGGGGCCGGGGCGCGCGTGACGTCGTAGGTCAGCGCGACGGCATAGTGGGTCGGGTTGGTGACGACGACGCTGGCCTTGGCGACCTCGCTCATCATGCGCCGGCGGGCCGCTTCCATCTGCAGCGAGCGCTGGCGCTGGCGGATGAGCGGGTTGCCCTCGCGCTCCTTGGATTCATCCTTCATTTCCTGCTGGGTCATGCGCAGCTTCTTGATGAATTCCCACCACTGGTAGCCAAGGTCGGCCACCGCCAGCACCGCCATCAGCAGCACCACGCGCAGGCCGATGGCCAGCCCCAAATCGAGCAGCAGGCTGAGCTGTTCGCGCAGGTCGAGGGTGGCCATCACCATGATGCGCGGCAGGCGCATCTGGATCGCCCCCCAGGCCAGCCACGTGAACAGCATGATCTTGACGCAGGCCTTGGCGCCCTCGATCACCTGGCGCAGGCTGACCATGCGCTTGAGCCCGGCCACCGGATCAAGCTTGCCCCAGTTCGGCGCCAGCTTCTCGGTGGCGATATTGAACTGGGTCTGGCAGAGGCTGACCAGCGGCGAGATCAGCAGGACGATGGCAAACAGCGGCGCGACCACGGCGATCGCCTGCAGGGCCGGGGTCAACAGGAACAGGCCGATGTCGTCACGGCCGATCCCCATATAGCGATCAAAGCGCAGCAGGTTGGCCATCATCTCGCCCAGGCCCTCCAGCCACGCCAGTTGCGTCAGCGAGAAGTATATCAGGAAGATGCCGAAGACGATGAAAGTGCCCAGCTCCTGCGAGCGCGGCAGCTCGCCCTTCTTGCGGCTCTGCTCGAGCTTCTTTTGGGATAGGTGTTCGGTTTTTTCTGAGTCGTTCTCAGCCATGGGTCAACCTCCTCCCCACGCAAGATGCCGGCCCGCGCCGCCGCGTTCTCATAACGCCTCCATCACCCGGTAAAGCAGGCTGCCCATGCCGGCCAGGATGTTCTCCCAGAGCATAGCCAGGTAGCTGATCGAGAGCAGCATGATCGAGAGCCCGCCCAGGATGCGCAGCGGAAAGCTCTCGAGGAAGACGTTGATCTGTGGCACGGCGCGGGCAATCATGCCCAACCCGATGTTGATCGCGAACACGATCAGGATGACCGGCATCGCCAGCTGCAGCGAGAGGCTGAACATCGTGCTGCCCAGCCCCATCATCAGCTCGGTCAGGCCGGCGCCGGCGCTGGCGGCGCCCGGGGGAAGCGTGCGGAAGCTGTCGGCGGCGACGGCGAGGAAGCCATGGTGCAGGTCGGCCGCCAGGAAGATCAGAATCGCCATCAGGTACATCAGCTCGGCGACCACCGAAATCTGGTGCGAGCCGGTCGGGTCGATGGCATTGATCATGCCGAAGCCCATCTGCTCGCCGGCCATTTGGCCCGAGAACTGCGCGATCGCGAACATCAGCCGTCCGGCAAAGCCGATGCTGAAGCCCAGCAGCGCCTCGGCCAGCACCAGCATGACAAAACCCCCGATGCTGAGCGGAAACTGCGCCGGATCGATCGGGGCCACCGGCGCCAGCGCCAACGCGATCACCATCGCCATCAGCACGCGCACGCGCGCGGGTACGAAACGCTCGCCCACCAACGGAAAAAAGGCCAGCACGAAGCCGACCCGCAGGAAGACCAGAAGCCAGACGAACACGGGCCCCAACGGCAGCGAGATCATCGGACAATTTCCGGGATCAGGGCAAACAGCTCCTGGGTGTAGCTAATCACCGTGTTCATCATCCATGAGAAGCTGACCAGCAACGCGGCGAAGACGGCCAGGATCTTGGGCACGAACACCATCGTCTGCTCCTGGATCGAGGTGATCGACTGCACGATGCTGATCAGGATACCGACGATCAGCGTCGCCATCATGATCGGCAGCGACAGGATCAGCCCGGTGCGGAAGGCGGTGGTGATCAGTTCGACGACTTGGTCGGGAGTCATGTTGGGCATCCGATTGAAACGATATGTTCTCGTCAAAGCAGGGCTAGTTGAAGCTGCGCACGAGCGAACCGATGATCAGGTTCCAGCCGTCCACCAGCACGAACAGGATGATCTTGAACGGCAGCGAGACGATGACCGGTGGGAGCATCATCATGCCCATCGAGAGCAGCACCGAGCCGATCACCATGTCGATGATCAGGAATGGAATGTAGATGATGAAGCCGATCAAAAACGCGGTCTGGAGCTCACTGATGATAAACGCCGGCACGAGCACGTGAGTCGGCACCTCGTCGCGCGTGGCCGGGCGCGGGGTCTGCGAGATGCTGAGGAACAGGGCCAGGTCGTTCTTGCGCGTGTTGCGGAAGAGGAACTCGCGCGTGGGGGCCTCGGCCAGCTTGTAAGACTCGGCCATCGTCGTCTCGCCGGCCAAATAGGGCGCGATCGCCTCCTGGTGAATCTTGCTCCAGGTGGGCGCCATCACAAAGAAGGTCAGGAAGAGTGCCATCCCGAGCAGCACCTGAGTCGGCGGCACCTCCTGGGTCGAGAGCGCCCGCCGCACGAAGCCGAGCACGATGATGATGCGCGTGAACGAGGTCAGCATGATCATCAGCGCCGGCGCCAGCGTCAGCAGGGTCATCAGCGCCAGCACCTGCAGGCCGGTGGCCATCCGGCTCTCGGCGCCGTCGCCCAGGTTGAGCGTGATGGAGGGACCGCCGGCGGCGGGGGTCGGTGTCGGGACGGGCAGCGCAATGGGAGCCTGTGCCGAAACGCCGACGGCCAGCCACATCGCCAGCATGAGCAGCGCAACGCGCACATAAGAGAGCCATGGTCGGCGGGGGATCATGTGGAGCGCTCCAGCAGGGTCGTTCCGCGCGCCAGCTCGGCGGCGAAGGATACATCCTCGGCGGGGCCGGCCGCCGGCGCAGCCCAGTCGGAGCCTCCGCCGTCGAACTCGCCCAGCGCCTGAATCGATTGCGGGGTCACGCCGATCAGGATCGTCCGCCCCTGGGCACGCACCAGCAGCAGGCTGCGGCGCGGGCCGATGACGCGGGTGGCGAGGATATCGATGCCCGGCCGGCCGGCCGTCGCCTGAGCCTGGCGCGGCAGCCACTTGCGCGCCGCCCAGGCCGCCGCCGCCATCAGGCCCAGCACAAGGCCCATCGAGAGCGCGACCTTGCCGGCCAGCTCGCCGATGCTGGGGGGCTCGATCGCCGCCGGGGCGCCGTCAGCGGAGCGCGAAGCCGGCTGCTCGTAGGCGATCGAGGCGATGTCGGCATCGGTCAGGGCCGAGGCCGGTCCCGCCGCCAGCAGCACCAGGAGAAGCGCGGACGCCAGCCGCCGAAGTCCGGAAATGTCATGAAAAGTCGCCATGGGGCCATTGCATCCGTTGGATAAAGCTCGGGCCATCGCGCCGGGAGGTTGATTCCGCCGCGCGGCCTCAGTCGCCTGTTCTCAAAACCCTCAGGCCAGTGTCTTGACCCGGTCGTTGGGGCTGATGATGTCGGTCAGACGGACGCCGAAACGGTCGTTGACGACGACCACCTCGCCGCGCGCCACCAGCTTGTCATTGACCATGACCTCGAAGTTCTCGCCCAGCATCTTGTTGAGCTCGATGACCGAGCCCTTGGTCAACTGGAGCAGTTCCTGGATCATCAGGCGCGTGCGGCCGATCTCGACCTTGACCTGAAGCGGGATGTCGAGGATGAAGTCCAGGTCCAGCGGCTTGGCATTGGGGTCGGGGTTGGACTGGATCGCCCCCGGCCGCAGGGCCGGCGCGTCCATGTCGGCCGCATCCTGATTCATGGTCATGTTATCGTCCGACTCGCTCATGATTGTTCCCTCTTCGGCTCTTCAATGCCTGTGATTTGCAAGGCGCGGTTGCTGCGGTGGGCGCCAACCATGCCCCAGAATTTGCGCTTGCCCTCGACGAAGATCTCCACCGGCGCCTCGCAATCCTCGTTGAGCTGGATGATGTCGCCCGGCTTGAGCTGCAACAGGTCGCGCCCACTGATCGAAGCCGAGCCCAGCACCGCGTGGACCGGCACCGAGACCTCGAGCAGGGCTGAGCGGATGCGGCTGGTCAGCGTCTCGTCCAGCGCCAGCTCCTCGACGAACAGGCCCTTGAGGATCTCCTTGACCGGGTCGATGCTGGCGTAGGGGATGCACAGCGAGAGGGCGACCTTGTTGTTCTCGATCACCACCTCGCAATCCACGATGTTGACCGGCTCGCTCGGGTTGGCGATGTTGATGAACTGGACGTTGACCTCGCTGCCGATCTGCTGGAAGTGGAGCGGGTGGACCGGCGCCCAGGAATCGGTGTAGCAGCGGCAGACTTCCTCGGCGATCTTCTGGATGACGCGGCTCTCGATCAGGGTGAAGTCGCGGTCCTCACTGATCTGGACCTGGCGGCCCTCGCCGCCGAACATGAAATCGACCAGCGTCAGGATCAGCCGCGCCGGCAGCACCAGCAGCATCGTGCCCTTGTAGGGCTCCATGCGCAGGATGTGCAGGCTGGAAGGCTTCTCGAGCGTGCGCGCAAAGTCGCTGAAGCTGCAGACCATCTGGTTGCTGATCTGGATCTCGACGGGCCGCCGCAGCGAGGTCGACAGGTGCAGGCGCAGCAGGCGCGCGAACCGGTCGTGGATCGTCTCGAGCGTCGGCAGCCGCCCCGGCAGGAAGCGGTCCTGGTCGCCGAAATCGAACGGGGTGACCACGTCGTCGGGCACGCTGACCTGGCTGAGGTCCTGGGCCGTGTCGATCTGGCCGCCGGAGAGTCCCCCGAGCAGGGCGTCGATCTCTTCCTGTGATAGTACGTTGGCCATGGCCTCTTGCCCTCCGACGCCTCGCGCCGGACCTCCCTTATTGCCGCATGATCAGTCGGTCGATGAAATAGATGTCGCCGATGGCGCGCGGGCGGCCGAGCACGCCGTCGTAACGGGCGCGCAGTTCGTTCTTGAGCCGGTCCATGCCGGCCGGGCCCTGCAGATCCTCCATCGTTTTGCCCGAGATCAACATGATCGTGGCGTCGCGCAGCGGCGCCTCATTGTCCTCGATCAGCTGGCGGGCCTCGGCCGAGGTGGCCCGGATTTGGATGCCCATCTGGATGAACTGGCGGCCGGTGGGCTCGAGCAGGTTGACGACGATATTGGAGCCGAACTGGAAGGTCAGGTCCTTGGTGCTGGGGGCGGCTCCGCCGGCGGCGGGAGTCGGGCTGCCGCTGTCGGCGCTGCCATGCCCGCCACCATGAGCCCCGTCACTCGTCGCTTCGGCTATAATCTTGTCGATTGGTTCGACCTCGGCCGTTGGGGCTTCTTCCTTCGGGCTCAGCATTGGGGCGAGAAACACCCCACCGGCCAGGCCGACGACCAGCAGAACCGCGCCCACAATAATCGGTAACAACTTCTTCATACCCTTGCCTTGACTGGCCGCCGGCGCGGCGGGATCTTGCCGCTCGGTTGCGTTGGTTTTTTCGGGCGCCATCTTCGGCTCCCTTTCGTCTTATCGTTTCAGCAGCGCCAGCCTTGAACGGGAGCCGGCGGCCGATTCATTCCGCGCCGGGCGCCACGTGCACACTGACGAGCGCATTCTTATCGAAGCTCGTGCCAGAATGTGCGGGTTCGCCGGCCGGGCGGCCATTTCAATCCGCCGGACTTCGGCCGGGGCCCCGCTGCTGCTTGCGAATGATTGATAATCAACAGACTTATATTGAGGAGGGGAGCGATCCCGGCGGCAGTGGCCATTCACCTCGCAGGGCCGGTTGGGGCTCGCGGAAGGCCGCGGGGGGCGTCAATTTTTTGAGCAGCGGCGGGAAAGCCGCCCCATCGACGAGTCAATTCTATGACGCCCGATGCTCCAGCAGGCCATAGGCGAAGCCGTCGCAGGGGGCGCGGTCGGGGCGGGTGCGCGCCCAGCCGCCATCGAGCTGGACCCAGTCGGCCACCCCCAGCCGCTCGACCTGCGGCGCCAGGTCGACCAGTCGCCATGCGGGACGGTCGGCCAGAAATCCCCCCACCACGCCCTCATTCTCGACGCGGGTCGGGCTGCAGGTGACCCAGAGCAGGCGGCCACCCGGGCGCACCCAGGCCGCCCCTCGCTCCAGGATCGAGCGCTGAGTGATCTGCATCTGATTCTGGTGGCGCAGGCGGCCATCCCAGCGGATTTCGGGGTGGCGGCCGATCAGCCCCAGCGCCTGGCAGGGGGCGTCGATCAGGACGCGGTCGCAGGCGGCGGCGGCAGGGGCGAGGCTGTCGAGTAGCTCAATGCCGTGGCCGGGGGGGTATAGCCGGTCGATGGATTCCTTCAGCAGCGGGCGGCGGGCGGGGTCGATCTCTGCGGCCAGCAGCCGGCCGCCCCCGCCCATCAGCTCGTAAAGATGACCCGTCTTGCCGCCGGGGGCGGCGCATAAGTCGGCCACCGTCAGCCCTTCGAGTGGCTCCAGCAGCCGGGCGGCCAGCATCGCCGCCAGGTCCTGCACGGTCAGCTCGCCGCGGCTCCAGGCGGCGGAGCGCCAGGGGCGGCCCTCCCCGCCGGTCCAGCGCAGCGACTCGGGCAGCGGGCCCGGCTCAGTCTGGACGCCATCGGCCTCGAGAGCGGCGGCCAGCGCGGTGCGATTGGTCCGCAGGGTGTTCACGCGCAGCCAGACGGGGGCCTCGGCGGCGGCCAGCGCCCGCGCGACGGCGCGACCGGGCTGCGCCCCCCAACCGGCTTCGAGCTGGCTGAGGATCGCGGAGGGGATCGACAGGCGCTCGGGGTCGGGCAGCGCAGCGACGATCGGGTCGGCCGCCAGCGCCTCGGGCGAATCGGGCAGCGCCGGCAACAGGCGCCGGACGACGTAATTGACAAACCGGGCCGCCGGGGCGCCCCCGGCCACCCGGGCCAGCGCCACCGCCTGCTGGCCGATGGCATAGTCGGGCGAGCCTGTCTGGAAAATTTTCTCGTAGGCCGCGATGCGCACCACCCAGCGCAGCGGCTCGGGGGTGCGGCGCTCGTCGAGCAGGCCCGAGCGGGCGATCAAGGCATCGAGCGGCCCAAGCTGGCGCAGCAGGCCGCGCACGATACGGCCGGATTGGGCGCGCTCGCGGTCCGAATCGGCGCCGAGCGAATCCAGCTCGGCATCGCCGGACGCGGGGGCGGGCTCGCCCTCGCGCCCGAGCCGGGCCAATCGGCGCCAGGCGCTCACGCGTGCCACGCTGGCGGGAGCGCCGCCGCCCGGGCCGCTCATAAGCCGGAACGCGGGTCGTGATCGCGCGCCGCCAACCGCTCGAGCCGGCGGCGCACGGTGCGCCGGTAGGGCAGCGCCACCAGCCCAAGGATGATGTAGCTCCAGATGCCGACCAGCAGCACCACGCTCAGGTGCTGCTTGAGCAGAAACAGGAGAATTCCGACGACGACGATCGTAACCAGGATCTCGAAGGGTTGGCGGTCGGCCAGGTTGATGCTCTTGAAGCCCAGATAAGGGACCTTGCTGACCATCAGCCCGGCCAGCAGCACCATCAACGGCGACAGAATCAGCTCCACGCGCAGATACTCGTGCAGGACCGGATTGGTGGTGAAGACCCAGGCGATCGCCATCGCCGCCATGCCGGCGCCGGGGATCGGCAGGCCGAGGAAGGCCTTGGATTCCTCGCGGGTGGCCTGAACGTTGAAGCGCGCCAGCCGCAGCGCCCCACAGATGACGAAGAAGGCGCAGACGGTGATGGCGGCCGCCGAGGGCATGCGGTCGCCGATGGTCTCGTAGGCCAGCAGGGCCGGCGCCACGCCAAATGCCACCAGGTCCGAAAGAGAGTCGAACTGCAGGCCAAAGGAGCTTTGCGTGCGCGTCAGGCGGGCGATCATGCCGTCGGCCACGTCCAGGAACGCCGACAGCAGCACCAGCCAGCAGGCGGCAATGATCAGGCGCGGATCGCCGTTGAAAACATAAAAGATGGCCAGCATCCCGCTGAACAGGCTGCCGGCGGTGAAAAGGTTGGGCAGGATGTAGACTTTGCGCAAGGTGCCGGTTTCCCTTCGGTCGACGCGCCGCTCACGATGCTTTCCATCTTAACCAATCCGGCGGACCGAGGGAAGATCAATCCGTCACGGCAAAGCTGAACGGAACCTTAGAGCCTTTTAAATATTCATAGCTACAGCTTCACCGAGAGTGCTATACTCTTTGGCATGAGACCAATATCACCCGATCTCCGCCAACGCATCGTGCAC
>JAWLCE010000062.1:0-8984 GCA_041687335.1 Sumerlaeia bacterium | reverse complement strand
GGCTCTTCGAGCCGACATCGGAACCATTTCCCTAAAAAACACCCCCCCGCCTTGGCCGCTCACCCAGCCCCGAAGGGGCGACCGCAAGTAGCCGGGGGTGACCGCAGGGAACCCCCGGTCAAGCGCCTGACAAACCGAGCCCCGAAGGGGCGGCCGATCCGGTCTCACGCACTGTTCCCCCGCGCCCACCTGATCAATCCAACTCGATCAGCACCCCTTCGCCCGCCGTCAGCCACAGCCCGAATTTGTAGTTGATCTCGCGCGCCTTGCCGTCAACCACCGAAATCACCCGCCCCTTGATCGCCTCGCCCCCGCGCTTGGGCGTCACCCGCACCGACCGCTCCAGGCTCAGGTTGACGATCATCGCGAACATTCGGCCATCTTCATGCTTGAATTCCCCGATCATCAGCGGCGCCGTCGTATCCACGTCCTCCACCAGCGTCCCCGGCATGGCCGGCAACTGCGGCAGCCCCTCCTGCGCCGTGAAATAGACCCCCGTCGACTCCATCTGGTTCATCATCGGGCCCAGCACGCCCACCTCGCGATTGACCGCCTGCAAGTGATACCAGACATTGGTCCGATCACCCTGCCGGTCGACCGGAGCGTAGCCATAGCCCCGCGAATAATAAGTGTACCAGGTCAACCCACGCCCCCCGGCGGCCAGCGTCGTGTAGGCCTGCAACCGCAGGTTGGCGGGCGACGGCACCGACGTCGGTGGCCGGATTTGATTGGATGAAACGATGTTCCAGAACGGCAGTCCATTCGCCGCCGCCACGCGCCGCACCTCCAGCAGGTCGCTATAATACGAGGCCACCCGCCGCGTTACGGTCATGTCTCGCGAATACTGCACCTGATAATTGTCATAGCTGATCATCTGCGGCCGCACCTCGGCCACGTAGCGCTCCAGATACTCGGTAAAGCTCGCCGTCTCCAGTTGCGACAGGTTGGGCGCGCCGATCGTCGCGTAGCCCGGGAACAGGTTGATGTAGGCCAGCTTGCCCGGCGCATATTTGCGCACGGCCGCCACGGCCTTGCCCAGCGCCTCAAACTGGCTCGCGCCCGGCTCATCCATGATGAAATAACCCAGCACCGCCGGGCTGTCCCCCGCCTCCTCGATCATCCAGCGCACCCGCCGCTCGATCTCTTCGTCCGACAAATTCTTCCAATCCTTGGTCCAGCGTGCGAACTCCGGCACGTCCGGCGCCACGATGACCTTGAGGCCAAGCCGCTCGCACTCAAGCAGGTCGCGCGGCCGCGCAAACCCGCAAAGCGTGAAGCAGCAATCCTGCTGCGAGGCCAGCCCATTGGGTCCGGCCAGCATCTCCTCGGCATGCACGTCTGGGATATCCCAATTCATGATCGGGAAGAAGTCGGGCGTGAACAGCGCCGGGTCCACATCCACCGCGCTCGGCGTCGCCTCCGTCGCGGCTCGCGCAAGCGTCACCATCATCATCAGGACCAGTGCGGTCGCCAGCTTCATCGCATGACCATCCTTGTTTTGAATTCCCTGTTCTATTCCTGCTCCTGATCCTGCCTCATCCGTGCGATGTGTGCCAGAATAAAGCTCCGCACCGACTGCTGGAAATCGGCCGGATGGGCATGCCCCAACCCCGGCCGGACAATCATCTGGCGCCGCTCGTGCGGCCACTGATTATAAGCCGCCACCACGCTGGCCGGCGGGCAGACCCGGTCCGCGAGCCCCACCGTGAACAGCGCCTCCGCTTGCGAGCGTCGCGCAAAAAACACGGCGTCGAAGTAGCTCGTCGCGTGCAGGATCTCCTCATTCAGGCATTCCCCCCCACGCCCCACCGGCACCGGCTGCGGCCAGCCCGCCAGCCGCCCCGCCCGGCAGCCGCCCAGGTCGCACATCGCCGGCATCGCCGCCACGATCGCCGTCACCCGCGGGTCCAGCCCGCTGGCCGTGATCGCCTGCGCCCCGCCCTGGCTGAAGCCCGAAACAATCAACACGCGCCCGTCCCATTCCCCACGCCCGGCTACGAAATCAAGCGCCCGTAGCAGCCGCCGGTAGACCCCCAGCATGTACCAGCTCTCCCGGCTCTCCTTGCCGCGATGCTGATAGCCCGCCAGCTCGCGAGCCATCACCGCGTAAAAATCCTCCGGCATGTCGTCGGCGATCCCGTGCGCATTGAAATCGAACGCCAGCATCCCAAGCCGCGCCCCCTCGACCGCGCTCGCCAGTTGCGACGCCCGCACCCCCGCCGCATGCGGATATAGAATCGCCGGCAGCGTGCCCGGCTGTGCCCCCGCCGGCCGCGCCAGGTAGCCCCGCAGCGGGTTCCCCTCCGGCATCGCCACCGTCACCCGCCACGCCTGGATGTCCGTCGTGTTCAGCGTCACCGGGTCGAGCGTCACCGCCAGCCGCCCCCCCAGCGTCTCGCGCTGGCGCTGCCAGAATTCGTCGAAATCTTCCGGTTCCTCGGTCAGACCCGGCTCGATCTTCTCCGGGTCGACCAACGCCCCCGCCGATCCGCTGATCTGGCTGCCCGGCCACGCCGCCCGCGCCACCAGTTGCAGGTGTCCCGCCCGCTCCAGCACCGCCGGCAGCCGCACCGTCTCCGCACCCAGCATCGTCGTCCCGCTGGTCAGCACCTCGGTCCCATCCACCGCGATCAGGTAGTCCAACGTCAGGCCCGCCGCCGGCACCCCGCCCTTCAGCGTCACGCGGAACTCCACGCTCTCGCCGGCATCATAGATTCCCAGCGCGCGATCCACCGCCACGTGCAAAGTCGGCGTGGTCCATTCCTGGGCCACGCCCGTCACCGTCAGCAGGGCGAATAAACCCGCCGCCGCCAACATACCTTTCAAACGCATCATGTTTCTGATTCTTCCTCTGGATTCAGGCGTGAACTCAATTCCCCACTGGGTCCGGTCGGTGGCAGGATGCGCCGCCGCTCCAGCGCGCTGCCGCAGTAGGCGCACTGCAGCGCGTGCGGCGCATTGTTGCGCCCGCAGCGCGTGCACGTCTGCGGCGAGCGATCCTCGCGCAGCTTGCCGTCGCGCACGCCGTCGAGCCGATCAATATAATCGATCCACTCGTGAAACTCATCCTCGCCGATGATCTGCTTCTCAATCAAAAGCGCCAGCAGCGTCTGCACGACCAGGTGCAACCGCTCCACCCGGTCCTGAATCATCTGCGCCGGCGCGTCCGAAATCCGCTGTGCCGCCCTGAATATCTGCTCCGAGTGGACCATGACCAAGCTGCCCTTCCCGTCTGAAGGTTCGTGCTACGGAGGCGTGCCGCCCGCTTCGATAATCCACTGCCGCACCGCCGGGTCCTTGCCGCCCAGCTCGTAATACTTGTAATAATACGGCAGCGCTCGCTCCGGGTCGCGTTGAAACTGCCCCCAGAACACCCCCATGCTCAACGCATAGGTGGGATTCTCCGGTTCCGCCTCCATCGCCTTGAGGAAATATTCCTCCGCGCGATCATACCGGCGGTCGCTCTGGTAGGACAATGCAATTCCCAACAGCGCCGCCGCGTTGCTCGGGTCGATCCCCAGCGCCTGCTCGAAGTAATCCCGCGCCATATAGGTCCGGTGCAGCCGGCTGAGCGCCTGCCCCTGAATCGTGTAGAGCTCCACCCGCCGCCGGGCCAGGCTCAAGTCGGGTTGGCGCTCGGCATGGTGCTGGATGATCGCCTCCGCCTTCTCCGCCTCCGCCAACACCAGGTCATACTGATGCTCCTCCATGTAACTCCCGACGATCGCCAACTGCGCCTCGATATTTTGTGGATCGCGCTTCAACACCTCGCTCCACGCCTCGCGTGCCCGCTCGTGGCGTCCCAGCCGCAAATGTGCCTGGCCAAGCCCCATCAACCCCCGAAACCGATTCGGGTTCATCCGCGTCGCCTGACCGAATCGCTCCACGGCCGCCTCGAAAAATGCCTGCTCCAGCTCAATCTCCGCCAACTCACACACGATATCGTAATGCCCCAGCCGCGGCGCCGCCGCCGGCTCCAGCACCGCCCGCGCCTCATTCAGCATCCCCAGCCGCCGCAGCGCCTGACCCAGCGGCAAGACCGCATCCTGATGACTCGCCGACGAGGCCGCCACCTGGTTCGCCCGCTGGAGTTCCAGCGCCCGCTCCAGCGCCGCCCGTGCCTCCGCCGGCCGCTCCAGCTCCAGCATCAGCCGTCCCAACAGCCGCCATCCTGATTCCTCCTCGGGCCACAACTCCAGCACCGGCTTCAACCGCTCGGCAAGCTCCTCCAGCCCCGCCCGGTCCCGCCCCGCGCTCATCCGCCGCAGCGAGTCCACCGTCAGGCTGGCCGCCTGTGGCTGCCGCGCCGTCTCCCCCTTGCGGCCCATCTCAAATAGCAGCCGATAACTCTCCTCGTATCGCCCTGCCTCATAAAGCAGCTCGCCCAGCCGATATCGCATTTGCACGATATCCAGTGCGTTGGCCGGCGCATGGGGTGCCAGCTCCAGCGCCAGCTCGTAGAGCTCGATCGCCGCTGCGCGTCGGCTCGTCTGGCGCTCGATCACCCGCGCCAGCTCCAACGCCGGCATCGGGTCCTCCGCCAGCCCCTCGATCGCCGCCCGATAAAACTCCTCCGCCTCGGGAAACTTCAGCCGATCGCGCATCCGCCGCGCCTCGCCCAGTTGCGCCTCCCCGGCCAGCCGCCGCAGCCGCAGCCGCGTCGGCCCGTCATCCATCTGCTCGAGCGCCTTGCCCACCGCCTCGATCGCTTCAACATAATCTCCCCGCTCCACCAGCCGCTCGATCTGCTCCACCGCCGCCGACCGCTGCCGCATGGCGCGCTCCTCGATCAGCTCGCGCACCCGCGCCAGCTTCTCCTCGATCCGCGCCGACCCCGGCTCGTCGCTCAACGCCAGCCGATACAAATCCAGTGCCCGGTCCAAATCCTCGCGCCCCAGCGCCGTGTCACCGGCCATCTCGCTGGGATTGACCGCCTCGCGCTCGATTCTCTCGATATTGCGCCGCGGAATGTTGAGCCGCACGCCCTCGCTGTTGATGACAAGATTCACCTCGTCGCTGGCTTGGTCGTCAATGATCCCTTGGATCACGCGCCCGTTGCGCAGGTGCAGGCTGTCCGCCCCCGCCTCGACCGCCACCAGCAGCGCCATCAGCGCCAGCAGACGCGCCGGCCCGCGCGGCGACCCCAACAACCCCCACACCGCGTTCCCCATCCGTGCTGCGATTTCTCGGTATCTTGTAATATTGCCAAGATTCTGCCGCCCCTTTGGGACCATGCCTTTTGGCGATCTTGGCCGCCCCTTGGCGTTTTGGCGTGAACCATGGCACCCATTCGTGGGTATCCACCCGTGGCTGCGATTAAGTTGCAGCCGCCGGCCGCCCAGTGCCATCTCGTAAAGCTGTGCCATCTCCAAATCCACCCGCGCGCCGATCTGCTCTTCTGGCTTGGAAGGCCAGTATAGGCCCCCACTGCGGCCTCGTCAACGCGTCCCGGGCGCCCGGCAAGGCATTTTGCAATGCTCCCCGCCCGCTTCAGCCAAGCATGTTCGCGCCCATCAGGCTCAAAAACTCCATGCGCGTCTTGGGATTGTCCTTGAACGCACCCATCATTTCACTGGTCAGCGTCCGGCATTCCTGCTTCTCCACCCCGCGCATCATCATGCACAGGTGGTAGGCCTCCATCACCACCGCCACCCCGCGCGGCTTGAGCACCCGGTCCAGCGTCTCCGCGATCTGTTGCGTCAACCGCTCCTGCACCTGCAGCCGCCGCGCATACATGTCCACGATCCGCGGAATCTTCGAGAGCCCGATCACCCGCCCATCTGGAATGTATCCCACGTGGCAGACCCCGAAGAACGGCAACAGGTGATGCTCGCACAGCGAAAAGAACCGGATCTGCTTGACCGCCACGATCTCGTCATACTTCTCCTCGAACAGTGCCTGATTGACCAGGTCGCCCAGGTTCTGGTGATACCCCCGCGTCAGGTCGGCCCAGGCCCGCGCCACCCGCTCGGGCGTCCGCGCCAGCCCCTCGCGTTCCGGGTCCTCGCCGATCTCCACCAGCAACTCGCGCGCGATCCGCACCAGCTCCGGATTGGCCGGCGGCTTGGCCTCGATCGACTCGTCATCGTCGGTTGGCATTTCTATCCTCATCGGGCTGGCCTTTCCGCGGCAGTGATCTCTCCCCGGCTGCGAGGCATATGTGGCCCGGGGGCCTGATTCATGTTACCGGCCATCGCGCCGTCTGACAAGCCGTTCAGCCCGCCGCCCGGCCGCGATAGAGCGCCTCAATCGATTGGTCGTCCAATCCCTCCCAACCTTCCTTGGACCGCGCCCGCACCCGCGCCAGCATCGCCAGCACCTCCAGCCGCCCCACCTTCGCCCCCGGCCCGCGCTCCTCGATCCGCTCCAGCGTCGCCCACGCCAGCACCAGCGGCAGCACCAGAAATCCCATCACCCCGCCCGGCGCGCCCGCCCGCTGCATGTTTTTCACATACTCCCGCGCCACCGACAGGCTCTCGCGCGCCAGCGCCAGCACCTCCACCCGCGCGATCGCCCCCGGCAGGTAAAAGCGCCCCTCCAGCGCGTCATCCGCCGAATCCTTCAAAATATTGACCAGTTGCAGCCCCTCCCCAAACAGGCGCGACTGCGCCAGCAGTTCCTCGCGCCGCTCCGCCAGCCCCGGCTGTTCCAGCAGAAACAGGTCCGTCAGCATCTCCCCCACGATCCCCGCCACGAAATAACAATACCGCCGCAGGTCCGCGATGTCGCGCAGGCGCAACTGCCCCCCCTCGCCCGTGCGCCCCACCGACTCGATCATCCCCTCGATCGTCCGCCGCGTGTAATGCACGATCCGCTCCCGCGCCGCCGGCTCGACCTTCCCCAGCTCACCCAGCACGAATGGCGTCGCGCCCAACAGCTCCAGGTAGCCCTTGTGGCGGCAGGGCGGCTCGGCCAGCCAGCGCGCCGACGCGGCTTCGTCCGCCGCCTCGCCGCCCAGCATCGCCTCGAACTCGCGCAGCGTTGCGATCCGCCGCTCCGCCGGCCACAGGTCCCCATCCTCGAATGTGTCCGCGATCCGAAACAGCAGGTAGGCGATCGTCACCTGCCGCCGCAGCGGCTCGTCCAGGATCGGAATCGAAATCCCAAACGTGCGGCTGGTCTTGAGCAAAAGGTCATTCAGGTCGGGCATCGTCGGCGGTCTCCACTATGGCTGGTCGTCGCCGCCCGGGGGCCGCCCCCCGCGCCAAGCGCGCCTTCTCAACATAACAGACCCCCAAAACCATCCGTAATCAGAATCTGTTTCAATTCTCTGCGTTTCCTTTGCGCCCTTGGCAGCTTGGCGTTCAATAGCAAACCGGGGGGTCCCCTTCGGTCCCCCCCGGCCATTCTCGATCGCTTCTTCAGCTCTCAATCGTTGTGCCGCGTCGTCCGGTAGATCCCCCCCGGGCTGAGCCGCTCCGCGAGCGAGAACATCCCGAAAGCCGCCAACTGGCTCAACCCCTCTTGCGGCTCGGTCCGCAGCCGGTGGATCACATGGCGCATGATCTCATCGCCCTGCGCCACCAGGCCCTCGCGGCCCTCCGTCCTGCGTCCATAAATATACATGTGGAACGGCAGGCCACCCGTCTTGCTGCCCCATTGCGAATGCAGGCCCGAGGCGCGCGGCGCGGCTTCTTCGCCTTGCGCATGAACGCCTCCACCCTCTCCGAGCACGCTCTTCTCCTCGATCCAGCTCATGTTGGACTCGACCTGCGCAAGCGCCCCTTGGAACAGCTCGCTGCCCGGCTCCAGCTTCGGCCATGCCGTCGAATACGCTTCCAGCACATACATCGGCATCGTCACGCCCATTTCCTTCAGCGTCAACGGCCCCGCCGTTTCAATCTCCAGCTTGTTCAGCCAGCCGATGACCCCGCGCCCGCGCTCCAGATACTGCGGCTCGCCCGTCTCGCCGTGCAGCATGAACAGCAGCGAGCCGAAGATCCCGCTCGAACACCACCATTCCCCATCGAAGCGCGGCCACAACCCATTGCGGATGCCGCCCTCCTCCCCGACGTAGTTCTCGAGCACGAGCCGCGCGAACTTCTCTGCCGATCCCTGGAAACGCGCCTTTTCGACCGGGTCCTTGCAGCGCACGGCCGTTGCCAGGATCCCCAGCGCGATCGATGAGCTGTCAGCCACATACCAGGCGCCGGTGCTCTCGCCCGGCTTGCGGTTATAATTCATGTAATAAGCGCCCGCCGGGTTCATCTGCTCCTGATAGCCGATCATCCGCTCGGACCATTGCCGGCACTTGTCCAGGTATTCCTCCCGCCCGGTCATGTCATAGGCCACGCACAGCGCCCGCACCGCGTAGGAATCATTGTAAAAAGGAACCTGCCGCGTCTCTGCATTGATGTCCTCCAGCGCCAGGTCGCACAGCTTCAGGAACTCCTCCCGGAACTCAGCGGGCGCGGTCGCGCCCGGCTCCTCCGACGCCGCAGCTTGGGCCGGCGCCGAAGTCATGGCCAGCGCCAGAACCAGCGCCCCAAACGCAAGGATCCTCATGGCTCGAATCATCATCATCAGCTCCCCCCTCTTCCTTTCGATATTCGGGTATCGCCGCCGGGATCGACCTTTGATTCGGTGGACGCCGCAGGCGCCGGCTGTTTGTGTCTCTTTTTTACATACTGCCGCCCCCTTTTACAACCACCACCTCCGTTGTAAAAAAAACCCACACTAAGCCGGCAAGGGTAGGTCGGCTCTTCGAGCCGACCTGTGTTTACCGTGGCCAGCCGGTATGGCACCGGCATTCCACCCTGGGCACAGTTCAGAAGCCCAGGGTGGAGCGCAGCGAAACCCTGGGTTGAGGACGAGGGCGACACAGTGGCCCCAAAGATCAACTCTCGGCCTACGTTCCAACATCAAACGCCCCCTGTTGGTTGATCCCTGCCCATTTTCGCCAAAATCCCAGCCCCGCAGGGGCGACCGCGAGTAGCCGGGGGCGAGCCTTGGCGAGCCCCCGGTCAAGCGCCCAATCATCCCAG
>JAWLCE010000061.1:0-9566 GCA_041687335.1 Sumerlaeia bacterium | reverse complement strand
TGAATCGCCCCGGGTTCTGCGGAGACCATTACGTTTGAGTCAGGCCGCGGTGGCCGACTCGGTGTGTTGGCGATGGTACGCCGTTTCCAACTCCGCCGGTGGTACGTCCCCGATCGGACGCAACAGCCGGCGGTGATTGAACCAGTCAACCCACTCGAGGGTTGCGTACTCGACCGCGTCGATGTGTTTCCAAGGGCCTCGGTGTCGGATCACCTCCGTCTTGAACAACCCGATGATCGACTCAGCGAGTGCGTTGTCGTACGAGTCGCCGGTGCTGCCGACCGAAGGCTGTGCACCCACCTCGGCAAGCCGCTCCGAGTACCGGATGGATAGGTATTGACCGCCGCGGTCGCTATGGTGAATCAGTCCAGCTTGGGTCTTGCGCGCCCAGATCGCTTGCTCCAGCGCATCGAGCACCAGGTCGGTCGTCATGGACCGAGCAACCCGCCACCCAACGATGCGGCGGGCGAACACATCGATGACGAATGCGACGAATACGAACCCCGTCCAGGTCGACACGTAGGTAAAGTCCGCTACCCACAACTGATTCGGCCGGACCGCGTTGAACTGCCGTTCGACCAGATCCCTTGGACGTTCTGCAGTGTCATCAGGAATCGTCGTCCAGAGGCGTTTACCGCGTCGAACGCCCTGCAATCCCTGCAATCGCATTAATCGCTCGACGGTGCAACGAGCTATTGGCAGCCCTTCTCGCCGCAGCTGCAGCCAGACCTTGCGGGCACCATAAACGCCGAAGTTCTCGCGGTGCACACGACGGATCTCCGGCGACAAGGCCATGTCCCTGCGCACCCGAGGCGGACGGCGTGCAGGCTCGGCCCTCCGCGCCCGGTGTTCGTAGTAGACCGACGGGGCGATCGGCAGCACTCTGCAGATCGGCTCGACCCCATATCGATCTTTGTGAGCGTCGATGTAGGCGATCATTTCTTGAGTTTGCGGTCGAGCTCCGCCTGGGCGAAAAAAGCCGAAGCGGTCTTCAGGATCTCATTGGCGCGACGGAGCTCCTTGTTCTCCCGCTCCAGCGCCTTGAGCCGTTCTCGCTCATCCGTAGTGAGACCCGGCCGTAGCCCTTGGTCTCGCTCTGACTGCCGGACCCACTTGCGCAGCGTCTCGGCCGTGCAGCCGATCTTCTGTGCGACAGACTCCATGGCCCCCCACTGTGACTCGTATTCCGACTGGTGCTCCTGCACTAGCCGGACCGCTCGCTCCCGGACCTCAGGTGAATACTTCTTCTGTTTGTTCATGACCCCATCCTCTCAAGGTTTGGGGTCTCCGGGAATCCCGGGGCGATTCAAGACGGTGGATGATGTCAGCACCCTGCAGCATTTCTGCAAGACGCACCCGAACGTCGCGACAGAAAACCAGCTTCGATGGTGGATATTCCACCGCGAGTCGAACGGGATTGAGTCAAGTGGCGCGATCGTGAAGAAAGGCGGGCGGTGGTACGTGAATATTCCGAAGCTGAGAGAGTGGATCTTGGCAGGGGATGAGGCTGCAGCATGACCGGAACCGCCCCTCTCGGGGCGGCGGCAGACCGGTCAGGTGGGAAGTCGTTGGGAGGCGACGCCCGCCATGATACGCACCACGCCCCCGAGCAACAAGCGACCAGACACCACGCCTGGCTGATCCGCCTGGCCGGCCGTGACCCCTTCAGGATGTTCCTCCCGGGTGCCGGTGGAACCCTGGACGACGTGCTGCACCTGGTCGAGATCCGATTCCCTGGGGCCGCTGTGGAGCGCGTGAGGCCGGTTCGATGAGCCGCCGGGGAAAGCGCCGCGATCAGCACCACGTCCGGCTCTACGGCTGGGAGATCCGCTCGGAGGCGTACCGATCCCTCAGCCCCGAGGCGCGGGCGCTCCTGGTGGAGTTCCGGGCGCTCTACACGGGGCGGGAGAACCGCATCTTCATGAGCGTGCGCCAGATACGGGAGCGCCTGGGTATCGGCCAGGCAAACGCGCAGCGAGCGCGTGACGAGCTGTTGGACCGGGGATTCATTCGACTACTGAGCCCCGGCAGCTTCACCCGAAAGGTGCGACACGCCACCGAGTACGCGCTAACCAACGAGCCCATGGAGGGCGAAAGCGTGGCCCCGAAAGACTATATGGCCTGGAAATCCACGGTACTCGAAACGACCACTAACGGTACTCAAGGCGAGTACCGGGACCAGGCGGGAGAGCCAGGAAAATGCCCTCACGGTACCCAAGGTGAGTACCGAGAAGGGCCTGTTTCACCCGACCACGGTACTCGCCTTGAGTACACAGTTACATTGCCAAGCGGCAGCGGTGAACAGAGAGAGTGTGGAGCGGTGGATCTGACACGGGCGGCGCTCCCGGTGGGTGACTCGATGGGCTGCCCCTGCGGTGGCCAGACGGTGCTGACGACCGAGCGCTGCCGCGGCCACATGTTGCTGTATCAGCGGTGCGGTGACTGCGGGCGGTGCGCACGCTACGTGCTGAAGCGTGGTGCAGAGGTGTTGGCTATCGAGACCGAGGCGCAGCGGCGATACCTCGAAGTGAAGGAAGGGGCGGCGGCATGAACACACAGGCGCACGACATGGAGAGGTTGAGAGCTGAGAACGCCGAGCTGCGGACGAAGGTCCAGCAGCAGGCGCGGCAGATCGAGGTGCTGAAGTCGCAGATACATGAGCACATGAACCGAGTGGTGATGTGGCAGAGAGAAGCGAAGGGTCTGCGCAAGCGGCTGGGGCTGAGGCCGTGAGCGGGTACGTCGTGGGCGAGCCGCACCCGGTGGGCCAGCGGGGAAAAGCTGGGTGCTTCCCTGGGAAACAGGGCCTAACGCATGGCTCCACGCGGGCTCATGGAGGCCTCACTGAGCCAACGTTGAACGGATGCTCAACGGACGCTGAACCGGACCTGCCGCTCGACGTGATCGTGCTGGCGATCCTGGCGGGCTGCTCACCTCGGGCCGTGGAGCTGGCGTATGCCGAGCGCGAATACAGGCGGGCGGACCCGGTGGCGATGCTGGCGAAAGAGACGGGCGTGCCGCTGACCCTGCTGGCCGAGCTGGCGGATCGGTGGGGGGTTGAGAGGTGAGAGCAATCGCGGCGGCTCCCTCTTGAGCTTGTCAATCGCGGGTCCACATGGCGGCAGACTCTGCCTATATGTGAAATTTTTCTGAGAGGTTGGTGTTGTCATGACTGCATGGAATAAGAAGGAAGTGGCGCGGTTTTTCGGCCTGAGCGTGACCGGGCTGGATAACTGGATCCTGAAGGGGTGCCCGGTTGAGCGTGGCCCTGACCACCGTATTGCCGGCATGAACGTCGGCAGCGTTCTCTACTGGGCCATGCACGAGGCGGGGCACGAGATCCGCAAGCGGGTCCAGGGCGACGCCTTCAACCGCCACCTGATGCTGCTGGGGGCCCGGTGCGCCCTCATAGACCGGGCGGGCTTCCACGCCGTTCTGGTGCAGCACGGCATACCGGAGGATCGAGCGCCTGATGTGTGGGTGGACCTGTTGGCGGTTGCCGGGCGGGCCTCTGCGGCGATGACGAACGCGCCGGAGAACGCCCTTGATGTCGCGGTCTCTCTCGACGGTGACGAAGAGCCCGACGACGAGGATTGACGGTTGACCGATCCGTACGCCACCGGCCGCCGCGTGCTCGAGGCGCTCGCCGAAGGCCGCAGGATCGCGATTCAGCAGCGTAAGGCGCAGGCGGCAGACAATGAGCGCCTCGTCCGCCTGGAGCTCGACCGCGACATACTGGCGGGCCACCCGGAGCGTGGCCGACCTGGTCGGATCTCTCGGCGGCTGCGTGGACGGATCGGCGAGCGCGGGGTGCGGAAAATTCTGGAACGGCTCTCCAGTGGTTCCGATTGCCTGCGGCAGACTGCGGCCAAATGTACTGCCGAGGTGATCGAATGACTGCGATGCTTCCCTCCCGCTCGAACCGGGTGACCGACCGAGACGACTTCTCCCTCGCCGCTATGGTGTCCGCCATCTCCGCGGAAACCTGGGGGCGGATCGACAGCCAGGAGCACCGGGTTTGCGAAGAGCTGCACGGGCACCACGGGGTGCCGAAGGCTGCCGGCTGGCGTATCCCCGGCTCGGCGCTCCGGGACCTGAACGTCGCGAGCGATGCGGCGGGCGGGTATCTGGCGGCCACGCACACCGCCGGGTATCTGGAAGCGCTGCAAACGGTCGCGGCGCCGCTGATTCTGGGGGCGAGGGTCGAGAACGCGGAACCCGGCGGCCTCACGGTTCCTATCGGCGACTCCCCGGTCACGACGGAATGGCTCGAGGACGAAACCGACCCGGTGACCGAGTCCTCGCCGACCTTCACCGCGGCGTCTGGCAGCCCGAAGATTCTGGCCGGGTATTGCGAGGTGTCGCGCCGGCTGCTGCTCCAGTCGAACGCGGAAGCGGTGTTGCGGCGCGAGCTGCGGAATGCTGCCGGCGTGGCCCTGACGGCGGCCGTGCTGAACGGGAGCGGCGCCAGCGGCGAACCTCGCGGCATCATCAACTGGCCCAGCATCGGCTCGTTCACGCCCTCCGATCTGTCCCAGGCGGCGCTGAGGAACGCCCAGGCGGACGTGGGCAATGCATTGGCGGTGCTGAGCGCGGAGACCTGCGGCTACGTCACGACGCCTGGCGTGGCCGAAACGCTCGCCACCCGGCAACGATTCACCGGCTCCGACCGGGCGCTGTGGGAGGGCCCATCGGCAGACGGCATCGTCGAGGGGTGCCGGGCGCTTGCCACCACCGGCTGCCCGGCTGACGTGATCGTCTTCGGCGATTGGAGCAACGTGACCATCGTGCAGTGGGCGGGGGGCCTGGTGCTCCACGTCGACCCGTTCACCAAGTTTCAGAGCGGCATCGTGGGAATGCGCGTCCTGATGTTCGTGGACGTGGTTGTCACCCGGCCGGGCGGATTTACCGTGGCGAGCTCGGTGTCCTGATCATGGAGGCCAAGGTGGACTATCCGACAGTGACTTGCCGCGTGCTGCGGCGCTTCTGGTGGCGGCCCGAGATCTGGAAGAAAGGGAAACCGATCCCGCTCGGTGAGACGCGTCAGGTAGAGCCAGGCGAGACCCTCGAAGGCGTGATGCACGTGGCGGCGACCGGCTGGGCCCAGCGCGGCCTGGTCGAGATCGTCGGGAAATGAATTGCGGCACCCGCGCCGCGGTCTTCCGGGCCCGAGGTCCGGCGCGTCCACTCGGCGGTGACGTGGGACAAACAACACCGAGCGTTCGCGGATCCCCATAGCTAGCTCCGGGATCGCGGCGAGCCGCCTGGCGCCACGTGACGGCGCCCTCGAATTGGATAGGAGCACGCCATGACCACGCCGACCACGAAGTGCCTCATTTGCCACGGCCCGCTGCGCACGCCACCGGAGCGCCGGGCCCGCGTTTGCATCAAGTGCGCGAAGTGATTACCTCGGTGCAGCCGGAGCCGCTCGAGCTGACGACAGATTGCCTGCCGCTGACCGGCGAGGCCTTCTACCTGGACGCCCTACGCCGGGCCGAGGTGGGCGATTTCCGCCTGCCGAATGGATCGGCCGAGGTGGGACCGCTGGTCTCGGTTGGGGACTGCCTGCCGGGACTGTCGGAGCATGGTGACCTGAACTGGTACTCGCCAACCGTGACGCCGCGCCACGGGGACCTGGTGGTGGTGCGCTGGGGAGACCGGGCTTGGAACTGGCTGTGTGCAGAGCACGGCCACGAGGTTCCGAGGCTCGCGCTGAAGCTGCTGAGGGCTCCGTCGATCCTCCATGAGCAGGTGCCCACGGCGGTAAAGGCGATCCTGCTGGCCACGCGCTGGCCTGACTACCTCCTGGCGTGCCGCAGCGGCCAGCTCGCGCTCGCCGACAACGAAATCCTCGGAACACTCACAAGGAAAACTCGCCATGGGACTCCCCTGTACATTTGATCTCGCGGCAGCGATCCCCTTTGTCCTCTCCGACATCGACGTGCGGAATGACCAACTCGTCACCGGGGCGCTCGGGGCGATCAACTTCAACCCATCGATGCAGATGCCGCGAAGGGCGGACAACGGTAATCTCGCCCCCGCGGGCTGGTTTGGATATTCGAGCACGGGTCGCCCTGCTTATGTGGACGACACCGCCCGTGACGAGATGAGGATCGGCGGCCCGTCTGCCTTGCGCGTAGCGAATGCCGCCTTCCGCGTGAACACGGGTACCGAGTACGAGTTCGTCGTACTTGCGAAGCTGGCATCCGGGACCGGAAGCATTCAACTCGACGCATACGAGATCAGCGCAGACTTAGCCACCGGAAAGCGGGCGGTCGGGGGGGCGACGGATCGCGAGACTGAGATCCACGCGGTCAGCAATATCGTGTCGGTGCTATCCGCGACGGCGCTGTCCACATCTTATGCGGTCTATTCAGGCGACTACGTCCCAAGCTCTAGCGCGAAGTGGGCGAGCCTGAACATCCACACGGTTTCAGAGACAGACGACGTCCACGTCGAGTGGGCCATCGTGCGGGAGAAGTCCACGCGGGGCGCTCCGTCAGGAACCAACGTGGGCGACACCTCGGCGGATGACATCAGCACCACCATCGAAGGCGCAGGCCAGCTCACCGAGAACCTGGCGGCTGGTGACGGGGTGACGTACCGCAGCGTTGCCCGCGGCGTGGCGGCCGGGAGCGCTACCGACGGCCAGGCGATCAGCTTTTCGCCCACGTGGGACAATGTGCCGACTGTGCGATTCATGGCTGGCGGCCTGGCCTACAACGCGAGCCTCACGGGAGACCAGACCCTCGACTTCTCGGCCCTGGGCCTGTCGGGCTCCGGGTTCACGGCCCGGCTGAAGATGAAGGAGCTGGCGAGCACGACGCAGCGCACGGACACCACGGTCAGCACGCCCAGCTCGCCCTCGGGCCTGGATCACTCGATAAACAAGAGCCAGACCGACGAAGCCTACGACGACAAGTACACATTTCAGTTTGACGTTACGGTCACGAACTTCAGCACGACGGAGCCGGGGCTGCTGACGGTGGGCCTGTACACGAATGACGGTTCGGGGTGGGTGCTGCGGGACTCTGTGATGTATGCCGGGAGCCTCGGGGAGACCAGCTCGACGCGCTTGAACCAGACCCGCACGGTCACGGTGGACGGCCTGGGCCTCAACGATGACTTCGGCATCAACATCGAGTCGGGCTCGGGCTCGCTGAACTTCGACAGCGTGAAGTACGAGACCGCGACCACGCCGACCACGGAGAGCGCCACGCCCTCGGGTGCATCCGCCGTCGATTTCCTGGTGCTTGGAGGCTGAACCATGTGGAGACCCGCGACGCTGCAGGAGGCCCTGGAAGCCCGCGAGGGCCTCGACCTGGAGGAGACCGGCGACGGCCGCTACCGCTGCCCGAATTGCCGCACAGCTCGGCAGGCGTGCGCTATCGTGGACGTCCGAGCCCTGCCCATCCCCGAGGAGTGGGCCTGCGATTGCTGCTGGACTGACTGGGAGCGCCACGGTCGGCCCGTGGACGGTCGAGAGGCCCCAGCAGATCGGCGGGCCTGGCGGGCACGCTGGGCGGCGGCGCTGGGGGCTCCGGCCGAGGTGCGGGCGAAGATCGAGGCCACCCGGGAGGCGGAGGCGTACCGCAGGGGGTGAGAACCTCCTATTGGCGGTACCGATGAGGAACCGCCAACAACGTTCCTCCCGCGCACCCAGGCGGACCCCTACCGCAAGGATCAGGGCGGAGGTGGACGAGCTGCCGGCGCATGGAGAGATCGGTGGAGGGCATGGCAGAGGTGACAATGTAACCTCTGCTGACCCGGATCGCGGCAACGGCTCCACCTACACCCTCAAGCGCCTGAAGCGAAAAAGGGGGCCCGGAGGCCCCCTGTGCGCCGTGGAGCGGCGTTACTGCACCGGCCGGCGTTCTCCCGCCCCTGGCGTGGGCTGCGCTCCAAACGTCTCGATTGAGTCGAGCGCACCGAACAGGTACCGGGCGCGATCACGGGCCGACTGCACGGCCAAGGCGAGGCCCTGCACGTACTCCGTGCCCCTCTCCGCGACCTCTGGCGAGCCGCAGAGGATGTGCCCCAGGTGCTCGTCCACCATGGTGAGAACGCCTGCGATATCGAGCGCCATGCCGGACAGGCCGCCGGGGGTGTCGTCACTCAGCATGGGCCACCTCCACGTTGCAGGTGATGGTCTCCAAGAACCGCTCGCGGGCCAGGGCGAACCGTAGGCCCTTGAGCGTCCATGGGTGTGAGACGACGTAGCCGGGCTGCCCCGGGCACATATCGACGCCGCGGGGGCTGGTCATCTCCATGGCTACGTCGAAGTCGTACGCCGCCAAGCCGCTCGCGCACTGCTCAGGTGCCAAGTCGGCGACCTCTGCCTCGAACCGGGCCAGGGCGATCCTGGCCGATTCAGCAGTGGCAACGTTCACCGGGCGGACTTCCTTGCTGGCAATGTCGTACACCAAGTGCTCCACGATCTCCCGCTGATCCGGCGTCAGGCGGGCGAGGTTCTGGAACAGCTCGGGGTCCGTCGCCTTGGCGGTGCCGCATCCCTCGAGCGCCTCGGAGAGACTCTGCGCGGCCTCCCGGGCCGCCTGGACCGAGAGCTCTAGCCCGGCGTAGTACGCTCCGTCGTGCACCTCCTCGCCGTTGGAGCAGACCTGATCGTGCAGGTGTTCCTCGACGATGGCCAACAGGCTGTCGATCTTCTCGGCTACGCCGGAGAGCTCGCCAGCGGTCAGGTGTTCAGGCTTACCCATGGCTGCGGCCCTCCAAGATGCTGAGCATTGATTCCATCCGCTTGCGACCCTCGGGCGACGCCCTGAGGTACAGCCTGCGGCCGTAGTCGAAGTCGGCGCGGGCCGCATCGCTCCCATGCCGCGGGCAGCGGTCGGGGCAGTTGCAGGGATAGCCGAAGCCTGCCGTCCTGGTCCGCCTTTCCATTTCGGCGATCCCGTGGACCGGGCAGTCCTGGTCGGTGGTTCGGAAAGTGCCGTGATCGGCACAGGTGCATGGTCCCTGAGTCATGTCGTTCTCCCATTCTTGGCACAATTCGGGCACAGTGCCCGGTCACGAGCAGCCGGAATTGACCACAAGTGACAACAGGAGATTTGCCTGGAATCAGCAGCTTACCGTTGACGATTGTTGGCGGGAGAGGGCGGGAACCAACTGCAACTCCGTGTACGCCGGTTCGATTCCGACCCCAGCCTCCAATTATTCCTCTTGAATTCAAAATGTTACGAAATGCCTCGAAGCGAGGTTGAGGGGGAGATCCGGAACTTCCCCTCGTACTATGGCGCTCGTGGCTAGGACGCGACGAGTCGAAGGTTGCCGTAAGGACATCGGTCCCGGACCTTTACGTACCGAGGGCAGAAGTCGAGTGGCTCTCAAAGAGTGTTGCCGGAAGTCCCGCACCGGAGGGACCGGACCCGCCTTAAGCTTTTCTCCCACCAGCCGGATCGCGACGCCGAGCGGACGCGACGGGTACGCGCATCGTGATATGACTGCGGGAGAGACTGTTCAGTAATGCAGCTTCGTCAGCGCCGCATAACCAGTAGTCCTAGTCCAGCCACGGCCGCCACCGCACCGAAAATGAAGTACCAAGT
>JAWLCE010000060.1:0-11582 GCA_041687335.1 Sumerlaeia bacterium | reverse complement strand
GCAGCGCACAGCGTCACCGAACAACCACCGGGGGCGGGCCGGAAATCTCCGCTTTCCGCTTGACTAAACTTCTCATGGATGTCGCTCCTAACGGAGCTATTTGGGCCCCCTACGGGGCTATTTCGCTCGGGCCAGCGACCAGAACGAAGACCCCAGCGTCACGGGGTGCAGGTGGTTTACAGGCCGCTCCTAACGGAGCTCTAACCCGGGGGCGTTGGTTGCCACAAACAGGCCGCTCCTCCGGAGCTATTTGGCTCCTAGCGGAGCGACGGCTCCCCCGGCCACTTTATGGCCCAAGCGGCGGGTTGACTCGGGCCGCATGACCAGCGCCAGCAGCATCAGCCCCAGCGCCGGGAACAGGAACCACGAAAATCGGTCCTGATGGGTCACCACCCGGCGCTCCTCAAACCTCGCCCGCTGCTGGCGATCGATCGCCGCCGCGACGGCGCCGATGGCCGCCTCGGGCGCATCGCCGGCCGCCAGGGCCTCGCCACCGGTCAGCCGCGCCACGCGCGCCAGCGTCGGCATCCGGAGCGCCGTCGTCACCGTGCGCTGCTCGCGGTCGGTCTTGAACCCGCCCTGCGGCTCATGCAGCGGCACCCCGATCTCACTGCCGATGCCGATCGCAAAAATGGCAATGCCCCGAGCAGCGGCCTGCTCGGCGGCTTCCACCGCGCGCCCCTCGTGGTCCTCGCCATCGGTCAGCAGCACCAGCACCCGCCCGCCCTCGGCACCATCATGCTCAAAGGCCCGCACCGCCGCAGAAATCGCCGCGCCGATATCCGTGCCGGCGCTGGCCACCGAATCCACATCCAAAGAGTCCAGCGCCACCCGCGCCATCGTCAGGTCCGACGTCAGCGGGCACTGCAGGACCGCCTCGCCGGCAAAGGCCACGATCCCCACGCGCTCGCCCGCCAGCCGTCCCAGCAATAGCCGCAGGCTGGCACGGGCACGCTCGAGCCGATCCGGCTCCACGTCGCGCGCCCGCATACTGGGTGAGACATCCACGGCCACGATCACATTGACGCCGCTGCTGTCCAACGTGCGCTCGATGCGGCCATATTGCGGGCGCGCCGCCGCCACGATCATCAGCGCCGCCGCGGCCAGCAGCAGAACCAGCCGCCGCCGTCGCCAGCGCCGCGTCGAGGACGGAGACAGCCGACCCACCAGCGCCCGATCCCCCAACCGACCCGCCAGCGAATCGCGCCATGCCAACGCGCGCCAGCCGAGCAGCGCCAGCACCGGCCAGCCCACAAGCAACCATAGATATTGGGGATTGCCGAAGATCATGGGAAGGTCCTCAGCCAGGTATTCTCGAGCACCAGCGCCGCCAGCAGCAGCACGAGTGCGGGCAGGATCAGCAGATGCCCCTGCTCATCATAATGCCGACTTGCCGTGTGCTCGATCTTCGTCCGCTCCAGCCGGTCGATCTGCCGGTAAATCTCCTCCAGCTTGTCGCCGTCGGCCGCATGAAAAAATCGCCCCCCCGTCATCTCGGCCATCCGCGTCAGCTCCTCCACGTCGAGCGCCGCCTGGGCCCGTCCGATCACCATCTGCCCACTCATGGTCCGCTGCGGCATCGGCACCCATCCCGCGACCGTCCCCACCCCGATGGTATAAACACGCACCCCGAGCTGCTTCGCCACCTGGGCGGCCGTCAATGGATCAAGCCGCCCCGCATTGTTCTCGCCATCGGTCAGCAGGATCACAACTTTGCTTTCGGTCCGCGATTTGCGCAGCCGGTCCACCGCATTCGCCAGCCCCATCCCGATTGCCGTGCGGTTACCATCCAGGATGTGAAAATCGATGAAGTCGACGAATTGCGCCAGCGCCTGCATGTCGTGGGTCAGCGGGCACAGCGTGAAGGCGTCCATCCCGAAGATCACCAGCCCCACCTGGTCATCGGTGCGGCCGGCCACGAATTCCTTGACCACCGCCTTGGCGCGCTCGAGTCGATTCGGCTCAAAATCCAGCGCCCGCATCGACTCGCTGACGTCCACCACCAGCATGATGTCGATCCCCTCGGTGGTGCGCCGCTGCTCGCTCCAGGGAGTCTGCGGCCGGGCGAGCGCCAATCCGCACAGCACGGCGGCGGCCAGAATCAGCACGGCCGGCAGGCCCAACAGCCGCGCTCGCAGCGTCCGCCCCGCAGCGCCGATCAGACCCAGCGAGCTGTATTGCATCCGCGGGCGCAAGCCCGCCGCCCGCCGCCGCCAAAGCCAAAAGCCGACCGCGGCCACCAGTGGCAAAACAAGCAGGGCCCAGGGCGCCGCCAGCCGGATCATCGCCCACCCTCCCGCGCAGCCACCGGCGCCGCTCCCTCGCCCAGTTCCTCAACCGACGTGGTCTGCTGCACGATCAACCGTGCGTCATGCCAGATCGTCGCCCAGCGCTCACGTGCCGGCTCCAGCGTGGTGAACTTGACCCGGTCGCATTCGTTCAGGAAGACCTGCACCCAGCGGATCACCTCATCCCCGGGCTCACGCCGCTGCAGCGCCCGCAGGCATTCGGTGGTCGTCATCTCGCCGGCGGAGATCTCGTATCGGCGATCCAGATACTCGCGGATGATGTCTGAGGCCATCGTGAAGATCGGCTTGGCCGGCCCCGAGCTGCAAATCGGCAGGCGACTGCGCCGTTCGATCTCATGGAGCGCCCACAACCCCGGCGGCAGTTGCGGTTCGGCCGCGGCGATCAGCCCCAATGAAGTGCGCCGACGCCAGGCCACGACCCCCGCCAGCAGCGCCGCCGCCACGGCCGCCGCCGCCAGCCAGAGCCAACCGGCTCCGTCCTGATAAACGTGGGGCGGTCGAGTTTTGCTAATATCCAGTTCGATAATTCCCTCCGCGCTCAGCACACTGCCAACCTGCACCCGGTGCTCCAGTCGCGTTTGCGTGACCTCGCCGCCCGGTTCTTCCCCGCGCAGCAGCACCGTCGCCGCCAGCGGAAGCTCGCCAGTGGCAAAGGGGATGAGCGCAGCCAGCCAACCCGGCGCGCCGCCCCGCTCCTCCGTGCGGCTCCACTCCCGGGCCGTGTGCCACTGCTCCGCATCCAGCTTTTCGAAGGTCACATCGATGATCCGGCGCATGTCGAAATCAGCCGCGCTGGCGCGCAGCCGCAACTCAAGCGCCTGACCGATCCGCAGCTCCGAGGGCGCCGTTTCGATCACCAGCGGGCTGGCGACATCTTCAGGCGTGCCCCCGGCATCGCCCGCGGTCTCTGCGGCGCGTGCCCCCACAGCGCACAGCGCCAGCAGCGTCAGCCATAGCCCAATGGATTGCCGCAATGCTCCGCTCATGGCTGATCCGAGGCCGCCCCTTTCGCATCCGCGGCGGGCTCGATCGCGGCCTCCGGCGGCGCCCCGATCCCACCCATCTGATCCCCGTAAATCTCAATCGGCCGCTCCCGCCGCAACCGTGCCATCAATTCGGCCTGCGCGCGCGCCAATTGCTGGCGCTGGTAGGCCATCAGCGCCTGTTCCTCCATCCCCGCGAGGCTTTCCAGCGCCGCCGGCACATGCTCGATCACCCTGATGAAATGCTGTCCGCGTGCCGTCTTGATCGGCCCCGTCGTCACGCCGTCCTCGCTGGCCACCAATCGCGCGGCCAGCCCCGGCGCCGGCCCGATCCGGTCGATTCCCTCCTGAGAAGCACGCACCGGCCCGATCTTGTAACCATCCTGCAGCATGTCGGCATCGAGGCTTGCCGCGCGCGCGACCGCGCCGAAATCCTCACCTTCTTTGATCCGCTTGCCCACAGCCTCGGCGGCGGCCGCATCGGCGACCACGATGTGCCCGATCAATGCCCCCGGCTCGCCGCCCCAGAACCGGTTGGCAAACTCCAGCAACTGCTCATCCGTCGGTGCCTCCAGCCGGTCGATCATCTCGACCTGCATCGCCTGGTTGAGGCTCACCAAGCGGTTGAGGTTGAGCTCCAGCGCCAGTGCCCCCTGCTCGTGCAGCCCCAACCGGCGCGCCTCGTCGGCCAGCAGCGCCATGTCCAGGTAGTTGCGCACGAAGATGCCGAAATCCTCGCCAACCGGAGGCTTCTCGCCATTGAACCGGCTCCAGGCATAGAGCACCTGCGCCAGCGTGACCTCTTCCTCGCCGATTCGCGCCACGATATTTTCCCGATCGCCTTCACGGGCGCTGCTGCGCTGCTGCAACTGCGCCATCCGTCGCCGCGCGTCCGCCGCCGCATCCGGGTCATCGAGTTGCTCGCGATAAACACGCTCAAGCCGCCGATAGGCATCGCGCCTCAGCGCCTGATCCACCCCCTCGGCTGTCGCCACCTGCTCGTAGGTCGCGGCCGCGCTTTCGAACAAACCTTGCGCCTCATGGTCGGCCCCCCGAGCCAATAATCGGGTCGCCTGCCGAGTCGACAGTTGGTCGCCATTGCCTACTGGCAGGATCTTGAATGCGGCGAACAGCACCGCCAGCAGCAGCACCACCATCAACGCCTTCATCAGGACCCGCTTGCGGCGCGGTCCCGGGTTGTTCATCACGAATAGCGTCTGCCCCGGCGATCTTCTCACGTGCTTCCCCCCCTGTTTCACCCGCGGGCCAGTCGGCGCGCGCGGCGTCTAAAAAACTTGAACAGCTCGCCCTCGTAGTCGCGATCGGTCGACAGCTCAATCAGGTCGATGCCGTGGCGACGGCACAGCGCGACCAGCCGGCCGCGGCGTTCCCCGGCCTGCTCCTCGAAGCGCCGTCGCGTGGCGGCATCGGCGGTATCGACCACCAGCGACTCCCCCGTTTCGGCATCCGTCAGATCGAGCAGCCCGGCCGCCGGCAGCGCCCGCTCCAGCGGGTCCGATAGATGCAGCGCAACCAGGTCATGGCGGCGCGCCACCATCGCGAGGGCCTGCTCGCAACCCTCGAACAAAAAATCCGAGATCAGGAAGACCACCGCCCGCCGGTGCAGCACATGGCGCAGGTGATCCAGCGCCAGACCCAGGTCCGTCGCCCGCCCCTGCGGCTCGTGGGCCAGCACCTCACGCACCAGCCGCAAGGCATGGCGGCGACCCTTGCGCGGCGCCACCACCGTCTCCAGGCGGTCGGTCACCAGCATCAGCCCGGTGCGGTCGTTGTTGGCGACCGCCGCCAGCGCCAGCACCGCGCAAAGCTCGGCCGCCAGCTCGCTCTTGAAGGTGCCCCGCGTGCCGAACTGGCAAGAACCCGACAGGTCGGCCACGAAAAAAACCGTCTGCTCGCGCTCCTCGCGAAAGCGCTTGATGAAGGGCTCGCCCGCGCGCGCCGTCACGTTCCAGTCGATCTGCCGGATCTCATCACCCGGCGCGTAGGGCCGCACCTCCTCGAACTCCATCCCCTGGCCCTTGAACACGCTGTGATACTCGCCCGCCACGCGCTCGCTCACCAGCCGGTTCGAGACGATCTCGATCCGCCGCACCTTCTTCTGGAGCGTGGCAATATCAAGGACGGTCATGGCGCCTGCACCGCTCCCTGAATGAACTGGCTGAGGTCGCTCTTGAGCTGCTCCAGCGAGGGCAGATGGGTGTACATCATATGTCCCGCCGGATAGTAGCCCATCGTCAAATGATCGCGCAATTCCTCGGGCAGCCCCAGGTGCGCCACGCTATGCTCGGCAGCCATGACCGGCGTCGCCAGATCATAATAGCCGTTGGCCACGAACACGCGCAGGTGCGGGTTGGTCACCATCGCCCGCCGCAGCGGCTCCACCATGCTGAGATACCGGTTCGAGGCGTCATCCCACGTCCAAGGATGCACGTCGCCGGTCAGGATTTCATAGTTGAGGTCGCTCTCGAACTGCAATTCCCCGCGCACGTATTGATTCAGTGCGGCGGTCATCGGACCCAGCAGCGCCGCGTAGCTCGGATCATAATCCGGCCGTTCACCCGCCGACAGCCGGTCGTGCCCCACGACGCGCCCGTCGAAGCGGCCGATAATCAGCCCCCGCTTGCGCAGCAGCTCCTTGCTGAAGGCCTGCTGCCCCACGCGCAGGTCATGGCTTTCGATGAACGCCGGCGAAAGCCCCGTCAGCCGCGCCAACTCATTGACAATCGCCTCGCGCTCGGCCTCGCCCAACCCCGACCCCTTGAGCAGCGCCGGTGCATAACGCTCGATCGCAAACTCCCGCGCCTCGGCAACAACTTCCTCCAGTGGCCGCCGCTGCAGCGCCTCCCCCAAGCGGCCATGATACCAGGCCGTCGCGGCAAAGCTCGGCAGGTAGGTGACAAAGGGCAGGTCATTGCCATTGCTCGCCTGGAGCGTGCCGAAGTCAAGCACGGTCGAGACCAGCATGACGCCGTTGAGGTAGATGCCAAGCTCATCCTGCAGCCGCTTGGCAAGCCCCGCGGCGCGCAGCGTGCCGTAACTCTCGCCGATCAGGAACTTGGGCGAGTGCCAGCGCCCATTGCGCGTCGTCCACAGCCGGATGAACTCGCCGACCGAGCGGATGTCTTCACTTACGCCGTGATATTGCCGCGCATCCTGCTCGGGCAGCACCCGGCTGAACCCCGTGGACACCGGGTCGATGAAGACCAGGTCCGTGACGTCGAGCAGCGAGTATTCATTATCCACCAGCCGGCCCGGCGGCGGCGGCGCGCTCAAGCCATCGGCATCGCCCAGCTCAACCCGCCGCGGCCCGAGCAACCCCAGATGCAGCCAGACCGAGCTGGAGCCCGGTCCGCCGTTGAATGCGAACGTCACCGGTCGCCGTGATGGGTCCTCGACCCCGTCCCGCGTGTAAGCGATGTAGAACAGGCGCGCGCGCGGCTCGATCTCGTCGCCACGCTCGGGCCCCAGCAGCAGCGTCCCCGCCGTCGCCGTGTAGGCCAGCTCGCCCCCCTCGACCACCAGCGTATGCGTCGTCACCGAACTCCGCTCAGTCGCCCGCTCAGCCTCGGCGGCATGCACCGTCACGCTCAGCATCATTAGAATGATCCAGAGATGGTTCACGCCAAAACGCAAAGGTGCAAAGGGCGCTCTAAGATTAGACATGACTTTGTTTCCTGGTTTCATCCAATTGATTCGGATCCAGGTCATCAAGCCCGTTCACCACCCTTCGAACGACCAGCCTCTCTTCGCCAAAATTCAACAACAACCCCAATCTTTTGCCCGTGAGCCGCAAGTAGGTGGTCAATTGCTTGAAATGTACCCGTTCGAGTTTTTCAATGGACTTGATCTCGAGAATCACCTTGTCTTCGACCAGCATGTCCAGTTTGTAGGCATTCGGCACCATCAACTCGTCATGCTGAATGGGCAGGAGCAGTTGCCGCCTGCATCCCCAGCCCTTCTTCCTGAATTCATGTTCCAATATAGTTTCATAAACATTTTCATAAACGCCGGCGCCGTAACGGCGATGCAGCCGCAAAGCCAAATCCACGACGAAACTGGCGATCACATTTTCGTGCATGCCCTGAATCCCATTGCGTCCTTGGCCCATTTTGCGTCTTTGCGTGAACCGCTTCGCTACGGCACTTCCACATGATCAAACAGCACCCGCACCAGGTCATCCGCCGTCTTGCCCTCGGCCTCCGCCTCATAGCTGACCACCAGCCGGTGGCGCAGGACGTCGGGGCCGATCATCTTGATGTCATCGGGAATCACATGGCCGCGACGGCAGAGGAAGGCATGCGCCCGCGCCGCCCGCGCCAGGTTGATCGTCGCCCGCGGCGAGGCCCCATACTGCAGATATGGCCCGATCGGCACCCCGGCCGCCTCCGGCTCGCGCGTGGCCGCCACCAGGTTCACGATGTAGTTCTTGATCTTGTCGTCCATGTAGATCGCCTCGACGATACCGCGCGCCCGCGCGATCCGCGCCGGCTCCAGCACCACCTCCGGCTCGGCCGGCTCCCCCGTCGACATCAGGTCCAGAATCCGCCGCTCCTCCTCGCGCGTCGGATAGCCGATCACCACCTTCAGCATGAAGCGATCCACCTGCGCCTCGGGCAGCGGGTAGGTCCCCTCCTGCTCGATCGGGTTCTGCGTCGCCATCACCATGAACGGCTCGGGCAGCGCATGGGTCGCGTCGCCGATCGTCACCTGGCGCTCCTGCATCGCCTCGAGCAACGCCGACTGCACCTTCGCCGGCGCGCGGTTGATCTCGTCCGCCAGCACCAGGTGCGCGAAGATCGGCCCGCGCCGCTGCGTGAACGTGCCGTCTTTCTGGTTGTAGATCAGCGTGCCGGTCAGGTCGGCCGGCAACAGGTCCGGAGTGAATTGTATCCGTTGAAATGATAGCTGGATCGCCTGCGCCAGCGTGCGGATCGTCAGCGTCTTGGCCAGCCCGGGCACGCCCTCCAGCAGCACATGGCCGCCACAGAGCAACCCGATCAAAAGCCGCTCGATCATCGCCTGCTGGCCCACGATCCGCCGCCGCATCTGCTCGAGCAGCGGCTCCAGAAACAGGCTCTCGCGCCCGATCAGCGCCTGCAGCTCATCCAGCTCCCCCGCCGTCCGCGGGGTCGCCACGCTCAACGAGCTCATCTCGTGCGCCATCTCGTCATTCGCCTTTCCCGGCTGGAGGAAGCATCGGCGGCCGGAGGCGGAAGGTCTCAGACCTCCTTCTGCTGCTGCGCATCCTCAACCTGCTTGACTAATTGCCGCAGATCCCGAAGCAATTCGGCTGCGGTAAAATCCAGTTTCCCGCTCTCGTTGATCATCCCCTGCCGGCAGCGCTCGAAAATATCCCCCAGCTGCGTCGCCGCCGACTGCGGCAACCGCCCCCCCTGCAGGATCGCAGCCACCTCCGGCGTGTCCATCTTGCGCGCCCCCACATGGCCGATTCGCTCGAGCAGCACCCGCCCCAACGTATCGATCTTGCGGTAGTAACCCTTGCTCTCGCCATTCTGCACGCGCAGCGACAGCCCTTGGATCTCGGCCAGCAGCATGTCGAACTTCGAGCTGCGCGGGTCCGGGTCCGCGTATAACGTCTCCCAATTATTGTGCGTGCCACGGTTGAGCAGGAACAGGGCCGTCGTCACCACCAGCACCACCACCAGACCGGCAAGCAGCCACATCATCGGGGCCATTTCGCCGAGGAATGAAAACATCCCGCCGCCAGACTCCGGATCCTGCGCCATCGCCGGCACCGCCATCATCATCGCCAGTGCCATCGCTGCCTTCTTCCATCCCTGCCGCATAGTCATGAACTCCCCCTGATGCCTGTTGGCGGCCCACTTGCGGGCCCACAGGCACACTAACCGTTAATCATTGCCAATACAAGGATTTCCAACAGCTTGCATTCAGGTGGGACGGGGACCGGAGGCTCGCCCCGGCGGCGGCTCCGGCCCCTCGCGTCAGACAATCCAACCTACTGCTGCGTGATCACGATCACCAGCGGCCGTCCACCCCGGCGAAGGTGGATCACATGGCCCCGTTCCATCGTCCGCGAGCCCAGCGCCTCGCGCAACTCCTCCACCGAGCTGACCGCCCGCCCGTTCACATTGGTAATGATATCGTCGGGCCGCAGCCGTGCCTGCGCCGCCAGGCTCTCCGGCTGCACGCGAGTCACCCGCAGCCCCTGCATTCCATTGCTCTGGATCGGCTCCACGCTCAGCCCCAGCATCTCTCTGGTCTGCGGGCTCTCCGGCTCGGCCTCCGGCGTCTCTTCCTGCATCTGTTCCATCAGCTCGTTCATCGGCGGACGTGGCGCGATCCTCAGCTGCAGCGTCATCTCCTCGACCTCATCCCCGCCGCCGCGCTGCACCTGCACCGACACGCTCTCACCCACCGGCGTCGTCATCACCGCCCGCAACAGCTCACGGTTGCTGCCGATCCGCCGGTTCCCCACGTGGGTGATCAGGTCATACTGCTGCATCCCCGCCTCCTCGGCCGGGCCGCCCTCGCTGACCCCCTGCACCAGCACCCCTTCAGTGTCGGGGTCAATTCCCAACGCCCGGCGTACCTGCGGCGTATCCTCGACTCCCGGCCGACCCATGCTGATGCCGATGTATCCGTAGGTGGCTCGCCCCTCCCGCATCACCATGTCGGCAAAAAAGCGGGCATCGTTGGCCGGGATCGCAAAGCCATACCCCGACCACATCCCCGTCGTGGTCGTGATCAGTCGGTTCACGCCCACCAGCTGCCCATCCATGTTGATCAGCGCCCCGCCGCTCGAGCCCGGGTTGATCACCGCATCAGTCTGGATCATCTCCCCCAGCCCGACCACCTCGTCGATGTTCCGCCCCTTGGCCGAAACAATCCCGTGCGTGATCGACTGGCGCAGGTCCAGCGGGCTGCCCAGCGCCGCCACCGTCTCACCGATGCGCAGTTGATCGCTGTCGCCCCACTCGATCGGCTGCAGCCGCATCTGCAACAGCGAGGGATCGACCCGCAGGATCGCCAGGTCCACGATCTCGTTGCCGTCGATATATTCTATGTCCTCGCCGCGCACCTCGGTGTCGTCGGCAAAAACCACCCGGATCTCCGCGTTCTCGTCCAGGTTGCCCACCACATGCCAGTTGGTGATGATGTGGCCGTCGGGGCTGATAATGATCCCCGAGCCCGAACGTTGCGGCATCGGCATCTCCATCCCGTCAGGGCTCTCCTCCTCTTCGGGTTCCCCCGGGCGGCCCGGCTGGGGCTGCGGATCAAAAAATCTCCGGAATGGATCCTCTTCACGCCGCTCAAAGAACCGCCGGAAGCGCCGAACCGCCTCGCGTTGCTCGTCGGTCAGCTCGGTGCGCACATAGATCGTCACAATCGAGGGCATCACCCGGTCGGCCAACTCGGCATAGGTGTAGCGCTCAGGAACGGCGTTCGTCCGCTGGCGCTCCTGACCTTGGGCCTGAACCGCCAGCCCCAGCGTCAACGCCAACGCCAGCAGCAACATTCCCACGCCGATGCCAGCGACAGCAGCCCGCCGCCCTGCTGTAATTCGAAGCTTCATCGCAAGCCTCCTTCAGTCTTCCTTCTAAAATTTTTTGCTCAACGCGCGTCATCACCGGCCCGCGTTTCCTACGACCGCATTCCGGTTCCCAATCGCATCCAAAGCCAGCCCTGCTGGATGCTTCCAATTTTATCATCAAAACCCATGCCACCGGTCCAGTTTTCTATGATTTGCCCCGGTCTGAAGCCATCATCTTTACTAAAACCCTGATTTTATTGAAGATCACTCGTCGCCAACTTCCACGGCCTCGTCCTGCCCACCTTCTTGCCGCGTCATCTTGTCACACCGGCTCTCAACAATCCACCCAAGTCCGCCCCAATCTGGCACACTGCCGGGACGTAAAACTGCTCACTGCGGATGCCCTCCAAGCCGACAGTGTCGTCTTTGCTGGATTATGTGATCGCGGCTTCGATATATTTGCGCCGATCGAATCGTCCCGGGCGACCAAAACCCCTCCTTTGAGCCGAGCGGCGAGCTGTATCATATCCCCGGAAGGGCCGAAATTGGCGCCGATGGGGAGGCGGCCTGGCTGACGGCCAGCTACGGGCCGGTCCGCTGCCGACTGCGAATCGAGCCGGAGGAAGACGGCCGGCTGGTCTATCGGGTCTCGGCGATCGGCGAGACCGAGCAGCCGGTCTACGCGCGCCTGACACTGCCGCCGCGGCGCGGCGCGCGCCTGGCGACCGGCGGCGGCTTCGAGGGTCGCCTCGGCGA
>JAWLCE010000059.1:0-12141 GCA_041687335.1 Sumerlaeia bacterium | reverse complement strand
AGCCGCGCCAGCGGCGACATAGGGTAGCCCAGGGCGTGAGGCCGGGCCGCGGTTCTTGGCCAAGTTCGTAGTCCCGCCTTCAGGCGGGAAGCTCGGCAGAACTAAAAAACAGCAGCCAAATGAAATCAGCTGGTAGTCGACAGGCTGCCGCGAGACGGCACTGCTCGAAACCAAAGCCGCGGCAGCGGCGACATAGGGTAGCCCAGGGCGTGAGCCCTGGGTCAGCATGCATTCATTCAGAAAGCCCCGGCAGGGGCGATACCATTTCAATCATTCAGTCCAAAGGTTATCACCCCTGCCGCAGCTTTTGCGTTCTTCCGACCATCCCGCCTTCAGGCGGGAAGCTCGGCAGAACCAACAAACAGCAGCAAAATGAAATCAGCTGGTAGTCGAAACAGGCTGCGCCACATCGCAGCCACGCGCTGGGGCACGCGGCTGCTACCTGCGCATGGACCGCCTGCGCGAGGCTCATACCGAGGCGGCCCTGGGGGCCGGCTGAATCGCGGGGGACGCTGTCCCCCGCACTCCCTGGGATTTATCGCATTGAAGCCAAAGCATGAGGATGGAGAGAACGCAAAGCGGAGCGCCCGTTCTGCGAGAGCTCCGCCCGTGCTTCGGCCTCCGGCGCGGTGTTCGGGTTGCTTCCCGGCAGCGCCCTATCCCCCGCCGGGAGCAGGACGACTTGCGCGCGCGAAGTGTGGTGGATTCAACAAAAACAAGATCCGGCCAGCCCTGTAGACCGCCCCTCAAAAAATGTGCGCAATTTTCGTTGCACTACCCTTGGCGCCGGTTACCCCGGTGGGTCAGATGCACCGGCACCCCCGGCACGCCCCCCCCCGCCATCGTCGCCTCCTCGTCGAGCTTACCAGCCTGTATCAAATCTCTTTCGCGTCCGCCGCCCATGGCGCCAGTCAAGAAGTTTGGTCGTCTGTCCGACTGTCCCCGAATCCCCCCGCATCCCTGTCACCGAAAACCCCAGATTCAACATCCCCGAAAATCGCAATCACCATTCAGCAGCTTAAGCCAGTGCCTTTCCCGGCTGTCCTCGAAACTCCGAGCTTTTTCCTCACCCTCCGTTTAAGCCAGAATCTCTCGGTTCTATTATCATATTTAATATAACAGCAGTTAATTATATATATTATATTAATTGCTCGCAACAATATCCCCACAGCTTTATTTGAGCCAAATCTGTGGACCAACTTCGAACAGAAACGGTCGTATCTTTGGCGAACCAACCTGTAGGCAGGAATCTGCGGCTGCTCGTACCTGTGTAGCTGCTTCAATGACCACTCATTAAACCGCGAGCGATACTCCGGTGGTATGACGCCATCTTCCCACACAATAACTACCCATAAGCTAAAGGCCATTGTGCTCAGCACTGCGTCGCCGTTCAACCGAATAGAATCCATTTCTTCATAATACCTAAGCGATCTATTATGGAATTCGAGCGGATAATTTTTTTTCAGTAGCGACAGTGAAGCCAAAAACTCTATAGGCACCGGAAAACCCGTAATTGACCGCCTATTTCTTATTAATTCTCTAATAACACCATCCAAGCATGACAGAACATTGGAATCACAGATATGTTCCATCTTTTGCGAATCATACAATAGTTTGTTAGATTTTGCCACATTACCTGGTGGCTGACCAAAGGCGCTCAAATCTTGATGAGACACAATTAGTTGACACTGGCTACGTATATACATTACCAAATGTGGATCCATTAAAGTTCGACCTCTACTGCATTATGCCATTTTCAATATTACTGGGAAAATAATCCTGATTGGGATTATTTAGACCTCCCCATTTCATGCAGTTCTTTACGCAGTTGCAATAATTTTGACCGGGTGTAACGCCTCCAAATTGATACCCAAGGTATATTGCGTCGGCACACATGCTTCTGCAGGCAGCCTCCAACTTATCCAGCTCGGATTGATAAGGGCCTGCTACATATCCCATAATGTGATTGTAAGAAACAGCAACCGTAGCAATGGTAGCCGCAAATGAAAATGCCACGCCAATAGGCCCCGCCGCGCATCGCCCTGCCATCGAGGATGATGTTTCCCCTGGAAAACTTGCAATCATAGTAGCAGTCCTCCCCATCCCAGCCGCTGAACCTAGCCTTCCAGTGACTTTATCTAAGTTATGACGTAATATGTTAATCAAGTCCTTGCTTGTCAATCCTGAAGGATAGCCGCAACGGAACCCTCTCAAAAAATCATGCCAATGTTGGATCAGATCTGAGATTGCGGAAAATCCATCAGAATCGTAATACATCATTACTTCATTGAAGCAGAATTGGTATAGATTTGGACCATCAATTCCCATCGGTTCTCTAGTCATCCACCGTCCCCGTTCATCGTCGAGCCACCTCGCGCCATAGTAGTTCAGAGCTGATGATGCATCCCTAAACTTCCCCGTCAGCCCCATGGTGTCCGGCCGCAGGCCATCCACATACTGATAATTCCCGAAATGATCCGGCTGATAGACCCCCAGCTTATCCCCCGTCGCCGTCGTGGTGGCGTAGACGGTGCCGAGGTCGTTGTAGTGGTAGTAGTATTTGCCCCACGGCGCGACGGCTTGGGTCTGGCCGTCGGTGATGTCGATCGCGCCGGCGGCGCCGGTCTGTGCGCCGAGCACGCCCCGGATCGCCGCGCCGGGGATCACCTGCCAACTGCGCCCGAGCGCACCGACGGCGACTGTCAGGTCATCCACCCACAGGTTGCGGGCGCTGAAGATCAGGCCGTTGACGCGCGTGAGCGCCCCCGCCACGCCCGAGAACTGCGCGTGCCAGGCCCCCAGGTCAAGCTCGACATAGTGCCACTGGCCGTCGTTGAGGGTCGGGTAAAGGTCGCCCAGGTGAATGACGTAGCCGCCCCAACTGGCGGTGGTGTCGGTGCCCGTGGAGCTGACGAAGACGAAGGTCGAGTAGCCGGCGCTGGCGTTGCCGTAGACGTTGATCTGGAAGGTGCCGCCGTGTTCGTTCTTGACCCACAGCCCGAGCTGGCGCCGGCCCTGCAGCGCCCAGTGGGTGTCGTTGGGGTTGAGGTCGCCCCACGAGGCATCGCCGATGATGAAGGTGGACTGGCTGGCGTCAGTCGTGCGCAGGTGGACCGTCCGGCCGCGGTCGGGGTCGGTCTCATAGCTGAGCAGCTCGTTGCCGTTGGGCTGGTAGAGCTGAGCCACGGCCGATGCCAACATTTGGTGATTACCTTCATGGCTAATATATCGGACGACTGCATGGTGGCGATTGGGCGGGTGGGGGTCAAGAGGTTTGATCATCGACCGGCGGGGGCGCCGGTCCCACAATGTTAACAACTTTAGGGTTTTACACAGGGCTCCGCGCAAATCCGCCCCATCCGCAAATCCGTGTCCCATTCCTGATCTCCGTGCCTCCGTGCCTTTGTGAGTGATCCTCTTTGCGACAAAAATCTTCTCCTCCCGGCAACCAGCTTTGTCCTTGCGATTTCGCCTTTTCATCGCTATTGTTGCGTCATCTTTGGGGGGCGTGCAAAGCAGATGGTGACCATTTCAATGATTGTCCGCAGTCATGGCCTGCCCGCCGCATTGCTCGCCCAGTGGCGCCGGCGCGGGTTACGGCGTTGGACCCCCCTCCAGCAGGCGGCCTGGGCGCAGGGATTGCCCGGCGGCGAGGACCATTGGCTGGCGGCGGCCCCCACCAGCGCCGGCAAGGGATTCTTGGCCGAGGTGCTGGCGGCGCGCCACCTGATGGCCGGCGAACGCGTGCTGTGGCTGGCGCCGACCCGGGCGCTGGCCGAGGCGATCGCCGCCACGCTGGCCGAAACATTGGCCCCGCTGGGGCTGAGGGTGCTTTGCGCGACCGCTGAGCGTCCCGAGGCCGATGCGCCGCTGGCGCGGGGTCAGTTTGACCTGTGCGTGGCGGTGCCCGAAAAGGCGGCCGCCTGGCTGGTGCGCCGGCCGCATGCGCTGGCCGGGGTGGGGCTGATCGTCGCCGACGAACTCGGGCTCCTGCGCGACCCCGAACGCGGTGGCCGACTCGATCTGCTGCTGGCGCGGATCATCGGGTCGGCCTACACGCCGCGGCGGCTGGGGCTGAGCCTGCCGCTGCCCAACCTGGAGGCGCTGGCCGGCTGGTGGGGCGGGCGGCTGCTGGTGGACCCCTCGCGCCCGCGCCCGCTGCGCGAGGGCGTCTTTGAGGCTTGGTCGGGGCGGTTTGCTTGGCGCGAGGCCGGCGGCGGCGAGGGGAGCGAGCGACTGCTCGACCCGCGCCGCCTGGAACGCGCGCTGGGGCGGGTTGCGCGCGCGGCGGGCGGTGGCGAGCTGCCTCCGGCGCTGGCGGGGACGGCCGCGCTGGCCCTCGAGCTGGCCGCGCGTGGCGAGCCGACGCTACTCTTCGCGCCGACTCGGCCCCTGGCCCGCCGGCTGGCGGCGGTGCTGGCCGAGGCGGCGGCGCTCACCGCCGATCCCGCGCCCGTCGGGGCGGCGCGGCGGCTGGCGCGACGCGAGCCGGGCCATGATCACGAGCTGTTGGCGCGCGTGCTGGCGCGCGGGGTGGGCCTGCACCATGCCGATCTTTCGACGCCCGCGCGGGCGCTGGTCGAGCAGGCGCTGGCCGGCGACCGCCTCGCTCTGGCGGTGGCCACCCCGACCCTGGCGCAGGGGCTCAATCTCTCGGCCGTCAACGTGCTGCACTGGACCCCGCCGGCGGGCCGCAGCGGCGAACGGGCGCTCGAGCGCTGGCGCTGGGCCGACCAAGGCGGTCGAGCCGGCCGGCTGGGGCGCGGGCGCGGCCCGGGGCGCTCGATCCTGGTGGCGACCGCGCCGGCGCTGGCGGCCGATCTGCGCCGCCGCTACCTGGAGGAGCCTCCCGAGCCGCTGCGCAGCCGACTGGGACCCGACGACCTGGCGCTGGGGGTGCTGCTCGACCTGGCCGGCAACACCGCCCGCAGCGCCGAAAACCTGCGGTCGGGGTTGGAGGCGACCTTTGCCTCGCGCTGCGGCGGGCTGCCGGCCGCGCCTGCTTTCGATGAGGCGCTTGCCGCTTGCTCGGACGCCGGCCTCTTGGCCGCCGATGCCGATCGGTTGCTGCGCCTGACCCCCTTGGGGCGGGCGGCGGCGGCGCATGGGCTGCCACCGGGGGTGGTCGGGCGGCTGCGCGAGTGGCTGGCCGACCCGGCATTGGGCACCGGCGCCGATGAACCGCTCGGGATGCTGCTGGCACTATCCTGGGCGGCGCCGCCGGGATTGTGGCCCGCACGGCGGGGGCTGCCGGGGGCGGCGCTGCTCCAGGGCGTGCTGGGTTGGTTTGCCGGGCGCGGGCTCGATCCACCGGCTCCGCTGGCGCGCGCGGCCGACGCGCCCGAGGAACTGGGCCCGCCTGAGCTGGCGGCGATCGGCGCGGCGGGGCGGCTGCTCGGCTGGATCGGCGGTGAGCCGACGGCGGCGCTTGAAGCCCGCGCCGGTTGGACGGCCGGCATGCTCGCCCGCGCCGGCGAGGGGCTGGGATGGCTGGCCCGCGCGGCGGCGGAGCTGGATTTGCTCATGGGGCTTGAGCCACGGGCGGGGGCCTGGGCCGCTCTGGCGGCTCGGCTCGAGACCGGTGCGCCGCCGGGGGCGGAACCTCTGGCCGCGCTGCGCCTGCCCGAGCTGGGTCGTTCCTCAATGGCCCTGCTGCTGGCCGAGGGCTGGGCGACGCCGGCCGTCTTGGTGGAGTTGCCGCTGGGGCGGCTGGCCCGCCGGCTGGGTGACCGTGCGCTGGCGCGGCGCCTGCTTCAGGCCGCGCGCGAGGCGCTGCGGCGCGATGAGCTGGAGCCCGACTTCTTCGGCGCCCGGCTCACGGCCGATGCCGCCGACCCCTCGCCACAGCCACTGGAGTGCGAGGACACGCCCGCAGCTTTTGCGCCGCTCATCGAGATCGACCTGCAGTCACCCGGCATCGTGCGCGCCCGCGGGCGCGACCTGCGCCTGACCCCGCTCGGCTATGACCTGTTGGCCGTGCTGGCCGAGCGTCCCGGCCGGGTGGTCACGCGGGCGGCGCTCTACCAGCGGCTCTGGCCCGAGGGCGGCCCCGAGGATCAGCAGCTCGACGCCCACCGCCGCCGGCTGGGCCGGGCATTGGCCGCGGCGCTCGAGCGCGCCGATCCGATCCAGGTCGTGCGCGGGTCGGGCTTCCGACTCGACCTGGCCGAGGGGGCCGTCCGGCTGCTGCGCGGCGCAGCCGCCTGATGTCCTTGCCCTCCGCCTACCGCAGCGCCAGCCCGGTCGCCAGCTCCTGATTCTCGCCGAGCCAGTCCTGCGGCGAGGGGAAGGTGTTGATCTGGCGGCCGCGCATCCAGTCCGCGTGGATGTGATAGGTCAGCGGCTGGTCGCGCTCGATCTCGAGCACGATCATGTGCGCCCCGCCGTGGCGGTCAATCCGCGCCAGCCGCGCCGGCGGATACAGGATCGCCAATTGGTTCCAGCCGATCGCGGTCTGCTGCAGCCCGCGCGCCGCCATAACGCCAAGCCCCGTGTCGTGCAGCAGCGTCTGCGGCATCGCGATCATCTCGAGGCCGAGCTCGATTTTGGCCTCGGGCCGCCCCCCCTCGACGGTCACGGTGACGGCCGAGTCGCGCCGGCCGGCCAGCGCCGTCAGCTCATAGCGCACGGTCATGGGCGCGTCGGCGGGGCCGGCGTTGCGGGCGGTGTATTCAACCGTCACGCGCTCATGATCCTGCCGGAGCAGCCGACCCGAGAACTGGTGCGGCCCCTCCCCGCGCGGGTTGCGCACCGGATACGGCTCGCCGTCGACGATCAGGGTCACCCCGCCCAGCCCGCCGGTCTCGAGCACGAGCAGGCTGTCCATCCCCCACGTCTGCTCCTGGTGATAGTTGCCGCTCCACGTGACGCCGGCCAGCATCGGCGCGAGCAGCTCCTGCTTGCCGAAGACGTCGATCTGCCCGTCGTAGATGCGGTAGGCGACGCGCTCGGACTCCCACATGAGGTTGTCGTCCGGCTTGTCGGTGACGGTCCGGAAGCCCACGCGCACGGGGCGGTCAAGCGCGCGCAGCCGCTCGGTCCATGCGGCATAGGCGGCGGCGGGGTCGGCCGCCCCCGAGCCGTTCAGCTTCGCCAGCGCAGCCAGCATCCCTTCCAGGTCGCCGCCGGCGCGCGCCGCGTCAAGCGAGCGCCAGAAGTCGGCGCCGGTCTCGAGCCTCCGCAGCGCCACCAGGCGCCGGTCCTTGAGCACATCCAGGAAAAAGCGCAGGCTCTCGTCGCTCGAGACCAGCTTGTGCGCCAGCCAGTCCTCAATCTGCCCCCCGCGCATGCCGCGCTCGAGCTGGGCGGCCAGCGGATCGGCGGCGCCGCCGCGCGAGGCCAGCGCCCGCTCCAGCTCCAGGTTGATCGCATAAAGCAGCTGCGGCACGCGGGGCAGCACCTGGCTCATCCGCGCGTGCAGGTCGTGCCAGTCGTAGCCCAATTCGTCCGGCGCCACCCCGTCGGCCGCGCTCCACTCGTCGTCGAAGCTGCCGTCGGCGTCAACGTCCACCCGCCAGGTGTCGATGAAGCCATCGCCATTGGCGTCCGCCATCTCATAGCGCATCTCGGCCTGACCGTCCCGGTCGGTGTCGACTTCCATCCAGGCGCGGTCGGCGTCGCGCAGGTGGATGCGCTGGTCGACCGGGTGGTAATACATGCGCACCGGCCGCTCGGGCTCGAGGATCAGCTCAAATCGCTGGTTGAAGCGGCCGCTGTGGGGCCCGCCGATCTGCGGGAAGTCATTGTGGCCCATCGTGATGACGCCTTCCCAGCGCTCGTTGGTGTCGTGGAAATGCTGCTGGTCGACGTTGTGGTCGTCCTCGACCCAGGTGAACTGGACGCGCTCCCAGATGACGTTGCGGCCGACGGCCGGCGCGCTCGCCCAGGTGATCGAGGGCATGGTCGGGATGCCGCGCAACTTGCCGGCCGCGCTGAACATCGGGTCGATCGTCAGGTTTGACGTGCCGCGCCGGCCCTGGCGGCTGCCCTGCGCCCAGGCCGAGATCGAGCAGTCGTAGTCGCGCAGGCTGCGCCCCGGCGAGCTGTCGCCGTCGGCATCCATGCTGTGGCGATAGGTTTCGATGAACTCCTCCACCCCCGAAAAGCGGATGACTTCTTCGGGCGAGCCGTCGCGGTCGTGGTCATACCAGACGAACGGGTTCTCCCAGAACGAGATCCAGCGGTCGCCCGACAGCGGCAGCGCGAAGGCCAGCAGCGTCTCCTCGGGGCCGAAGCCGCAGCGCCACTGGCACTCGAGCTGCTGATAGTCATAGCCGCGGTAGAACATGACGTTGTTGGTGTCGCCGGTGTCGTAGGTCATCCAGACGCGCAGCGAGGGCTCGCCGAAGTAGGCATGGGTGTCGCCGACGAAATACATTCCCTGGGCGTCCACGTCGCCGTCGCCGTCGTTATCGGTGAAGTCCAGCACGCGATCGACGCGTCCGTCGGCATTCCAGTCCGCGACGTAGAGGTCGCTGTCCTGGTCGGGCTCGCCGCCCATGTCCAGGTCGCCGTCCTCGTCGATGACCCTCACCAGCAGCGGCCGCACCGACTCGGGGTGTTTGAGTTCGGTGTCGATGAACCAGACCTCCTCGGGCCGGCCGTCCCCGTCGCGGTCGAGGTAGTGGCGCTTGCCCGACTCCTCGGCCAGCACGCGCGCCACCATCGCCGGGTCGAGCCGGACGGCGTCGCCAAAGACCTTCTCGAAAAGCTGCTGCTGGACCTCGGGCGCGACCTGCGCCGCGCGCGCCGCCGGGGCGAGCAGGATCAGGACCATCGTGAGCAGGTGCAGGATGCGCATGCGACTACCTCTCCGGGGAGATTCGAATTGGCTATGATCATCGCCCCGGCGCCGCCGGAAGTAAAGCCGTTTGCACTGCAGCGGCATTGGCGGGGTAGGTCGGGTCTTCGACCCGACATGGTCTTCAGTTCCGGTAGGTAGAGTCTTGACCCGGACATGGTCTTCAGTTCCGGTAGGTCGGGTCTTTGACCCGACACGGGCCGGCAACCTCCACCGCTCCCTCACATAGCCGGGCACAGCCCCAAGTCTCGTTAAAAGTGTGGGACCGGCGCCCTCGCCGGTCGATGGTCAAAATCAATTTCAATTTCTCCCATCCGCCCCGCCTCCGATCCGCGCCAATCCGCCAAATCCGAAAATCCGTGTCCCATTCTTCTCGGTTCTCGTGTGGACCGGCGCCACCGCCGGTCGATTATCAGCCACATACGCCCCGTGAGGGGCAAATAGCTCCGTTAGGAGCGGCCTGTGCCGACAACCCCCACCGCTCCCCCACACAGCTGGGGCACAGCCCCGAGGAAGTAAGGGGACGCGCACCATATTGTTTTTTCTTGAACCCGCTGCGGCGGTGGCCCAAGCTGACAGAAATGAAAGAGGCGACGCCAATCCCCCGCCTGCTGCGCCGCGTCAAGAACCCTGGCCGCGCCGAGGAGGTCACCATGAACTACTGGCTCGGCCTCAGCAAGCTCGTCGAGGAGCGCGTGGTCGACCCCACCAACCAGCCGGTCTTCCGCCGCGACAGCGAGCTGGTCCCGTCGGCTTGGCACGCGCAGTTCTCGGGCGTGGCGGGGGCGGTCACGCGCGTCAACGGCCTGATCTTCAGCGCCCGCAATCTGTGGGTGGACGACCTGATGGTCGCAGTCGGCGCGCTCGAGCGCAGTTGGCAGGTCATCCCCGGCGCGGCGATCCGCGGCGTGCTCGGCACGCAGACCGGCGCCGCCGGCGCGCTCGACGTGACCGACGGCCAGACTCAAGCCGTCGCGCCCTGGAGCAAATACTACTACCACTACAACGACCTGGGCACCGTCTACGCCACCATGACGGCGGCGGGGGATAAGCTTGGGGTGTATGAGCCGGATCACTTCGGGAATGACCGCTATGTTGATGGGCTCCGGCCCGATACCATGGGGCTCACGGGTAAGTTTTGGGATAGAGGGGCTGCAGTGATCGGTTCTGCGCAGGATTACATTGAATTTGCAAGCGATCGGGCAAGTCAAGAGCGGGCAGATATGGAGAGAAATAGGTGCGAAAAGAAGTGCAGCCAAAAGTCATGTTATAGGTGGGTTGACACGTGAAGCTGATCATTTCAATCATTATTGCGCTTATCATGGGCATTGCTCACTATCTTCTTGCAGCGTACATTTACACACGCTTATGGGGTTACGACTATAGCGCTGATGTCTTGACGAAGAACCTGTTTTACTTCTTTATGTTTTTCTGTGCCAGTTTACCGATTGCTGTGCATATCACTAAGCGGCACATGTAAGGCGGCCGCGGCGCCTCGGGGATGTCCCGTCAATTGTTAAAATTCCATCATGGGCATAACCTCCCGGTTGATCGGTTTAAGGCGGCGGCTTGCCCGGGGAATCTTCCTTCCAGAGCCTCTTTCTCCCGGGCCGGGTCGCGGTTGAGTGCCTCGATCAACGAGGGTAGCTGTCGATAGCACCGCGCCGGAGGCCGAAGCAATGCGATAAATCCAAGGGTGCGGGGGACAGCGTTCCCCGTAATTCAGCCGGCCCCCAGGGCCGCCTCCGTCTGCGCCTCGCGCAGGCGGTCCATGCGCAGCTTCCACCCTGAAAGGGTGGACCCAGTTCAAAAGCCCAGGGTGAGCGAAGCGTAACCCTGGGTCTGCCGACCATGTTCTCAGAGCCCTGAAAGGGCGACCCAGTGGCGACCACCGTGTGGAGCGTGGGCCTCATTCTGGTCGGGGCGAATTCGCCCCGAGCTGCCCACTTAATCGCTTGTTCCCCCGCCCCGCCCCAAAAAAAATCCATTTGTGTCCCTTCGTGCCTCCGTGCCTTTGTGAGAGATCCTCCCCCCTCCGACCCGCGCCCATCCGCCCAATCCGTAAATCCGTGTCCCATTCTTCTCCCCCTCTTGCTTCAACTCAAAACTAGAAACATGAAACTAGAAACTTGTGAGGATATATTCCTCACCTGCAGTACATTGACGCACTGTTTTATAAATTGACGCACTGTTTTATAATAATTGCTCAACCGCACCTCAATCCAAAACCCATAACCCATAACCCAAAACTCATTTTAGATTTCTCCAATTCCAACCGTCCCCCTCAGACCCGCGCCCATCCGCCCAATCCGCAAATCCGCGTCCCATTCTTCTCCCCCAAATGCCATCAACCTTTTCGTGTCAATTCGTGTTCCTCATTTCGTGTCCATTCGTGAACGCATTTTTCCTAATATTATGTCCCCACAAGGCCCATTAAGCTCCCCCAAGGGAATTCCAATTTTTCCGCCCCCCGCCCTATACTTTCCCCCACGCGCCGCCAACCGGCGCGCCGCCACTCCCCCTCGGGTTTCACCGCTTGGACCACCGCGACCCCATCGCCTCGCTCGAGCGCTCTGCCGCCTTCCTCGGCCGCCTGGTCGAGGCTTGGGCCCGCGCCGCCGAGGCCCAATTGTTGGACCCATCCAACTCAAGCCCCGGCCGCAGCGATTGCCCGATCAACCCCGACTACCTCCGGCAGGTCGACCTCGCCAGCCAAATCCTCTGGCGCCTCGCCGCCGTCCGCAAAACCCTCGTCCTCATCGAGCAGCACCTCGACGCCCCGCCCTCACCCATTGACCCGGCCCAATCTGATGACGAGCCGGCCGAGCCCGCGCCGCCCGCGTCACCTGACGCGCCCGTCGAGCCGCGACCCGCCCCCGACTCCGTCCAGCTCTCCCGCAGCCTCTCCGACCGCTCCACCCTCGCAAGCTGTCAGCTCTCCGGCAAGTCCAACCCGGTTGAAAGTTTCCAACTCTCCCCCCTCGCTGCCATCGGCAGACCCGCGCGAAATCCGGACGAATCCGCTGAGGAGACAGACAGCGACCCAATCAAGCCCATCAGTGCCAGCCCCGCCGCCCCGCTCCCCGGCGGCGTGCGCGCCTGCCCCGCCGTCCCCACCATCCCGACCCTGCTCATCGACCTCGATGACACCGAAAGCGCCATCCGCAACGCCAGATGGGCGCATCACCGGCTCACCCGCATGGGCGAACTCCCGCCCCTGCCCCCCGGCTCCCTGGGGCCCAGCGCCCCCGCCCTTCCCCCCCGCGCCGACGACGATTTCAGATTCGACTGCGAGCGGCAATTTCCCGATCTCTACCCCTACCCATACCCCCCCGCCGATC
>JAWLCE010000058.1:0-17779 GCA_041687335.1 Sumerlaeia bacterium | reverse complement strand
GTGGGTCAGGGGTCAGGGGTCGGGGTGGGGGGCGGGGGGGTATGGGGCGGGGTATAGATCGGGAAATTGCCGCTCGCAGTCGAATCTGAAGTCGTCGTCGGCGCGGGGGGGGAGGGCGGGGGCGCTGGGCCCCAGGGAGCCGGGGGGCAGGGGCGGGAGTTCGCCCATGCGGGTGAGCCGGTGATGTGCCCAGCGGGCGTTGCGGATGAGGCTTTCGGTGTCATCGAGGTCGATGAGCAGGGTCGGGACATTTGGGATCGTGGGGCAGGTCGGGATGCGGTTGGGGAGGCCCACGGCGTCGGGCGCATCGTGTAAATCGGGGGAGTCGGTTCGCGCGGGCGTGCGGCCGGGGAGGCCCATGTCGGGTCGAAGACCCGACCTACCAACAAGAGCGGCGGAGTTGGCGCTGAGCGGGTTGATTTTTGAATCGGGAGCGTCGGGCGCGTCGGCGGAAGCGGCCGGATCGCGCGCATCGGGCGCAGCGGCGGCGGCCGGGGGCGCGGGCTCGGCCGGCTCGTCATCAGATTGGGCCGGGTTCGAGGGTGAAGGCTCGGGCGGCGGGGTGTTCAAATGCTGCTCGATGAGGACGAGGGTTTTGCGGACGGCGGCGAGGCGCCAGAGGATTTGGCTGGCCAGGTCGACCTGCCGGAGGTAGTCGGGGTTGATCGGGCTTTCGCTGCGGCCGGGATATGATATGGATTGTTCCAGCAAGCGGCCCTCGGCGGCGCGGGCCCAGGCCTCGACCAAGCGGCCAAGGAAGGCAGCGGAGCGATCGAGCGAGGCGATGGGGTCGCGGTGGTCCAAGCGGTGAAACCCGAGGGGAGTGGCGGCGCGGCCGGTCGGCGGCGCGTGGGGGAAGTATAGGGCGGCGGGCGGAAAAAACGGAATTCCCTTAGGAGGGCTTATTGGGCCTTAGGGGGACATAAAATGGGAAAAATGCGTTCACGAAAGGACACGAAATGAGGAACACGAATAAACACGAAAAGGTTGGCAGTGAGGGAGAAGAATGGGACGCGGATTTGCGGATTGGGCGGATGGGCGCGGATGGAGGCGGGAGAATTTTGACGCAAAGGCGAGGAGGCGCGGAGGAAGGGTGAAGAATGTGACGCGGGTCGACTCTAAATGAGTTATGGGTTGTGGGTATTGGGTTCAAGGGTTTGGTTTGAGGAAGATTGGGGTTATTTTGGCAAGCAATGTGTTCTGTGCTGCAGGGGAGGAATATATAATTCACAAGTTTCTAGTTTCAAGTTACATGTTTCAGGTTTAGGATTGGGGCAGCGCAGGGAGGGCGGATGAGACGCCAGAGGAATAGGTCGCGTATGGGTGATGGACCTGCGGAGGCTCGGGCAGGTCAGGTAATTACCGTCACTGTATAATATGTGCTAAATCAAAGCTGACCCTCATATTTTGCTTCCAATTTGTCGGCAATGTCATGAGATCCTGCACCGCGAAGGATGGTAACCAACGTTGGAGCAAGCTCAAATATAGTTTCGTCCACAACGCTGTTAATATCTTCAATTTCACCTAAATCCAGCAAAAGCTTCGATATTTGTTCCACCTCGCCAGCAGAAAATTTATCCGCCTGGATGGGGTCTTTTGCGGCAGAAATTGCTATAGCGGCATATTTTTTGCAGAGCATACAATCAGATTCTGCCAATTCGACGATGTGTGGAAATGAAGCCACTCCGATGGATCCTAGAATCATTGCTGCACGATCGCCCAAGACGGGATCATGATTTTTGATGAGTTCGATTAATTCGGGAATGGCAGAAGCGGCGGACGCTCCTATACCAATAAGTGTATATACCGGGGCAGAAGCATCCAAAATATCCATCTCCACATACCTGCCCTTTTCCTTAAAACTCTTCATCAGCATCGGGACTGCAGCAGAACCAAGTTTTTCAAGAGCTTCTTGGGCTGCTATGCTCACTCCTACTCTTTCATGTTCATCCATCAATTTGACCAGTAAGGGGGCCGCATCAGTATGTGCGCCCTCAAGCTGAACAATACTCTCGATACAAAACATAGCCAAATGCTCCTCTTCCAACTCCATTCCCTTCAATAAGACAGGGTAGGCGCTCTCATTAAGCGCAAGCATCAGGTTTCGCGCATTCGCATCATTGTCCATCCCAGGTTTAACTTGACGCAAAACATTGACCGCCGTAAAAACCCCCTGATCGATCAAGCAATCCCACTCTGGGTCACCGGGATGAATAACGCCAGAAATGGCCTGCTTGACGTTTTCCTCATTTTGCTTGATTTCGCCTCCACGGCACGAAACCCCCGCCAGACACAAGACGAGCAATAGTTGGCCTAACATCGCATTATTGAGCATTTTGGATTTCATCTTTATTGACCTCACAGTTCTTAAGTCTGGTGAACGATGTAACTGTCGTAACGCTTCGCCACTCCCAGAAATGACATGCACCCGATTAAGGTAAATTATTCAATGCACTAATCACGCCGCTCCATTTACCTGAATAGTTTGCCCTATCAAGAATCTCAAGCAGCCTGCCTCGATCTATCATTTCAACAGGCGATATTGCCATTATTTTGATTTTTAATCCAGATTTTGTAACACCGGAGACCATGACATTCGCCCTCAATGTGCCCGAAGAGTTGTCGATAAACATATTTACACCCCGCAATTCATCAATCTTTCTGGAGGAAACGAGATATAGAAACGCATTTTTATTTTCGCCCTCATCTGCAACGAACAACTCTCCCCCATGAAATATATCACGAGCATATAACTTTTTAATACTGGTTTTTATACCATGCTCTTTTATGCTCATGATGAGATAATTATAGTTATCATACCTATAAACATACGCATCAGATATACGGATTGGCACTCGGTCATCATCGAACATCAACACATTACTTCTGGAACACCCACAAACCGAAAGCGCCATCATAATCAAGACAGGCGTAAGGTTTCTGATCATTCTACAGCCCTCCACGAAAGTCTTCTGGGCCGCCCTTTCAGGGCTTGCTTGCTTTGTCACCCTACCCGGGGTTGCGCTTCGCTCCACCCCGGGCTTTTGAACTGGGTTGCCCCTGCGGGGCTAGGAACGGAGGCGCCTTCACCGCACCACGATTCAAACACATCCAAGATGCGCCCGGCAACAGTCCCGCTGGCTTGTGGTAGATTCATGAAAAGGAAAAATGAGATGCAGCAAGGGAGGATTCACTCGCCGAAGAATTCGGTCTTGGGGGGCTTGCGGTTCATGTGCTCGCAAGCGCGGGGGGTGGCGACGCGGCCGCGTGGGGTGCGTGTGAGGAAGCCGATCTGGATCAGGTAGGGCTCGAAGACGTCGATGAGGGTATCTTCCTCCTCGCCGATGGCGATGGCGAGGGTGTTGAGGCCGACGGGGCCGCCGTTGAACTTGTCGATGAGGGCCTCGAGGAGCATGCGATCCATCGGGTCGAGGCCGAGGTGGTCGACCTGGAGCAGTGAGAGTGCGGCGCGGGCGGCGTCGGCGGAGAGGCGGCCATCGCCGCGGACCTGGGCCCAATCGCGCACGCGGCGCAGCAGCCGGTTGGCGATGCGCGGGGTGCCGCGGCCACGGCGGGCAATCTCGGCGGCGCCATCGGGTTCGAGCTCGGCGCCGAGCAGGCCGGCGGAGCGGGTGACGATGCTCTCGAGGTCGGGCTGATCGTAGAAGTTGAGGCGGAACATGAGGCCGAAGCGGGTGCGCAGGGGGGCGCTGAGCATGCCGGTGCGGGTGGTGGCGCCGACGAGGGTGAAGGGGGGGAGCTGGAGCTTGATGGCCTTGGCGTGGGGACCCTCGCCGATGAGGATGTCGAGCTTGTAGTCCTCGAGGGCGGGGTAGAGGCATTCCTCGACGACGCGGGAGAGGCGGTGGATTTCGTCAATGAAGAGGATGTCGCCCTCGTTGAGGTCGGTGAGGAGGGCGGCGAGGTCGTCCTTGCGTTCGAGGAGCGGGCCGCTGGTGGTCTTGATGGACTTGCCCATCTCGGCGGCGATGATGTGGGCGAGGGTGGTCTTGCCGAGGCCGGGGGGGCCGTAGAGGAGGACGTGGTCGAGGGCCTCGGCGCGGCCGCGGGCGGCCTGGATGGCGAGGGAAAGCTGATCGAGGGTTTCGCGCTGGCCGATGAACTCGGAGGTGGAGCGGGGGCGCAGGGCGCGATCGAATTCGGCGGGCTCGTCGGCGCCGCGGGCGCCGGACATGATGCCGGGCTTGAGGTGGGGGTCGCTGGCCATAAAAGAAAAGTCCTCCGAAGCCAGTAAAGCAGCTTCGGAGGATAAATTCAAACAGACAGGCGGGGCGTGTCAGGCCGGGGCGAGGACCGGGGGCTGGGCGGGCAGGTGACGCCAGGCCAGCTCGAAGCCCTGCTCGGTCAGGGAGCGCTGGAAGTCGGCGAGGGTGGCCTCGTCGTTGCGGACGCGGCGGGGAGCCTCGCCGCGAGCCAGACAGAAGGCGGCCAGCGCGCCGGCGGCCTCGCCGATGTTCCACTCGACGGGGTGGAGCCGATAGCAACCGTTGGTGAGGTGCGTGGAGCCGATGTTCTTGTTGGCGGCGAGGAGGTTCTCGACGCGGCGGTGGATGAGGGCGCCCAGCGGAATGCGGAACGGGAGGGCGGCGAAGTCGATATAGTTGTCGCCGCCGGTGCTGGGGTGCAGATCGATATTATAGAGGCCGACGCCGACGGAATCGGGGAAGGGCTCGGCGGTGACCTCATCGGGGGGGGCGCCGGTGAGGCGCAGGCGCATGTCGCGGCCGACGTGACCCTCGAGGATGGTGAACTCGGCGCGCATGCGGCGGGACTCGCGGATGTAGGGATACTTGGCGAGGCCATCGGGGGTGCCGGTGAGGTCGCCGCGGGGGCAGAGGCCGGGCCAGCCCTGGCCGCCGTCGGGGCGCGGGGCCTCGGTCTGGAGCCAGTAGAGCAGGGAGAGGCTGAGCTGGCGGGACTGCTCGAGGTTGCGGGCGCGCTCTTCGGGAGATACGTTATAGACGTTGCCGAGCCAGTAGTCGTTCTGGGGCCAGTTGACGATGGTGGCATCGGTGGGCATGGCGCCGGGCTCGTGCTGGCTGCCGTCGACGATGCGGCGATAGAGCCAAAGGTTGAGGGTCGGGGTGGCGGGGAGCGGACGAGTGGGGACGCTGGGGATGAAGGAAAGGACTAGTGGCTCGAGGGTGCGGGGGCGCGAATAGTGGAGGGCCAGCAGCTTGCCGGGCCATGGCTTGGGCTCGAGCTGGGGGACGTAATCACGCCAGAAGTCATAGGTGGCGGGGCGCTCGATGGTGTGATCCTCGCCCTCGCGATAACCGGCGGCGAGGACCCAGGTGAGGGACTGGATGTTATCGGGCTGGGCGTGGTCGGGGGCGTGGTCCTCGCCGGTCTCGGCGCGGGACTCAAAGCCGGTGACAAATTCGGCGCCGGTCAGGGGGAGCAGGTCGCCTTCCTCGGTGGCGTCGATGAAGAAGGGGGCGCGGGCGATGCGTTGACTGCCGTCGGGGCAGGCCAGGCGCAAGGCGCGGACCTGATCGCCATCGACCTCGGCGCCGATGGGATGGGTGTTGAGCAGGACAACGAGACGGCCGGCTGTGATCGCGGGCGCAAGCATGGCTTCGAGGACGGCGAGCGCGACACGGGGCTCGTGGCAGAGGCGTGAGACGCGGCCGTTGCCGGGGTTAAGATTAGGCTTATCGCGAACGGCGTCGGTAAGGGGGTAATACCGGCGATAGTAGTCGCGGACATGTTCGCGGAACTGACGATAGGAGCGGGTGGCACCGTGGGTTTCGATGTAGCGGTTTTCATCGGGGGGGACGGCCTGCTGGGTCAGCTGGCCACCGATCCAGTCGGTGGGCTCGGTCATCAGGACGCGCGGAGCGCCGGCGCGCAGGGCGGCCATGGCCGCCGCACAACCGCCCAGACCGCCGCCGGCGATGACGACATCGACCTCGATCTCGTTGCCGAGCCAGCGGGGAGCGCCGGCGGCGCGGGCGGCAGGGGCGAGGCCGGAATAAAAGCCTGAAGCCACCGTCAGGCCGCAAAGTTCGAGAAAGAGGCGTCGGTCCATGGCGTCGGTCCTCCAAGGATGAGCATGCAAAAGTGGAGATAAATTTAGAGAAGCGGCGGGGGCATGGCAAAAGAAATCGCGGGCGGCAAGGGGCGGGGGCGCAAATATTGCGCAGCGAGGACGGGCGGGGCGGGAGGAACTTGCGCAGCCGGAGGGAGTGGGAGCGGGAGCAGTGGTTGGGGCTGTTGGGGATACGCTGCTGGCACGGGGCTTGCAATGCAAGCAGGAAGAGAGGCGGCAAGGACTTGCCGACCGTGTGAATCAGAAAGGTGGGAAGATCATGAAGACTGCATGGATCCTTTCGTTACTGCTGGCCGGGGTGCTGATGACGGGCGCCGCCGCGACTCAGGCCAGCGCGTTTCAAGGCAACGCCGGCACGTGCGAACTGGCGGCCTGCGAGGGGCAGGGGGCCGAGTGCGCCAACCAGGATCGCAAACGTGATCGCAAGAAGGATGGGTCGTGCCAGCAGGAAGGCGCGCAGGAGCGCAAGCGGGATCGCAAGAAGGACGGGTCGTGCCAGCAATAGTGCGGATGCCGGCGGGGGTTGGACGATGAACGCGCCGGCCCCCGCCGGACTGTATGATAATCAACAGAAAGCGGAGCAGCCATGAGGACGAAGCGGGCATTCAGCGGGCGGGCATTGGTTTCGAGTTTGACGCTGTTCAGTTGGGTGGTGCTGATGTTGAGCGGGGCGATCCTGTTCATGTCGCCACCGGGACGGGTGGCCAACTGGACCGGCTGGGCGATCTGGGGGTTGAGCAAGCAGCAGTGGGCCAGCCTGCACATTATTTTTTCGTGGACCTTTGTGCTGGTGGGGGTGCTCCACCTTTACCTCAATTGGCGGCCGATGATCAGTTACTTCAAGAGTCGGCGGCGGCTGCCGCTGGCTCGGCCCGAGTGGATGGCGGCGCTGGCGTTGAGCGTCGTGGCGTGGTTGGGGGCGCTGGGCGATTGGCCGGTGTTCGATCGGGTGCTGGCGTGGAACGAAACGCTCAAGGCGAGCTGGGAGGAGCCGGCGAGGCGCGCACCGGTGGCGCATGCGGAGCTGCTGACGCTGGCGGAACTGGCGGAGCAGAGCGGGCACGACATGGCGACGATGCGGGCGCGCCTGCAGGCGGCGGGGGTGAAGGTGGACTCGGACCAGGCGCCGGTGGAGGAGTTGGCGCAGGGGGCGGGCCTGACGCCGCAGCGAATTTTCGAGCTGGCCACCGGCCAGACCGAGGCGCGCGGGCGCGGCGCAGGGCGCGGCGAGGCCCAAGGCCAGGGATATGGTGAAGGACGCGGCCAGGGAGGGGAAGGCCGCGCCGTCAGCGGCGGCGGCTATGGACGCATGACTCTGGCCGAAATTTGCGAGCGGGAGGGGCTTGACCTGGAGCAGGCGCTGGGCGCACTGCGGCGGGAGGGGATCGAGGCCGACCCGAACGTTGCGCTGCGCGATCTGGCGCGTGAGCATGGGCTGCAGGCGCCGGAGATCGTGGAGATGATCGGGCTGCGGCATTGAGAGAAGATCTGGTGAAGAATAAGTAAATTGAAACGCCAAGGCACCAAGAGCGCAAAGGATCAGGAATCCCACCCGTGGGACAGAACCGGCTTCACGTGAACCTCTTCTGGAATTCGGCGGGTTGAAATGTTTGGGCGCGGGGGCGTGGCGGGCGGATAATGAATGCAGGAAAGACGGAAAGGGGGTGAGAGCAATGACCCTCCCCGAAGTCGTCGAGCAATACCTGCGCCGCCATCGATATCAGGTCGAGGAGCACCGCCATCGGGCAGCTTACACGGCGCATCAATTGGCCGATGCCGAGCATGTGCCCGAGACGCAGGTGGCCAAGATCGTCTTTTTCTTCATCGACGAACAACTGGTCATGGGCGTGCTGCCCGCCAATCGGCACCTGAACCTGCATCAGGTCAAGCGGACCACTAAGGCGGGCTCGGTGCGGCTGGCCAACGAGCGTGAGATCGCCCGCCACATCGACACACTGGAACTGGGGGCCATCCCGCCGTTTGGGTCGCTGTTCGGGTTGCCGGTACTGCTGGACGAAGCGATCCAGGGTGCGATCGAGCTGGAAGTCCCGGCGGGGCGGCCGACCGAGTCGATCCGGCTGCGGATGAAGGACCTGATGCGCGAGGAGACACCCCAGATCATGCCGCTGTCGCGCGCGCCGATCCGGCACCACCGGGAACAGCGGCCGCGACCTCCGATGGACTACTTTTAGCCCGGGCGCAGATTTGATGGCGCAATGGAGCGAGGAATGACATGACGGGCCGGTCGCGGGTAAGCGGCCGGCCCGTCCGGCATTTGGGGAACGCGGGGCAGGGACAGGAGGAACCGCGGAGGGTAATTAAAACGCGTGGTGGTTGATGCGTAGTCGGTGGCAGGGTCCGAGCTGCCATTAAGATCCACATGTGCATACATTGTTCAGCGTGGGACCGCGGTTGTGCAGTCGGCACATGCCGCTCCTGTGGAGCTCAGACCAAGGGGGCGCCGATTGCTAACGACATGTCGCTCCTCCGGAGCTATTTGCCCCTCACGGGGCTGAAGCCGCCCGGCCAGTTGCTGCCATTTTTCAATGCGTCACGCAAGGGGACGGCAGACTGTCGCTAAACACAGACTTCGGGGTGGAGTGCCGGGTGCCATACCCCGGCCGTTATGCTAAACATATACCGGGTCGAAGAGCCGACCCCCGGCACGAGCTGTGGGAGCGAGCGCGAGATGCGCCCGGCGCCCAACGGACAGACATTTCGGACTGGACGATGGGGGCGAAATGGTGATTTGGTAGGGGTAGCAACGGCATGACGTCTGGGCAGGATGGGGAGGCAGGAAGGACCATGGCGAAACGGCAGGCCAAACCGACGGCGCCGGAGGCGGCGCACGAGAGTCTCGAGGACTGCCGCGAGCAGATCGACCGTGTGGATTCGGAGCTGGTGGAGCTACTGGATCGACGGGCGCGGGTGGCGCGCCGGATCGGCGAGATTAAACGCGCGGCGGGGACGAGCAGCTTCGACGCGGGCCGGCACATCGAAAAGCTCAACCGGATTGCGCGGCGGGGTTCGGGGGATTTTCCGGCGGAGGGGCTGCGGCTGGTTTTCGGGGAGATCATGTCGTCCTGCCTGGCGCTGCAGGGGCCGCAAAAGATCGCCTATCTGGGCCCGGAGGCGACGTTCAGCCATATCGCGGCGGTGCGGGCATTCGGGCGCTCGATCGAGTATCAGGCGGTGGGCTCGATCCATGATATTTTTGAGGCAGTCGAGAAGAACTGGGTCAATTTCGGCATCGTGCCGATCGAGAATTCGACCGGTGGGGTGATCCATACGACGCTGGACGAGCTGATGACGTCGCCCTTGTCGATCTGCGCGGAGATTCATATTCCGGTGCAGCATCACCTGCTGTGCCGGGGGCCGCTGGAGGGGATCAAGAAAGTCTGCACGCATCCGCAGATATTGAGCCAGTGCCGCAACTGGCTGCGGGCGCACCTGCCGAACGCGGCACTGGTGGAGACGAGCAGCTCTGGGGAAGGGGCGCGGCTGGCGCAGGGTGACCCGACGATCGCAGCGATCGGGCCAGAGCTGGCGGCGAAGATCAATGATTTGCCGATCGTGGTCAGCCGGATTGAGGACGTGAAGGAAAACATCACGCGCTTTTTGATCATCGGGCACCAGTCGCCCGGGCCGTCGGGCAACGACAAGACCTCAATCATGTTCACGATCAAGGATGAGGCGGGTGCACTCAAGCGGCTGCTGACGCCGTTCAGCGAGCGCGGGATCAACCTGACCAAGATTGAGTCGCGGCCCTCGCGGCGGCGGGCGTGGGACTACATCTTCTTCGTGGACATGCACGGGCACATGACCGATGCGCCGATCGTGGAGGCGCTCTCGGAGATGCGGCCGGCGATCACGCACCTGCGCGTGCTGGGGTCGTATCCGGTGGACAACTACTGGACGCGCTAGAGCGAAGAGGGCGGAGGCCGCGCAGAGACCGATGAATGAAGTTCTACTGAGCCTGGGGCTGGGCGACTACCAGATCGAGATCACGCCCTGGACGCTGTTCGGGCTGATCGGCAACGCCTTGTTCACGGGGCGGATGCTGGTGCAGTGGTGGGCGAGCGAACGGGCGGGGCGCTCGGTGGTGCCGGTGGCGTTCTGGTGGATGAGCCTGGCGGCGACGGCGGTGCTGTTGACCTATGCCTATGGGCGGCGCGACATCCCGTTCATCATCGGGATGTCGGTCACGCTGGTGCCCTACATTCGGAACCTGAGCATCTATTACCGGCCGCACAAGCCGCCGCGCCCGCTGGGCCCGATCCTGGCGGCGGCGATCCTGCTGGGGTGCGTACCGGTGCTGATCTGGCGCGAGGAGGAGTTGAACCACGGCTGGTTCTGGGTGGGGCTGCTGGGCAACGCGATCTTCATGAGCCGATTTTTCGTGGCCTGGGTTTATAGCGAGCGGCGGCGGCGGGCGACGCTGCCGCTGATGTTCTGGTGGCTGAGCCTGGTGGGGTCGCTGATTCTGCTGAGCTATAGCGTGGCGGGTGGGGACCTGGTGTTCATCCTGGCCTTCACGTTCAATGGCATTCCGTATGTGCGCAATATCATGCTGATCCGGCGGGAACGGCGGAGGCGGGCGTCGGCGACGGCGGAGGCTCCCCTGCCCCAACCCAGCCAGCCCGCATAGGGCGAGAATTGAAGCGCATGAGTTTTCAGGATTTGTTTTTGGTGGCGACCAATTGCGGTGGGCCGGCGGGGGAGCCGTGCGTCATGTTCGGGTCTTCGATTCGACATGGCCCCAATGTCGGCTCAGAGAGCCGACCTACCCTTCCCGGCATGAGCTGTGGTCGCGGACGCAAGATTGCGCCTCATTTCGATTTGATCCCGTCCACAAATGGCCCTTCCTTTGCGGCTTATGGTAATATTCAGCCGAGTATTTTTATCAAAGAAAAGCGAGCACGATGGAAAACGATGAGGCCGTGGCAGCCGGAGGGACGATGCGACGCGAGCGGCAAGACGAGATCATGGATCAGCCGCGGCTGGGGGTTGAGGAGCATCGGCGCGCGCTGGCGGGGCTGGAGCGGCTCAATCGCGCCTGCCGCACCGCAGCGGCGTTCTGGCCGGCCGTGGCGGCACTAGCGAGCGAGGTGGCGCCGCGGCCGCTGCGCGTGCTGGATTTGGCGACGGGCGCGGGGGACCTGCCGCGGGCGCTGGCCGAGCGGGCGCGCCGGGGCGGGGTGGCGCTGGAGGTTGCGGGATGCGACCGTCACACGATCGCGCTGGATTACGCGCGGGATCGGACCACCGCGACCGGAGCAAGGGTTGAGTATTTCAGGCTGGATGCGCTGAGGGAGCCGCTACCCTCGGGGTGGGACGTGATCTGTTGCTCCCTGTTCCTGCATCACCTGGAGGAGGGGTCGGCGGCGGGGCTGCTGCGCGCGATGGCGGCGGCGGCGGAGCGGGGGGTGATCGTGGATGACCTGCTGCGCTCGCGGCGGGGGCTGGGGTGGGCGTGGGTCGGCTCGCGGCTGCTGCAGGGCTCGCCGGTGGTGCGCGAGGACGCGCTGCTGTCGGTGCGGGGGGCGTTCACGGCGGAAGAGGCGCGCGGGCTGGCGGCGGAGGCGGGGCTGAGGGGATACAAGCTGCGGCTGCACTGGCCCCAGCGATTCCAACTCGAATGGCGGAAAAAGCAATGATTCCTCAGGTGAGCATCGAGGAGGCGACGGGGGTGCGCTGGGACGCGCTGGTGGTCGGGGCGGGACCGGCGGGGTCGCTGGCGGCGCGGCTGCTGGCGCGGGCGGGGCTGGCGGTGCTGCTGGTGGAGAAGGAGCGGTTCCCGCGGCGCAAGGTGTGCGGCGGCTGCCTCAACGGACGCGGGCTGGCAGCGCTGGCCGAGGCGGGGCTGGAGGCGCTGCCGGAACGACTGGGGGCGGCGGCCTTGACGGAGCTGCGACTGGCAGCGGGGGCGCGGCGGGCGAGACTGCCGCTGGCGAGCAGCGTGGCGCTCTCGCGCGAGGCACTGGACAGCGAGTTGGCGCGCGAGGCGGTGGCCGGGGGGGCGGCGCTGCTGACGGGGACGCGGGCGCGGCCGAAGCAGGTCGAGGGGGACCATTGGCTGGTGGGGCTGGAAACTGAGGGGAAGACTGGTGTGGCCCGGGCGGGGCTGCTGGTGGCGGCCGACGGGCTGGCGGGACGGACGGGCGAGGCGGCGGGGCCGATGCATGTGGCAGCGGGCTCGCGGCTGGGGGTGGGGGCGACGCTGGCGGAGGCGCCGGCGGATTATGAGGCGGGCGTGATTTATATGGCCTGCGGCGCGGGGGGCTACTGCGGATTGACGCGGATGGAGGACGGGCGGCTTGATGTTGCGGCGGCGCTCGATAAGCGGCTGGCCGGCGGGGCGGGCTGGATCGCCAAGGCGGTGGGGGGGATTCTGGAGAGCTGCGGGATGCCGCCGATCGCGGGTCTGGACGAACTGGACTGGCGCGGCACGCCGCCGCTGACGCGCCGCCGCGGGCGGGTCGCGGGCGAGCGGGTGTTTTGCATCGGCGATGCGGCCGGCTACATCGAGCCCTTCACCGGCGAGGGGATGGGGCTGGCGCTGGGCTCGGCGGTGGCGCTGGCGCCACTGGCCATCGAGGCGGCGCGGGAGTGGCGACCCGAGCTAGCGACGTCGTGGGAACGGCGGTTTGACCGGCTGACGGGCGGGCGCTGGCGGGTCTGTTCGGCTGTGGCGTGGACGCTGCGCCGGCCGTGGCTGACGGGGGCGCTGGTGGGGGCGCTGGGGCGTGCGCCAGTGCTGGCGAGGCCACTGGTGCGCTCGATTCAGCTGCCGGGGCGATCCTTGGGCGAGGTGCACACATGAGCGGCAGGGCGGCGATCATGGGTTGGGGCACGGCCCTGCCCGAGCATGGCCTCGAGCAGGCGGCGGCGGCGGCGCTGGCGCTGGAGTTGGAGGGGGAGGCGGCTGACAACCGGCGCCTGCCCGCGCTCTATCGGCGGTCGGGGGTGCAGCGGCGTCACAGCGTGCTGGTGAAGGCGGGCGCGGGGGGGGCGCCGCAGATGGATCTGTTGCGCCCGCCCGAGCCGGGCGACGGGCGCGGCCCGACAACGGCTGCGCGGATGGCCGTTTATCAGCAGCATGGGCTGCCGCTGGCGGCACGGGCGGCGCGGGCGGCATTGGCCGATGCGGGGGTCGCGGCCGGAAGCATTACGCACCTGGTGACGGTCTCGTGCAGCGGGTTTGTCGCGCCGGGGGTGGATATCGGGCTGGTGGACGAGCTGGGGATGCGGCGCGACGTCGAGCGCACGCACGTGGGCTTCATGGGGTGCCACGGGGGGCTCAATGGTCTGCGCGTGGCGCGGGCGTTTGCCGAGGCCGATCCGGCGGCGCGGGTGCTGGTCTGCGCGGTGGAGCTGTGCAGCATCCATTATCAGTATGGCGGCGACGCGGGGCAGGTGGTGGCCAACGCGCTTTTTGCCGACGGGGCGGCGGCGGCGGTGGTGGGGACGGACTCGGGGGAGGATCACTGGCGGCTGGCGGCGACGGGGACGATGCTGATGCCCGACAGTCTGGAGGAGATGGGCTGGCGCATCGGCGACCACGGGTTTGAGATGACGCTCTCGACGCGCGTGCCGGAGCTGATCGGGGCGCACCTGCGGCCGTGGCTCGAGCAGTGGCTGGGGGGCGCGGGGCTGCGCCCCGAGGATGTGGCGAGCTGGGCGATCCACCCGGGGGGGCCGCGGATCCTGGACGGGGTCGAGCGGAGCCTGGGGCTCGATGGGGAGGCGCTGGCGGTTTCGCGGGCGGTGCTGGCGGAGTATGGCAACATGTCCTCGCCGACGGTGCTGTTCATCCTGGAGCGGCTGCTGAGGGCGGGGGCTCCCCTGCCCTGCGTGGCGCTGGCGTTCGGGCCGGGGCTGGTGGTGGAGGGCGTGCTGCTCAGGTGAGGCTTGCGCGGGAGGTGCGGCTGGACTATCATTCCCTCAACGTCATCTTTTAATGGAGTCCGCCGATGATCGCGTTGCGGATTTGTCTGCCAAACCAGCCGGTGCGCCATGTTCAGTGGGAGCGCGAGGCGCTGACGATGGGGCGCGCGGCCGGCAACGACCTGACGCTGGCGGTGGAGAACATCTCGTCGAACCACCTCTGCATCCGGCTCGAGGGCGGGCACTACATCCTGCGCGATCTGGGCAGCACCAACGGCACGGTGCTGTGGCGGGGGACGCATTACTTCACGCTGGACGGGAATCATCCGGGGTTGGCGCTGGAGGCGGGCGATCGCGTCTGCCCGGCCCATCCCGAGAACCAGGTGCTGATCGACCTGATCGACACGCAACTGGAGGAGGAGGACCCGTTCGAGCGGACGATCCTGGCGGAGCAGCAGACGCGGGAGGACGTGCTCGAGCAGACCCTGAGCGAGGATGCGGCGGGGTTGCAGTGCGTGGTGCGGCTGGCGCGCGAGCTGGCCACGGTCGACACGGCCGGTGAAATCGCGCGGCTGACGGGGCAGGCCTGCCTGCATGCCTTTACGCGGGCGCGGGCGGCTTATGTCATCGGCCGGGCGGGCGGCGGCTGGCGGATCGATCACACCGAACGGCGCGCGGGCGATGAGGGGGCGGCCGACTCGCGCCTGCTCCGGTCCCAGCGGCTGATCGAACGCTGCCAGAGCGAGGGCAAGGGGTTTTTGTTCCTGTTCGAGCGCGACCGGATGCGGGTGATGGCGACGATGGTGCAGACGGAGGAGGTCGTGGAGGCCGGGGACGGGGGCGGAGACCGGATCATCCTTTGCGTGCCGCTGCCGCACCAGGGCCGCTGCCATGGCTTCATCGAGGTCGAGGCGCCACTGGCGGCCGACCGCAGCCAGGTGCTGGGGCGGCGCGACCTGGCGTTGGCGACGCTGATCGGGCATCTGGTGGCGGCGCGGCTGCACGACCTGGAGAACCAGCGCGAGCGGCTGGCGCTGGCGCGCAAGGCGACGGCGGGCTACCTGGCGGCGACGGTCGGGCACTGCTTCAAGAACCTGCTCTTCGTGCCGATGTCGATCAACCAGATGCTGCCGCGCTGCATCAAGAACGGCCAGATGAAGGAGGTCGAGTGGATGCTGGCGCGCAACGGCGTCAACATCCGCTACCTGGACATGCTCTCGCACGAGTTCGCGGCGGCGAGCAAGGACCCGGGCGACGGGTTCGGCTGGGCGCGGGTGGAGGAGGTGCTGAGCGATGCGGCGGAGCTGGTCAACCAGATCGCGCCGGACAAGGTGGTCGCCGAGGTGGACGCCCCCGAGGGGTTGCCCGAGCTGTGGTGCCATCGGCCGGGGCTGCTGCGCCTGGTGATGAACCTGGTGCTCAACGCGGTCGACGCGATCTTTGCGCAGAACGGGCGCAGCGGGCCGGGGCGGATCGTGCTGCGGGCGGGGATGGAGCCGGCGCGCGGCGAGCTGGCGATCGTGATCCAGGACGACGGACCGGGGATGTCGCCGGAAATTCTGGGGCGGCTGCGCGAAATCTTCCGGCGGGTGCAGGCCAGCGCCGACGCGCTCGCCGAGCTGCAGACGATTGCGGAGTCGGTCCAGAGCAGCAAGGAACAGGGGCTTAAGGAACACTATGGAATCGGGTTCTTGTTCGTCTGCCAGACGATCCAGCAGCACCGGGGGCGGCTGGCGATCGAGTCGGAGCCGGGCGAGGGCAGCTGCTTCGTGATCGGGATGCCGACGGGCAGCCCCAACGCCAACGCGCCCGCCGCCACCGCCGGCTAGAGCCTTTTAAATATTCATAGCTACAGCTTCACCGAGAGTGCTATACTCTTTGGCATGAGACCAATATCACCCGATCTCCGCCAACGCATCGTGCACGCCCGCTTCGAGGAAGGTTTGACGATGGGGCAGATTGCCAAGCGGTTCCAGATTCCGCGCGGCACGGTGCAGAACATTGTGGAACGCTATCGCGACGCCGGGACCATCGAGCCGCGGCCGGCCAATGCCGGTCGCCCAGCAGCCATTGAAGGAGATGCACTGCGCCGGCTCGAACAGGACGTGGAGGCGCATCCCGACGCCACGCTGGCCGAACTTCTTGAACGCAGCGGACTGCCGGTGACCTTCGTGACAATCCACAACACGCTCAAGCGGCTTGGATTCACGCGGAAAAAAAAACGCTACGTGCGCAGGAGCAACTCCGGCCCGACGTCCTCGCCCGGCGCCGGGCGTGGCTCCAGTGGGTAAGCCAGGCCGATCCGGAGCGGCTGGTATTCCTCGATGAAACCGGAGCCAAGACCAACATGACGCGCAGCTATGCCCGTTCGCGGCGTGGCCAGCGCTTGATCGATCACGCCCCGCAGGGCCACTGGAACACAACGACACTGGTGGCGGCCATCACCAGCCGGGGGCCGATCGCACCGATGGTTCTGGACGGGCCGATGAACACCGAGGCATTCGTGGCCTGGGTGGAGCAGATGCTGGTGCCGGCCTTGCCGCCCCGGGCGATCGTGGTGATGGATAATCTGTCACCCCACCATGCACCACAAGTGGAGTGGCTCTTGCGCCAGGCGGGAGCGGAGCTGGTCTATCTTCCACCCTACAGTCCGGACTACAACCCCATCGAGCTGATGTGGTCGAAGGTCAAACAGTTCCTGCGCTCGGCCAAGGCACGCACACAGGAAGAGCTATGGGCGGCCATTGCCGCAGCGCTCGAACTGGTCACCCCCGTGGAAATCCGGGCTTTTTTTTGTCACTGTGGTGTAGGCAAAATATCTTAAAATGCTCTAGAGCAGTTCTCACAAGGAATCAGCGCGATCTGACGGCTGCGAGCAGCGGCCAAGATCTCCCGCAATGCTCGGAAGAGCGATGCTATGCCTGCGCTGCCGGAAGTCCTTGACCTTGCTCTCGTTCGACATCTCATCACTGCTTCTTTCCGAGAAATGCTCCAGCGTGCAGCATCGAAGCCGCGGCAGGGGCGCTGCTGCCCAGTTCGTAGTCTCGCCTTCAGGCGGGAGGGTCGGCAGAGCGCAAAGCTGCGGCAGGGTGATCAATTGTTTGTGACTGATCAAAATGGTGTCGCCCCTGCCGGGGCTTTCTAATGAAGGGCATGCTGACCCAGGGCTCACGCCCTGGGCTACAATATGTCGCCGCCGCCGCGGCTTTGGTTTCGAGCAGTGCCGATGTGGTGGCCTTGAGCGTTGCGGCAAAAGAATATCTCTTGCTGCGTGAATTGGTTCCGGCAGCCGTGTATGGACGCTCCCGCTAAACACATACGGCTCTTCGAGCCGACCCACCTAAAAAAGGGTGCCACGCGGACCGAGTGAAATCGGCCGCTTTTTTGAATTCGGAATGAGGATTGTGGAGTGCGGAATGGATACGGGCCAGGGCGGGGTGGGTCAGGGGTCGGGGTCGGGTTTGGGCTCGTCGGCGAGGTAGGCAAAGGGGTTGGGGTACAGGTCGGGGAATTCGCGCTCGCAGGCGAAGAGGAAGTCGTAGCCCGGCATGGAGCGGTCGGGGTCGGTTTTTTTCGGGGGGCTGGCGGGGGCGCTGGGCTGATGAGGGCTGGAGGGCAGGGGCGGGAGTTCGCCCATGCGAGTGAGCCGGTGATGCGCCCAGCGGGCGTTGCGGATGAGGCTTTCAGTGTCATCGAGGTCGATGAGCAGGGTCGGGATGGTGGGGACGGCGGGACAGGCGCGCACGCCGCCGGGGAGCGGGGCGGCGGGGCTGGCATTGATGGGGTCGCACGCGTCGGGCGCGGCGGGGGAAACGGCCG
>JAWLCE010000057.1:0-18093 GCA_041687335.1 Sumerlaeia bacterium | reverse complement strand
TTGCCGAACTCAGCCGCGCCCACCGCGACATGGGTGAGATGCTCGCCATCCAGCGCGAGCGCGAGCGCCTCGCCGAACGCCTGGCCCAGGCGCGTGAAATGCAGGCCGACAACGACCCCGAGCTGGCCGCCATGGCCGCCCAGGACCTCGAGGAGAGCCGCCTGGCGCTGGACGAGGCCACCCGCCGGCTGCAACTGCTGCTGCTGCCGCGCGACCCCAACGACGAACGCAACACCATCATGGAAATTCGCGCCGGCACCGGCGGCGAGGAAGCTGCCCTTTTCGCCGGCGTCCTGCTGCGCATGTACAGCCGCTACGCCGAGGAGCGCGGCTGGAAGGTGGAGCTGCTCTCGGCCAGCGAGTCCGACCTGGGCGGCTTCAAGGAAGTCATCTTTTCGATCAACGGCGCCGGCGCCTTCAGCCGGCTCAAGTATGAGGGCGGCACCCACCGGGTCCAGCGCGTGCCCGTTACCGAGGCCCAGGGGCGCATCCACACCAGCGCCGTCACCGTCGCCGTCATGCCCGAGGCCGACGACGTCGAGGTCGCGATCCGTCCCGAGGAACTGCGCATCGACGTCTTTCGCTCCAGCGGCCCCGGCGGCCAGTCCGTCAACACCACCGATTCCGCCGTGCGCATCACCCACCTGCCGACGGGGCTGGTCGTCAGCTGTCAGGACGAGAAGAGCCAGCTCAAGAACAAGGCCAAGGGGCTCAAGGTCCTGCGCGCGCGGCTGCTCGACCTGGCCCACCAGGAGCAATCGGCCGAGGTCTCGGCCCAGCGCAAGGCGCAGGTGGGCAGCGGCGACCGCTCCGGCCGCATCCGCACCTATAACTTTCCGCAAAACCGCCTGAGCGACCACCGCATCAACCTGACCCTCTACAGCCTGGACCACGTCATCAACGGCGGGCTCGACGCCGTCATCGACCCGCTCATCGAACACCACCAGGCCGAGCTGCTCGGGCAGGTCTGAGAAAAGACGCAGAGGACGCAGAGGGTACGCAAAGGAATCAGCCCCGGCCATTTTCGGCAGAAAACCAAGCCCCGAAGGGGCAACCGCGAGTAGCCGGAGGTGACCGAAGGGAACCTCCGGTCAAGGCGCCCAACCATTTGAGCCCCGAAGGGGCGGCCGAACCGGCCTCACGTGCGTCACCGCCCCGCAAGACAAAGGCCCCGGATCGTTCCGGGGCCTCTTTCAATGGTCTTTAAACTCGCCCATCAATACCGGTAATGATCCGGCTTGTAGGGGCCGTCCACCGCGACGCCGATGTAGGCGGACTGCTTTTCGCTCAGCCGGGTCAGCTTGACCCCCAACTGGTCCAGGTGCAGGCGGGCGACCTTCTCGTCGAGCAGCTTGGGCAGCACGTAGACCTTGCGCCCATACTTGCCGCTGTCGCGCTCGGTCCATAGCTCCAGTTGCGCCATCGTCTGGTTGGTGAAGCTGGCGCTCATGACGAAGCTGGGGTGCCCGGTGGCGCAGCCCAGGTTGACCAGCCGGCCCTTGGCCAGCACCGTGATGCGCTTGCCGTTGGGCCACTCGATCTGATCCACCTGCGGCTTGATCTCGTGGACCTTGAGCGCGGGGTCGTTGTAGAGCGCGCCGACCTGGATCTCGCTGTCGAAGTGGCCGATGTTGCAGACGATCGCCTCGTTCTTCATGCAATCCATGTGCTCGCGCGTGATGACGTCGACATTGCCGGTCGTGGTCACGAAGATGTCGCCATACTTGCAGGCCTCGTCCATTGTCACGACCTGATAGCCCTCCATCGCCGCCTGCAGGGCGTTGATCGGGTCGATCTCGGTGACGAAGATCGTCGCGCCCAACCCCTTGAAGGCCTGCACGCAACCCTTGCCGACGTCGCCGTAGCCCAGCACGACGCACTTCTTGCCGGCGATCATGACGTCGGTGGCGCGCTTGATGCCGTCCACCAGCGACTCGCGGCAGCCGTAGAGGTTGTCGAACTTGCTCTTGGTCACCGAGTCGTTGACGTTGAAGGCCGGGAAGAGCAGCTCGCCCTTCTTCATCATGTCGTAGAGCCGGTGCACGCCGGTGGTGGTCTCCTCGCTGACGCCGACGATGCCGGCCGCCATCGTGCGCCAGTAGCGCGGGTCTTCGTCGAGCGTCTCGTTGAGCAGCGTGTCGATGACCTCGATCTCCTCGTTGGCGCGCGAGATCTCGGGCTTCTTGCCGGTCTTCTCGAACACCAGCTCGCGCTCGGCGCCGCGGTGGATCAAGAGCGTGGCGTCGCCGCCGTCGTCGACGATCAGGTTGGGCCCGCCCTGCTCGTGGGCCAGCGCCAGCTTGGTGTATTGCCAATACTCGGTCAGCGTCTCGCCCTTGAAGGCAAAGACCGGGATGCCGCGAGCCGCGATCGCCGCCGCCGCATGATCCTGCGTCGAGTAGATGTTGCACGAGGCCCAGCGCACGTCCGCCCCCAGCTCCACCAGCGTCTCGATCAGCACCGCCGTCTGGATCGTCATGTGCAGCGAACCGGTCACGCGCGCGCCCTTGAGCGGCTTGCTGGGGCCGAATTCGCGGCGGGTGGCCATCAGGCCCGGCATTTCATGCTCGGCCATCCGGATCTCCTCGCGACCCCAGGGGGCGAGGTTGATATCCTTGACAACATAGGTGGGCAGGGTGGTCGAGGCCATAGTGCGTGCAAGCTCCTTTGCCGGCGCGGACGCTCGGCGTTATCCTTAAATCCGGATGTAAGCATAAAAGATTGCGCGGCTTTTGTCAAGCGCGCTTGGAGCGGGCGGCGGAAAGCCTTTTGTCGCCAAGGAAACCCGCTTGTCGGGCCATGGCCCTCTGCCGCACAATGCAGGCATCCGCCCCCGGGCGAAAGGCCATCCCCCCATGCCAAAGCCCGAACCGCTGCTCCTGCCGCACCCGGCCGCCGAGGTGACCGTCACGCCCGAGGCCGACGGTCATCGCATTGAGATCCGCATGTATGATCCGGCCGTCTTTATCGGCGCGACGAGCCGGCTGACCCGCTACCCGGTCGAGTTGATCCGTAAGGTGCTGCAGGTCAAGGGGCCGGCCTATCTGTGTGACGAGATTGCCCGCGACGAGGACCCCGGCTACGTCGAGGTCGAGCTGATGTCGGACCTGCTGGCCTACCGCCCCGAGAGCGCCTTTGAGGGCCGGCGCATCCTCGACTTCGGCTGCGGCTCGGGTGCCTCGACGATGATCCTGGCGCGCCACTTCAAGACCGCCCGCATCGTCGGGATCGATCTTTCGCCCGAGCTGGTCTCGCTGGCGCGGGCGCGGCGCGATTTTTACGGGGCCGGTCATGTCGAGCTCGAAGCCATGACCGAAGGCACCGGGCGGCTGGAGGCGATGGAGCCGTTCGATTTCATCGTCATGAATGCGGTTTATGAGCACCTGCTGCCGGGCGAGCGGCGGGCGGTGATCGGGGCGCTCTGGCGGCGTCTCAAGTCCGGCGGCATCCTCTTCATCAACGAGACTCCGCACCGCTACTGGCTCAAGGACAGCCATACGACGGGGCTCTACCTGATCAATTACCTGCCCGACTGGCTGGCCGCGCCGGTGGCCCGCCGGTGTTCGCGGCGCGTCGAGCCCGACGCAACCTGGCCCCAAATGTTGCGCAACGGCATCCGCGGCGGCAGCGAGCGCGAGCTGCTCGGGCTGGTCGGAGCGGCCGATGGGCGGGGCGCCGAGATTCTGGAGCCCTGCCGGCTGGGGCTGGTCGATCGGATCGACCTGTGGAGCCACATCCTGCAGCAGCGCGGCCGGCACACCCCCAAGACCCGCAAGGTCGCGCAGGTGGCCAAAGTGCTGAAAAAGCGGCTCGGCTGGACGGTCCTGCCCACCTTCTCGATCGCGATTTCGCCGCGGCCAAGGGATTGAACTGCGAATCAGGCTCGTTCACGAGGGCTCGGATGTCTGGGCTTTAGATTTTGGCGATCTTGGCACCTTGGCGTTTTGGCGTGAACCATGGGTTCTGTTACGGCTCGACTCGAACGCCGCATCGGGTTTATCGTGGCAGGGCGGGCGCAACATCCGCGGGATCAGTCCTCTGCTTCGATTGGCCGCATGAACGAATCGATGCCACCCACGTCCACCGCCCCCCCGCCCTCCGGCCCTCGGCGCCAACGCCGCTGGCCGCTGGCGGCGCGCTGGGACGCCCCGCTGCTTGGACTGGCGCACCTGGCGCTGGGGCTGATTTATTACGCCCGCGGGCTGCGCTACGACATCCAATTCGTCGGCAGCCAGTGGGACCATTACTGGCAGGTGATCCCGCTGGTGGACCTGCAGCAGGCCCCTTGGCAGAGCCTGTGGCAGATGCACGCCCAGCCGCCGGGTTATTCACTATGGGGCCTGCTCTGGCTGCGGCTGTTTCCCGAGCAGTTCCCGCAGGTCTTGCAGTTCCCCCACATCGTGCTCGGCGCGCTGGTGGTGATGATGACCTATGGGCTGGCCCGCGGCCTGAGCGGCCGGCGCTCGATCGGGGTGGCGGCGGGGGTGTTGGTGGCGCTCAATCCGGCGCTTCTCTTCTTCGAGTCCCACCCGCTCTACGAGATGGTTGTGCTGGCGCTGGTGACGGCGACGGCGTGGCTGCTGTGGCGGGCGCTGGCGAGCGGCCGGCGGCGCTGGCTGGTGGCCTATGCGCTCGCGCTGGCGGCGCTGGCGCTGACGCGCAGCATGTATCATCTGGTGTTTGTTGCCGGCGCGCTGGCCTTTGCCTGGCCGCTCTGGCGCCGGCTGCGCCTTTGGCAGGTGCTGGCGCTGGCCCTGCTGGCGCTGGCGCCGCCGCTGGCGTGGTATGCCAAGAACAAGGTGCAGTATGACTTCTTCGGCGCGTCGAGCTGGTTCGGGCTCGGCTGGTATGCCTGCGTTTATATGAGCTTTTCCGATGACGAGCTGGCCGGGCTGGCCGAGCGTGGCCTGATCTCGAAGGTCAGCATCAGCCACAAGCCCTATCGGGGGCGGCCGGCCGATTACCGTAGCTTCGGCTTCACCCGCGACTCCGAGCTGCCGCTGCTGGCGCGCAATGACTTCCACAACATCAACATCGTCGAGGTCTCGAGGGTCTACGGCGAGGATGCCTGGACGCTGGTGCGGCTCGAGCCGCTCCGCTACCTGCACGCCATCCACCGCAGCTATCGCCAGATGAGCGTCCCGCCCTCGCGTTTTCATCACCTGACGACCCGCATGATGCGCCACGTCTTTTGGGAGCCGGCCTATGCGCACCTGCTGTATGGGCTGTTCATCAGCGAAATATTCTTCTATACGCTGGGCTGGGAGCTGGGCTCGATGTTTTACTTCATCCTGCCTCTGCTGCTGGCGGCGGGGGCGGCCTGGGTGCTGGCGACGGCGCGGCGTCAGCGTCGGCGTGCGGCGGCGGGGCGGTCGATCCAGCCGGCGACGCTCGCCAGGCCCTGGCTGATGTCCTATCTGCTCTTCATCAGCGTCTATGTGCTCGCGATCGGCACGCTCTTCGAATTCGGCGAGAATGTGCGCTTTCGCTTCGCTATCGAACCGCTCCACTTCACGATGGCGCTGGTCGTCATCCACGCGTATTGGCGGCGGCGGAAGGCGAGCCGCTCATGACCCTGCCGCCCGCCACAACCTCGGCCGCCACGGACCATGCGCGCCGAGCCATGCGCTGGCCGCTGGCTGAGCGCCTGGATGGCCCCCTGCTGGCACTGGTCCATGCCGCGCTGGCGGTCTATTACTGGATGGCGGGCATGCGGTTCAGCCTGCTCCAGATCGGTGGCAAGTGGGATATCCTCTGGCAGCCGATCAAGATGGAAGACATCGCCCTGCGCCCCTGGTCCAGCATCTGGCACATGCACGCCCAGCCGCCCGGCTTCTCGATCTGGGGCTGGTTCTGGCACACGATCGCGCCCGGCCAGTTCCCCGAGCTGCTCCAGGGGGTCCACATCGTGCTGGGGGCGCTGGTGATCCTGCTCATCGTCGCCATCGGCCGCGCGCTGACCGGCAGTCGCGCCGCCGCCGCCATCGCCGGCGCGCTGGTGGCGTTCAACCCGGCGCTGTTCTACTTCGAGGCCTACCTGCTCTACGAAATGATCGTGGTGGCGCTGGTGACGTCGGCGGCGTGGCTGCTGCTGCGCGCGCTGGCAGGCGGCGGACGGTGGGCGCTGGCGGGACTCATCGTCGTGCTCAACGTGCTCGTCATGACGCGCAGCCTTTACCATCCGGTCTTCCTGGTGGGGACGCTGGCCCTGGCGTGGCCGCTCTGGCGCTCGATGCGGCGACGGACGGTCGTGCTGGTGTTGGCGGCGGCGCTCGCGCTGCCGGGGGGGTGGTTCCTCAAGAACAAGGTCCAGCACGACTTCTTCGGCGCTTCGAGCTGGTTCGGCATGGGCTGGCTGCACTGCGTCGTCCGGGCCTACACCTCTTACGAGATGGACGAGCTGGCGGCGGCGGGCGTGATCTCGCAGATGAGCGCCCGGCGCTGGCCCTATGAGCATGATCCGTTCGAATACACCGCGTTCGGCTATGACAAGGTCTCACCGATCCCGCTGCTGGCGCGCGAGGACTTCCACAACATCAACTTTCCGGCAATCTCGGCCCAATACGGGCGCGATGCGTTCGCGCTCGTCCGGCTCCACCCGCTGCGTTACCTCGCCCGCGTCCATGCCGGCTACGCCAACTTCAGCCAGGCGATCTCGCGGTTCGAGCACTTCGTGCTGCTCCAGCAGGATTATGTCTTCTGGGAGCCGCTCTACGCGCAGTTATTCTATGGCGCGATCCTGGGCGAAATATTGGAGAACTACAAGATCCCCATCGGCTCGCTGTTTTATCTGTATTTTCCGCTGCTGCTGGTCGGCGCGGCGGGATGGGCGTGGGCGCTCGAGCGCGCCCGGCGCCGGCGCCGGGCGTCCGGCCTGCCGGTCAGCCCGCTCGAGGCCGCGCGCCCCTGGCTGCTGGCCTTCGTGATCTTCGCGAGCGTCTACGTGGCGCTGGTGGGGACGATGTTCGAATACAAGGAAAATGTGCGCTTCCGCTTCGCGCTCGAGCCGCTGCACATGCTGCTGGCCGTGGCGCTGGCGCATGCGGCGTGGGTGCGTTACAGCCGGCGCACGGCCTCGGCCAGATCCAGCCGGCCCTCATAGATCGCCTTGCCGATGATCGCGCCGATCAGGTTGTGGCGCTCCAGCCCGCGGATCGCCTCCAGGTCCTCGTAGCGGCTGACCCCGCCCGATGCGATCACGTCGATCTGGACGGCGTCGGCCACCTTTTCCAGCGCAGCCAGGTTGGGTCCGGTCAGCATGCCGTCGGTGGCGATGTCGGTGTAGATCAGCGTGCCGATGCCCAGATCTTCGAGCTCGCAGGCGAACTCCAGCGCGTCGAGCTTGCTGGTCTCGCGCCAGCCCTCGACCGCCACCATGCCGTCGCGCGCGTCGATGCCGATGATCATGCGCAGCCCGTGGTGGGTCGCCAGCTCCTTGACGAAGGCGCGATCATGGACGGCCTTGGTGCCCAGGATGGCGTAGTCGATGCCCAGCTCGATGACCTGCTCGACGGCCGCGCGCGTGCGCAGGCCCCCGCCCAGTTCGATCTTCATCCCGACCGCCGCGCGGATGGCGGCGATCGCCTCGAGGTTGACCGGCTGGCCGCTGAAGGCCCCGTCCAAATCGACCACGTGCAGCCGGTGGGCGCCGGCCGCCTCGAACTGTTGCGCCACCGCCGCGGGATCATCCGAATAGACGGTGCGCTGGCCGGCCTCGCCGCGCTCCAGGCGCACGACCTGCCCATCCATCAGGTCGATGGCGGGGATGGGTAAGAAGGCAATCGGCATGATGGACACCTGGGGCTGGAATAAAAACTGCAAAACCCAGTCTAGCAGAACCGGCGAGCGGGTACCTCAATCGGCCGTCAGCACCAGGTAACGCTCGGGCTCCTCGCCGCGGCTGAAGGTGCGCACGCCTTCGCGGTCGCGCAGGTAGTAGTGCAGATACTTGCGCTCCAGCGACGGCATCGGGTCCAGCTCAATCTCGTAGCCGGTCTCGCGGGCGCGGGCCACCGCCCGCTCGGCCAGCGCCTCCAGCTTCTCGAACTGGCGCTGGCGATAATCCTCGACGTCGACGACGATCATCGGCGCGTCGCGGCTGGAGCGCAGCACCATGCGGTTGGCGAGGTACTGCAGGGCATCCAGGTTGGAGCCGTCGCGCCCGATCAGCAGCGCCCCCGCCGAGGGCGAAAAAATACGCACAAAGACCATGTCGCCGCGCAGGTCGTGCTCGATGCGGTGCTCGATGCCGAGGATCTCGAGCATTTGGGTGATGTGGGCGCCGGCGGCCTCGGCCAGGTATTGCGGCCGGATGCGCACGTGCATCTGAATCTGGGGGCGTGCCCCCGGCAGCAGTTCTTCCTCGTCCTCGGCGCGCACCTCGTACTCGATCGCCTCCACGGGCAGACGCAACCGCCCCAGCACTTCTTCCAGCATCCGGTCCCGATCGGTTCCGGCAATCACGATTTCACCCGCCATGGTTGGTTGCTCCTTGTTGCTTACTTGCGTGGCCGGGGGGCAGGCCCGCTGCCGGCCGCGGTGGCCGCCTCAGGCTTGCGCATGTGTTTGTTGACCCACAACTGCTGGAGCACCTGCCAGATGTTGGAGACCAGCCAGTACTGCATCAGCCCGGCCGGGAAGCGGTAGGTCAGCACCAGGATGAAGAACGGCATGAAGTAAATCATCATCTTCTGGATCTGGGCCTGCTGCGGGTCGGTGGGCATGCTGGTCTGCATGAACTTGCTCGACAGCATCTGCGTGATGGCCGTGATCAGCGGCAGCAGGTTGAAATAGCTCCCCAGCAGCGGCAGCGAGACGCCGAGGTAGAACAGCCGGTCCGGCTGCGACAGGTCGCTGAACCACAGGAAGGGTTCCCCCCGCAGGTCGATGTCCTGCAGCAACAGCTTGTAGAGCGCCACGAAGATCGGAATCTGGATGAACAGCCAGATGCAGCCCTTGAACATGCCGAAGGGGTTGATGTTGTGCTCGCGATAGAGCTTGAAGATTTCCTGCTGTTTTCGCTGCGGGTCGTTCTTGTACTTTTCGTTGACCTTGTCCATCAGCGGCTTGATCCGCCGCTGCTCCTCCATCATCTTGGCCTGGGCCTTCATCCCCTTGTGCACCAGCGGGAAGGCCAGGATGCGCACCATGATCGTCAGCAGGATGATCGCAATCCCCCAGCTGCCCGTCAGGTTCTGGAACTTGTCCAGCATCCACTTGAGCGCCATGATGATCGGGCGGAACCAGCCGTAGGAGTCGTGGAACATCGTGCGCTCGAGCCCATGGCCGGTCGCCATCAGCCGCTCGCGATGCTTGGGCCCGATGTAGAACTCATGGTCGTAGCGCACGGTCTGGCCCGGCTCGATCACGAAGGGGGGGTGATACAGCTCCGCGCGCGGGTAGTGGCTCAGCTGGCCCGAGCTGGCGACCGTATCGAGCAACTGGCGATCGAGCACGGCGCGGGCGCCCTGAAAGACCGCCTCGCCGGCGGGGATCAGCACGCCGATGAAATACATCCCCTGGATGCCGCCCCAGCGCAGCGGAATGTCGGCGTAGGATTGCTCCTCGCCGGCGCTGCCCAGGTGCTCATAGTAGAAACGGCTGGCGCCGTTGAGCACGACGTCGGTCGAACCCACCCGCACCATGTAACCCTCGGCCTCGAACGGGCGGCCGATCCCCGGGCCCATCACGATGCCCAGCCCGCCCAGCGGCGTGGCGAACGAGAGCGTCTGCGAGCCCTCGTTGACCAGCTCGACCTCGAAGCGGCCCATGAAGCCCTCGCGCGGCAGCAGCCAGGTCTTGACCAGGCGCAGCCCGGTGGCCGTCGGCGGTGAAACGAAGCGCAGCCCCCTCATGCCGTCGCGGCTGACCGGCTCCACCTGATAGATCATGCGGTTGAATTCGGCATAAAACAGACCGCCCGGCCCGCTCTCACGCAGGATCACCTGAAACGGCTGGACCAGGTTGGGGTTGCGCGAGACCTCGGGGTCGATCAGCGCCTCGTGGGGGCGCTCGGCGTCGGCGCCGGCGGCGGGGTCGCGCAGCACGAACTCGGGGTCGATCACGTCCCAGCGCACCGGCACCGCCCCGCGCGGCGAGAACTCGAGCGCATAGGAGTCGGTCTCCAGCGCGACGGTCTCCACCGGCTCGAGCGGCTCGGCCGGCGGCGGCGCCACCGGCTGCATCGGGTCGGCGGCCCCCATCGTCGGCGGCGGCGCCAGCGGCCCGGCCGTCGGTCCCGCCGGCTCGGCCTGCTCGGTCACGGGCGGCTGCGGCCGGTTGCGCTCCATGTAGATCATCGTGATCTGGAAGACCAGAAAACTGAGCAGCAGAAAGGTGATAAATCGTTTATCCATGGGTCAGCGAGGGTCCTGGTCCTCAGATGGCCGCTCGTCGGCATCCTGTGGGGGGTCGAGCGGCAGGGGGTCAAAGCCCCCGGCATGAAAGGGGTGGCAGCGCGCCAGCCGGCGCAGGATCAGCCACAGCGCCCGGTGCAGCGGGTAGTGGTCGAGCGCCTCGACGGCATACATCGAACAGGTCGGCCAGAAGCGGCAGGTCGGCGGCAGCGCCGGCGAGATCCAGCGATGCCAGAAGAGCAGCGGCCAGCGCAGCAGCCAGTTGACCGGCCTCATCGCTCCGCCTCCGCCTCCGGTGGCTCGGCGCCGCCTTCGTCCAGCCGCGCCGCCACCGTGATCCCCAGCCGCCCCAGTGAACGGGCCAGGTCGCGCTCCAGGGCGAAAAACTCCGCCTGGGCAGCCTCGCCCTTCAGGTTGACGACAAAGTCCCAGCCCTCGGGAATCTGGTCGCCCCGGCGACGGAAGAACTCGCGCACGCGCCGGCGCATCCGGTTGCGGGCAGTGGACTTGCCGCTGCGACGGGTCGCGGTCAACCCCAGCCGCCAGGGCCCGCCCTCGGGCCGCGCCAGCGCAAAGATGACCGCATAACGCCCCGCCGCCCGCCGCCCGGTCCCATAGACCTGCAGGAACAGGGGGCGGTGGCGCAGGCGATGCTCCGGCCCAAAACGCTGGTCGTTCATCGCCGGCGCCGGCTGATTCAACCCGAAACCGTCAGTTGTTTGCGGCCCTTGGCGCGCCGGCGCGCCAGCACGATCCGGCCGTTCTTGGTGGCCATCCGCGCGCGAAAGCCGTGCAGGGTGACCCGCGTGCGCTTACTGGGCTGATACGTCCGCTTCATTGGTCGATGCTCTTTTCAGTGTTCTATCGGCCGCCGCAACGGGGCCGCTTCGCGACTTGCGGCCGGGCAAACCGGACCCACCCGGCCCGCCGCCGCAAATCAAACATCCTTTTTACCCATGGACGCCCCCACTGTCAAGGCCCCATGGTTGCCCACTCACCCCAAAATGAACGGCCAGCGCCACAGCCGCAACAGGTAAAAACCATGGTGTTTCAATATGAATCTGCCCAAGCCGCTTTCGACTTGACGATTTCGAAAGATTTGTTTGAATATTCTCACTCGGAATTTCCTGAACCGGCTTTAGTAGTTTCTAACCTCGGGGTGGCGCGATGAGAACTGCGATCTGGTCCTTTTGCGCACTGCTGCTGCTCGCGGCGGTCACCGCCGCAGCCGACTCGCCCAGCAACACCTCCAGCATGCCCCTCTATGTGTCAAACCATGCCGTTCACAGCCTGGCCAAAGGCGGCGACACTTTATATGCCGGTGGCGATTTTGATTCCATTGCCTACTTCACCGGATCTGGCGCCCTGCTGGACCCCGAGACGTTTTTACCCAAAGCAGGTTTTCCTGTTATTACGGGAGGATATAGATATGTCCATGCGTCCATCTCCGACGGCCAGGGCGGCTGGTTCATCGGCGGCGAATTCACCAAAGCGGGTTTAATAACCCGAAATCGCCTTGTTCATATCCGCGCCAACGGTTCGGTGAACGAGCTTTGGGATCCGCAGCCCAATGACATCGTTCGTCGTCTCGCGCTGTCGCCCGATCGCTCCATCCTCTACGTCGGTGGCGCATTCACCTCGATTGGCGGACAGCCGCGCGAACGCATCGCAGCGCTCGATGCCGCGACCGGGGCCGTGCTGAATTGGAACCCGGGCGCTAGTCACGATGTTTACGCCATACTGCCCACTGAATCCGTTGTTTACGTTGGTGGTCAATTCACTTCGATTGGCGGCCAGTCGCGGCAGTATATCGCGGCGCTCGATCCGGTCAGCGGCCTGGCCACGGCCTGGAATGCGGGCGCCGACGCGACGGTTCGCTGTTTGGCTCGTGGCGGTTCCAAACTTTATGTCGGGGGAAGCTTTAAGAATATTGGTGGGAAGCAAAGATGGGGGCTGGCGGAGATCGAGAGCGCGACCGGACTGGCCACCGATTGGGACCTGAGCCGAATCAGATGGGTACCAGATTTTATGAGTTCATCCACCTATCCAGCCACAATTTATAATATCATCGTTAATCAATCGGAATTGTTTGTTGTGGGAGATTTCAATGCTTGGTTTGGCTCGTGGAATATTATAAGCAAAACCTATACCAAATGGACAGACACAACATTTGGGGATGTGTACGGTCGATCATGGGGCTTCGCAAGTTTGGCGATCACCGAATCGAAGGTCTATGCGGGTGGTTATGGCAGCCCTTACTTGGTTGTACTTGATCGACAAACAAACCGCCAGATTTCAACCCCAAAGCTGACAGATGGGCCGGTCTACACCATCGCCGCCAACTCCACGGGTGTTTTTTTTGGCGGTACTTTCAAGACGGCTTCAATCCAGCCGCGGGCCAATCTTGCGGCCTTTGATCTCAAGACCGACCGATTGCGCGACTGGGCTCCCACCATTACCGGCGGGACTGTTTCTGCATTGGCTGCCTCCGAATCAACCCTTTATGTCGGTGGTTCTTTTACCGCAGTCAATGGTGAGGCACGAAATGGGCTGGCAGCATTCGACCTCGCTACAGGTGCCCTGAAGAATTGGAATCCCTCGGTCAACGGCACCGAGTGGAATCCCTCGGCCAACGGCACCGTCAGAAAATTGATTGTCAGTGGATCAACTATTTTTGCCAGCGGTGACTTTATTCAAGTAGACGGCCAAACACGCCGGGGCATCGCCGCCTTGGATGCAGACAGTGGCCTGATCAGTTCTTGGGATGCCAATAATGATGGGGGGATCAGTGACATCGTCTTGCATGGGTCCCTGATTTACATTTGTGGCAGTTTCTCCACCATCGGTGGACGCAATATTGCTAAAGTTGCCGCGCTTGATGTCGCAACCGGGCGGGCGATCGACTGGTCGATTGATATTGATCAAATAATGTTTAGGCTTGCAGTTAACGAAAATCGGCTCTTCCTTGTAACTGGGATTCGCGTCTATGGAAACTTCCAATACTCACTCCGGTCAGTTGATCCGACTACTGGAAAGGTGACAGACTGGACTCATTTGCTTCCGAGCAAGTCTGTCATTTATGCCATGTGGCTACATGGCTCGACCCTTCTCATTGGCGGTGGGAATATCGGCGAAGTGCCTCTAGGTGTGAACCGTGATCTGGGCGCGCTGGACACTCAGACCGGCGCGACCATCGATTGGCAACCGCTCAACATGGCGGGGAATCACGGGCTTTTTGAAATGATCGTGGATGGTGGCAATGTCTATGTCGCCGGTAGCGGACGCGAGATTGCCCGCTATGAATTATGTGATCTGCGCTTTGAGGAGGCCGGGCTGACCGGTGCGGGCGCTGGCTGGCCCAAACGCCAACTCGTCGCCAAGGGTGCGAAGTCCACGCCGATCCACGCCCTCGCCCCGTATGAATATGGGTTCAGCCATTGGACGATGGGGGGCAAGACCTACTCCACGGCCAATCCATTGATCATCGATAACGTCACCGGGCCGCTCACTCTGACGGCGCACTTCGCCCGCCGTAACAGCGCCGCCAACTGGTTGCTTTACCACTGACGAATGCCACATCCCCAAAGGAAAAAACCATGTTTCAATCTGAATCTACCCGAGCCGCTTTCGGCTTGACGTTTTCGGGAGATTTGATTGAATATTCTCACTCGGAATTTCCTGAACCGACTTTGGTGGTTTCTAACCTCGGGGTGGCGCGATGAGAACTGCGATCTGGTCCTTTTGCGCACTGCTGCTGCTCGCGGCTGTCACTCCCGCCGCCGCCTCGCCCAGCAACACCTCCAGCATGCCCCTCTATGTAGCAAGCAAAGATCGTGAGTCTGCATATGTGCGTAGCCTGGCCAAAAGCGGCGACACCTTGTATGCAGGAGGCGAATTTGATGCCATTGCCTGCTTCACCGGAACTGGTGCCCTGCTGGACCCCGTGACGTTTTCACCCAAAGGTGGATTTCCTGTGATTACGGGAGGAAATGTCCTGGCGTCAATCTCCGACGGCCAAGGCGGCTGGTTCATTGGCGGCGGATTCAACAAAGTGGGTTCAATGACCCGAAATCGCCTTGTCCATATCCGCGCCAACGGTTCGGTGAATGAGCTTTGGGATCCGCAGCCCAATGACATCGTCCATCGCTTGGCGTTGTCGCCCGATCGCTCCATCCTCTACGTCGGTGGCGCATTCACCTCGATTGGCGGACAGCCTCGCGAACGCATCGCAGCGCTCGATGCCGCGACCGGGGCCGTGCGAAACTGGAATCCGGGTGCAAATCAGGTGGTTTACGCCATATTGCCCACTGAGGCGGTGATTTATGCCGGTGGTCAATTTACTTCGATTGGTGGCCAGTCGCGGCAATATATCGCGGCGCTCGATCCGGTCAGCGGCCTGGCCACGGCCTGGAATGCGGGCGCCGACGCGGTTGTTCGCTGTTTGGCTCGTGGCGGTTCCAAACTTTATGTCGGGGGAAGCTTTCAGAATATTGGTGAGAAGCAAAGATGGGGGCTGGCGGAGATCGAGGCGGCGACCGGACTGGCCACCGATTGGGACCTGAGCCAGACCAAGCCGGGTATAACGACCTTGCCAGCCATCGTTTGGGATATCGCGGTGAATCAATCGGAATTGTTTTTTGTGGGAAATTTTAATTCCAGGTTTGGATCTGCCCACATTCTATCCAAGACCGATGTTCAATGGCTCGACGTGACATTTACGGCTCAATTCAACTGTTTGGCGCTATCCGCATCGAAGGTTTATTTAGGCGGCGATAGCACCCCCAATCCGGTGGTGCTTGATCGCTTGACACGCCGCCAGATCAGTCCCGAAGCAATCGCGTTCGATTATAAGACAGAGCCTGTTTATACCATCGCCACCAACTCCACGGGTGTTTTTTTGGGCGGCGCTATCAAGACGGCTATAATCCAGCCGCGGGCCAATCTGGCGGCCTTTGATCTCAAGACCGACCGATTGCTCGACTGGGCTCCCACCATTACGGGGGGGTATGTTTATGCATTGGCTGCCTCCGAATCAACCCTTTATGTCGGTGGTTCTTTTACCGCAGTCAATGGTCAGGCACGCAATAGGCTGGCAGCTTTCGACCTCGCTACTGGAGCCCTGAAAGATTGGAAACCCTCGGCCGACGACACTGTCCGAAAATTGATTGTCAGTGGATCAACTATTTTTGCCAGCGGTGGATTTACACAAATCGACGGCCAGACACGCCATTACATCGCTGCTTTGGATGCTGGCAGTGGCTTGGTCAGCGCTTGGGATGCCCTGAGTGACGGCAAAATTAGGGATATGGCCATGCATGGTTCGTTACTTTACGTCGGAGGCAATTTCTCCAGCATCGGCGGACGTGACTTGGTAAATTTCGCCGCGCTTGATGTCGCCACCGCAAATGCCATCGACTTGTCCGCTGATATCACTGACGAATTATGGGCAATTGCAGTCAACGACAGTCGGATCTTCCTCGCCGGCAGAAAAGATTTTGGACATACGAAAACGCTTTGGTCGGTTGATCCGACCACCGGCAAGGCGACCGACTGGACTCATTTGCTTCCGAGTCTGCATATAACTTATGCCATGTGGCTGCATGGCTCGACCCTTCTCATTGGCGGTGGGAATATTGGTGGGAGCCGTGATCTGGGCGCGCTGGACACTGAAACCGGCGCGACCATCGATTGGCAACCGCTCAACATCGCGGGGAATCACGGACTTTTCGCAATGATCGTGGATGGTGGCAATGTTTTTGTCGCCGGTGGTAATCGCGAGATTGCCCGCTATGAATTATGTGATCTGCGCTTTGAGGAGGCCGGGCTGACCGGAGCGGGCGCTGGTTGGCCCAAACGCCAACTCGTCGCCAAGGGTGCGAAATCCACGCCGATCCACGCCCTCGCCCCGTATGAATATGGGTTCAGCCATTGGACGATGGGGGGCAAGACCTACTCCACGGCCAATCCATTGATCATCGACAACGTCACCGGGCCGCTCACTCTGACGGCGCACTTCGCCCGCCGTAACAGCGCCGCCAACTGGTTGCTTTACCACTGACGATGACCTTTACTTCCCCTGCACGAGTCTGGAATATATGAATCAGGCCCAAAAGGGAAAGAAAGGACTTCAACCCCATGCGAAAATACATCCTGGCCCTGGGTGCCCTCGCTTCGCTGGCCCTGCTTGCCCCGACGGGGCGGGCCGCCGAGGGCCAGTCCGAGCCGCCCAATATCCTGCTCATCATGACCGACCAGCAGTCGGCCGACGCGATGAGCCACTTCATCGGCAACCAGTATCTCAACACCCCGGCGATGGACAGCCTGGCGCGCGAGGGGGTGGTCTTCCAGCGCGCCTACGCCCCCAATCCGCTCTGCGTGCCCGCGCGCAGCTCGATCTTCACCGGGCTCTACCCCCACCAGACCGGCATCCAGAACAACGATATCATTCAGCTCAACCCCGAGAGCTTCGTCAGCATGGGCCGCCACTTCCGCCAGGCCGGCTACGATACCCCCTATTTCGGCAAGTGGCACCTGCCCTACGGGGTCAATCAGCCGGCCGACCACGGCTTCCGGGTCATGACCGACACCAAAATCCGGCCCAACTTCGATACCGAGGTGACCGACGAGGCGGTGGCCTATCTCGCCAAGACGCCCACCGAGCCCTTCCTGATGGTGCTGAGCCTGCTCAACCCCCACGACATCTGCCAGTATGCGCGCGGCGACGCGCTGCCCTGCGGCGAGGTCGGCCCCCCGCCGCCGGCCGACCAGTGGCCGCCGGCGCCGGCCAACCTCGCCCCGGCCCAGAACGAGCCCGACACGCTGACCACCATCCGCACCGCCTATCACGCCAACCGCATGTTCCCCGTCGGCGATTTCACGGAGGACGACTGGCGCCGCATGCGCTGGGGCTACTACCGGATGGTGGAGATGGTCGATGCCGAGATCGGCCGCGTGCTGGCGGCGCTGCGCGAGGCCGAGCTGGATGGCAACACCCTCATCATCTTCACCAGCGACCACGGCGAGATGCTGGGCGCCCATGGCTTCAACCAGAAGACCGTCTTTTACGAGGAATCAGTCCGCATCCCGCTGATCGTGCGCCGGCCGGGCCGCCCCGCGCCCGCCACCCGCCCCGAACTGGTCAACATCGGCATCGACCTGCTGCCGACGATGATGGAAGCCGCCGGCATCGCCATCCCCGAGACGCTGCCCGGCCGCAGCCTGCTGCCGCTGGTCCAGGGCCAGCCGGCGCCGGACTGGCCGCGGCACCTCGTCCTCCAGAACCACCTGATCCAGACCGTGGAGGTGGATGGGCTGCGGCCGACGGCCCACGGGCGCATGATCCTGGGCGAGCGCTACAAATACGCAGTCTACAGTGACGGCGTGCAGCGTGAATCGCTGGTGGACCTGCAGGCCGACCCGCTCGAGATGGTGGACCTGGCCACCGACCCGGCGCTGCGCGAGGTCAAGCTCGAGCACCGCGCCCGGCTGGCCGATTTCGCCCGCGCCCACGCCGACGACGTGGCGCTCGGGATGCTCGCCGACGGCATCCCCCCGCGGCCGTTCAGCCCGGCACCCCAGCCTTGAACACTTGGCCGGCAGGGGCATCCGCTGGAGCCCCTGCCGGTCCAGCCAAATCGCCCGCCCCCATGATTCTTCAGCTCGAAAAGGTATGTTCACGAAGGGCCCAGCGCGGCCGAGCCGCAACCAAAAAATGCAGCCACGAATGGACACCAATTTG
>JAWLCE010000056.1:0-18135 GCA_041687335.1 Sumerlaeia bacterium | reverse complement strand
AGGTGTTCACGGTGTGGTGGGGGGCGCTCAGGGTCGCGCGCCGCCGCGGCTTCGAGGCCGCCGAGCGCAATCGCCGGCTGAGCGAGGAATGGCTCGACGTGACACTGCCGGGTCGCCCGCGCCCGCGCGGCCATCTGCACCCGGTCACCCAGACCGCCCGCGAGATCGTCCAGATCCTGCGCCAGATCGGCTTCACGCCGGTCAGCGGCCCCGACCTCGAGGATGACTTCCACAATTTTGAGGCGCTGAACATTCCCGCCGACCACCCCGCGCGCGACATGCAGGACACCTTTTACCTTGAGGGTGGCGGCCTGCTGCGCACGCATACCTCGCCGGTGCAAATCCGGGCGATGCAGACGCGCCGGCCCCCACTGGCGGTGGTGGCGCCCGGACGGGTCTACCGCTGCGACGCCGACCAGACCCACTCGCCGATGTTCAACCAGATCGAGGGCTTTATGGTCGACGCGGGGATCCGCATGAGCGACCTGAAGGGCGTGCTCGAGCACCTGATCCGCAGCTATTTCGGCCAGGACCGTGAGTATCGGCTGCGCCCCTCGTTCTTTCCTTTCACCGAGCCGAGCGCCGAGATCGACATCATGTGGGAGCGCGAGGACGGCAGTCGCATGTGGCTCGAGGTGCTGGGGGCGGGGATGATCAACCCGGCGGTCTTCGAGGCGGTCGGCTACGATCCCAAGGCCGTCACCGGCTTCGCCTTCGGCCTGGGGGTGGACCGCTTCGCGATGCTGCGCCACGGCATCGACAACATCGGCCTGCTCTACGGCAACGACCAGCGGTTTTTGCGCCAGTTTTAAGTGCCACGCAAGCTGCCCCCCTTGCGGAGGTAGCGGAGGTAAATGATGCTTCGCTCACTTCTCCAGCCACCGCGGGAGGCGCTTCGGTTTTTCCTGAAGGGACAGGAACTGGCGCTGGAGACGTTCTGTTCCGAGGCCGAAGCCATGGATAGGGTCGAAAAAATGTGCGCCACCTCACATTTTTTTGCCTTCCAGTGCGAAAGCAGGCACGGCGGGCAAAAGCGAAGGATATCTTTTGAAGCACCTACGCTGCATGCGTGCATCGAGCCGGCCGGAGAGGGCGCAGTTCTCCGGGGCTGCTTCATGATGTCGCTCCAACATCGGGTCATGCTTCTCGGATTTTGGGGTGTCTTCATGATTGCCGGACTCATCGCCTTGCTGTCGGCGGTGCTGATCATACTGGCTTCGCTGCCGAACTTTGAGCCGATGGCGCTGTTCGGTCTGGCTTGGGGGTTAGTTTCTATGATTGGCATCCAGTTATTCGCGGTTCAGTTTCATCTTCTGGCCTTGAAGGATATCGATCACCTTACGGCCCGGCTTCAATTGACGCTCCACATGGAAGAAACTAAAGCAGGAAATTAACTGATGCGCATCTCTCTCCGCTGGCTTAAGTCTTACCTCAACTTCGACCTGCCGGTCGATGAGCTGCTCGACACGATCACGATGGCGGGGCTTGAAGTCGAGGAGGAGATTGATCTGGGCATGCGCTCGGGCAAGCTTGTCATCGGCCGCGTGCTCGAGACCGCGCCTCATCCGCAGGCCGACAAGCTGACCCTCTGCAAGGTCGATGCCGGCGCGGGCGAGCCGCTGTCGATCGTCTGCGGCGCGCCCAACGTGCGGCCGGGGATGGTCGTGCCGTGCGCGCTGATCGGGGCGACGCTGCCCAACGGGCTTACGCTCGAGCCGCGCAAGATTCGCGGCCAGGCCAGCGAGGGGATGCTCTGCGCGGCCGACGAGATCGAGATGGGCGCCGACCATGCCGGCATCATGGAACTGCCCGCCGATTGGCCGGTGGGTGAGCGCTTCGACATGCTGGCCGAGATCAAGGTGACGCCGAATCGGCCCGACTGCCTGAACGTGCTGGGCGTGGCGCGCGAGGTGGCGGCGATGCATGGGCGCAAGGTCTTTCCGCCCAAGCCGCGTCTGCGCGAGACGCTCTCACGGATCGAGGGGATGGTCAAGCTGAGCGTGGCGGCCAAGGCGCAGTGCCCGCGCTATACCTGCCGATTGATCCGCGGCGCGAAGATCGGCGAGAGTCCACTCTGGATGAAGCGCCGGCTGGAGGCGTCGGGGCTGCGCTCGATCAACAATGTCGTCGATGTGACCAACTACGTGCTGCTCGAGCTGGGCCACCCGCTGCACGCCTTCGATTACAAGAAGCTGGCGGGGGGCGAGATTCGCGTGCGGCTGGCCGAGCCGGGCGAGCGGATGAAGATCATCGACGGGCGCGAGCTGGAGCTGACCGGCGAGGATCTGCTGATCGCCGACGCGGCGGGCGGGGTGGCGCTGGCGGGCGTGATGGGTGGCCTGGAGAGCGAGGTCACCGCGGACACGACGGACATCCTGCTGGAGGCGGCTTATTTTGATCCGGTCACGATCCGGCGGACCTCCAAGCGGCATGGGATTTCGACCGATTCGAGCTACCGCTTCGAGCGCGGGACCGACCGGGAGGGCATGGTGCTGGCGCTCAACCGGGCGGCGCAGCTGATCAACGAGCTGGCCGGGGGCGAGGTCGTGCGTGGCTTCCTGGACGTGCAGACGCCCCCGCCCGACCGCCAACCGATCGTGCTGGAGGTGGCGCGCGTCAATGACTTGCTGGGGCTGGAGCTGAGCGGCACGCAGATCGCGGACTACCTGGTCAACCTGGGGTTCGAGGTGCGCGGCTCGGGGCCGCATGCGCTCATCGTGCAGGCGCCGAGCCATCGAGTTGATATCTTCCGCGACGTGGACCTGATCGAGGAAGTGGCGCGGTTGCACAACTACAACAACATTCCCAGCACGCTGCCGCGCACGCGGCTGGTGCCCGACGCCCCCTCGCGTCTGGAGGTGCTGGTGGAGGCCATGCGCGATGGGCTGGCCGAGCTGGGCTTCAGCGAGTCGATGAGCTATAGCTTCATCAGCGAGTCGCAGGCGGCGGCGGTGGGGTTCGATCCGGCGCGCCAGCCGCACGTGGCCAACCCGCTGACGGTGGACCAGGCGATCATGCGGCCCTCGCTGCTGCCGGGGCTCGTGCGCGCCGTCGGTTATAACCAGAATCAGGACGAGCCGACGGTGGCGCTGTTCGAGATTGGCAAGGTCTGGCGGCCGGGGGCGGTCGCGGCCGACCCGGCGGGCGAGCGCCCCGAGGCGGCGCTGGTGCTGGCCGGGCCCGGTCCCGCCCACTGGTCGGGCACGCGCGCCTTCGATTTTTACGACATCAAGGGCGGGGTGGAATCGCTGGCGGCGGGGTGGGGCGTGACGGTCACGTTTGAACCGCTGACCGACTCGCCGGTTTTTCACCCCGGGCGCTCGGCGTGGGTCAAGATCGGCGAGCGGGCCGTCGGCGAAGTGGGCGAGCTGCATCCGGATCTGGCGGCCGGCGAGGACCTGCGCGGGCGGGTTTATGCCGCGCGGCTGGAGCTGGACGTGATCGGCGAACTGGCCGGCGCCGGGGCGGCTCGGATGAAAGGGATCCCGCGCCTGCCGGCGACCTGGCGCGACCTGGCGCTGGTGGTGGATCGTGATCTGGCGGCCGGCAAGCTGCTCGAAGCCGCACGCCGCGCCGGCGGCGCGCTGGCCGAGGAGGCCGTCATCTTCGACGTCTATGAGGGCGAGCATGTCGAGCCCGGCAAGAAGAGCATCGGCCTCAGCCTGCGCCTGCGTTCGCACGAGAAGACCCTGACCGAGGAAGAGATCAGGGCCGTGATGGAGAAAGTGACCCGCAGCCTGGGCAAGCAGTTCGGCGCGACGCTGCGCGGGTGATGGATAAGATGAAAAGAGATTGAACCGCAAAGGCGCCGAGGGTGCAAAGGCGGAGCAGAGAGTTATATGGCTATCAGTTTTTCCAGCATCGCTTTGTGTCTTGGTGTCTTTGTGAGAGGTCTGGATCCATGACAATTGACCCCTCCGCCGGTTCCTCCTCCCCCTCCGCCCAGTGGCTTGCCTGGGTGACGCGCCTGCAGGCGATTGCGCAGACGGGGCTGGAGTTCTCGCACAACGACTATGACTGCGAGCGCTATGAGCAGGTGCGCCGCATCGCCGCCGAGATGGCCGCCGCCTCCTGCGGCCAGACCATCCCCCAAGTCGAAGAGATCTTCGGCCGCGACAGCGGTTACGCTACGCCGAAGGTGGACGTGCGCGCGGTGGTCATGCGCGAGGGCAAGCTGCTGATGGTGCGCGAGGCGCTCGACGGGCTCTGGACGCTGCCGGGGGGCTGGGCCGACGTCTGCGCCAGCCCGGCCGAAAATGCCGAGCGCGAGGTGTTTGAGGAATCGGGCTACCATGTGCGGGCCGTGCGGCTGCTGGCGGTGTATGACCGGGCGCTGCACCCGCACGAGCCGCCGCTGCCCTTTCACGTCTACAAGCTGTTCTTCGAGTGTGAACTGCTCGGTGGCGAGGCGACCACCAGCAACGAGACGACGGCGGTGGACTGGTTCGGTGAGGATGAACTGCCGCCGCTTTCGACCACGCGCAACACGGCAGGCCAGCTCGCCCGGATGTTCGAGCACCTGCGCGAGCCGGGCGGGCCGACGGATTTCGAATAACTTTGCCGGGCGCATATAAGCAGACAAGTGGTAGGTCGGGTCTTTGATCCGACATGACCACCGGTGTCGGCTCGAAGAGCAAAATGGGCTTCATTTCGAATGATTTGGGGTGAAAAGCTGGCGGGTGCGGGCGGGGGTGTGGTTTAGTGGATAGTGCTTGCGAAGATCGTATCCCATGAGGCTCGCCGGACCCGATGATCGAAGCTGGATATCACCCCCTGGTCAAAATTTGCGGCATCACGCGGCTTGAGGACGGGCTGGCGGCGCTGGCGGCGGGGGCGGATTGGCTGGGGTTCATCCGCTGGGCCCGGTCGCCGCGCTGGCGTGAGGTGGGCGAGACCGCCGAGCTGGTGCGCGCATTGCGCGCGAGGGCTGCGGGGCGATTCGAGGCCGTGGGCGTGTGGGTCGATGCGGAGCGCGAGCTGATCGAGCGCGAGGCCGACGCGATCGGCCTGGACCGGATACAGCTTCACGGCGACGAAACTCCCGAACTGGCGGGGACGCTGAGCCGGCCGGTGATCAAAGTCCTGCGCGTGCGCGACGCGGCGTCGCTGCGTCGAGCCGAGGATTTCCCGAATGTTGACCTGTTGGCCGATACTTTCGACCCGGCGCTGCCGGGGGGGACCGGGCGCGGATACGATTACGAGCTGCTGCGGGGGCTGGCGGCGCGGCGGCGGGTGATCATCGCGGGGGGGCTGAACCCGGCAACGGTGGGCCCGGTGGTCGCGGGGTTACGGCCGGCGGGGGTGGATGTTTCGAGCGGGGTGGAGTCGGCACCCGGCATCAAGGACCATGAGCGGGTGCGGGAGTTCATTACGGCGGTTCACGCCGCCGCCGCGCCGGCGCCGGCCAGGAATTGAAAATTGAGATCATGCTGGAGCTGCTGAAGATGAAATCATGGCCGATCCTCCTCGCCCTGCTGATGATGAGCGCCGCCCAGGGGCCGGCGGCCCAGCGGCCATCGGTGCCGCTGGACGCGCTGCCGGGACAGACCCCACGCGCCACGCCGACGTCCAGACCAACACCCGCGGCCACGCCCACGGCGACGCCTGCGCCGGCTCCCGCGCGCACGCCGGCGGCGACTCCGACGCCCTCGCCGACGCCGACGGCGACACCAAGCCCCACCGCCACGCCGACCCCAACGCCGACGCCGGAAATCCAGCCGCCGGCAATTGAAATTGCGCTCGATGGGATCACGGTCGTGCGCAGCCGCGATTACGTCGAGGGGCAGCAAGCCCTGCCACGCGAGCACCGCGACCCGCGGATGGTGATGGGCTTCACGATCAACGTCCCCGAGGGTTGGACGATCATGAGCGTCGACGACTGCCAGGTGGGGCAACTGATGAATCAGCAAGGTCGTCCGCTGGCCGTCAAACCCCCGGCGGCGCCGGGGAGCTTGCCGGCGGGGCATGCGAGCGTTCTGATGGTTGAGGATCGTTTTGCGGCGGTGGAGGTCAACGCGGAGCTACCGGGGCGCGAGGACCGCCAGTTGGCGCACGTGAAGGCGTCGTTCAAGCTGACGCTGGGCATCGCCCAGTCGCTGCGCATTCCGCAACTGCGCGCGCGCGTGGGGCAGGAGCTGCTCAATCGCCAGCAATTCCCGGACTTGATGTTTCGGCTCGAGCGGATCACGACCGACACGGTGGCGCTGGTCGCGTTTGGCGAGCTGTCGCGCATCGGGCGGATTGATTTCATCGGCGCCGATGGGCGGGCGATCGAGCCCTATGGCAGCGACGTCACCAGCAGCAACAATCCGGGCGAGCCGGCGGGCCGGCTCTGGCGCTACTATTTTTTCAGCCTGCCCGAGGAGATCAACATCGAGCTGCGGCATTTCCCTTACCGGCGCCAAGCCGTCTATCATTACGAGCAGCGCAACGTGCCGCTGCCTTGAGGCTGGGGGAACGCGATGGCCAGCGACCCGCCTCCCTATGACGGCTTGCCTGATGATGACATGATCCTGCGCGACCGGCTGGCGCTCGAGCGGACGATTCTAGCCAATGAACGCACGCTACTAGCCTACATCCGCACGGCGCTGGCCGCGCTGGCGACGGGGGCGGCGCTGTTGCATTTTCTTGATACGATCTGGACGGCGATCGGCGGTTGGGCGCTGGTGGGGCTGGGCGCGGCGCTGACGCTGATTGGGGTGGCGCGTTACCGGAAGCTGCGGGGCCGGCTGGACCAGAAGCGTCGAAAATGAAAGTTGTTTTCCGATTGCAGTTGGTTGGTGGGCGGCCTATGATTCGCTCAACTCGATCAAATGACAGCATTTGAGATTTGGGAGTTCGATGGAGAAACAACTGACAACGCGGCAGGTGGCCCAGGCGCTGGGGGTGAGCGATGCTTCGCTCAAACGCTGGTGTGACCGAGGTTTGATCCCCTGCGTGAGGACGGCGGGAGGGCACCGCCGCCTGCCGATCAGCAGTGTGATCCAGTATCTGCTGAGCAGCGGGCATCCGCTGCTGCGGCCGGATTTGCTGGGGTTACCGCCATCCAACGGTGACAGTGCGATGGCCGTCGAGCGCTGCCGCAACCAGATGCTGCGCGCCCTGCAAAAGGGCGACGAGGATGCGTTCCGGCGCGTCGGCTTCAATTTGTTCCTGGCCGGGCTGCCGGCGCGTGAGATCTTCGACCGGGCGCTGATCCCGGTGCTGGGCGAACTGGAGGAGACCGAGCGGCAGGGGCGACTGAAAATTTTTCAGTGGCGGCGTTCGCTGATGATCATCCAAGGCTGGGTCTACGAGTTGCGTTCGCACCTGATGCAGCCGGCGGCGGATGCCCCGCGGGCGACGGGGGGGGCGCTGGAGGCGAGTCCGGCGGCGGGGATGATCGACCTGGCGTTGCGCGAGGCGGGCTGGCGCACCGATTTTCTGGGTGAAAAGCTGCCGCTGGCGGCGCTGGTGGAGGCCCTGCGCGAGCTGCGCCCGAGCCTGTTGTGGATACAGGTCAGTCCGGCGGTGCCGGTGGAGCTTCTGGCGAGGGAATATGGGCGCCTGATCTCGGCGGCGCAGGATGAAGGGGTTCTGGTTGCCGTGGTGGGGCCTGGCCTGCCGGCGGCGGTGCGCCAGGAGATGCGCCAGACGGCCTTTTGTGATAGCATCAACCATCTGGTCGGACTGGCGCGAACACTGGCGCCCTCGAAGCGGTCGCTGCAAGCGGTGGCCGGCTGAGGCTGTGCCGCCGCGCCTGACGCGGGAGTCGGGATGGGCGCCGCATGTTGATTTTCATGGCCGGGGCGAGCGGGTTCATCGGTACGCGTCTGAGCGAGCAGCTTGGCGCGGCCGGCCACGAGGTCGTGGCGCTGCGCCGGAGGGCGCCGCATCCCGGCGAGCGCGCCGTCATGTGGCGGCCCGGCCAGGAACAGCTTGATCCACAATCATTGGCCGGCGCCGACGCGGTGATCAATCTGGCGGGTGAGAATCTGGCGGGCGGGCGCTGGAACGACCGGCGCAAGCAGGCGATCCTCGACAGCCGCGTGCTCTCGACGCGCACGCTGGCGCGGGCGATCGCACGGATGGCGCGGCCGCCACGGGTCTGGATCAATGCCTCGGCAATCGGATTTTACGGCCCGCGTGGGGCCGAGCGGCTCGATGAGAGTTACGAGCCGGGGAATGGGTTTCTGGCGGAGGTCTGCCGGGCCTGGGAACTGGCGACCGCGCCGGCGGACGAGGCGGGCGTGCGGGTGGTTCAGACGCGCTTTGGGGTGGTGCTGGACCCGGGCGGCGGGGCGCTGGGGTTGATGCTGCCATTCTTTCGCGCCGGCCTGGGCGGTCGGCTGGGTAATGGGCGTCAATACATGAGCTGGGTGACGCTGGATGATGTCGTGGGCGCGATCGCGCACGTGCTGTTTGAGGAGCGACTGCGCGGGCCGGTCAATGTGGTGGCGCCCGGGGCGGTAACCAACCGGGCCTTCACCCACACACTGGGGGCGCTCGTGCGGCGGCCGACGCTGCTGCCGGCGCCGGCCTTTGCGCTGCGACTGGCGCTGGGGCGCGAGCTGGCCAACCAGACCCTGCTGGCGAGCGCGCGCGTGGAGCCGCGCCGGCTGCTCGAGACGGGGTATGAGTTTCGCGATCCCGAGCTGCGCCCGGCGCTGGAACGGTTGCTGCGCCGCTGAGGCGCGCGCTTCGGGAAAATTTTTATCAACTCCATGGAACGTGAGGGCGAGATGACCCAGATTGTCAACTGGTCAGGGAGCGTGCGTTTCAGGCCGCGGCGGATCTACCAGCCGAGCGAGGAGGGGGAACTGGCCGCGCTGGTGCGCCGGGCACGGATGGAGGGCCGCCAGGTGCGGGTTTTGGGCAGCAGCCATTCCTCGAGCGGAATTCTTGAGACGCCGGACTACGTGGTGACGATGGGCGGGTTTCGCGGAATGGCGGCGCATGATTCACGCGCGCATGAGGCGAGCTTCGGCAGCGGCACAATCATCGAGCAGGCGCTGAGCGAGCTGTATGGTGTCGACCTGGCGCCGACCAACACCGGCGACGTCACGACGCAGACGCTGGTCGGGGCGTTTGCCACCGGCACCCATGGCACCGGGCGGGGCTTGAATGTACTGGCCGGGATGCTGGTCGGCGGGCGGATGGTCAACGGCGAGGGCGAGGTGGTGGAGGTTTCGATCGAGGAGGATGAGGAGTTCATCAATGCCGCGCGGGTGGGGCTGGGCGCGCTCGGGATATTCACCCAAGTGAGGTTGCGGCTGCTGCCGGGCTACCGGATGCGCCGTCGCGAGTATTGCGCGCCGCTGGAGGCCACGATGGCGCATTTGGATGAGCTGGTCGCAGGAAATCGGCATTTCGACTTCTACTGGTATCCCCGCGCCGATGTTTGCAAGCTGCGCATGCTCGACGCGCCGGGTGCGGGGGTGAAAGTCGATTTCGGGACGCTGGTCGAGGATCGCACCGGCTGGGCGCACCAGGTGCTGCCCAAGCACAATGACCTGATCTACAAGTATGAGGAGATGGAATACGGGATGCCGCTGGAGGCGGGGCGGGAGTGCTTCCTCGCGGTGCGCAAGCGGCTGCTGGAGAAATGGCGGGCGCAGGTGGGATGGCGAGTGCTCTGGCGCACCATCGCCGCCGACAATACATTTCTCAGCATGGCGAGCGGGCGCGACACGGTCACGATTGCGCTGCTGCAGAACGCGACGCTGCCGCACAAGGACTACTTTGCCGACATGGAGCCCATCCTGCGCGACTTTGGCGGGCGGCCCCATTGGGGCAAGAAGCACACGCTTCAGGCCGAGGCGCTGCGCCCGCTCTACCCGCGATGGGACCGGTTCCAGGAGCTTCGCCGCAGGGCTGATCCGGAGGGGGTGTTCCTCAATGACTACCTACGCGGGGTGTTCGGGGAGGAGAGCCCGGGGGAAGCGGGAGGGGTGGGAAGATGACCGAAGGGGCTTTTCAGACCGGTGGGGCGCCGTTGGGAGATCCGGGGGCGCTGCGTGAGCAGGCGGTCGATCCGACCCGGGTGGAGAAACACCCGGGTGGGTTGGGACGCATGCGCTGGGTGATTCCGGGCGGCTGCGCACCGATGGGATCGACCGGTGGCGAGCCGATGTTCACGAGTCACGAGAAACTTTGCCTGCTCAACGCCGGGAAGCGGCTGGCCAATATCCGCATCACGGTCTTCTTCGAGCGCGAGGAACCGATAGGGCCGTTTATCTTCACGATCGGTGGGCGGCGGATGCGCCAGGTGCGGATGAATGACCTGATCCACCCCCAGGCGATCCCGCTGGACCTGCCCTACGCGGTGCTGGTGGAATCCGACGAGCCGATCGTCGCGCAGTTCACTCGCATGGACACGCGGCAGCGGGCAAACGCGAGCGGGGGGACGATCGCCTGGCCCACAACCGGCTGAGGAATATGATTGATTGAACTGCTCAACACGCTCGTCCCGGTGTTTTTGATCATCTTGCTTGGGGCTGCGTTGCGCCATGGGGGCTTCATCCCGCGGCCGATGGCACATTGGGCCAACCGGCTGACTTATTGGGTCGGGCTGCCGGCGCTGTTGTTCCTAGAGGCCGTTGACACACAAATTGCGGTGCTCAACCGCTGGGACCTGCTGGTCGTGCTGCTGGGCGGCACGCTGGCCTGCATCGGCGCCGGCTATGCGGCGGCTCATGCCATCCAAGGAAGCATCCGCAGCGGCGAGCTGATCCAGTCCGCCTTTCGAGGGAATCTTGCCTTTATCGGCCTGCCGGTGATCGCCTACAGCATGCAAGGAGATACGGAGCTGTTGACGCTGGCGGTGCTGCTGATCGTGGCCCTGATCCTGTTCTACAACGTGGTCTCGGTCGTGGTGATGATCGAGGGCTGGCATCACCTCAACCGGCGGATGATTGGATTGATCGGGCGACGGTTGTCGACTCATCCACTGGTACTGGCGTGCCTGCTGGGGCTGATTGTGGCGGGGCTGGGATATGAGCTGCCGACGGTGCTGCGGCGATCAATCGAGCCGGTGGGCCGAATGGCCTTGCCGCTGGCGCTGATCAGCATCGGGGCGATGCTCGATCCGCGCCAGATTCACGGTTTTGAGGTGCCGATCCTGGCGGCGAGCCTGATCAAGGTGGCACTGGCACCGCTAGCTGGCTTCGCAATTGCACTGGCGCTGGGCGCGAGTGGGGAGCCGCTGCGCATGACGCTGATCCTGCTGGCCTGCCCGACGGCCTCGACGACCTTTATACTGGCCGAACACAGCGGCGGGGGCCAGCTGACGGCCGGGGCGATCGTCGCCAGCACGCTGCTGTCGCTGTTCACACTGGGGGTGGTGTTGTCGCTGCCGATGCCTTGATTTTTACTGCATCAACATCCAATCAGGGGCGGCGGTGATCCGCTTGAAGAACAGGATTGCCTGCTCGGGGGATGAGACGACAGGAAGATCATTGAAGGTGTCGATGATGTCATAGTAGCCATCGCCGCCGCGGGAGACGGCACCATAGGCTGGATAACTACGGTATGTGGCCTTGAAGATCGTGTTGGTATAGGTGTTGTCGTAGACGTGAATCCTGTGCGCCATAAGGCCCAGGTTCTCGAGCATCAGCGCCTTTTTCTCATCAAGTGTTCCGTAATGTAAAATTTGTCCCTCGTTAGTGGTGAGCAGGTGGCGCCGCCCGGGGGGATCATAGCCGCTGTGATGGAACATAATGGCGAGGTTGAAATTGCTTCCGGCGGTGGTGTCGGCATACCAAAAGTTGTTGTTGTAGAACAGCATGTGGGTGCCGAAATATTCGTAGTTGGGATTGGCCGGGGGATTGGCCGGGTCGTCATCGTTGAACAGCGGCACCGAGATAAAGGCCTGGTGCGTGTTGAGGTAAGTCCCTGTGGAGCGGAAGATGCAGCCGGTGACGACGCAGAAATCGGTGTCGTCGCGAAAGCGGACATAATCGCCGGCACAGTCCTCAAAATAGCAGTTGATCACGTTGATATATTTAACATCGTAGGCGTTGTAGATCATGTGGGCGTGACTGCCGCTGCCGACGCGCTCGAAGCGGCAATCCTTGAACGTGATATCGCGCGTGGGGGCATTGGCGGTGCCGCTGGCGCCGTAATAGACGCCTTGCAGATCATGGAAGTGGCAGTTTTCAATCAGGTAGTCCTCGCCCCTGAAGTTGGTGGCGTAGCCAATGGCCTTGTGCGGGGCGGTGAAGGTGAAGTTGCGCACGGTGGTGTTGCGGCTGGTGTAGAGCAGGAATAACGCCGCCCCCTTGGTATTGGTGGAGGAATAGTTGGGGTCATCCTGGTGACGGGTGAAGATGACGCCTTCGCGGCTTTGGCCCTCGAGGGTCAGCCGGTTAACGGCGTGGCCCATGTCGTTGAGCTGGAAGGTCGGCAGACCCTTGGAGGGGTCGGAGCTGATGACGTATTGGCCCTCGAGGAAGATCACCTTGACGGGGCTGCTCGCCAGGAGCGTGTTGATGCCGGTCCAGAAGCTGGCTGTGCGGAAGTTGGCGGCATTCTGGGCGCTGAGGCCGCTGGCGGTGCCGCGCGCGTTGGGGGCGACGTAACGGATGACCTCGGCGGCCTGGAGGACGGGGGCCTGCTGGAAGGCCGCGCCCGCGACGGATGTCCAGAGCAGGGCGAGGAGCATCAGACGCACCTGATGCAAGCGGTAATTTTTTTTGATCAACATCCTGAGATCGCCCTCCCCGGCCAATGAAACGGCGCGCCTTGATTAGGCTCCGATGTCTGAAGCTGCATCCCAGCTTAGACCAAAGAAGAGCCGAGGCCTATCAAAATGCGAATCACCCGCCTTTCCCGTTCGTAGTCCCGCCTTCAAGCGGGAACTCCACAAGAAAAATAATCAAGATAAAAGAAGACCCAGGCCCCGGCGGGTTGCCGGAACCTGGGTCGATGACTGCAGGATCCAATTATTCAGGACGAGTGTATTTGTATTCGCCGCCACCTTCCTCGGGAAAGTGGAACTGGCCGGGGGGCGGGCCCTCGGTGCGACGCTTGAATTCAGGCGGTTCCTCAGTGTAAAGGGGGTCCTTGGGTGAGGACTTGATCTCACCGCCCGTCGACGGCTTGAACTCCCTGGAAGTCTCATCGATTCCCTTGCGAAGTTCAGCGGCGCCCTTTTCACCTGCCTCTTTGGCCGCCTCGACGGCCGCGCCAGTCACTTCCTTGGTTTTATCAATGGCCTGCTCGCCGCGGCGACGGGCCTCCTCAAGCAACTGGTCGCGACTTTCGCCCATCAGCTCATCCTCGGTGCGTGTACGCGGCAGCGTCAGTGCAATGGCCGAGCCCAAGGCGAAGGCCAAGGCACCGATGCCGAGGGGGTTATCCTGGAAGAGCTGAGAGAAGCGGTCGCCGGTGCTGCGGGCCGTGCCACGAAGACGGACCTGGGCATGGTGGGCCTGGCGACCGGCTCGCTCGCCGACGTCATGACCCCACTCACTGATCCGCTCGCTGTAATCGGCCCCCTTTTCACCAGCCTGCTCGGTGAACCCCTCGTATTTCTCGTGGCCCTTGCTCATCAGCTGGTCCTTCTTGTGGCGGATGGACTCAGATGCATCGTGGGCCATATCCGAACCACGCTCGCGCAGCCGGTGAGCCGAACGACGCAGGCTGCGTCCCATGCTGGCCTTTTTTTCTCCCGCCCAGCGATCAAGGTCCTCGTGCTCGGTGGAGCGGAAGAAAAGCCAACCCAAGCCAACCAGCGTGACCGCCGTTGGCAGCGGGTTGCGCTGGATGTGATCGACAATGACCGATGGATCGGAGATCAACTCCCGGGCGGAACCATAAAACCGGTTGGCCATGTTTTCGCCGGAGAGCCGATCGCGCAGTTCCCGCACGGTCAGGTCCATGTCGTAGCGGGTGCGATCGATCTCATCACGAATCTCGCGCGAACTTTGTGCATCCAGATTGGGCCTTTCCATCGGACCCTGGCGGATGCCCTGCTCGTGGCGAGTCACGGGTTCATTTTGTGCTTGAGCCATTCTTTGTCCTCCCTCAAGGATTCCTTGGTCCGCTTTAACTCAAGGTTGTCGGGATGAAGCCGGTTGCGGCCGACCAGCAGCATGATGCCGCCGATGATCGCCACGACCAGGCCAACGATCAGCGCTGCGGCCCACAGGTCCATCACGAGGGCCAGGCCGAAGATCGCCGCCGTCATCAGCCCCAGAAAGCCGGCGTAGAGCACCAACCCTCCGACGGCCAGCGAGACAATGCCGCGGTTGACCTGGGTCACCTTCTCGGAGACCTCGGTCTTGGCCAGCTTGATTTCCTGCACCAGCAGATGGCGCAGGTCATAAGTCAGCCTCATGATCAGATCACCGATGGTGTGGTGATCATGTTCCCGCCGCTCCCGTGTCTCGACTTCGTATTCCAATTCAGGTCGATATGCCATACTCACTGCTCCTTGCTGAAAATCACAGCGACTCGGGCCGCAGGCCCTGGCCGGTCTCGAACGTGCCGTAGCCGGTGGATCCGATGCCTGGGCCAGTCTGGGCAACATATCCTGCCTCATAGGTGTGAGGCAGGTTGACGTCCCGTTCTGGCTGATGGCTCTTGGAACTGGTCAGGAAGCGTCCCAGCGCAAAACCGAGCAGCGCCGTGCCGCCCAAAAACAGTCCGGGCTGATTACGACTGAAACGCTCGATGCCGGAGACGAAATCATCCAAGTCCCGCTCGCGGATCATCTCACCGACATGCCGGACCTGCGTGGCGGCCTGATGCATGTAGTGGCCGGCGGTATCGTGCTGCTCCTGATCGAGCCGGTGGGCGGTCTGGTCCAATGCATCACCGACGTCAGTCAGCAGGCGCGAAGCGGAAGTTGTCGCTCCCCGCACCGCGCCACTGGCGCGCTGACGCAATTCATGGGTGGTTTCCTTTGCTTTATCGGCTGCCTCGCTGGCGACCTCTTTGACCTTTTCCTTGACCTCGCCGGCGGCAGCTTGCGCATGCTCTTTGCTCTTGTTGATGTCGCGTTCATCCATCTTGGCTGCCATCCTTGCACAATGGAATGATGTCGCAGCGGCCCGCAAAGAGGGCGGTGCCATCAAGGCCGCCGCATCGAGGGTGCTGCCATGCAGGACCCGCGCATTGTTTATATTCTAGGGGGGAGGGGGGTGATGACGTAATCAGGAGTCAACCCAAGCGGCGATAGGGCTTTGGATGAATCCTAAGCTCTGTTTTGACTAGGGTTTTGTGTGGCTAGACAAAAATAAAACCGGCGTGTTGAGGGGAGGGTAGGTCGGGTCTAAGACCCGGCACTGGAGGCCGTGTCGGGACACGATCTACCCGTTAAAGGACCGGGGGGGGCCTCAGACCTCGACCACGACCGGCAGGATGACGGGAAAGCGATCGGTCTGCTCGCTCAGGAAGCGTCGCAGCGCCTTGCGGACCGCGGTCTTGACCACGTCCCATTGCTCCTGGCTCTCGACGTCGCATTCCTCGAAGGTGGCGACGACCACCTTCTTGCAGGCCTCGATCAGCTCGACGTTTTCATCGACGCTGACGAAGCCGCGCGAGACGATGTCGGGGCCGGCAATGATCTTATGAGTCTTGGTATCGATGACAAGGATCACCGTGAGCATGCCGTCCTCGGAGAGGTGCTTGCGGTCGCGCAGGACGACTTCCTCGACGCCGTCCATCATGCGGCCGTCGACGAGCACCTGGCCGGCCCAGGCGGTGGGATAGGCGGTGCCGGTCTCGCGATCCAACTCGAGCTGGGTCCCGTTCTCGATGACGCAGACGCGGCGCGGGTCGACGCCGGATTCCACGGCCAGGTCGCGGTGGATGATGAGCTGGCGCATCTCACCGTGGACCGGCACGAACCAACGGGGGCGCAGCAGGTCGAACAGGCGGCGCATCTCGCCGCGGTAGGCGTGGCCCGAGCCGTGGACGCGGGCCTCGCGTTCGGTCACGACGCGGGCGCCGTGGCGATAGAGCTGGTTGATCATGCGCCAGATCGGGCGCTCATTGCCGGGGATGATGCGCGAGGAGAAGATGATGAGGTCGCCGGGCTGGATCTTATAGCCGCGATAGGCGTTGCGAGACAGGCGGGCCATGGCGGACTCGGGTTCGCCCTGGGTACCGGTGAAGAGCATCAGTCGCTGGTTGGGGGGCAGGCGGACGACTTCGGCGAGCGGGCGGACCAGGCGCTCGGAATAACTCAGCAGCCCCAGCTCGGTGGCGATGGAGAAATTGCGCTCCAGGCTCCAGCCGCAGATCGCCACCTTGCGGCCAGTCTGAGCGGCCAGGTCGAGCGCGGTCTGCATGCGGTTGATGCTGGAGGAGAACATGGCGAGCAGGACGGTGCCGGTGGCTTCGGTCAGCAGCGGCGCGAGCCCGTCGTGCACCTCGTATTCGTGGGGGGAGAAACCCTCGCGGTCGACATTGGTGCTGTCGGCCATCAGCAGCAGGTAGGGATCGGCCAGGTCGAGCCGGTTGAATGGCGCCGGCAGCGGTGAGTCGGCGGCGTCGGCGTCGAGCTTGTAATCGCCGGTATGGAGGACTCGGCCGATCGGGGTGGTGATCGAGAGCGACATGGCATGGGGCATCGAGTGGGCGACGGGTAGGAACTCGATTTCAAAGGCGCCGAGCCGGGCGCGTTCGTGGCCGGCGACGGTCGCCAGCAGCGGCTTGACGTCGGGGGCCTGCTCGATCAGCTTGGCGGTGACCAGGGCGAGGGTCAGCGGCGAGCCGTAGATCGGGACACGCAGCGGGTGGAGCTGGCGCAGGAGGTAGGCGACGGCGCCGATGTGGTCCTCGTGGCCGTGGGTCAGCACGAGGGCGCGCAGCCGGTCGGCATGCTCGAGCACGTAGGAGAAATCGGGGATGACGGTGTCGATCCCGAGCATGTCGTCCTCGGGGAACTTCTGACCGCAATCGATCACGATCATGTCCTCGCCGAACTCGAGCGCCATGCAATTCTTGCCAAATTCTCCCACTCCGCCCAGAGGCAGGACTCGCAGTCGTCCCTCGGCGGGAGGCCCCTGGCGACGTGGCCGATCCTGGAGCGATCCAATCAATCCTTCTTCAGTCATCTGGGTGCGTGGTCCTTATGGGTAGGCGTGGCGCGCGTGCGGGCGGGGGGCGTCGTTAAGCGACCCGAGCCAAAATGTCCAGGCAGTCGAAGACCGTCTGGCGAATGTTGGAGAGTTTTTCCATCTCGCTGATCTCGGGATGGATGTATGGGTTGCGATAATGCTGCAGGTTGGTGAGCAGGCGCGCGAAGCGGATCGTGTCGGCCTCGTCGAGGCCGTGCAGCTCGAGCGGGTTGCTGACGCGCACATCCTGATTGAATTTTTTAAAAGTGTAATCGCGTCCGAAGCAGAGCAGCAGGATGCCGAGCGCCTTGAGGCCGTCGGGCTTGTAGCGGGCCTGGTGCTCCAGGACGCGCATCAGGGTCTGCTGGACGTTGTCGATGGTCACGTCGAGGGCGGCCTCGCGCTGGACGCGCAGCAGGTGCTGGTGGAAGAAGATCGAGATGGATCGGCGGTTCTGTTCAAGCAGGGCGTGGATCAGCTCGATGGTTTTGGGATCGGCAAAGAAGCGCTGGAGCTTCTTGCGCAGCCGGTGCTTGACCTCGTTTTCGACCGCAAAGCAGTAGGAGAAGCCAATCGAACGCGAGAAGTCGACCGCCGATTCGATGCGCTCGCCGTGGACGTAGAGGAATTCGGCGGTGCGGAGGGCCTCACGTGATTGATGATCCAGATCGTTGTAGATCGGGATCGCCTCAGTGAGGTTGCGGTCAACTTGTTCGAAGCTGTCGCGGCCGGCGGCGGCTTGGGCGCGGTCCAGGTCCTGGCGGCTGCCTTGGGCCAGCTCGGCGGCGCTCAGGTTGCTGAGGGCATCAAAAGCCTCGCCTTTGATGGAGAAAGGGACTTCGGGGTCGAGCACAATCCGGCGCAGGCGCTCGGCGGCGCGGCCGGGGTCCTCCTCGCCCGCCTGGCGCAGCTCGAGAATCTCGGCCGCAAGTTTGCGCGCGAGGCGATACTCGCCGAAAGCCTGGTCAATGGCGCGAAACAGGCCCTCGATCTCGATGTCGATCCGACTTTTGCTGATGACGGTGCGGGCGCCCAACCGGCTGGCCTCGGCGCCTTCCTCGAAGGTGCCGACCGCCGAGATCATGATGAC
>JAWLCE010000055.1:0-19724 GCA_041687335.1 Sumerlaeia bacterium | reverse complement strand
CATCGAGCTGATGTGGTCGAAGGTCAAACAGTTCCTGCGCTCGGCCAAGGCACGCACACAGGAAGAGCTATGGGCGGCCATTGCCGCAGCGCTCGAACTAGTCACACCCGAGGAGATTCGGGCCTTTTTTTGTCACTGCGGTGTAGGCATGTTTTCTTAATATGCTCTAAATTCCAATGTTTCTCGCGCCGGCCCTGTTCTTAGTCCCGCCTTCAGGCGGGATGTGTTTTGCGAACCGGTGGTGATGCATGGTCAGGCGGAGGAGCCATTTAGCTCCGTCAGGAGCGACATGTTTGTAGCTATGCCGTTCCCCTTCCCTCAAGCTCCGTCAGGAGCGGCATGTGCCGCCGAGGGACCTTCAAACGAAATCGATTTGAATGTAAAATTGGGTTTACACCGAGGGGAAAACTGCACATGTCGCGCTCCTGACGGAGCTATTTGGCCCCTACGGGGCGGCTTGGGTTCCTATTTCTTGCCGAACCAGGACTCGACGCGCGCCAAGTGTTCGTGGGCCGTCAGGTCGAACATCAGCGGTGTGATCGAGACCTCGTCGGAGTAGAGCGCCTGGTCGTCGAGCGGATGCGAGTCATCGCCGTGGATGATGGTGGAACGTTCAAAGCCCTTGCCAACATTGCGATAGATCATGACCAAACTGGCCTCGCCCGGCTCGTGCAGGAACAGGTCGGCATAGCCGGAGTCGCCCATGCGGGTGGCGGTCCAGCCCTTGATCGCATCATAGGGCAGCGGCGGGGCGTTGACGTTGAGCATCACGCCGCTGGGCAGGCCCTCGCGCGAGACCCGGCGCGCCACCTCCAGGGCCACGCGCGCCCCGGTCTGCCAAGGGATATCGGCGGGGTCTTCATGATAAAGCATTGAGACGGCGATCGCGGGCAAGCCAAGCACTGCCGCCTCGCGCGCGGCCGCAACCGTGCCCGAATACAGGATGTTGATGCCGACATTCTGGCCCGTGTTGATCCCCGAGACAACCATGTCGAATGGTCGATCGGTCGAGAGCATCGAGACGGCGACCTTGACGCAGTCGGCGGGGGTGCCTTCCAGGCCATAGCCCCAAAGCATGCCATTGCGGTGGACAGGCTCCAGCCGCAGGTCGCGATAGACGCTGATGGCATGGCCCATGCCGCTGTTCTCGCGGGCGGGGGCGACGATAGTCAGGTCATAATCCGCGCGCAAGGCCTCGGCCAGCGCGGCGATGCCGGGCGCATGGATCCCGTCATCGTTGGTCACCAGCACATGCGGGCGCTCGTGGGTCTTCATCGGTGGCTCCCCAAGGTCGTGGATGTCTCAAGCTCATCAATCCCCACCATTTTGCCAGCAAGAAAAGAAAAGCTCAACCAGATGACCAGTGGCGGGAACATCCCGACTCATGCCGGGGAGGGCAGGTCGGCGATTCGAGCCGACGCTAGGATCCGTTGAAGACCCGAACTATTGTTTTGAGATGCTCCTGGGTGCTTGGGCCTCGGCCTCGCAAAAGAGGATCGTGCCGGCAACGGCGGAGACGGGGATGAAGAGCGCATTGACCACCGGGATCATCATCAGCAGCCAGGCCATCGTCCCCATGCCGAGCGAGCGGGCCCGGTTGCGCCGCAGGAAGGCCTTGCGCCGCGCCCAGTCCCAGTAACGGCGGTCCATGCTGTAGCTGGTGTATTCGAGCGACAAATAACGGATCGTGATGATGGCGGCCACCGCGCCCGAGAGCAGCGTGCCGATGCCGGGCAACAGGTTCAGCAGCAGCACGGGAACCAGCAGCACGCCCATCAGCAGCGCCATGCGGATGCTGGCACCGACGCCGACCTTGATGCCGCGCGTCAGCGAGCGCAACGAAAAAGATTCCGCACCGCTGGTGCCGGTCAACAGGACCTCAACTTTTTCAGAGAGCAGGTCGTTGAAAGGCAACGCCACCAAGCTGCCCACCGGCACGAACAGAAAGATCACAATAATGAACAGGGTGAGCCAGAACAGGACCTGGACGACCCAGCGCAGCAGGTCCCACCAGAAACCGCCGGTGAAAATGCCTTCGATCCAGCCGCTGCCAAAATGCAGCCCCGCCCAGAGGATGAGGCCAAAGACGGCGACATTGAGCAGGAATGGAATCAGCACCCACGGCCACAGGGCCGGTCGCCCGACCAGTAGCCGGGCTCCGCGCCAGATGTCGCCGGCGCCGCGCAGGAATTCACCGATCGCATGGCCGGCCATCCCAGGAGCCCTCGCTTGGCTATTGGCTCGCCTGGCGGTGGGCACCCTCGGTGCCGTAGGGGGTGGCGGGGGCAAATCCCTGCGGCGTCGGCAGCCGCCCGCCAAAGCGGACCAGGTCGCCCAGCGAGGTGCGCTGCAAGGTCTCGAGGTAATCGTTGCTGATGCGGACCCAGAACTCATGCAGCGGGCAGGCGCGCTCGTCGGAACACTCGGCTTGTCCCAGCAGGCAACGCCGCGTGGTCCCCAGGTTCTCGATCGCATTGACCACATCGTAGAGGGTGATCTGGTCGGGGTCACGCGCCAGCCGAAAGCCGCCCTTGCTGCCCTTGCGCGACTCCAGGATCTGCATGCGCACCAGGTTCTGCAGGATCTTGCTCAGGTAGTGGTGGGGCAGGTCGGCATTGGCCGCCAGCGTCCCCACCAGCACGAAATGGTCCTGCTCATGACGGGCCAGGATGGACAAGGCGCGGATCGCGTATTCGCTTGTCTGTGAGAACATGGACGGGTGTCTCCTTTGTGCGCAGGCCCCACCGGCTGGCTGCCCTGCGGGCTGCCACAATCGCTCCGGGCCCCTGCCGGTTCATGTGTATTCATATCTTAATATCGCTTGGCAGGGCAAGAATTTGCACTTTTGCCCCACCACGATCGAACACGGGGGCCACCGGCTGCCCTCACGGCCAGCCTGATGTTCCGGTCATCAGCCATCGGTTAGTCGCGTGAGCGGCGCAAAATTGCAGACCAAATTTGAGGGATGGTCAGGAGTGCGCCATCCGACGCCCGCTGAGTGACCCGCACCCGGCCCAGGTGCCCCAATGGTCCTTTGGGGGAGGGGAGAAGACGATCTCCCCTCCGAAGGGCTCAGCGCATCATTTCGAGGTCCGATAAACGCGGCCGGGGCCGACACGTTCGGCCAGCGAGAACATCGTGAAGATCGCCATCTGGGGCATCGACCGCAGGTGAATCGGCGAGATGTGCTTCATGCTGGGGTTGGGGTGGGTCGCCAGCAACTGCGCGATATAGCGGAATTCCTCGTCCGCCGCCGCCACCAGGGCCTCCCGCCCCGGCAGCTCGCGCGCCGCCACCAGCAGGTGGAAGGGCATCCCGCCCATCTTCAGCGCCCGCAGCTCGGTGTAGTCCCATGCCGGCGTCCCGTCCGCCCCCGCCCGGTTCGCCTCGAACCACGCCAGCGCGGCGTCCAATTGCGCCTCGGCCCGCTCCCGCCGCTCGCTGCCCGGCGCCAGCTCAGGCCACGCCGCCGACCACGCCTCCAGCATATAGAACGGAATCGTCGCGCCCTTCTCCTCCAGCGTCATCGGCCCGACATCCTCAAACCGCTGCCGGTTCAGCCAATCAATCGCTCCCAGCGCCGTCTCAAGATAGCGCGCCTCCCCCGTCTCGCGGTGCATGAGGAACAAAAGTGAGGCAAAGTTCGCCGACGAGCACCACCACTCATCGCGGAAGGTCACCCACAGCCCGTTCTTGATCCCGCCGCCCTCGCCGACCCATTTTTCCAGCACCAGCGCCGCGAAACTTTCCACCGACTCCATATATCGCTGCCGCTCCTCGCCGGTGCAGCGCACCGCCGTCGCCAGCACCCCCATCGCGATCGAGGCACAGTCGGCCACGTTCCATTGCCCGCGCTCCGCCTCCGGCTTGCGCCCGTAATTCATGAAATAGGCACCGGCCGGCGTCATCAGGCGCTGATACTCCACCATCCGGTCGGCCCATGCCCGGCAGGCATCCAGGTAACGCGCCTCACCCGTCAGGTCGTAAGCCACCGCCAGCGCCCGCACGTTGTAGGCTTCGGCATAAAAGGGGGTGTCCCGCCCCGGCTCGGGCAGCTCCGCCGCCGCCAAGTCGCAGAGCCGATAAAATTCCGCCACGATCTCGGCCGAAGGTTTCGCCAGCGCCCCCACCCCCGGCGCGTCCGCGGCTGGCAGCGCCCCTTGCGCCACGACCATCAGCATGACCATCAACCCCCAGCGATTCAGCATGGCTTACGCTCCTTCGGCCTCTCAATATCTTGCCGCGACATTAATCAAGTTCAGCCCATGGGGCAACTTTTTTCAGTGCCGGGCTTCCCCTTCACCCACCGTCAGCCGATGGGTGCCGGAACCGACCCGCTCGATCACGATCCGGTCCCCCTCAAGGATGCTTTTCACCGTCTCCCCATTCAGTCGCACCGGAGCGTCGGCGCCGCCGGGCGCGGGCAGCTCGATGCGCGCGCTCATATTCGCCGGGATCTCGACTTCGAGAGTGAAGCTCCTGCCGGGTTGCTGCTCCAGCCGCGCGCGGACGGTGCCGCGGATCGTCGGCAGGCGCGTCTCGGCCCAGGTCAGGTTGCCGGGGCGCGGCTTGATCCGGATCCGTCCAAACCCCGGCTCCAGCGGCTCAATCCCCATCAGCTTGCGCGGGATGATGTGTGCCGGCGAGGAACTCCAGGCATGCGTCCAGCCTTGGTTCTTCTTGTACTTCACATCCCAGGCCTCGGTGGTGATCGTCGAGCCGACGCGCAGCATGTTCAGCCAGCCGCGGTCGCCTTCGGCAAGCATCAAATCAAGCGCCGCCTGTTCCTCGCCGGCGTCGTAGAGCGCCTCGAGCAGGTAATGGGCAGGATAGACCCCGCACGCCATCCCCCGGCTTTTCACATATTCCACCACCCCCGCCCGGCAATCCTCCGGCACAAGCCCGAAGACCAGCGGAAACAGGTTGGCGTGCAGCGAGGCATGCCGCGAGCCGACGCCGTCGACGTAAATCCCGCGTTCGGGGTCAAACATGCTTGCATGGATCGCCCGGCCCGACCGCTCGGCCCGCTCGCGATAAAATGCCGCGTCCTCCCGCTTGCCCAATTTCGCCGCGATGCGTGACATCAGCACCAGCGAATGATAATGGAATGCGTTAACGACGGTGTTGAAATCGCTGAACTCATACTCGTCGGCCTCGGTCGTCGGCCAGTCGACAATGTCCTTGAGCTGTCCCTTCGCCAGGTGGATCGAGTGCAGGAACTCGGGGGTCTGCAGCCCGGTGCGCGTGCTGATGAGGCCGTCGTCGTTCGCCAGCGCCAGCATCGTCTTGGCGCGCAGGTCCTCATAGTGCCCGGCGATCAGCTTGCGGTTGCCGGTGTGCAGGTAATCGGCCCACGCCATCAGGATCGCATGCGAGATCCACTCGGCCGGCCATGTCGCGTGATAGATCATGTTGCGCGTGCTGTAGCGCGCGATCGCATACTCGCGGTCGACGGCATAGTGCCCCATCTGGTGGATGAAGGAATCCGCCTCGTAGAGCATCCGCTCGCGTTCGCTGGCGGCGTAGTCGCCGTTGAAGGTGTTGACCTTGATTGAGTAGCGGCAAAGGTCGTAGATCTGCTTGAGCTCGGCGCTGGAGCAGTCGAAGTCGGCGGCGTCATCATCGAACTGGTAGTACAGCGCGAGCTGGCGTGCGTCCTCGAGACTCAGGTCGAGCCCGCCGCCGTTGACCTCGCAGTAGCGGAACGGGATCACCTCGGGCATGTGCGCCGGCAGCGGCTGGCTGTGCGGGTAGCGCGGCTTGAAGCGCGGGAACTGCACCGTGTAGGTGTGCAGGCCCGGCTCGATCGCCAGCGGGACGATCCGGTGAATGATGCCGCCGCCCGGCTCCGGGTCGACCGCGTCGCCCTTGCGCTTCTCGCCCAGCACCAGCTCGATCGTGGCCGAGCCGGCCGCGTCCGCCGCGCGCGGGCGCCAGTCGAGCGTCAGCCGCAGCGTCGAGAACGACGCCCGGCCGAAATCGATGAAATGTGAGCCGTCCTCGCGCCGCTTGATCGCCGCCGGGGCCACCTCGTGATACTCGATCGGGTGGCGGTCCTCGAAGCCCCAGAACGGCCGGCCCGCCTCATCCTCAAGCTGGGTCCAGAGGCTCTCCCCCGGCCAGCCGCGCTCGCGCGCGAACTCGCCGGTCAGGAAGCGCTGCGGCGCACTGTAGGGCGAAGCTTCTCCCGCGCGGTTCCACGTCCGCACCGCCCACCAATAGCTTGTCCCCGGCTCCAGCGGCCGCCCCGCATAGGCGACGTTGACCGACTGAGCAGATTGGAGCCGGCCCGAATCCCACATGTCGCCCGTTCCGGCGGCCAGCAATTCGGCCGAAGTGGCGACCAGGATCTGGCAGGCCGTTTGGATATCCCCCGGCGCGGTCGCCGGGACGATCCAGCCGAAATCGGGCTGCGGGTCGGTGATCACCGATTTCTCGGGCCGCGAAAGCAGGTTGACGAGCAACCCCGACGGCGCCTCCGGCGGCGCGGCCAGCGCCAGCAGGGTAAGGCACATCAACGGCAACGGGTGCATGGTGAATCCAATCCCGGGGTTGAGATGGTCGGGCTCACCGGACGCCGGAGCCCGATCGCAGGGGTAAGCCCCTGCCTGAGTCTGTCCCAGGGCCGTCGCCGTTGCGTGCCGGCCTCACCCCTCGCGCATGGCGGACTCGCGCAGGGGGACCGGGGTGCCCTGGACGGCCGAGCGGGCGCGCAGGCGCAGGCCCTGCAGGCGGATGAAGCCGCCGGCGTCGGCCTGGTTGTAGGCACCGGCATCGGCCTCCATGCTCGCCACCTTGGGCTGGTAGAGCGAGACGGAGGAGCGCCGGCCGGCGGCGATGATATTGCCCTTGTAGAGCTTGAGGCGCACCGTGCCGGTCACGCTCTTCTGGCTCTCGCTCACCAGCGCCTGGAGCGCCTCGCGCTCGGGGGCATACCAGAAGCCGTAGTAGACCATCTCGGCATAGCGCGGGATGAGGCCGTCGCGCAGGTGCATGACCTCGCGGTCCATGGTCAGGCTTTCGAGCTGGCGGTGGGCGAAGTGCAGGATCGAGCCGCCCGGGGTCTCGTAGACGCCGCGCGATTTCATGCCGACAAAACGGTTTTCGACCATGTCGACCCGGCCGATGCCGTTGCGGCCGCCGACCTTGTTGAGCGCGCGCATCATCTGGCCGGGTGTGAGCGGGCGGGCGACGGAGTCGTCGGTCGTCTTGAGCGCGATGGCGCGGCCCTGCTCGAACTCGATCTCGACATATTCGGGCTTGTCGGGGGCCTGCTCGGGCGCGACGCTCAGGACGAACATCGAGGCGTCGGGCTCGGACCACGGGTCCTCGAGAATCCCCGACTCAAAGCTGATGTGGAGCAGGTTGCGGTCCATCGAGTAGGGCTTGGCGGTCGAGCTCTTGACGTCGATGCCGTGCTCGCGGGCGAAGGCGATCAGTTCGGCGCGGCCGGCCAGGTCCCACTCGCGCCAGGGGGCGATGACCCTGAGCTCGGGGGCGAGCGCGGCATAGGTCAGTTCGAAGCGGCACTGGTCGTTGCCCTTGCCGGTGGCGCCGTGGGCGACAGCCTCGCACCCCTCACGGCGCGCGATCTCGATCTGGGCCTTGGCGATGAGCGGGCGCGCAATCGAGGTGCCGAGGAAATACTGGCCCTCGTAGATCGCGCCGGCCTGGATCATCGGGTAGATGAAGTCCGCGGCGAACTCCTCCACGAGGTCGACGATATAGCACTTGCTGGCGCCCGTGTCGCGGGCCTTGCCGGGAACTTCGTCCAGTTCCTCCTCCTGGCCGACGTCGGCGCAAAAGGCGATCACCTCCGCGTCATACTTGAGCTGGAGCCACTTGAGGATGATCGAGGTGTCGAGTCCGCCGGAGTAAGCAAGCACGATCTTCATCGCCGGAAACCTTTCAAACGGGAGAGTCAGCCGCAGGTGGAGAGCCGGTCGCGCCGCATGCCTCGCCTGCCGGGAAAACCATATCAATAGCGCCGGCGGGGGCAAAATGCAACGCCGAAGCGCGGCTTTCAATTGAACTGGGCGCCCGATTGATGTTTGATCATCCCAATCATCTTGATGGAGGCAGCGGCATGTTCAAGCAGGTCTTGGCGGCAGGGGTGGCGGCTTTGATGCTGGCGGGGGCGGCGGCGGCGCAGCCCGAGCCCTGGTGGCAGGCAGAAACGGCGCTGGGCGAGCGCGGCATGCTGCGGCTGGACGACAAGCCCTGGTGGCCGCGCGCGCAGGCGCTGGCCGTCGGCGAGCAGTTCCAGCTCCGCTCGGAGCTGCCCGGCGGCGGGCTGATGCTCATCCGGCGGGAAAAGGCCAAAAACCCCGCATATGGCGAGATGATCGTCTGGATCTTGGACGATGACGGCGACATGGACGAGGGCAACCCCGTCCCCGACCGCGACAGCGACGGCTATGTCGTTGACTACCACGCCGACGGCACCGTCGACCGCCTGCTCGACTATATGGACAACGACGGGGACAACGTCCCGGAAGAGATGGACATCCGCTACTTCATCGACGGCGAGCTGCGCTACAGCTGGAAGGCCTTCGACAACGACGGCGACGGCCACATGTGGCACATCGGCGACTATGAATACGAACGGCCCTTCTTCCTGAGCGATGCCTACGGCGACTCGGTGATTTATCTCAACAAGTATGACCCCGAGCGTGGGGCATGGGCGCCGTTCTCGGAATGTCCGTTCGCCTTCTGGGACACCGACGATGACGGTTTTTCGGAGCGGGTGGCGCGCTTCAGCGCCGTCCCGCGCGACTTCCTCACAAAGCAGGACCATCCTGATTACGCCAACAGCTATGCGCTCATCGGCGGGCCGTTCGAGGAGTCGATGCGCGACATGGGCACGCTCAACGTCCGCTACAGCTTCGACATCGATGGGCTGGCGGGGCCCGACCGGCCGCTGCACTACGAGATGGGCTTCAACATGATCGGCGACCAGCCCTACGACTACCCGCGGATGAACCACGACAACCCGCTGCGCCGCCCGCCCTCACGCACGGTCGTGCTGCCGCTGGAGGACGTGCCGGCCGTCTGCGACAGCTACCCCGCCGACGAGACCGGCTTCAGCTTCATGGAATTCGAGGACGGCTCGATCGCGATCGGCGACCCGGCGCGCACCGAGGCCGACGACCTCCGCTGGGAGGGGGTCTTCTGGACCTGGCACCGCCGGCCGATGCACAACACGGGCGGCCCCTGGCAGATCTGGAACATCCGCCGGGAATACCTGCCCGAGTTCCGCGAGCGGCGCGAGGTCTACTATAGCCCCGTCGACCGTCGGCTGCACCTCAAGGGCGCGCACGAGGGTTGGGTCCGCATCGGCATGATCGGCAACGAGGAGCCGCTCGGCGAGATCCGGATGTTCGATGCCGATGGCGACGGCTACTTCGACCGCTGGGAACATTACACGGCCGGCCAGGCGCTGCCGGTGCGGGTGGACCAGGTCGCCGGCGCGCAGAATCAGGATTTCGGCGATGACTGGGATGCGATGGCCGCCTTCTATCAGTCGGTGCTGCCCGAGGCCATCGAACTCAATGAGCGGCTGATCGGGGCGATCGCGGGCCTGGGCGCGGACTGGACGACGGCGGTGCCCGAGAACCTGACCCGGGCGCTGGCGCGCGAGCTGAGCCTGACCGAGCGGCGCTACCTGCTGGACCAGGTGCGCGAGCTGCACTACCGGCACTTCCGCGAGCGCGCGCTGGCCGACCAGCAGGAGGCGCTTGATGCCGCGCGCAGCTCGGCCGGCACGCGAACCGAGGCCACCGAGACCACATCGCGGGCTTGGGAACTTGCCACCCGGCTGGCGCGGATCGATGCTCTCTATGGGGCGGGGCGGCTGGCGGAGGCGACTGAGCTAATCAACGGCTTCGCCGGCCAATGACCCGGCGGCGCGCCCGCGGAAGCGCTCCATTACTTCGCGCCAGTTGGTAAAAACGATCCCCTCTTCGGCGAGGAACTGGCGCACCAGCGGGTCGCCGAAAAGCTCGGCCTCCCATGCCCGTTGCCGCCAGGAGTTGGTGATGGTCTTGCCGGTGTCGCTCTCGAGCTGGGGGTGAAAAACCATTTCGGTGAGGCCCGGCCGCAGCTCGCGAACCTGCTCCATGAAGCCCTCGCGAAACTCCTCATAGCTGCCCGCGCGCCGCAGCGAGCAGAAATCATCGAGCTTCGGCAGTGAGTAGCCCTCGATCAGCTCGAGGATCCTCGCGGTGAGGGGATAGCCGGATCGGCTGAACTTGCTCAGTGCGGTGGGGTTGGACAGGTCAATGACCATGGCGGGGATTTGATACTCCTCGGCCAGGCGCAGATAGACTTCGGTGTAGGCGGCCAGCGCATAAACCGTCCCCATGTGGGTGTCGATGTGCGAGGGGCGCCAGCCGAGGGCCAGGCATTTCTCGATCTGCGCGCGCAGCTCGCGCTCCACCTCGGCGGGTGTGGCATTCATCGCGACCTGCAGCACCCCGCGCCACATGAAGCCCTCCGGGTCGATAAGCCCCGGGACCGAGCCGGGTTCGGCGACCGGCCCCCACCGATGGGTCTTCCACTCGCTGGTCAGGGTCAGGTGGAGGCCGACGTCGGCCTCGGGGTGGGCCAGCGCCCAGCGGACCGCGCCCTCGAAGGCCGGGCAGGGGGCCATTGCCGAGGCGCTCTGGATCAGGTGGTTCTCGAGCAGCTGGATGATCGCCCCGTTGGCTTCCTCGCACATGCCCATGTCATCAGCGTGCAGGATCAGCACGCGCTGGTCCGGGGGAAAACCCAGCCGCTCGGCCCAGCTGGCGCGCGCCTCGGCCGCCGCGACCCGGTGTTGGCCCGGGATGATCGCCGCAAGCATTAAGATTATTGCGACCCAGCCGCTTACACGATACCAGCTCATCATCTTGACCGCCTCCCGCATGGGATGGGATGCTTATATCATAAATTGCACAGGCTCAAGCAGAATCACCTCGGCGGCCGATAAGCGGATCGGTGGCCTTGCGCGCCGCCGCCGTATGCAGGAAACGATCCCATGCCAAGGAGCTGGCTCATGAAAAATTGGTTCTTTGCCGCGCTGGTCGCGGTGGCGCTGGCGGCGCTGCCGGGCACGGCGCAGGCTCACGTCTACGACCGCGACGATTCGGATCACCCGTTGCGCGTGGTTTCTTATGTCGTCCACCCGGTCGGAATGGCCGTTGAATACGCGGTGCTGCGGCCGATCCACTGGCTGGTCTCGCGGCCGACGGTGGCGCCCGTCTTTGGCCACCGGCCACGGCCCGAGGTCGAGGAATGCACCTATTTCGAATATCACTGAGCCGGCAGGCTTAGCGACCGGCGGCCACCCCGGTGGAATCGGCCCACGGCTCGAGCACCCGTTTGCGCACCACGCGCAGGGCGAGCCGATGGCCGCTTTCGTCGAGGTGGTCGTCGTTTTCCCAATAGAGAGGCTCGCCGGCGGCTGCGGTGGCGCGGAAGTCGGGCAGCAGGTCGAGCAGCTCGATCCCCTGGCGCTCGCAGGCCTCGGCCAGCAGCTCCTGCGGCCGATCCGTCCCCAGCAGCCGCTCATCCATCGGAAATCCCGCCTTGCGATAAAACTCCCAATGGCTGGCGCTGACCTGCAGGGTGGCCGGGATCGCCACCACCACCAGTCGACTGTCGTGTTGCCGGCACAAGTTTGAAATCGCCGCCAGTTCCAGTTCGATCCGGTCAAATGCCGCAAGGCTCTCGGGGCGCTCCACCAGCAGGTTGTCAACCAAGTAACCCGGCTCGCCCAGCGCCGCCTGCAAGACCCATGGATTGACATATTGAGGGCCGACGCGGCCCGGCTCGCGCAGCCGATTCTTGGCGAACTCGATCAGCTCGGGATCGGTTCCGTGGGCGCGCATGGCCTCCCAGTCAAACTGGCTCTCGGGGGGCGGGGGAGACTGCGCGGCGGCCGAGGCAAGCCATGCCAGCCGCATCCGGGCTGGAGCGTCGGCCGCGGGCAGGCTTGCCTGCAATACGCCGCCGGGGCCAAACAGCTTCACCCTGAATTCGGGTGGCAGCACCGGCTCGGGGCGCCGTTGCACATTGGTCAGGTCGTTGCCGGCATAGTAGAAGACCAGCGTCAGGCCCGGTTCCAGGATCGGGATGATCGCCTCGGCCTGCTGGCGGTATTCCAGCGGGCCAAAGCCGCCCCAAGCCGCGAGCGTCAACGAGGCGCCGCGCCCGACCGCCCAGTCGCCCAGCCCGTTGTGGAGCGTCGGTTCAATCGGCCACCAGGCCAGGAAGGAATCCCCCAGCGCCAGCACGCGAAGGGGCGCGCTGCGGGCGGCGGCAATCAGGGCCCCCCGGTCATCGAGCTGGCGCGGCGCCGCCGCGATCTTGCGCAGCGACCCCATCGCCCAGGCAAGGCCCAATCCGATGCCAATCCCCACGAGCGCCAGCAGGATGGCCAGTAGGATCATCTTGAGGGGGGTGAGTTTGTGCGGTGGGCGAGCCGGACCATTCATAAATAAACCAGCCTTCCGCGCGCTATCGTGGCACAAACGCTACCGGGATTTCAAAAACAACCATTCCGGGGCAGCGTCAGGGGGCCAGAAAAACCAGTTCGCCCACGAGCGGCAAATGGTCCGAGGCGACGCGGGTCCGCTCGTCCATGATCACGCGCAGCGAGCAAGTCCGAAAGTGCGGCGTGTGAAGGATGTAATCGATGCGGCGGTCCGGGTCCTCGGCGTGGAAGGTCGGCTGGCGTCCGGCGGGATCCTGCGCGGCCGCATCGTCCAGGGTCTCCAGGAGCTGTTGCAGCGGCGGTTGACCTTCGACCTCGTTGAGGTCGCCGACCAGCAATGTGGGTCGGCCGGGGCTCGCCTGCATCTGCTCCAGAAGGTGCCGGACCTGGGCCAGGCGCTGATCCTGAACAAGGCCCAGATGGGTGCAGAATATGTCGATCGGGCCGCCGGCCAGCTCCAGCGTGACGTGCAACGCCCCACGCGGCTCGACCCCCTCCGGGGTCGGCAACTTGATGTTCCGCTCGGCCAGAACCGGCAGCCGCGTCAGGATCAGGTTGCCGTAATGGCCACCCTGCAGCTCAAGGTTGGGGCCGTAGATGGGGCGCATCGCCAGCGCCTCGGCGAGCAGGGCCGGTATGTCGAGGCCCTGGCTGCGCACGGTCTTGCGATCGATCTCCTGCAGGCACACCACGTCGGGGCGCTCGGCGGCGATGATCCCGGCGATGCGCTCGAGGTCAAGTTTGCCATCGTTGCCCAAGCCACGACGGATGTTATAGGACATCACACGCAGGGTCGGCTCAGCCTCTGCGGCGCGGGTGCAACCGCCGCAAAGCATCAACGCACCCACCAGTGTGGCGAGCAGACGCATCACATGCATGGAATCGCATCCTTCGGGTCTCGAGCCGCCGGTCCTATCCCAGCCGAGCCATCACCGCATCGGTGCCATAGGGGGCGCGCTGGGGACGGGCGATCATCGCGTCGGCCTCAGGGTCATTGACGAACTTCTCGGTGGCCGGGTCCCACTGCACGCGGCGGCCCAGCTTCATCGAGATGTGCGCCACCAGACAGGCGCTGCAGGAGCGATGCCCCTCCTCCATCGGCGCGACCGGCGGCTTGCGGGTGCGGATGCTTTCAAACCAGTCCAGATGATGGTCGTTCTGGGGGCTGGCGTGTAGGCGCTGCGCACCCTCGCCGAGTGGCTCCAGGATCGCCGGATCGCTGGCGGCCAGCATCGGCCCGCGCCCGCGCGTGAGCTGCAGCCAGCCGTTCTCGCCGATGAAGCGGTAGCCGACCGGGTTCTTGTCGCTCATCGAGACGATGACGCCGTTGGGATAGCGGGCCTCGACATGGAAGGCGGTGTGGACGTCCCACAGGCCCTCAGTGGGGAACTCTGCAGTGGCGAGGACGTCCACGGGACCCCCCAACTCGGTGCCCATCGCCCAGTGGGCGGTGTCCAGCTCGTGGGTGCCCCAGCCGGTGATCATGCCCGCGCCGAATTGCTCGCAGCGCAGCCAGCCCGGCCGGCCATAGCGCACACGCAGGTCGTCGCTCTGCGGGTGGACGCGATCCTCGGTGTAGGGGACGACGGGGGTGGAGCCGAGCCAGCGGTCATAATCCAGATGGGCGGGGACGGGCATCGGATCGGGATTGCCGCCGGCGGGGTCGGCCGTCACGCCGATCACGATCTGGCTCAGACGGCCGAGGCGGCCATTGCGCACCAGCTCGCAGGCCTGCCGGAAACTGGGATTGGAGCGCCACTGGCTGCCCACCTGCACGATCCGACCGGTGCGGGCGATGACGTCCGCCATCTGGCGGCCTTCGGCAATCGTGAGGGAAGAGGGCTTTTCGACATATATGTCTTTGCCCGCCAGCGCCGCTTCGATCACCGGCTGGGCGTGCCAGTGATCGGGGGTGCAGATGATGACCGCATCGATGTCGTCGGCGGCGAGAATCTCCTGATAATCGGCGACGGTGCGGATGGTGGCGGGCTCGCCGAGCTTTTCGGCGTATCTTGTCTCCAGCAGTTCCTTGGCGTCCTTGAGCCTGACGCTGTCGACGTCGCTGACGGCGACGATGCGGGCTTGCTCAGGATACTTGAGCACGGCCGGGAAGTGGCGTGAGCGGGCGATCCGGCCACAGCCGATCACGCCGATCCTGATCGGTTCGCCCGTGGTCTGCTGCGCCCGGGCGCCCGCCGGCAGGATGGCCGGGAAGGCGACCCCGGCAGCGCCGGCGGCCAGGGCCGACTTGAGAAATCCGCGCCGCGAAAGCCACGCCATCTGCCGATGATTGCCATGCGCCATGTGACTATCTCCTGTGTCAATAGTTCAAAATGTACAAGTTTCAGGGTTCAGGGCCATGCCGCCTATTCGGCCAGTGCGTCCTTGGCGGCCTTGGCGACCCGGAAGCGCAGGACGGTCTTGGCCGGCACCTGGATCTGCTCTCCGGTGCGCGGGTTGCGCATCTGGCGCGCGGCGCGCTCCTTGACCTCCAGCTTGCCGATGCCGGGGATGGTGAAGCCGTTGGGAGCCTGTTCGTAGGCCGTCCGCGTCAGCGCCTCGAGCACGGCGACCGCCTCTTTCTTCGAAATGCCAACCTCTTCGGCGATGTGGGCGACAAGCTGGGCCTTCGTCATTGCCTTCTCAGCCATGCTCATTTCTCCTTGACCGGTTTCGGTAGCCTGCTTCGATGATGAAGTTTCGAGCGGAACAATGTCAATAGCGGAAAGGGGGCGGGCGCGGCCGGCGGGTGCCGGGAAATGATCAAAATGATCTTTTACAGGTTTCCGTCGCCGGCTGGGGTGGCCATTTCTGTCCGCTAAAATCAACACGGCGCGCCAATCATCGTTAAAGCAGCCGCCCAAGAGCGTCGATGACAAGAACAGGGATGCGTGGGACCCGGCATGACCGGATGGTCTTGGGCGCGCCCCCCGGCCTGGCTGCAGGCTGTCGATGTCCGCAGGGAAATACCGCCGATGGACCTGGGTTCAGTATTGGGCTTGATTTTGGGGATTGGGCTGATCCTGCTGGGCAATGCCATGGAGGGCGGCCACCTCTCCAGCCTGCTTCAATTTACGGCGGCGCTGATCGTGCTGGGCGGAACCCTGGGCGCCTGTGTCTTGCAGTTTCCCCCGCGCGTGACCCTGCGCGCGCTCGGCGCCATCCCGGGCATCTTCTTCAATAGCAAAAAGAACCACGGCCAGGTTATCGCGCAGATCGTCGAGTTCGCCAAACGTTCCCGGCGGGAGGGGATCCTTTCGCTGGAGCGCGAGGTTGAGGGTATCAAGGACCCCTTCTTTGCCAAGGCGCTACGCATGGCGGTCGACGGCATGGAGCCGCGTCAACTGGTCGAGACGATGGAGACCGAGTTGGAGACGATCGAGGAGGAGATCGAGGGGCCGGTTAAATTTTATGAGGCCGCCGGCGGCTATGCACCCACCATGGGCATCATCGGCGCGGTCTTGGGGCTGATCCACGTGATGGGGGCGCTTGCCGACGTCGAAAAACTGGGTGCGGGCATCGCCATCGCCTTTGTGGCCACCATCTACGGGGTGGCGGTGGCCAACCTGATGTTTCTGCCCTTCGCCAACAAGATCAAGTTCAACGGCAAGGAAGTCATCAAGCTGCGCCAGATCATGCTGAAGGGGGTGCTTCTGATCCAGGAAGGGATCAACCACAGCATCATCGAGGAGCAACTGTGTAGTTATCTGGATGAACGCGAGCGCAAACATCTGGACCGAGCAGGCAAGGCCGGCTAAACGATGGCACGCAAAAAGAAAATTCCCGCCCACGAGAACCACGAGCGCTGGCTGGTCAGCTATGCCGATTTCGTGACGTTGTTGTTCGCGACCTTCGTGGCCCTCTTCGCCAGCAGCAATGCCGACCTGGAGAAGCTGGCCAAGATGAGCCAGTCGATCCAGACGGCGTTCAATGTCAGTGGTCCGACCTCGGGCAGCGCGGGGGGTGGACTCGCGCTGATCGCCAGCAATCATCCGGGTGGTTCGCTGGTCGCCTCGATCCTGCCGGGTGCGCCGGCGGTGGCCTCGCCGGGCGGTGGGGGGCGGGGCAGTGAGGATGCCGAGGAGAGCGACGAGGAATACACCGGCGATGGCTTGTTTTCCTCGGTCCCTCCGGCCGAAGAGGACCCCGCGGCCACGCCGACGCCCGCGGCGACTCCTGGCTCCAACGCGGGTGGGCTGGGCGCCGGCGAGGGTTCGGGCGACCCGATGCTGGCAGCGCAATTGCGCGAGCTATTTGACATGGCCGGTCTGGACAAGGAAGTCGACGTGCGCCAGGAAGCGCGCGGCACGGTGATCAGCCTTGGCGAGGCGGCCTTTTTCCCCACCGGCGAGGTCGACGTGCTGCCGGCTTCGATTCACAAGCTCGACCGGATCATCAATGCGCTGCGTATCCGCCGCTTCCGCATCCGAATCGAGGGCCACACCGACAACACGCCGATTACCTCGCGGCGCTGGCGCGACAACCTTGAGCTCTCCGTCATGCGCGCCGCTCGGATTTGCACCTTCATGACGGAAAATTACAACTACGACCCGCAGCTGATCAGCCCGGCCGGATTTGGCGAATTCCGCCCGATCGCCGATAACGCCACCCCCGAGGGGCGCCAGAAAAACCGCCGCATCGATATCGTCATCCTCAACGAAGACTCATCCCGCTACGAGCCTTAACCCCCAATTGAGCATCTTTCAGCGCCTCCTGGGCCCGCGGCCCCCAGCCCTGCCCTTTGCCGGGAGAGGGGGAGGCCTGCTCTTCGAGCCGACACTGGAAGCCGATGTCTGGTCGAAGACCCGACCGACCACTTACAGTGGGGCACCCGAGGAGAAGGTTGCCGGTGGGGAAAGGAGCAGATAGAGTGATCGGCGCAGGTGGAGCCGTCCGGGGAAACCAGCCCGGGCCGCCCTCGAACCGGACAGAGGTCCAAATTCATGAAGCACCAGACGCCTTTCATCTATATCGCCGGCCCATGCGTGATTGAAAGCGAGGAGCAGACGCTCCAGATCGCCCATGAACTCAAGCGGATCACAGCAAGCCTGCCGGTGCGCTTCATCTTCAAGGCCAGTTACGATAAGGCCAACCGGACCTCGGCCGAGGCCTATCGCGGGCCGGGGCTGGTCGAGGGTTTGCGGATCCTGCGGTCGGTGCGCGAGCAGCTCGGCGTGCCGGTGATGAGCGATGTCCACGATGTCCACGACATGGAAGCGGCGGGGGCCGCGCTGGATGTGATCCAGATCCCGGCCTTCCTCTGTCGCCAGACCGATCTGCTGGTCGCGGCGGCGCGCACGGGGCGCGTGGTCAACGTGAAGAAGGGTCAATTTGTCGCGCCCGAGGACATGCGCTACGCCATCGGCAAGCTGGAGGCGGCAGGGGCCGGCGAGGTCTGGCTGACCGAGCGCGGCGCCAGCTTTGGTTACCATAACCTGGTGGTGGATTTCCGCAGCTTCGACATCATGCGGGCGCTCGGGCGGCCGGTGATTTTCGATGCCACCCATGCCGTCCAGATTCCGTCGGCGGGAGGGGTCAGCTCGGGGCGGCGCGAGTTCGTCGTCCCACTGGCGCGGGCGGCCGCCGCCTACGGCATCGACGGGCTCTTCACCGAGGTCCACCCCGATCCCGATCGCGCGCGCTGCGACGGGCCCAATTCCCTGCGGCTGGATTCGGTCGCGGAGATGCTGCACACGCTGTTGGCGATCCGTCAGGTGGCCGCTGCGGTTTGACTCCGATGCATTGTCATGGAAGCTGAGGATTTCCGACCAAACTTGACGTCAGTTTGAGCTGAACGTATGATCAAGTCCTTTGATCCTGACAAGCAGCAACGTTCGGCCCGCCGCGGCCGAATTCAATCCGGGGGTAGAGGTGGATAACATGACCCAGATCGTCAATGAGCAGCCGGCCCAGATAAAAATCGATGGCTCCCAGGTGGAACTTCCAGTCATCGTCGGGACCGAAAACGAGAAGGCGCTGGATATCAGCCAGCTTCGTGCCAACAGTGGATACATCACGCTCGACCCGGGTTACGGCAACACCGGCTCCTGCCTGAGCGCCATCACCTTCATCGATGGTGAGGAAGGCGTTCTGCGCTATCGTGGCTATCCGATCCAGCAGTTGGCCGAACACTCGGGCTTCATCGAGACTGCGTGGCTGGTCATTTTCGGCGAACTGCCCACGCGCGAGCAGCTCTCACATTTCTCGCAGCTGCTGACCGAGTCCGAAATGATCCATGAGGGCTTCAAACACCATTTCGAAGGCTTCCCGTCGACGGCCCACCCGATGGCGATCCTGTCGGCGATGATCAACGCGATGAGCTGCTTCAATCCCAGCCTGATGCAGATCAATGATGACGCAACCTTTGAACTGGCGGCGGCGCGGCTGATCTCCAAGGTGCGCACGATTGCCGCCTTCTCGCACAAGATGTCGATTGGCCAGCCGTTCATCTATCCCAACCCACGGCTGCGCTACTGCGAGAATTTCCTCCACATGATGTTTTCGATCCCCAACCTCGACCATCAACTGGATCCGGACGTGGTGCGGGCCCTCGACCTGGTGTTGCTGCTGCATGCCGACCACGAACAGAACTGCTCGACCTCGACGGTGCGGATGGTGGCCTCCAGCGGGGCCAATCTGTTCGCCTCGGTGGCCTCGGGCGTCTGCGCGCTCTGGGGGCCGCTCCACGGCGGGGCCAACGTGGCGGTCATCGAGATGCTCAACGAGATCATGGCCAACAAGTGGTCGATCAAGGAATACCTGGAAAAGGTGAAGGACCCCAAGAGCAAGACCCGGCTGATGGGCTTCGGCCACCGTGTCTATAAGAATTTCGACCCGCGCTCGCGGATCATTAAGGAAGCGACCGACAAGGTGCTCTCCAAGCTGGGTGTCAAGGATCCGGCCCTCGAATTGGCCCAGGAAATGGAGGCCGCCGCGCTGGCCGACGATTATTTCGTCGAGCGCAAGCTCTACCCCAATGTCGACTTCTACAGCGGCATCATCATGCGCGCCATCGGCATCCCGCTCGACATGTTCACTGTCATGTTCGCCATCGGCCGCATGCCCGGCTGGATTGCCAACTGGCGCGAAGTGCAGCAGGAACCCAAGGGGCGCATCTATCGCCCGCGCCAGATCTATACCGGCGCCACCGAACGGCCCTACGTGCCGCTGGACAAGCGCGGCTAATCTAATACCCACGGCAATGGCGGCGCGGGGCGGGGGGGCCCCCACCCCCCCCCGCCCCCCC
>JAWLCE010000054.1:18948-20694 GCA_041687335.1 Sumerlaeia bacterium | reverse complement strand
GGACGGGAGAGGATGGGGGGTCGGGCTCGGCCTCGGCGGCGGGGTTGAAGGGGTCGGCCGGAGTGGAGGGCGTGACGGGGTCGGCGAGGGGATCGGCGGGGGGTGACCACTTCCATTCGATGGCGGGGATTTCGGGGCAGACGCCGACGGAGCGGATTTGTCTGGCCTCCATGGCGGCGATGCGGGCGGCGAGGGGATCTTCCTCATCGTCCTCATCGTCGAATGCGTCGTCTGCGCCGTCGGTGTTGGTCGTGTCGGTCGGTTCGGGGTCGTCATCGATGCCGGCGGCGCGGCGTCTTTTCGCACTGCCGACAAACACTTTGGCGCCGGACTCGGTGATGATGTAATCGTCGGGGTCGTAGTCGGGATCGCCTTCGCGGGGTCTAAGAAGGTGGTTGTAATAAAGCATGCTGAAGTTGGTGCGTGCGATGGAGCGGTCGGACGATTCGAAGGCGTGCAGGGTCTTGCGAATGGCGGTCAGGCGCCAGAGGGCCTGGGTGGCCTGGTTGAGCTCGGAGATCGAAAGCGGCGCGGGGCCGGGGGTGGGGTTCGTGTCGGGCTCGGGGGTGGGGTCGGGGTCGGAGGGGAGGGCGGCCCGCTTGGCGCGATCGATCCACAGCCCGATGAGGTCTTCGAGGTCGGTGGCGAGGGCGGCGATGCGGGTGAAGTCTTCGGACATGCGGGGGATCTCTCACCAAGACACAAAGGCATGAAGATTTTGAGACACGGGCGGCGGACCGGGTGGTCTGCCGGCCGGGTTCAAGGATAGAGCGGGCGGGGGGGAAATGGGAATTCCCTTGCGGGGGCTTAAAGGGGCTTGGGGAACCAAAAGGAGAGGAATGGGACGCGGGGAGAAGAATGGGACGCGGGAATGGGACGCGGGAATGGGACGCGGATGCACGCGGATAGGAGGCGCGGATGGACGCGGATCAGAGGGGAGATTTTTGACGCAGAGGCGCGGAGGCGCGGGGAAAGGGAGAAGACGGGGGCGCGGGGGGAGAATGGAACGCGGATGATCGCGGTTGGGCGGGGCTCGCAGAGCCGACCTAACCTCCCCGGCACGAGCCGTGTGAGCCTGGGGGGGGAGGTCGATCCAGGTCCGCCCTGGGATTCTTCGAGGATGGCGGCGGCGCGCTCCTGTCGCGGGCGGGTTTTGTGGGCGAGGGGGAATAATTTTAACGCCAAGATGCCAAAAACACCAAGTTTGGTAAAATTTGGGTTGAAGTTCCGGCGTTTTTGGGTTACAAAAGATGCAAGAAAATGGTTGTCCGCGCTGGTTTTTCGGCGCGTGGTGTGATTTTACGAGAGGGTGGCGGATTTTGGCAGTTCCCGAGGGGGCGCCTTGCGGGAGCATAAGCGTGAGAAGTTGGCATTTTGTGGGGGAAAAGGGAGGGGAACGGCAGAGGGACGCGATGTGGAAAAACCCATGATCTGTTCGCCAACACCCTCTTATAACCTAGAAAGGAGGTGAGTGAAATGGCGTATCGGAAGAGCAAAGGTAGCGACACATGGCATTACTGCAAGAACTGCAGCTCATGGCCCACATCTAACTATGATGAGCAGTCCTCAAAGCCGTCATCTGGTGAGCTGTGTAACCAGTGCCGATCCAAAGACGCGAACAAGAGCTGCCAGAAGTAATCGCAAACACAGGTCCATGGTGCTATAAACAGGCGCCGTAGGGAATGAGGTCCAGGGGGCGTTTGGGGGGGGTTGTACGGCCAACGCCCCCCGCGAATATTAGGGGGA
>JAWLCE010000054.1:0-18938 GCA_041687335.1 Sumerlaeia bacterium | reverse complement strand
GCGGGGCGGGGGGGGGTGGGGGGGTGTTCCCCCGGCAAACGCCCCCCGAAAATATTAGGGGAAAGTAAAGATGGGGAATAACACTCTAACAGTACATGAATCCCTACTAGCCTTTGCCGAAGCCGTTGCCTGTAAGATGAATCAAATTACAGCCGGTGAACCAGAAGATCAGGTGCGCGGTCCATTCGAAAATTTTATGGCCGGTGTGGCGAAAGTTTTCGGCTGGAAAATTGTCTGCACAGGTGAAACCCCCCTTCCTGATCGTCTTGGTCGTCCCGATTACGCGATCCATATGAACCAATTACTCGCTGGATATGTCGAACTAAAAGCCCCCGGCGTCGGCGCGATGTCGACTCGTTTCAAGGGGCACAACCGCAACCAGTTCAAGCGTTTTTCCGCGATCCCGAACATCCTATATACCGACGGTAACGAGTGGGCGCTCTACCGCGATGGCAAACTCGTGAATAGTACCCGCCTCTCGGGTGATGTCGTTGCCCAAGGTGCCAATGCCGCCGCGCCACAAGACGCTCAAGCGCTCGAGTACCTGCTGCGCGATTTCCTCACATGGCAACCAATCATCCCGACAGACCGCAAAGGCAAAATAGATCTTAAGGAATTTGCCGCGCTGCTCGCCCCGTTGACCCGGATGTTGCGCGATGACGTGACCGACGCGCTAAAGGATCCCGACTCTCCCTTGGTCCAGCTGGCTAAAGATTGGAGGCAACTCCTTTTCCCCGACGCGGCCGACGAGCAATTTGCTGACGCTTACGCGCAAACTGTTGCCTTCGCTCTATTGCTGGGACGCAGTGAAGGGGCCAATCCGCTAACACTCGACAGTGCCGAGAATGCACTCGCCACGCAGCACAACCTCCTTTCCCGCGCCCTGCAGGTGCTAACCGACCCCGGCGCGCGCGCTGAAATGGTGGCCTCGCTTGACTTGCTTATGAGAGTTATCGCCGCCGTGCCGCCCACCACATTTGCCGGACCGGAAGACCCCTGGCTTTACTTCTATGAAGACTTCCTCGCTGCCTATGATCCAAAATTACGCAAGGACGTAGGGGCATACTATACGCCTGTCGCGGTCGTCCGCTGCCAAGTACGCCTGATTGATGATTTGCTCATCAACCGGATGAACAAACCGCTCGGCTTCGCCGATCCCAACGTCATCACGCTCGACCCAGCCGCAGGCACGGGAACCTACCTGCTCGGTGTCATCGCACACACCTTGGATCGTGTCAAATCCAATCAGGGCAGGGGAGCTGTCGCCGGGCAAGCCTCCGAACTTGCCAAAAATCTCTACGGCTTTGAATTAATGGTTGGGCCTTATGCCGTCACTGAGTTACGTGTCAGCCGAGCGCTGCGTGACCACGGCGCGGCGATACCCAAAGAAGGCACCAACATTTATCTGACCGACACGCTCGAAAGCCCTGATGCTAAACCACCAGTCTTGCCGTTCTATCTAAAACCAATTTCCGAACAGCACGAAAAGGCGCTTAAGGTAAAAAGCAACGTCCCTGTCATTGTCTGTCTGGGCAACCCACCCTATGATCGTCATGAGGCCGCGACATTCGACAACAAAGCCCGCACCGGGGGGTGGGTCCGTTGGGGCGAAAACGGGAGGGGATCGGATGCCATATTTCGTGCCTTCCTCGATCCTGCCACATCGGCAGGGCATGGAATCCACGTTAAGAACCTCTACAACCTCTATGTCTATTTCTGGCGCTGGGCGCTATGGAAGGTCTTCGAGCATCCAACAGCCCGAGGTCCGGGCGTCGTCAGCTTCATCAGCGCGTCGAGTTACCTCGAGGGGGACGCCTTCTGTGGGATGCGTGAGCATATGCGCCGCCAGTGCGACGAAATCTGGATTCTTGACCTTGGCGGTGAGGGACGCGGAACGCGCAAAAGTGATAATGTTTTCGCCATTCAAACTCCCGTCGCTATCGCCATTGCCGTCCGCGATGAGGAGGCACAAACGGACAAGCCCGCCAAGGTCCATTATGCTCGCATTCAAGGAACCCGCAGTGCCAAATTCACGGCGCTTGATGCCATTGTTAACTTTGAGGAGGTGAAGTGGCATGAATGCCCCAAAAACTGGCACGCGCCCTTTCGCCCGGCGGGGAAAGGTAATTACTTCGACTGGCACCTCCTCACGGACCTTATGCCGTGGCAGCATTCGGGGGTAAAGGCAGGTCGTACTTGGGTTATTTCACCGGAAGAGGGTAAACTCAAGAAATGTTGGACTAAGTTATTAAACGCAAAAAATGAGGAGCGCAGGGCGCTTTTTAAGGACTCGCCAACCGGACGCAAGCTTCACCAAAACGCCACTCAACTACCTCCATCCGGCAATAAGTTAGTGCCTTTATCCAAACTTGTAGCTGGAGCCCCACCAACAAAAATCAGTAGGTATGCATATCGATCCTTCGACCGCCAATATATTTTTGCCGATGCTCGCTTTATCGACAGGCCCGGACCCGACCTCTGGCGTGCTCATGGCGAACGACAAGTGTACCTGACAAGCCTCTTGAACCACCCTCTTGGACAGGGACCTGCCGCAACTGCAACTGCACTAATACCAGATCTGCATCATTTCAGGGGTTCATTTGGCGCAAAAGAAGTTTTCCCTTTGTACCGCGACGCCGACGCATCGGATGTGAATATCCTGCCCGGACTGCTGGAACTGCTCGGCAATTCTTTCAAGCATGTCGTGACGCCGGAGAATTTTCTGGCATACGTCTACGGGACGCTGGCTCAACCAATGTTCACAGCTTATTTCCACAAAGAGTTGGAGACGCGGGAACTGCGAGTACCGATTACGAAGGACGCCCTGCTATTCGCAAAGGTACGCAACGCGGGCGCGCGGTTGCTCTGGCTGCATACATATGGCGAGCGTTTCGTCCCAATGGGAAACAAGCAAGGTCAGATCCCACATGGTGCGACCAAATGCACGAAAGCCGTCCCAGGCCAAACCGACGCTTACCCAGAGGATTTTCAATACAATGAAATGACCCAGACCTTGCGCGTTGGGGATGGCGAATTCGCCCCCGTCCACCGTGATGTATACGAATTCGAGGTTTCCGGTCTCAAGGTCGTTCAATCGTGGCTCAAGTATAGGATGAAAAATGGCGCGGGCAAAAAATCTTCGCCGCTAGATGATATCCGCCCCGAACGTTGGACCAGTCAGTTCACAACTGAACTCCTCGAACTGCTCTGGGTGTTGGAAGCGACCGTTGAAAACTATCCTGAACAAGCCAAACTGCTGGAGGCCATCATCATAGGCGACTGCTTCACGTCCAATGAATTACCGCCCGTCCCAGAGGAGATGCGAAAGCCTCCCACTGCCCGAAGGTCAGGTGAAGATTTATTTGACGAGATAGAGAAAGAGTAAAGGCTTCAAATATTACCTCTCCTTTCTACAGTGCGAGTCAGAGCACTCCAGTGGCTGCCACTGTGTCGACCTTTCAGGGCTCGGATTTTCGCTTCCTAAACCCAGGGTTTCGCTGTGCTCCACCCTGGGCTACTATCCTTGGGTTTCTTGTTATCTTGCGAAGATTCGGCCGCCCCTTCGGGGCTCGGATGAATTGGGTGCTTGACCGGGGGTTCCCTGCGGTCACCCCCGGCTACTTGCGATCGCCCCTTCGGGGCTGGCTATTTGCCAAAATGGGCAGGGAATCAATCCACGGCAGCTATTTCCTTCCTCTGCGCGTTTGCGGTTCAATTTGATTTGGTTGCGGCCGAAGGCTGCGCTGGCCTTTTTGACTGCGGCTGCCCCTTCAGGGCAGCAGAAGCAAGACGTGAGGTTGCCAGCCTCGATAAACACATACCGGCTTGGAGAGCCGACCAACCCTCTCTACCGGCGATCTGGCTTCGCCGGGCGGGGCGGGGTAGAATGGAGGCTGTCGGCGCGGCCGGCGAGTTTGGCGGGGGGCGGGGCGGATGGCGGAGTTCAAGATTCACTCGGAATATGACATCAAGGGCGATCAGCCGCGGGCGATCGAGCAGTTGGTGGCGGGGGTGCGGGCCGGGTTGCCGCATCAGGTGCTGCTGGGAGTGACCGGGTCGGGCAAGACCTTTACGATGGCCAACCTGGTGGAGCGGGTGCAGCGGCCGACGCTGGTCTTGAGCCACAACAAGATCCTGGCGTCGCAGCTCTATCGCGAGTTCAAGGAGCTGTTCCCCGAGAACGCGGTCGAGTATTTCGTCTCATACTACGATTATTACCAGCCGGAGGCCTATATCGCCTCGACCGACACCTATATCGAGAAGGACAGCTCGATCAACGAGGAGCTGGACAAGCTGCGGCTGTCGGCGACGCGGTCGCTGGTGGAGCGGCGCGACGTGCTGATCGTCAGCTCGGTCTCGTGCATCTATGGGATCGGCTCGCCGACGGAATATCGCAAGTTCGTGGTGCTGGTCGAGCGCGGGCGCGAGGCGGACCGCGACGAGATCCTGCGCCAGCTGGTGGCGGGGCAATACCAGCGCACCGATATTGATTTTCACCGCGGCACCTTCCGGGTGCGTGGCGACGTGATCGACGTCTATCCGGCCTACGAGGACAAGGCGGCGATTCGGATCGAGATGTTCGGCGACGAGGTGGAGGCGATCTGGGAGATCGACGCCTTGACCGGCAAGAAGCTGCGCGGGTTGCAACGGGCGGCGATCTTCCCGACCAGCCACTATGTCACCAGCGAGCCGCGGATCAAGGAGGCGCTGCGCGCCATCGGGGTGGAGCTGGAGGAGCGGCTGACGGAGCTGGAGGCGGCCAATAAGCTGGTGGAGGCGCAGCGGCTGCGCGGCCGAACGCGCTATGACATGGAAATGATGGCCGAGATGGGGGTCTGCCAGGGGATCGAGAATTACTCGCGCCACCTGGACGGGCGGCGGCCGGGCGAGCCGCCGGGGACGCTGCTGGACTTCTTTCCCGAGGATTTTTTGCTGCTCATCGACGAGAGCCACGTCACCCTGCCGCAGGTGCGGGCGATGTATAACGGCGATCGCGCACGCAAGCTGAACCTGGTGGAGTATGGGTTCCGGCTGCCGTCGGCGCTCGACAACCGGCCGCTCAAGTTCGAGGAGTTCCAGCAGCGCGTCGGTCAGGTGGTTTATGTCTCGGCGACGCCGGCGGAATTTGAACTCCAGATGAGCGAGGGGGTGGTGGCCGAGCAGGTCATCCGGCCGACCGGGCTGATGGACCCCGAGATCGAGGTGCGGCCGGCCACGGACCAGGTCGAGGACCTGCTGGGGGAGATTCGGACGCGGGTGGCGCGTGGGGAGCGGGTGCTGGTGACGACGCTGACCAAGCGGATGTCGGAGGACCTGAGCGAGTATTATCGCGAGCTGGGCGTCAAGGTGAAGTATATGCACTCGGACATCGACACGATCGAGCGGACCGAGATCATTCGGGATTTGCGGCTGGGCAAGTTCGACGTGCTGGTGGGGATCAACCTGCTGCGCGAGGGGCTGGATTTGCCGGAGGTGTCGCTGGTGGCGGTGCTGGACGCGGACAAGGAAGGGTTTTTGCGGTCGCGCTCGAGCCTGATCCAGACGGCCGGACGGGCGGCGCGCAACGTCGAGGGACGCGTGATTTTTTATGGCGACCGGATGACCGATTCGATGCGCGCGACGATCGAGGAGACCAACCGGCGGCGCGAGATCCAGTCCGCCTACAATGAGGCCAACGGCATCACCCCGCAGAGCATCAGCAAGCGCATCCACAATATTCTGGATACGGTTTATGAGGCGGACTATGCGGCGATTCCGGTGCTTGCGGTCGCCGAGGGTGAGGCGGAATACCTCTCACCCAAGGAGTGCAAGCGCCGGATCGAGGACGTGCGCAAGCGGATGCTGGAGGCGGCGGCCCGATTGGACTTCGAAGCCGCCGCCCGTCTGCGCGATGAACTGTTTGAACTCGAACGCCGCTTCCTGAGCTCGCCGGCGGCGTGAGGGAGGGCGCGGCGGCTCAACGGGTGGTGCCGGCGCTCCAAAGCTGGCCCTCCCGGTCCAGGATCGAGCCGGGCCGGATGTAACGCTGGTCCTGGCGCAGGTCATAGTCGGGAGTGTAATAGCCCGACCGGTAGGGGCGGGACCGATCAATGGTCCAGCGCGGGTCGAATCGATCGAAGCGACGTGAGCCATCGAACTGATCCCGATCGTAGAATCGGCTGAAGTGGCGCCGCCCATAGTCGCCCTCACGATCAAACCGGCGATCGTAGGGATCAACATAGCGACCGGGCCGCTGATAGTAGCGCAGTCCGGTACCATAACGTTCATTGTCGAATCGGCGATCGAACCGGCCCAGGCCGTCCAAGCCATAGGCGCGGCGGTCGGGGCGGTCGAACCAGCCATAGCCTTCGCGGCCGATGCGGTAGCGATCGGCCTCGAAACCAAGGCGGGGGCGGTTATACCAGTAGGGGTCGCGGTCGAAGCGGCGCTGCAGCGCCCGATCCTCAAAGCTGCGCCGCTCCCAGCGGATATCGCCCGGCCTGTCCCAGCGCCGATCCCGGGTGGTGGCTTGCTCATCCCGGCCGTTCAGCCAGTCCTCGTGCCGCTGCGTCCATTGCCGATTTAAGTTCTGGATGCGATCCTGATCCCAGTGCCGTTCCCATTGGATATCGCTTTGGTCATCAGGACCGGCGGCGATCCGGCCACCGTCCTGGCCGTTGAACCAGGTGATGGCTGGACCATCGCGCCGCTCCGTCGGCCACCGGTCCGGCACGGTATCCGTGGCGCCTTCATCCTGCTGCTGATTGAAATTCCGGTCCCTCATGGTCTGTGCATCGACGGGCATGATCCAAGCCATGAGAGCGATCGCCGCGAGCACTGACCCCCAAAATCCAAATTTGCCATCCATCTGTCCTGCCTCCGGTACAAGTTGTTGGAACTACAAAAGATAAGCTCAGGATAGCGCGGGAGTGGTTGAAGGAATATCAGGGGGTTACCTTGGCGGCGGGAGGGCAAATGCCGTAGATCACGCGGGTTGAGGATGGGCCGCGGGAAAGCCAGAAGCAACTGTGCAGATATTCGCTCAGCCTCACGGGGTTCCACACGTGTCATGCACCATTATGGTGCGCTTCGAAGACTCCTTATGCAGGAGCGTGTAGGGGTCAGGATATTTGCATGCGATTGTGAAACAAGCAGATACGTGATTTGGGCCAGCTCAAACGAGCGGGTGCCAGGCGATTGGATATGTTATTGCTAAGAACAGGTTCAGATTAGCTTGAGGTGCGATCATCATGATCCAAGCCACCGACGGGATCAAAACCTACCTGCGCGAGATCAGCCGCAATCCGGTGCTGACGCGGGAGGAGGAGGTTGAGCTGTTCACGCGATTGCGCGAGAGCGGAGATCCGGCCGCGCGCGAGCGCATCCTGCAGTGCAACCTTAGACTGGTGGTTCGGATTGCCCAGCTCTACCAGAACAAGGGCCTCTCGATGGAGGACCTGATCCAGGAGGGCAATGTCGGCCTGCTCGACGTGATCGAACGCTTCGACCCCACCTTGGGTTTTCGCTTTTCGACCTACGCGGCCTTCTGGATCAAACAGGCGATGCAGGTGGCGATCCGGCGGCAGAGTTCGATCATCCGGATTCCGGTGCGCAAGGCGCGGATGCTGGGGCGGTTGAACGACATTTTCCAGGAATTCTATTCCATGCTGGGGCGGGCGCCCACGGCGGCGGACCTGGCTGAGCGACTGGGCATCAGCGAGGACCAGATCGAGGATTTGCTGCGGCTGGCACGCTCATGCGTCTCGCTGGACATGCCGCTGGACGAGGATGGCTCGACCCTGCAGGACCGGCTGGCCGACGAGATGCTCATGCCGCCCGCGGAGAACTCGATGAAGATGGAGCTCGAGAGCCGAATCTGGGATGCGCTGGCCCAGCTCAGCATGCGAGAGAATTCCATCTTGCGGATGCGGTTCGGCCTGGATGGTCAGGAGCCGCGCAGTCTGCGCAATGTCAGCAAGCGAGTGGGCCTGAGCCAGGAGGGGGTGCGCCGGGTCGAGCAACGCGCCTTAGCTAAATTAGGGCGCAATGGCTTCCGCCGGCAGTTGGCGGGCCTACTTTAGAACCGGCAGAAGCTTGCTGGATAGGATGCCCCGAGGGGCGTCCGCCGCCGGGCAACCTGCTGTCGCTGTCGTCTTTGCCAGGGGAAGCCGACCGCGAAGCAGGTTCCCGGCGAGCCATTTTGATGGCTGCCGATGGATTGACAGAGACCGCCCCCATCGATATGATATGGGACGATCAGCCCCATGCTGGGGGTTAGCCAAGTGGTAAGGCAGCGGTCTTTGGATCCGCCATTCGGAGGTTCGAATCCTCCACCCCCAGCCAAAGCTTGCCGGAGTGGCGGAACTGGCAGACGCGCTGGACTCAAAATCCAGTGGCCGCAAGGTCGTGAGGGTTCGAGCCCCTCCTCCGGTACCATAAAAAATCAGGGCCGCAAGTCGTGATGAACGCCTTGCGGCCCTGTTCTTTTTCCCGTCCCGGCGGCGGTTGAGGTGCCCTTACTGCTTCGGGAGCAGATGCACGCTTTCGCCGGGCTCCAGTCGCAGCCGGTGCATCTGGCCATCGCCGTCGATGACCTCTACATCAAGAGCCGCCGGCGCCTGGAAGCTCCAGCGTGTCCCCTCGGAAGTGCGGCGGCCGGAGGCCGTGACCGGGCCCGAGGCGCGCAGCAGCGTGAGGTCGGCGGCCGCCAGCTGGGTCGCCTGTTCGCAGCCCGCAGCCGTTATGAGATCTCCCTCGCGGCGCAGGAAGGCCGATTCGCCGTCCGTGCGGATCTCGCCGTTGATCGAGCCCCCGCTGGCAAAGCAGAACAGGTCCCGCCGGTCTCCGCGCCGAACTTCGATGCCCTCGTAACCTTCGCCGCCCACTGTTTCGGTGATCCAGGCTGAATCCTCGTTCCGGCGTGGCAGCAGCGCGACGAGAAAGTCGGCATCGGCTCGTGGACTCTCGTTGATCACCTGCAGGACGGCACGCGGCCGCAAGGGTTTCTCAGGGTAAGCTTCATATTCCCGAATCGGGATGGGGGCGGGTTTGACGGCGAGGCGGGCATCGGCCGGGGCGGCAATCTCGACCTGCAGCAGCACGTCGCCGGCGCGAATGGCCGCATGGGTTTCGCTGACGCTCAGGCTGTCGCGGTCGGGGGGATGAAGCTGCCAATGGTAGTGGTGCGGGCCGTCGGCGGCGCGGAGGCGGTCGTGGATGATGGCGTAGCCGGGGTCGACAAACCAGGCGCGCCGTTCATAGGTGTCGAAATCGGCATGGTAGATCATGGCCAGGTCGGCCCGCGCGAATTGGATGCCGTCGCCTAGGACCCAGTCCCCCACGCGCGCGTAATCGTCAAAGGCCGGGATTTCGTCAAGGAAGTCGCCGGCGAACTGGCTCTCGGGGTTGTCATCCACCAGCACGACGTTGTGGGCGGCGGCCTGGATGAACCAGGACCAGTAATAGGGATCGGTATAATAATGGGCGATTCCACCCTCGGAGGCCAGATCCTGACCGAGCGCGGCCAGCCGGAAGTGGCCCATGTCGAAATGGGTATGGTTGTAATTGGGGCCGGCGCGCATGACAAAGACGGCATCCTTGTCATCCCAGCCGGCGCGGAAGACGGCCTTGCCCATTTCGGGGAAGATCCGGGCGGGCGGCAGGCCGGCCTCGGCGGGGCTTTGGGCCCGCTGTTCCAAGTCATCATCGCTCATGATCAGGCGCGTCAGGGATGGTTCGCCTGAGCGCAGGGCAAACCAGGCTGCGGTGGGGTCCTTGGCGAGGGAGGCGAAGTAGGTGAAGCGGTCACCGCCGCCAGGGCCGCTATATGCATCACCCATGACCAGCATCCCAGGCTTGTCGCCATTAACGGTGGTGGTCACGTAGGTCGGGTAAAGGTGACCGCGCGTGTAGTGGAGCTGTTCCGAAAGGCGGTCGGCCCCCAGGCGGTCCAGCATGAACAGGAATGGCTGAGCCGTATAGTTGGTGTAGGCGCCGTAGCTGTAATCCTCGCCGTAACCGCCATCCGAGCGCATGGCCATTTTGGAGAGCATGATGAATTTTTCGGCCATTGCGGAAAAATAAGGTTCGCCGAATTCGTTCATGCCCCCCTCGTTGCCCTCGCCCATCACAGCCAGCAGCGCGATGCCAACACTGGCGGTTGAATGGCTGATCCAGTTGCTGGTGTTGGATGGAATGCGGTTATTGAGGAAATACTCCTCGAAGGAGGGGATGATGCCGTTGCGCATGAGGCCGGCGCGGAAGGCTGCCGCTTCCTCAGGGGTGAATAGCGGCCGGATGAGGTCATAGGCGAGGCCGAGCTGTTCAGTCACCTGGCCAACCGGATAATAGGTGGCCCGTCCCTGACCGCGAAACCACGGATGAACCCAATAATCCCAGCCGGCCATGGTCAGCATCGTTTCTTTGGCCCAGTTTCCGGCTTCCTCGTCGCCGCCCAGGAACCAGACCCAGGCGTTTTGCAGGGCGGCCGTGCTGTTGCCGCGCAGGATGGGCGACCAACTGCCGGCCTGCAACAGGAAATCGTGCGGATAGTCATTGAGCTGGAAGTTGGTGGGGACCTGGCGCTGATTGTTGGCCTTCGCCGCCCGCTGCATGGTCTGCCACATGCCGCTCCAGCGATCCTCCTTGACGAGCTCGCTCAAACGTTTGCGATCACCAGCACCGACGAGGACGCGGGGATGGGAGTCGGGCACGGGAGCGAGCAGCCAGAGGCGGGTCTGACTGCGGGCGATCGAGCCATCGTCTCGCAGGCCCTCGACGGTGAGCGTGAGCGGGCCGTGCGGGTCATTTTCGCCGAATCGGTAGGCCGCGGGGGCTTCGAACCTTTCGGGGCCACCCGTCAGCTCCATGCGCTCGGCCAGCGGCCGGCCATCGAAGTCCTCGAGGCGCGCCCAGGCCTCCCTTAGCGGCCCGCCATCGGAGGCGACACTAAGGTCGAGTGTCTCGCCGGGCCGATAATGGCGCTGGGCGAAGCGGATCGCCCAGTGCTCATAGGCATTGGAGGTGGGGGTGGTGAAGGAGAAGCCAGCTTGTCGCTTTCCATCGATCGAGAAATTATCGAGCGCCACATAGACATAGGAACCGGGATCGCCGCGATCGATCAGCGCCTGGACCGCCAGCGCGGCCAGTCGCAGCCCGGACGACAGCCTGGTACCATCCGCCGCCGTGAAATCAGCCAGTGGGATTTGAACCCGCGTCCATTCATGGCGCGCCGGTTGGCTGATGAGCGCCTGATAGCGCCGGCCGTCGGCGCCGGCCAGGTCCATGCGCAGGCGAACCGGGCCGGGCGGCACCTGGAGCCAGTAATCGAAACTGAGCGACGATTGCTCGGCGGCATACAAATTCGGGATTTTGTAGATCGCGCCGATTCTTTGGGGGGAGGTGGAGTTGGGTCGCAGCGAGCGCAGCAGGTAGTGGGTGTTGGCGGGATCCTCACCGGGTGGGGCGAGATCGACCGGATAGAAATACTCGCCGCTGGCGACAAACCCCTGCACGTGGTAACGCGGCCGGAAGGAACCCGGCAGGATCGTGAAGTCATAGGCGGTGTCCTCAAAGGCCGGATAGCTTTCCCAGCCGCTGATGGTGCCATTGTCGAAGTTGGCGGACCAGTTTGTTGGCACCAGCGCGGGGGGCGCGGCGGCGGCGGCCGGGAAGAACAGCGCCAGCATCATCAGGACGATCGGCAGGGTGAGTTTCATGGTGAGCCTTCCTATTGGGCTGAAAAATTGAGGCTGGAAGTAAATTCATTGACATTCATGCGGCCATCCCCGGGATTGAGGATGAGTTTGCCAGCGATGCGCAGGTTTTTAAAGGTTACGTTTTCGATGGTTGAATCCGGGCCGCGCCCGAGGATACGGGAGGGTTCATCGTTATAGCCATCCGGGGTGTCGCCATTGCCGAACTTGAGGAAGTTGACGTTCTCGACCACGACGTTGCGGATGTTGCCCCGGGATTGCGGGAAGATTTGGAACTGGATGGGGTATGGCGTATAGACCCGACGAATCAGGTCCTCGACGTTGATATTGACGAAGTGGATGCCGTCCATCGTGGCCCCCCCCTGCTGATGATGGACGACGATGCCGCGGCTGCCCTGGAGGACCTCGATGTTCTTGAACCAGACATTGGTGGCCGGGGTGCTGCCCTGCAGGCCGACCTTGGCTCCCGAACAGCGGCTGAAGACGACGATATCGTCGAAAGTGACGTTGCGGATTTCCTCATCGGGGCCATCGATGACCCCCTGGAAGTTGCCCACCGTGCAGGGCTTGGCGCAGAGCGAATCGTCATTGGTGTAGGTGAAGCAGTGCCGGACCAGCACGTCCTGGCAGCTGTTGATGTCGATGCCGTCATTGTTGCTGCGGTGTTCGCTGTTGAGCACCTTGAAATTCTGGATGAGGATGTTGTCGGATTGCTGGGGCACGACGGTCCAGGTGCGGCCGTGACTGACGGTGATGCCATCGAAGGTGACGTGGCTGTTCTTGTTGGGGCGCAGGAGGCACAGGCGCAGGGCGGTCGGGTCCTTGCCGCCGTCGTTGTCGTAGAGCAGCTCGCCATTGGCGTCGATCGTGCCGCGGCCCAGCACCTTCATGTTGCTGTCGCCCTCGGTGAAGCGGATGACGGTGCTGACGGCGGACATCTGCGATCCCGGATTGTCCTGGACGTAGTCGGCGCGCCGGCCGGTTCCGCGCAAAACGGCTCCACCCTCGAGATAGATTGCCACATTGGATTTCATCATCAGAGAGGCGATCTGGTAGACGCCGGCTGGCACGTAAACCGTGCCGCCGCCGGCCGCGTGGGCATCATCGATGGCCCGTTGCAGAATCTCGGTTACCTTCTCGGCCTCGGTGTTATCGGCAAGATAGGGGGCTTGGCGCACGTTGAAGATGCCATCGCCCGTGGCGGTTGGAGGATCGACCTCGAGCGGATCGGCGAGGATGACCAGATTCTGGAGCTTGTTGATTTGGATCATCAGGTAGCGCGAGCGGTCCAGCGTGAAGCTCAGCTTGTTGCCCTCGGCCTGGCCGCCGAGCCCGTAGCTGAGCGGGCGAACCCGGAAGTCGCTGATCGGCTCGGGCGCCGTCACCTCGATCCGGATCTCGCCCTCGAACGAGAAGTGCGCATGATGATACTCCGGCTTCTGGTTGTTCATGTAGGTCACGACCGGCACCGGCTTGCCGTTAACGCTCAGTTGGAAGACCTCACTCTGCCGGTAGCAGGCGGGCAGCGGGTAGGTCACGAGCGTGGCTGCCGTGGCCACCTGCCAGCAGCCGGCACAGAAGATGGCCAGTCCGATGATGCGGCGGGCGAATGATGATGGACACATGGTGCTGCTCTCCGGTGGATTTACTCAAACGTGATGCCGGTGACGAATTCGTTGATGTTCATGCGCCCGTCCTCGGGGTTGAGGATCGGCCGGCCGGCGATGCGCAGGTTGCGAATGGTCATGTTTACGATCGTCGCCTCGCGGCTCAGGCCCAGGATGCGCGAGGGTTCGCCGTTGAAGCCGTCCTCGCTGTCGCCGTTGCCGAACTTGAGAAAGTTGACGTTATCGATGACGACGTTGCGGACCTTGAAAGTTCCCCGCGCGGGGCCTTCGATTTGAATTTGGATCGGGTAGGGTGTGTATACGCGGCGGATCAGGTTCTCGACGTTGAAGTTGACGAAATGGATGCCGTCCATGTCGCTGCTACCCTGGCGGTGATGGATCACGATGCCGCGGCTGCCCTGCAGCACCTCGATGTTCTTGAACCAGACATTGGTGGTGGGGGTGCTGCCCTGGAGGCCAACCTTGGCCCCGGCGCAGCGGCCATAAACGACAATGTCATCAAAGACCACGTCGCAAATCTCCTCGTCGGGGCCTTGGATCACGCTTTTGAAATTTCCACTCACGCAGGGCTTGGCGCACAGTGAATCATCATTGGAGTAGGTGAAGCAGTGGCGCACCAGCACGTTCTGGCAGCTGTTGATGTCGATGCCGTCGTTCTCGCTGCCGAACTCGCTGTTGAGTAGCTTGAGGTTCTCGATCCGGATGCCGTCGGATTGCTGGGGCACGACCGTCCAGGTGGTGCCGTGGCTGACGATCACGCCCTCCAGCGTCACCTGGCTGTTCTTGTTGGGCCGCAGCAGGGTGATGCGCAGCGAGTGGGGGTCCTTGCGGCCACCATGCCGGTAGAGCTCCTCGCCGTTGCCGTCGATCATGCCGCGGCCGCGCACGCGCATCTGCGAGTCGCCTTCATTGAAGCGGATAAAGGTGGTGATGGCCTGGGATTTGGAGCCCGGATTGCACTGCACGTAGTCGGCCGGGTCTCCGGTGCCCAGCAGCAGCGCCCCGCCTTCAAGATAGAGATCGACGTTGGATCGCATCAGCAGCGAGGCGGTCCTGTAAGTCCCCGCCGGTACGTAAACGATGCCGCCGCCGGCCGCATGCGAGTCGTCGATGGCGTGCTGCAGGATCGCGGTCACCTTGCTGGTTCCGGTGGCATCGGCCCCATAGGGAGCCTGTTGCACGTTACGGATGCCCTCGCCCGTCGGCGGCGGCGCATCGACCTCGAGCGGATCGGCCAGGATCACCAGGTTCTGCAATTGGTTGATGTTGACCATCAGGTAGCGCGGGCGGTCGAGCTTGAATATGAGCTTGTTGCCCGCGGCCTGGCCAGCCAGCCCATAGCTGAGCGGGCGGACGCGAAAGTCGGTGATCGGCTCGGTCGCCGTCACCTCGATCTGAATTTCGCCCTCGAAGGAGAAATGGGCGTAGTGATATTCGGGGCCTCGGTGGTTGTGATAGGTCATGACGGGGACGGGGGTGCCGTTGACGCTGAGCGAGTAGGCCGCGCTGGGCTGATAGCTTGCCGGCAGCGAGTAGGTCACCAGCGTCGCCGCCGTGGCGGACTGCACAAGGCCGCCGGCGCAGAAGATCGCCCAAGCGATCAGGCGAATGGTTTGCGATGGCATAATGGATGGTTTCCTCCAGGGTGCGATAGCTGAGTTGAAAGAGAAGCAAATGCCCACCTTGAAAATAATGAATGGCCGTTCCGGGATCGAATCGGCACCTATTTAGCCACGAACGGCGGGCAATATCAGCAAATACTGAACGTGTTGGGGCGCATCCCACGCTGCGGCGGGGGTCAGTCGATTTCAAGCAGCGTTTCGGGATCAAAGCGGATGCGGTTGCCCAGCAGCAGAAATGTTTCGTGGGGGCGGTGGCCGGCCCAGCGCTCCAATACCGGCCAGCCGGGATCGCCGCTGTCGCGACGCAGCCGCTCGAGCGCATCCTGCTCGAGCACCAGCCAGCGCTGATCCTCATGGGTCATGAAGGCGACGGCGGCACGGCTGTCATCCAGGCGGCGGGGCTGGCGTCGCATGTAAAGGGTGGCGGCACTGTCAAGCTCCAGGATGGCGACCTGTTCGCCGGCGGCGATGCGGCCGTCGAGGCGGGCGGCCATGTCGCGCGGAATCCAGTCATTGCGGAGAATGGGCAGATAAAACAGGAAAAGCAGCAGGTAGGCCATGGCGATGGTGGCGGCCGCGGCGGCGAGCGCGGCGCCGGGACGATCTCGCCGCACCAGCCAGGTGCCGCCGGTCCCTCCGGCCGTGAGGACGCAGAGCAGTCCGAGACTGAAACCCCACGGAGGGGCCGGCTGGAGAAAGTCGGGGCGCCATACCAGCAGCCCGATCAGGATCGGCACCGCCAGTAGCAGCGCCATGAGCACCAGTTCCAGGTGGGGATGCATCAGGCGTCGGGCGCGGCTCGAATTCCAGGAATCGAGGATCAATCGCGCCGCCAGCAGCGCTGCTGCCGGATAGACCGTCACCATATAGTGGCCGCGGATGGCCGATGGCATCATCAGCAGGACCAGACCGCAGCCGAACCAGGAGAGGAGGAAAATGTTGGTCTCGCCGCCGGGTTCGCGGCGTTGCCGCCAGCCCCAGAAGAGGGCTGCGGGCAACAACAACCCGAGCGGGAGCATATCGATCGGCACGCGCAGGAGGGCTTCCAAAAAGGGGCGGGTGCGGCCGGCATCGGCAAGGCCGGCGAGGGCGCCAAGCATCGGGTCGATGAAATCGCGGCCCCCGCTCATCGCTGCCGGCACCAGCCAGAGTGCGAGGATCGCCAGCATCCACGCCAGGCCAGCCAGCGGGCGGTGGCGGCGCAACGGCTCCAGGGAACGGGTCAAGCCGGCATACAAAATCAGGGCTGCCATCCAGATCAAGGCGCCGGGGCCATTCGCCAATATCGCAAGCGCCGCGAAGGTCCAGGCGGTAAATGTCCAGGCGTTGGCAGCGCGGGGTGGAAGCGCGCGGTCGGAAAACAGCAGCATCGAGCTGGCCCAGAAGGCACCCCAGGTCAGCGCGGCCATCGGCAGGTCTGGCCGCGCCTGAATCGATTGCCACATAAAACGCAGGGAGAGCAGCAGGATCGCGAAGCCGATCAGTGCCGCGAATGGTCCCGCGAGGCGGCGCATGGCGGCATAGGACAGGAGAAGTCCCATAAAGGCGCTGAGCGCCACGGGCAGGCGGGCGGCCGGTGGGGCCGAAGTATCCAGGAGGCGCATCGAGAGGGCCTGCATCCAGTGAGTCAGCGGCGGGGAGGGCACAACCTTGTCATCATGGCGCAGGATGATGAGCGGACCCTCGCCCATGGCAAGCTGACGCGCCATTTCGCTGGTGCGGCGTTCCTCGCGGCCATGGAAGCCGGCGCGGGAGATGCCGGCCAGCAGCAGCAGGGCGGCGAGCGCCAACAGCAGTGCCAGCGCCGTGAACTCAAGCGCGTGCGGAACGGACGGCCGGGGCGAGGGGAGCGGCAAGGGCGGCGGCGTGGCGACCGGATCAACTTCGGTGGGATCGATTTGAACGTTCATTCAGCATTCCAGAAAATTCAAGGCCGGAGCGGGCGGAGGCGCGAACCGACATCAGGGCAAATGACCCGCCATTCCAGCCCATGGTTTGGTGCTCACCTGCTCGCCAGCGGGAAGATCATCATTACCAGATGCGCCGGTGGAGTCAAAAGCTTAAGATGGGCGCCGGAGGGGCGGAGCATGATGCACAAGACACCGGCGATCGTGCTGGGCCACTCGCCCTATAGCGAGTCGACGCTGCTGGTGCGGCTGCTCACGCGCGAGTTGGGCGTGGTGCGCGCGATGGCCAAGGGGGCGCGACGGAAGGAACGCCGCGACCAGGCCTGCTGGGAGCCATTGGCGCACATCGATGTGCTGCTGAGCCTGAGCGGGCCGGACGCGCTGGGCAATGTGATCGAGGCCTCGCCGCGCACGGAGGGGTGGCCATGGCTGCGGCGCGACCTGGACCGCTTTGCGTTCGCGGCGCTGGGGGTCGAGGTGCTGGGCGCGGTGGCGGGGCTGCATCCGCCGTCGCCGCTCTACTACGTCGCTGGCGAGCGTTACCTGGACCGGCTGGGTGGAGCGGTGGCGCCGGGGTCATTGACGATTGCGCTGCTGCTGGGCCTGCTCGATGAGGCGGGTTTTCCCCTTCGTTTCGCCGACCCGGACTGGAGCCCCGAGACGCTGCCCGAGCGGCTGGCGTGGGATGAAACGCTTTCCCTGCTGCGCGAGGCGGAGCCACTGGAGCCTGCGACGATCCCGCGCCCGGCGGCGGTGGCGCTGCTCGAGTTGCTGCGGGCATCGGATGGCGGGGCGGCCGAGCCTCGGATCCCACCCTCGGCGGGGCGGCCGCTGCTGCGCTGGCTGGTGCGGGTTTGGGAAACCCACCTGCGCCGCCCACTGGCCAGCGCCCATTTTTTGGAAAAAATGGTGCTCGATCAGAGCTTGTCGAACAATGCGACGAAGCGCAGATAACAACTTGGATCGGCCTCGCCGGCGTTCTCGACGTGGAGCAGCGTCAGGCTGAGGCCATCGAGATGGTCGCACACCCGGCGGGCGAAGGCCGTGGGCGAGTAAAAACGACCATGGCGATTACCATAGCCGCGGGCGAAGAAGAGGGTCGCCTCGGGCGGGACGGAGAAGGGCGGGTGCAGGCCCGGCCAGGTGATCGGGTCGGTCTGGATGGAATAGGTGGTTGAGAGATAGAGCGGGAGGATGACGAGTCGACCGCCGGGGCGCAGCACGCGTGCAGCCTCGCGGATGAAGCCGGAGTCGCTGTCGCCCTCGAAGTGCTCGAACGAGCAGTGCATGGCCATGGCATCGGCAAATTCATCGGGCAGGGGCATGTGAGCCGCATCGCCGCCGATGCAGCGACCTTGGACGCCAGCCGGATAGCTCATGTCCTGGCGCCAGGACTCGCAGCCATAGAGGCTTTCGTAGATTTCCGGGGTGGGCGAGTTGGCGCTGGCGATATCAAGGTAGACCTGGCCCGGCGTCAGCCGAAGCAGGCGGGCCGCCATGTAGTGCTCGAGCGATTTCTCGGCAAAATTGTGACCGCGGCCGCCATTGTAGTAGTTGGTGCGTTCGTAGATCGGGCGGGCGCGATCAACCCATGCACGCCATTCCTGAGCTTCGAGCTGTAGCGGGCTCGGCTGAATCTCTTCTGCCGCCAGCCCCTGCATGAGCTGCGGCATGTCGCCGTAGCCCGCGCTGCCATGGGTTTTAGGCGCACGGGTCATGCGATATCGCAAGGGATTCAGCAAGGAATTCAGGCTGCGGCGCAGGAACACGGTGAGCCCCCGGGCAAAGAATGAAATGAGTATAGCGGGCGGGCTATGAGAAGCAAATCAAAGATGCCCCGGGAAGACTTGACCTGCCATCGGGGGAGGCAGGTCGGATCTTCCTGCCGACACTGGAGGTGATGTGGGGTCGAGGACTCGCCGGCTCAAAGTGTCGATTGACCCTCCCCGGCCACGAGCCGCGGCAGCGCAGGCAAGATGCGCCAGATGACCCTTTGATTCTTCATTTTCGTCGCAAAGGCCGCAGAGAACCGCTCAAAGAACGCAAAGTCGTGGCGAAGTCGATACTGGGCGGGTGACATCATCCATG
>JAWLCE010000053.1:0-21159 GCA_041687335.1 Sumerlaeia bacterium | reverse complement strand
GTCGGCTCTTCGAGCCGACATCGTCATCTCATGTCGGGTCGAAGACCCGACCTACCACCTCGGGCTGTTTGGGTCTTGGCACCGCGCCGAAGCCATAGAGGGCAGGTCGGCTCTTCGAGCCGACATCGCCATCTCATGTCGGGTCGAAGACCCGACCTACCACCTCGGGCTGTTTGGGTCTTGGCACCGCGCCGCGTCTGGGCCATACTGGATTTGAATCCACGCGGCCACGGCCGCGCCGGGGAGAAATCACCTGCAACCCATGGTCATGCCGCAGAACTTCAGTTTCATCTGGAAAAAGCTGATCGCCGGCTCGGCCCATCCCGGAAGCGGCCCTGATTTGGTCGGCACGCTCGCCGAGCTGGCCGAGCGCGACTTCGGCGCGATCATGTCGCTGACCGAGGAGCCGCTCGACGACGCCCCGCTGCGCGAGTTCCAGCTCGATTACCTGCATCTGCCGATCCTGGACTTCAACGCCCCGAGCCAGGAGCAGATCGACCAGGCGGTGGAGTTCCTCAATCGCCAGGTCGAGCGCGAGCGCGCCACGCTGGTGCACTGCCGGGCGGGGATCGGCCGCACCGGCACGCTGCTGGCGTGTTTTTTGGTGGGGCAGGGAATGGATCCCGCCGATGCCATCGCCGAGGTTCGGCGGCGGCGGCCGGGCTCGTGCGAGGTGTATGCCCAGGAATATGCGGTCCATCAATTTGCCCGCCGCCTGCGCGGCGAGGGCGGGAGCGCCAACGAGTGAAGGCCGAGCAGCCAGCGGCCGCGGCCATTCCGAATCGGCCCGCGGAACCAGACGCCATGCCGCCCCCCGGCGAGCGGCGTGAATCGTCGTGGATGGTGCTGGCGGGACTGCTGGTGGTCTGGCTGGCGCTGATGATCGTCTTCAAGGCCAATGAGCTTTCCGAACGGGGCGGACCGATCCGCCACGCCGCCTCGCATACGGCATGGGGGGGCGCCTCCCAAGAACAGGAACCGCGGCCTCGCCTGCTGCGCCCGGTCTCGCTCGAGGCCGGCCAGTGGACGCCGCGCCAGGCACTTGCCGAGTTGGCCCTGCGCGCCGATTTGCAATTCAATGAGGGCCAGCTCGAGCAGTTGGGCACCCAACCGATCACAGCGGCCGCCGACGAGGCCCCGGCCTACCAGGCGCTGCACGCGCTGCTGGGCAACCCGGCACTCGGACTGGCGGCTGGCGAGAACCGGCTGAGCCTGATCGACCAGCGGATCGAGGATGCCGCCGACGGCAGCCGACGCTGGCAGGCCGAGCTGGCACTGGGCCGCGAACGGCTGGTCCTCGCGCCGGCGGCCGACCTGCCGCTGATCGCCGCCACACCGGAGGACGGGGAGCGCGTGCGGCTGGACCTGTGGAGCGGGGCGCGCTGGCTAGGCACGCTGGCGGCGCGGCTGGATGCCCCCGTGGGCGCGCGCGTCGGGCTTGTGGACGGCGCCGACCGCATTGAGCTGACCTTGACGCGGCGCGAGACGCCGGGGCTTTACGGCTGGGAACTTCACCGCCACTCCGAGGCGGGATTCAGGCAGGAGTAACGGAAACATGCACCGTATTGGGTTCTGGTTATGCGCACTGTTCGCCATGGCGGCCGCCATCGGGTCTGCCCCGGCGGCCGAGGTGGTTGATCTGGACCAGACCGACGTGATCCGTGGCAAGATCTGGCCCTGGTCGGGGGGGCGATTCTTTCTTGGCGAGCCGGTCGTGCTGGAACTGCGCCTGAGCAACCACGCCCGCAAAACGCTTTCAATCGAAACCAACTTCGTGCCCCAATCCAACATGGAGATCGAGATCGTCCCGCCCGACAGCCCTCAGCGCTCCTACGGCGGCCCCTTTGAAATCGGTCAGTACCCGATGCTGGTCTATGAGCTCAAGCCGCTTGAGGAGATCAGTGAATATATCCTGATCTGGGCCGATCCGACGCAGGAGGGTGGGCTGGCCTTCGACAAGCCCGGCGTCTACCAGATCCGCACCTCGCTGGTGCTGCGCGTGATCGAGACCGACCTGATCAACCGGGTGCCGCTGGAGACGGTGACCATCATGGTGGAGCCGACCCCGCCGCAGCTGGAGCCGATGGTCAAGCAACTGGCGCAGCTCGAGGCTTTTGCCCCGTTGCATCTGCGCCGGCTGACGGCGGAGCTGGTGGACGAGATGGAGGCGATGCTGACGCTCTATCCGGCCAATGCGATCTTCCCCTATATCGTCCACGGGCTGGCCAATTACTACACCTTCCAGCTCAACAAGGGTGATGAAGCAGCACGCAAGGAGGCGCTCGAGAAGTCGCTGTACTACTATCAGGTGGCGGCCCAAAGCACGACCGCCTTCAAGATGGCGGCCTACCTGGACCTGCTGCGCCTGCTTGACAACCAGGGGATGGCCCGGATCGCCAGCCAGATCGCGGCCCAGATGCTGACCCAGATGCCCCAGCAACTGCGCGGCGCGATCGGCGGCTTCAAGGACGCCCGCAAGATAACGGGCCGGGCGCTGATTCTCCCCGAACTGCTGAACAAATACCTGATCAACACGCGCGAGCTGGATCGGGAGCGGCACTGGCTGCTGCTGCCCTGATGAACCGCCCGCGGCGGAGCCGAGAATGAGCCCGGACCCGGATCAGCCCCTGGCCCCGCCACCGGATGCGGCGGGACGACCGCTCTCGGTCGCCGAGCTCGCCATGCGCGTGCGCCGACTGCTCGAGGAGGGCATCGGCCGGGTCGTCGTCGAAGGCGAGATCTCCAACCTGCGCATCCCCGGCTCGGGCCACTGCTACTTCATGCTCAAGGACGCGACCGCCGCCGTCAGCGCCGTCTGTTTTCGCGGGACGCTGGCGCGCCAGCGTTGCCTGCCGGTCGAGGGGATGAAGGTCGAGGTAACCGGCCGCCTCAGCGCCTACGCCCCGCGCGGCGAGTATCAGATCATCATCGAATCGCTGCGCGAGGCGGGGCTGGGCGAGCGCATGCGCCGGCTGCTCGAACTCAAGGAGCGCCTGCGCGCGGAGGGGTTGTTCGACCTGGAGCGCAAGCGGGCGCTGCCGCGCCTGCCGCGGCGGATCGCGCTGGTGACCTCGGCCGACGGCGCGGCGCTGCGCGACATGATCAACGTGCTCGGCCGGCGCGCGCGGGGGTTGGAGATTTTACTCGTGCCGACGATGGTGCAGGGCGAGGCCGCACCGGCGCGCATCGTCGCCGCGCTGGGACTGGCGGCCCGCCACGGCCGCGCCGAGGTCATCATCCTCGGGCGCGGCGGCGGCTCCATCGAGGATCTGTGGGCATTCAACGACGAGCGCGTGGTGCGCGCGGTGGCCGCCTGCCCGATCCCGGTCATCACGGCCGTCGGCCACGAGACCGACACCACGCTGGTGGATTACGCCGCCGACCTGCGCGCGCCGACCCCCTCGGCCGCCGCCGAACTGGTCAGCGCCCACCACGACGAGATGCTCGGCCAGCTCTGCCAGTGGCGCGACCGGCTGGCGCGGGCGGCGCAGACGCTGCTCGCCCATCAGCGGGCGCGGCTGGAACGCTGCCGCGGCTCGTGGGGCCTGCGCAACCCGCGCGAGCGGCTGGCCCAGGCGATGCAGCGGATTGACGAGCTTGACGAGCGGCTGGGCCAGGTGCAGCGGCGGGCGCTGCGTCGGCGGGCGGAGGAGCTGGCCGTGCTCGCGCGCCGGCTCGAGCGCGTGGCGCCGCTGGCACGGCTGGCGGCCCTGCGGGCGCGCCTCGCCCATCTGGACGCGCTCCTGAGCGCGCGCACCCGCGCCGACTGGAACATGAAACTGGCGGCCTCGCGCGCGGAATGGACACAACTGGCCGAACGGCTGAACCAAGCCGCCCGCCGCCGGCTCGAGGAGCGGCGCTGGCAATTGCGCGGCGCCTCCCAGCGCCTCGAGGCGCTCAGCCCGCTGGCGATCCTGGATCGCGGCTACAGCATCGTCACGCACGGCCGCCACAACCGGATCGTCACCAACCCCGACCAGCTAAAGCTCGGCCAGACGGTGCGCATCCGCTCCGCCGGCGGCCCCTGGCGCGCCGCCGTCCTGCCCAACGAAGACGAGCTGTTCGATCAGGCCGACTGATCAGGTGGACTGCTCAGGCCAATTTGCTCAGGCCGCTCAATCATCTTCTGGAATCGGTGATAGACGAAACCCACCGCCAGCAGCACCATGCCCAGCACCAGCGAGGCCGCGATGCGGTGCAGCGTCGAATGGATGTCGACCAGGAAAACCCGCGGCAGGCAGAGGGCCAGGCCCGCCAGTCCGACCAGCCGCAACGGCCGCGCGCGCTCAATGAAGCCCAACGCCAGGACCGTCCCGCCCGCCAGACCCCAGAGGATTGTCACCATTTGCCCGGGAGCGCGGTCGAGGATGAGCAGGTCAGTCAGGGCCAGGGCTGCCGCTCCGCCCAGCCACCAGGCAAGTCCCGGCTCGGCTCGCCCCGGCATCCTACGCAGCGCCGAACCGGCCAGCAGCGTCGCCAGCGCCACCGTCAACAGCAGGGAGATGGGAAAGCCGGCAAGCAGGCCCACGCAAGCTATCAGATTGGCAAACACCAGATAATAGACCGCCCCCGCCGGCGCCCAGCGCAGGCCCGGCCGCCACGCCAGCACCGCCACGGCCACTGCCGCCAGCGCATGGGCCAGCATCAGCCGCTCATCTTCCCAAACGCCCGCCATTGCGACCTGGCCGATCAGCACCGCCCCTGTCATGTGAATGGGAGCGACCCATGAAGGCAACCGCCGGAACCGTTCACGAAGCGGCGGCCAAAGCTCCTCGAAGGCCACCAACCCGAACGCCCCCACCAGCGCCACCAGAAAGTAGGGCTCGTCCAAGTGCACCAGCCTCGGGTCGGGATGCATGATCACGCGCAGGCCAAAGCCCGTCAGGCCATAAAACAAGGGCAGTCCGATCAAGACCGGCGACAATCCCAAGGTGGGCAGCAGCGCCAGCCCGGCAGCGACAAAACCCAGCCCAACCGCCATCGGCAAAAAGGCCGCCGCCCCGTTGTGCGTCCATGGCACCACGAGCAGCGTCAGCATCCAGGCGGCATGGGCGACGTGGCGCGGCCAGCGCCGATTCGGCCAAACCCGCCCCAGTCCCACGGCGGCCGTCAGCGTCACGGCCGTCACGGCCAGTCCATTCACCCAGCTGATTCCTGGAAGAGCGGTCGCCGGCTGGAACCAGACGGCAACATGGGCCGCGGCGAGCACGACAAGCCCGGCCAGCGCCGGCAACCAATGGCCCAGCGGTAGACCCGCAAGCGCCAGTGCCCCCGCCAATATGGCTAGGGCCAGCGGTCGTGCATCAGCCCCTCCCAGCAGTGCGCCCGCCAGCGTCGCCGCCAGGCCAAGCCCCAATGCCAGCACGATCGCGTTCTGCCGGCCTTCCCGGTCGGGTCGCCCAAACAGCCGGCCGTAAAGACCCAGCGCGACCGTCGAGATGCCCACATAGAGCAGCGCGATGCCGGAGCCGTGCCCGGCGGCTGGAGCACTCAGCACGACCGGGGCCAGATCACGAACCATCAGTGCCAGCGAGAGAAGCCAGACCACCACCACGGCGGCCTCGGTGACCTTCAGCCGAGTGCGCCATGCGCTGCCCAACAGGACGCCCGCTTGGATGGCCAGCGCAATCCAGCGCGCCTCGCCCTCGTAGTGCGTCACCCAGCCAAGGGTCAACAGCGCCAGCCCCTTGATAAAGAAGGCGTGCATCAGGTTGAAGTGGGCGCCTGGCAAGTAATAAGCGCTGGAGGCGATGAGCAGCAGAGCACCCAATCCGAAAAAGGTGGTCTCGAGCCGGGTGCGATCAAGCAGCATGGTGACCATCAGCGCCAGTGCTACCGCAAGCGACGCACTGAGGGTATGCGTGATGAAGCGCAGCCGCTCGGAGCCGGCGCAGCCCCTGGCATGGGCGGCCAGGTCGGAGCCGATCAGCAGCGCCAATGCCAGCGCCACATAGCCGATCGCCAGCCCATAGCTGACCGGCTCGCCGCGCCAGTGCCACTGGAACGCGGCCGTCGCCGCATAAATCAACCATAAACCCACGACAGCCACCACGAGCGGAGACTGCCACCGACGCAGGAATTGCAAGCCGACCGCCGCCCCCGCCAGCACCAGCGCCGTCGCCAGCCCAGCCCCGGCCAGTCCCGTGCGCACCGAAAACAGACAGGCCAACAAGCCGAACAGGATGCCCATCATCATAATCGGTTCGGAACGGCGCCAGAGCGCGCTGCCGGCCAGCAGCCCGACCGCCGCCAACTGCAGCGCCAGGCCCGCACCGGCCGACTCGAAAATCCGCACCGCCGGGATGACCTGAGCCGCATAGGCCGCAAAGTAGATCATCGCCAACCCACCGGCGAAGACCACCGCGCCGAAGCGCTCCATTCGGCGCTCGATCCACAGTCCGGCCCCGGCCACAGCCAGCGAAACGAACAGCAGCTCCAGCCAACGCACCCACGGCGGCGTCCCCTGGGTGATGTAGCTGCCAAACCAGACCACCCCCAGCACGCCCAGCAGCATTCCGATGCGCGTCACCCACCAGGCGCCGAGTTGAACCTCAAGCGAACCGGGCGGCGGCAGCAGCCCCAACAGGCGCAGGCGATCGGCCAGCGTCGGCCCCGGCGGCGGCTTCGGCCGGTCGGGCTGCGGCGGAGGCTCCGGCGGCCGGGCCGGAATCGGGCACGGCTCGGTCGGGTTCTCGACGGAAGGTTCCGGCACGGCGGGCGCAGAGATGACCGGCGCCGGAGCCGTGTCCTCGGGCAGGCCCTCAAGCTGATCCAGCCGCGACTGGAGCCGCGCCAAGCGCTGTTCAATCCGCGTCAGGCGCCGGTCCAAATCTTTTTCGATGGGTGTCAACATTGCAACGCCTCGATTCGAGTTTGGGCGACATGTTCAGCACTTGGGGCAATAATATACTGTATAGATATGTATTGTCAACAAATTAGTTAAAGGGCGGTCGAATGAAGCGGGTGATGCACTCGGGTCACCCGGCACCACTCAGAGGCTTAACGCACCGGGCGGGGCGGTGGGGGGGAGGGGACGGCGGGCTGGTCGATCAGCAGAGTGAACTCGATGGCGGTGGCGGCTTGAGCGGCACCGACGGCCGGGCGCTCGCGCAGCCACTGCATCAGCTGGTCGCCTTGCAGGACCACGTAATGGCCGCCGCGGGCGTCGCCGCCGCGATGGCCGCGCATGCCGGCTTCCTCCAGCCGGGCGACGAAGCGGCCAAGACCTTCGACCGGAATGGTCCCCTGCGCCTGCCAGCTGGGGGGCTGGGTGCGCACCTGCTGAATTCTCAGCTCGCGGGCGCCGGCGGCGCGCAGCAGGGTTTCGATGCGGTCGCGATCAAGTTTGAGGGCTTCGGCAGGCGCAGGGACCGGCGGCACGGCGGGCTGGCGCTGCGCCGCGCGCCCACCCTGCCCTGGCTGATTGGCGGGGCCGGGCTGACTGCGCTGGCGGGGTGAAAACGATTGGCCCGGCAGCGGTTCATCGCTCGGGGCGAGCGCCCGGACGATCTCATTCATGTCGGGCATCTCGAGCCGACGCCCCGCCGGGCGGGAGGGTGCGGCCGGAGCTTGTGCATCCGACACGACCGACTGGCCGGGCCGGCCCGCCTCGGGCAGCAGGATGCGCATGACGAGCTGGCGGTCGAGCGGGACGGTCTCATCCACGGCCGGGGCGGCTTCGGCCATCATCAAATCGGACGTGGAGTCTGTTTCGGCGGTCGGCGCCGGTTGCGCACCTTCCTCCTGCCGACGCATGCGCACCTGCCGGGGCTGCTGGGGCTCGGGTGCGCTCAGCGCGACCATTGATTCGGCCTCGGCTTTTGAGCGGTCGGCGACGATCAGGGGCTGCTCGGCGGGCGCCTGGGCCAGCTCGACCTCGGGCATGACGGTTTCGGGCGGCGCGGCGGGAGAGCGAACAGGTCGCTCTTCAAGCGGGGCCGGGGCGGGCGCGGCGGGGAGGCTGGTTCTGGTCCCCACCGCCGGCGGCTCGGCCCATTGGCCGCTGACGATCTGGCCGGCCGGCGCCGGCGGCGGCGCGGGGGTGGAACGGGCTGCAGGCGCCGGGGGCGGCGCGGGTGCGGTTTCTGTCACGGGCGCGGCTTCCCTGCTCGGCTCGGGCACGCGCATCGCGATCATGGTTTCGCCGCCGGGCTCGGCGGGCGGGGTTTCGAGTTGCCCCAGCTGGGGCGGGCGGTTCAGCTCGCGCGACTGCATCATCAGCAGGGCGCTTTGGCCGACCAGCAGGATCAGGACCGCCGCGGCGAGGCCATATCGCCAGAGCCGGCCGGTCCAGCTCATGCGCGGCAGCGGGGGCGGAGCCGCGACAACAACTTGGGCCGGCCCTTCGAGCGGCGCGTCGATGCGGGCGAGCACGGCCGCAGCCAGGCCGGCGGGGGCTCGATTGGGTCCGTGCCGACGGAGCAGGGCGTCCAAGGCACGCTCCTGGCGCAGCCGCTCGGCCAGGGCGGGATGCTCCAGCGCAAGCCGCTCCAGGCGGGCGCGGCCGTCGGCGTCGAGCTGGCCGGCCCAGAGCGCCTCGAGCAGCTCGTCGAACTCGGGGTGTGTGGGTGGTTGCTCGCTCACGATGCGGTTTCCCCCGGCTCCGATGCCGATGAGCCCAGAAAAGGTCTCATCTGCCGGCGCAGTTGTTCGCGGGCACGGTTGATGCGCGACTTGACGGTGCCAAGCGAGATTTGCAATGCCTCGGCGATCTCCTCGTAGGCCAAGCCGTCGGCGAAGCGCAGCAGCAGGACCTCGCGATGCTCGACGCTCAGCTCGGCCAGCGCGTCATCGAGCGCCTCGACCGATTCATGGCCGGCGGCCTGGTCGCGCGGGGAGGGGGAGGTATCGGGCGGCTCCCAATCGGGCCGGTCGCCCTCCTCGTCATCGCGGTAGAGCTCGCTCAGCGAGAAGGTGACGCGACGACCGCGGCGAGTCAGCCAGCCGACGCGGTTGCGCACCTGGTTATCGACGATACGCGCCAGCCAGGTCCAGAAGCGGGCCTCGCCGCGAAACTGGCCGATTTTGCGAAAACAGAGGATGAAAACTTCCTGTGCCACGTCCCAAGCCTCGTCGTGGTCGCCCAGCCGATACAGCGCCCGCCGCCAGACCCGATCCTGAAAATGAGTGATCAGGCTTTCCAGCGCCGCACGGTCGCCCTGCTGGGCAGCCTCGACCCACCGGCGCACCTGCTCCTCGCCATCGGCGGGGTCGGCGGCGACCGGGGGATCGACCGGACGTTGATCAGGACACGACGGGGCGGGGTTTGGTTCCATTCGGATCGCTCAGCGGGTTCGTCCGGGGCGGTGGCGTGGGGCCGGCTCGGTGGCGGCCGCCGCCTGCTGCTTTTCCAGGCGCGAGAGTCGCCAGGTCGCCAGCAGCCAGAGGACGATGCCGACGCAAATCGCCGAATCGGCGACGTTGAACGTCGGCCAGTGGGCTCTATTGAACCAGTGAACGTCTAGAAAATCAATGACGTAACCGAGCCGGGCGCGATCGATGACATTGCCGGCGGCCCCGCCCACGATCAGGCCCAGCCCCAGCCGCATGCCGTGCTCCTCGCGGCGCAGGCGCCAGCCCCAGACCGCCAGCACGATGGTCACCACGAGCGAGAAAATCGTGAGCAAGCCGGTATGATCGCTGGCAATTGAAAAAGCTGCCCCGGTATTGGTGGCATATTGCAGGTTAAAGAGGCCGGGAATGACGATGATGCCCGGGCGACCCATCAGCCACTCGACGGCGGCCAGCTTGGTGAATTGATCGACCAGAAAGACCGCCCCCGCCAGCCCCACGAAAAGGGCGCGACTGACGGGGCGGCCTGGATCGGTCAGCCCGACCAGACCGTGCCAGCTTCGCATCACAAGTGGGGCCTTCGCGGTGGAGGTCATCCGGTGGCCTGTCTCAGATCCCGCGCCGTGAGCGAATTTTTTCATATCGCGTGCGGCAGTCCATGCACAGATGCGCGTGCGGGCGGGCGATCAACCGCTGGATGCCGATCTTGTTGCCGCAGGCCAGGCACAGCCCATAGTGGTTGACGTTGCGTTCGATCCGCTCGATGGCCTCCTCGACCAGGTCCAGCCGCTCCTGCTCGATGGTCCGCACCCCGAGCGTCGCCTCGGCGGTCTGCAGGTCGGTGGCGTGTTCGGCCATGTGGACCGAATAACCGGGGTGCTCCGAACTGATGTCGAGGACGGCGCGGCTGGTGCCGTGCATGGAATTGAGCTCGTGGATCAATTTTTCGCGTTCCACGCGCAGAGCGTCACGCAGCTTCTGGAGCTCCTTGACCGAGTAGGGGGTCTTCTTGGGGAACGGCTTGGGGCTTTCGGCCAGCATGATGCCGTTGTAAACCCCGGTGGGCCGGTCAATCTCGATGATGTATTTGGGCGCGCGGCTGGGCGGCAAGCCAGCCTGCTGCGCACCTTGGGCGGTCCGGATGGTATTGCGCACGCGCTCGACGTCGGTCTTGCCGACCGGCCGCGCCTCGTTGCGCTTCTTGAGCAGCTCGGCACTCTGCTCCTTGGGGCTGGGCCGCCGAACGCCGCCCGACTGAGTGGACGATTTGCGCGGGGCTTCTTTTTTCGCGGCTGCCCGGGAATGGGTCACCGGCACCGGGGCGGCTTTCTTGGGGGCGGGCGCAGCCTTTTTCGGGGCCGGCACAGCCTTTTTCGGGGCCGGCGCAGCCTTTTTTGGGGCCGGCGCGGCCTTCTTGGGTGCGGCCGCCTTCTTGGGCGCGGGGGCCGCCTTTTTGCTGGGGGTCGCCTGCTTCGGGGGCGCGGCGGTCTTTTTGGCCGAGGTCTTGACGGGAGCTGCCTTTTTGGGCGCGGCCTTGGCCGGGGCGGCTTTCGTCACCGGCTTCTTGGGCGCCGCCTTTTTGGCTGCCGCAGGCTTTTCGGCCTTGGCGGCCGCCGCCGCGCGGCGCGCACGCGGGGTCTTGGAATCCAGTTCGCGCTGGGCGGACTTGCTGGCGGCCGCCTTGAGCGGCTCCATCCGGCTCGACTTGAGCGGGGTGGGCTTGCCGCTGGTGGCCTTGGGCTGGGTCGGGGCAGCCTGCCGACCGGGGCTGCGAGTCTTTTTGCGCGTACTGGCCATGATTAAATGATCCTTTTGACGACGTCGGCGCATCGCGGACAGAGGCCCGGATGCTCGGGCCGGCGGCCCGTATCGGGATCGATCTTCCAGCAGCGTTCGCACTTTGCTCCGGAGGCCTTTTCAACAAGGATCGCCCCCGGTTCGCCCTGAGACGGCTGCCGGACCTGAACGTCAGAAACAATAAACAAATTTTTCAAAAGCGCAAGCTGATTAGACAAAAATTCAGCTTCGGCCTCATCGCGGGCCACCAGTGCCACCGCCGCATCGAGGCTGTGGCCGATCCGGCCGGCCCGGCGAGCCTCCTCCAGCGACCGGCTGACCTCGCCACGAAGCTCAAGCAGCCGCTCCCAGCGCGCCGCCAGTTCGCCGTCGCGCCACTGAGGCCGCGCCTGGGGAAAATCAACCAGATGAACGCTCGCCTGGGCGCCCAACCGGCCGAACTGCCAGACCTCGTCGGCGGTGTAGACCAGCACCGGCGCCACCAGCCGCACCAGCGTATCGAGCAGCGCGTGGCAGACCGTCTGCGCGGCGCGGCGCGTCGAGTCGGCCTGACCCGAGCAATAGAGCCGGTCCTTGGTGATATCGAGGTAGAGCGCGCTGAGCGTCACGGCGCAGAAGTTATGGACATAGTGATACACGCGGTGGAACTCGTAACGATCGTAGGCTCCGGTCACCCGCTCGACCAGCTCGGCGAGCTGATGGAGCGCCCATCGGTCCAGCTCCTCGAGCCCCTGCTCCGGGACAGCGTCGACGGCGGGATCGAAGTCATAGAGGTTGCTCAGCAGGAACTTGAAGGTATTGCGGATCCGGCGATAGGCTTCGCTGATCTGCTTGAGTTTGTCACGCGCGATCGAGACGTCGGAGCGGTAATCCTCACTGACCACCCACAGCCGCAACCCATCGGCGCCGATCTGGTCGATCACTTCCTTGGGCGAGATCACGTTGCCCTTGCTCTTGCTCATCGCCTCGCCCTTTTCGTCCAGGACGAAGCCGTGGGTCAGGACCCGCTCGAAGGGGGCGCGGTCGCGGGCGCCGATCCCCACCAGCAGCGAGGCCTGGAACCAGCCGCGATGCTGGTCCGAACCCTCCAGATACATCGAAGCCGGGCTGGCCAGCCCCGCGCGCGCCTCGAGCACCGAGATGTGCGTCGTGCCCGAGTCAAACCAGACGTCGAGCACCTCGTATTCCTTCTCGAACTGCTCGGGACGGCTCTCGCCGGTGGGCTCATAAACAAAGCCCTCGGGCCAGAAGTCTTCCAGCGGGCGGGTGAACCAGCAGTCGGTCCCCTCCTCGCGCACGCGCTCGATGAACCGCTCGACCAGGCGCAGGTCCAGGATCGACTTGCCCTCGGTCTTGGAGCGGATCGATGGGATCGGCACGCCCCAGGAGCGCTGACGCGAAAGGCACCAGTCGGGGCGCGCCTCGACCATATTGCGGATGCGCTCGCGCCCCCAGGCGGGGATCCATTCAACCTGGTTATCGATCGCACCCAGCGCGCACTCGCGCACGGCGCCCGCTTCCAGGTCCATGAACCACTGCTCGGTGGCGCGGAAGATGATCGGCTTATGGCTCCGCCAGGAATAAGGATACTGGTGGCGATACTTCGAGTGGGCCAGCAGGATGCCATCAGCGCGCAGCTTCTCGACGATCCTGGGGTTGGCGTCGAAGACCTTGAGGCCCTCCCACTCGGGCACCTCGGCGGTGAAGCGGCCGGCCTCGTTGACCGGCACGAAGACCGGCAGCTCGTAGCGGCGCCCGATCAGGAAGTCGTCGGCGCCGTGGCCGGGGGCGGTGTGGACGCAGCCGGTGCCGGTCTCCAGCGTGACGTGATCGCCCAACACGACCATGCTCGTCTTGTCGGCGAAGATCGGGTGGCGGCACAGGCGCCGCTCCAGCGAGCGCGGGTCGACCTTGCCGACGACCTCCGGATTCTCCAGCGAGCAGGCCTTGGCGAAGGCCGCCAGCAGTTCCTTGGCGACGATATAATGTTCGTCGCCGACGGCGACGACGACATACTCGAAGTCGGGATGGAGCGAGACGGCCAGGTTGGCCGGCAGCGTCCAGGGGGTCGTCGTCCAGATGACGATCGAGAGGTTGGCAAATGCTTCCAGCCCCGCCACCGCCTGCGCGTCAATCAGCGGAAACTTGACATAGATCGAATCGGAGACGTGTTCCTCGTATTCGATCTCGGCCTCGGCCAGCGCGGTCTGGAATTCGGTATCCCAGAACACGGGCCGGAAACCCTTGCGGACGAGCCCGCGGGCGACGATATCCCTGAGCGCCGAGAGGATGCCGGCCTCGACCTCGGGCTGGATGGTCAGGTAGGGATGGTCCCAGTCGGCCATCACGCCCAGACGCTTGAATTGCTCGCGCTGAACGTCGACCCACTTGAGCGCATAGTCATGGCAGCGGCGGCGAATCGTGATCGGCTCCAGGTCGCGGGCGCGCTCGCCCCGCTTCTGGATGTCCTGCAACACCTTCTGCTCGATCGGCAGGCCATGGCAATCCCAGCCGGGGACGAAATAGACGCGGTGACCGGTCATCGTCTTGTAGCGAACCAGCAGGTCCTTGAGCACCTTGTTGAGCGCGTGCCCCATATGGATGTCGCCATTGGCATAGGGCGGGCCGTCATGGAGGCAATAGGTCGCCGCGTCGGCGCGCTCGCGCAGAATCTGACCATAGAGGTCCTGCTCCTGCCAGCGCGCCAGCATCTCGGGCTCGCGTTGGGGGAGCTTGGCCTGCATCGGAAAGTCCGTGCGCGGCAGATTGAGGGTGTCTTTGTAGTCCACTTTTTCCTGTTTTGACATCGATGCTATCGGTCCGTGACCGTCTCCTCGGGGCGCTTAAGTAGAATAAATTAGCACTAAAAGGTGCTCAGACAGAACTTATTTCAATCGAGTTTCGAGACTGGGGCGGCCGGAGCCCCCCTTCTTCAGACCCGCGCCGGCGCCGCCACCGGCTCCAGCCGCTCCAGCACGCCCAGGATCAGCTTCTCCAGCTTGGGCTCGGCCGCCCGGGCCACGGCGATGATTTCGCGAATGTCGGCCGGCTCGAGCCGGTCGGGCAGGCACTCATCAGTCACCGTCGAGATCGCCATCGCGCGGATGCCGGCATGGACCGCCACCAGGATCTCGGGGATCGTCGACATCGTCACAATATCGATCCCCAGGCGCTGAAACATGCGATACTCGGCGCGGGTTTCGAGGTTCGGGCCCGGCACGGCGACCATCACGCCCTCGTGCAGGACGATGCCGGCCGCTCGCGCCGCCGCCCGCGCCAGCTCGCGCAGCCCCTTGTCGTAGGGGCATGACATATCGGGGAAGCGCGGCCCCAGCCGCTCGTCGTTGGGGCCCAGCAGCGGATTGTCGCCCAGCAGGTTGACGTGGTCGTCCACCAGCACCAGCGACTCGCGCGGGATCAGCGGATTGACCGAACCGGTGGCATTCATCACGATCAGCTCGCGCACCCCCAGCGCCTTCATCACGCGCACCGGGAAGGTGACCTGCTTCATCGTGTAGCCTTCATAAAAATGAAAGCGCCCCTGCATGACGACCACCGGCTGGCCGCCCAGCGTCCCCAGCACAAGGTTGCCGTGGTGCGACTCCACCGTGGAGACCGGGAAGTGCGGAATGGCGTCATAGGGGATGACGTGGGCATCCTGGACCTTTTCGGCCAGCCCGCCCATGCCGGTGCCGCAGATGATGCCCACACGCGGGGCATGGGCGCGCGCGGCCAGAACCGTCGCCGCCGCCTCCTCGATCTGCTGGATGTAACGCTGAATCTCGACCATGACGCATCCTTTCCAAATCACTAGAAACTCGAAACTCGAAACTCGAAACTTGAATCAATCTCCCTTATCCCTGCAGCCAGCCCCTCAGCGCCGCCTCGGCCGCTTCGAGATTGACTCCCGCCACCAGCAGGTCCTTGTCGCGGCTGTGTTCGCCGCGCAGAATGCTGACGGCCGATTCGCGCGCGCCCAACGCCCCGGCCACCCATTCGGCCGCGGCGCGATTGGCGCGATTGTCGCGCGGAGGGGCCTGTAAACGCAATAACAGACGACCCGCGCGCAATCCCTCGGCCCCCGTGCGCGGCGCATTGGGGATGACCCGCAAGCCGAGCACGATTCCCTCGGGATGAGCTGACAGGCACTCCAGGCTCATGGGATTGAGACTTTAGGCGGCTGAAGCGACGGCGGCAAGCAGATAATGGAAATTTGTCGCAGCCCCTCGGTCCTCATGAAGCTGGCTGATGTGAGCACGGGCGTTTTTTGTCGCAAAGAGGCCAAGTCTGGATCAAGGACGCAGAGGAAGGAACATTAATTTTTCCATGCAGCCCCAGCGAGGACTCATTGCATCCCCACTTTTATCCAACTTGCCTGGCGCGTGGTGGGTCCTGATTGCTGAGCCGGCCGGCGAGCTCCAGCAGCCGGGCATGAACGGCGTTGATCAACTCGTCGGGCGTCGAGGTGCCGGCGGTCAAGCCGATGGTCTCATGGGGTGCCAGCCAACAGATATCCAGCTCCTCGGGCCCCTCGATATGCAGGCAGGGACAGGCGGCGGCGCGGGCCAGCTCGGCCAGTTGACGGGTGTTGTTGGAATGGCGGCCGCCGACCACCACCAGCGCATCCACACGCCCGAGCAGCGAGCGCACCGCCGCCTGGCGGTCGAGTGTCGGGCGGCAGATGGTGGCGGCGGCGAGGATCTCGGCCGCCGGGTTGAGCGCCTGGATATGTTCGAGCACCTCGCGCGCCAGCGCCGGAGGGGTGGTCGTCTGGCAGAGCACACCCAGCCGCGGCTCGCCATAGCGGCGCGCCTCGGCGGGCGACTCGATCACTTCGACACGTTCCAGATCGCCGATGAGGCCCTCGACCTCGACATGGCCGCGCCGGCCGATGACGATAACGAAGCAGCCCTCGGCGGCCAAGGCCAGCGCGGCCTCGTGGGCCCGCCGCACCAGAGGACAGGTCGTGTCGATCAGCTCCCTGTCGGCGGCGAGCAGCCGCGCGCGCTCGCGGTCGCTCACGCCGTGGGCGGTGATCATGACGCGCGGCCGGTCGGGCAGGACGCCGGCGCGTTCGCTTTCGCTCTGAATCATGAAGCCGCGTGAGACCAGCTCGCCGAGCACCCTCTCGTTGTGCACCAATTCGCCATGGATGGCGACCGATGAGGGATCATCAATGGCCTGCGCGGCCGCGATCGCATCTCGCACGCCAAAGCACATGCCAAGGGAATGGGCTCGGATGATTTGCATGGATATACTCCTCTCGAATTTCCAACAGCCAAAAATACTCAATCCCCAACCAATCACGGCCGGATCAGAGATAAATTTTGAATCGCTCCGGCAGCGGACCGGCGGCGGCGGCCCCGAGCGCGCAAGACCGCCGGCGGCGCAAGCGCCCAGATGAAGAATCCCGCCAGCGCCAAAAATAGCCGCAGCAGCCGCAGACCAGCCCCAGCGCGCGCTCGCGCGTCAGGCCCATTTGAAGCACATATTTGATCAGGTCGATGTAGACGGTGGTGAAGAAGCCGACCAGGCAAACGGCCAGCAGCGCGGTTGGGATGGCGAAGGCCAAGTAACCCGCCCAGCGGCGCCGGTCGCCCAGCCAGCGCCCGATTGAAATATGGGCCAGGGAAATCGCCGCCAGCCAGGCCGCCCAAAAAAAATGCCTGCCCTGGCTGGCCTGATCCATGACGAAGCCGACCGCGCCGCTGAAGCTGCGGCGGAAGAGATCGCCGTTGAGGATTTCCCACACCGACTCCCATGCCCAACCCGCCAGCGGCGCCAGCGCAAGCAGCATGAACAGCGCCGTCGCCAGCGATCCGGCCCGGCGAAGGGGCGGCAGCGCGCGCAGATGCGGCAGTCGCACCCGCTCGGGCCACGGGGTCAACAGCATCACCAGCCCGGCCGCAGGCCAGAACCAGAAGAACAACATGCTGATCGCGAGGACCCTCAGGAACGTCTGCCGCTCGACCAGCGCCAGCAGCACCAGCCCCAGAGGCACGAAATACATGCCAACGAGGAAGCGGTCGAACATGGGAGGCTTGAGGATCGGCCGGCGCAGCCGTTCGATGAATGCATGCTTCGACCATGGCTGGAGCAGATAGAGCAAACCGCAGCCGACCCAGGCCATCATCTCGAAGGCGAGCAGCCCGTCCAAGGGCCCGCTCAGGAAGCGGTGGCGGTTGATCAGCGGAAAGCCGAGCATGCTGATCGCGATGCCGGCCATGAGCAAATGGGGCCAGGCCGCCATGATTGCCTGTGGGATGCGCTGCCAGCCCTGCTGCCGTCCCATCGGCCGCGCCGCATAAAGCAAGAGCGGCCCCGCCAGCACAATCGCCAGCCCCCGCCACGGCAGCCCCCACCACGCTCGTCCATCCGCGAGCCGCGGCAACGGCCCCGTCAGACTCGCCCCGGCCAGCGTGAGCAAAGAAAAGACGCCCAGGAACCAGCCGCCGAAAGCCAGCAGATGCCAGCCATCCAAGCTGAAGTCGATGCCGCCCGGAAAGAGCCAGCCCATCAGCCAGGCCAGCGCCAGCAGAAGATTCGCCTGCCGACCCGCGCGCACGCGCTCGGCCCGCTGCAGCGCCGCGACCGCCGCCAGCGCCAACCCCAGCCACAACAGCAGCTTCCACCGGCGCAGCCCATCGAACCACTCGATGCCGATATTCATGAAAGGCTCGCGCAACAGCAGCATCCCCACCCCACCCAGCAGCAGGCACGCCGCCAGGCGCAGATACGGCCGTGGGCAGTCGGTGGGTGCAGCCGGTCCGGTTGTAATGCTGATCATGGTTTCTCTTGCCAAATCTCTACAATGAAAAGCTATATCGCGCGGTGAATTCTGCAGCGGCGAGCTCCGAAGCGCTTCTTATTCCCTACGGCCCTGCTTCCGCCGGCAAGGCTGTGCCCAGCGCCCGCCGGGCGCGCTGGTGTGCGAGGTTCCAAGCCACCCACGGTCGCGGCTGGTCCAGCCGCTCGCGCCAGCGCGTCAGCAGCCCCGTCGCCTCGCCGGCCACCTGCGGGTCGGGGCTTGCCAGCAGGCGCGTCAGCTCCGGCACGGCGCCTGCCGAAAGCCGGCCCAGGTAATGAACATCAAGCGGCGCCCCGGCCAGGTGGCGATCGATGTTGCGCGCCGCGATGAACCGGTCCGGCCCGAAGTAGTTGAGCCCGATGTAGAGCGCCAGCGCACTCAGCAGGAATCCGCGCGCAAACGGGAAGCGCTCGAGCCAGGCGCGCGCGGCCAGCAGCGCCAGCGTCACCGCCATCCACAGGATCATGACGCGCGCGAACAACCGCAGCTGGGTATAGCCGTAGGCTTCTTCATAGAGCGACAGCCGCAGGAAGGCCGAGGCCAGAATCATGGCCGCCTGCGCCATCATCAGCGTCAGCAGCACCCGCAGCGCCAGCACCAGCGCCGGCCGCGCGCGCCGCACAAGAAACATTCCCGCCAGCACGATCGTTATGTTGAGCACGGTCACGACGCAAAGCTCGAAAAAGCCCCGCCGCGCATAGGCGGCGTAGGTGAAACCTTCGGGCAGCGTTGCCTCGCCAGGGCCGAACAGGTAACGCAGCTGGATCAGGTTGAAGGCGGCATAGACCAGGTTAAGTGTGACGAGCGGGACGAGCAGGATGAGCGGGTCAAGGAAGGGCCGCGGCTCGGCCGGGGCTTCCTCGCCGGCCTCGTGCGCCGGCACGCGCAGCACCCACAATAGCCCGGCCGCCAGTGCCGCTACGATGGCGATATTAAGGCCATGGCGGATCAGCCACCACGGCTCGAGCGATCCGATGGTATCCATGATCCGGCTGGTCCAACCCGAGAAGATCTGATCGGCCGAGCCGAGCAGCACCACGACGAAGGCCAGCAGCGGCAGCGTCAGCGCCGCACCGAGCAGGAGCTTGCGTGCCAGTTCGCGCCGTTCCGCCGAAAGCCCCCGCCCCGCCGCAGCCTGCCGCACCGGCTGAGGCATGTTCTTCAGCGCCGCCCCTGCCAGCAGCCCTAGGTCGCCCGCGATGCGCGGGTCGTCCCAGCGGTGGCGTGCCAGCCCAGCCAGCAGCAGCGCCTGAAGCCCCAAAAGCAATGGCAGCAGCAGGACGTTGATCGCCATCAGCACCGGGTTGTCGCACAGTGCGAATGCCAGCGCCAGCAGCGCCGCCGGCAGCGCCAGCAGCCAGCTGAAAGTCAGCTCGGGCCGCCGGCGCAACACCACCCCCGCCAGAATCGCCCACCAGAGCGCCAAGAACAACGGCACCGATATGCCAAAGGGCTTGCCGTGGAAGAGGTAATCGGCGGCCAGTCCCAGCGCGAGCGCGCCAGTCAGGGTCAGCCCCGCTTGCCGGACAGCTCCCTGCGCGGGCGCCTCGATGGCGGGCGGAGCGAGCGGTGCCTCCAGTTCCTGTCCTTGGGGCGAGGGGGCAATGGGATCCATGGCAAAATGACTCCTTTGTCGCTTTATGTCGCAAAGCTTGGCCGCAAAAAAATTTCAGGCCGGGGCCCAGCCCTCGCGGCGCAGGTCGGACTCGCTGGTGGCGGCCTCGGCTTCCTTCTTGAGCGCCTCGGCATCGCGAATCACCCGCTCCAGCTCGGCCAGATAGTCCATGAAGCGCTGGCGACCTTGTGCCGACAGGCGCACGAGGGTCTGCGGGCGCCGCTTCTGCCAGCCCTTCCAGATCTCGATCAGGCCCGCCTCCTCGAGCGTCTGCAGGTGGCGCGAAAGGTTGCCGTCGGTCAGCGCGCACAGCTCCTTGAGCTCGCCAAAGCGCAGCCCCTCGGGACGCGCCGCCAGCGAAGTCAGGATGCCCAGCCGCGCCTTCTCGTGCATGATCCGGTCCAGCCCCTCATAGGCGAACCGGCCGCTCGCCTCGCTCATCGCACCCCTCCCTTGCGTTCCAAGTTCCAGTAAAGCACCAGCCCGCCGAGCAGCTGGCCCGGCCCGAAGCTGAGGCCCATCCACCAGGGGCTCGGCTGCCCGCCGCCACCGGCCATAGCCAGCAGCACCGCCCCCGCCACCAGATAATACAGACCCACCCAGCCGACGTGGCGCGGCAGGTAGGGCCGGGCGGCAAAATTGCCCAAGCCAAAAAGGATCGCCCACAGCCCCGGCAGCAGCGCCACCACCCCCGGCCCCCGCCCGGCCAGCGCCGCCGTGACCAGCGCCCCCGCTGCCAGGGAGGGGAAGAACTGGCCGACCAATGTCAACGTGCGGCGGCGGGTGAAGGAATCGCCGCCGGCCCGCCAGCTTTGGGCAAGGCCGAACCCGCCCACCAGCATCGCGAGGGCCGCCACCGCCAGCCAATACAAGATAAAGAGCCGGGAGCCGGGCAGGGGGCCGAGCAGGAGCCCCTGCAGCGCGGCGGCCACCAGCGCCAGCGCGCCGCCGGTCGCCACCGGACCCGAGCGCCAGTCGCGGCAGACCTCGCTGCGCGCCAGGTGCTGGTGGATCTGCTCGATCTGGTCCAGGGCTTTGTTGATTTCCATTGCAGACGCCCCCACACGGCGAGGATGACAGATCGACAGCTTCACCATCTCCCAAACTACTTTGCGGCGTCAAGTAATTTGTTGCAGGTCTGCAGGTCTGAGGCGGGCCCCCGATCCTTTCAAAAATTTGTGCGTTCACGAAACACACGAAATGAAGAGCACGAAACGACACGAAAATGTAACGGCAAGCTGGTGTGGGGCATGAAACTCGACTCGGCAAGATTGTCACCCAATATGCCGGGAGCTGGGTTCTTTTTCGTGTTCTTTTTCGTACTACTTTCGTTTTCTTGTTAACCTGCGAAGATTCGGCCGCCCCTTCAGGGCTCGGGCACCTTGACCGGGGGTTCCCTGCGGTCACCCCCGGCTACCTGCGATCGCCCCTGCGGGGCTGGGTTTTTGACGGAATGGGCAAGGATTCAACCCACGGCCTGTCAATCCAACCTCCGATCCAGGTCAGGCTTGTTCACTTTGCGCTTTCTCGGCGTCCTCCGGGCCTTTGCGGTTCAATTTGAGCGGATGCGCCCCTTGGCCATCTTGGCGTCTTGGCGTTCAAATCATTCGTGCAAATTGGTGTCCATTCGTGGCTGCATTTTTTGGTT
>JAWLCE010000052.1:0-21273 GCA_041687335.1 Sumerlaeia bacterium | reverse complement strand
GCCAAAACCAAGAAGCCCGTCTCTCTGCCGCTGGAGAGCGACGCGGGAATCTTCGACTGATCCTGCGAATTGTAATCAGGACGAATCAGGCGCCGGGGGGGGGGAACCTCACCCGGCGCCCCTTCTTTACCGGCTCGTTGATCTACCCGACAAACGGCCCCAGTCGCTCCATGCCCAGCCCCTCGCGTTCGATCGCGAATTCGCCGCTGGTCATGTCGATCACCGTGGTCACCCCGCGCCGCCAGCCGTCATCATCGACGATCACATCCACCAGCGGCTCCAGCGCTGCAAACAGCTCCGCCTTGGAGTCGGGCTCCCCTGCCCCCGGCAGCCGCGCCGAACTGGAGACGATCACCCCATCGAGTTGTTCCTGCAGCGCCTGGCAAAAGGTGTGCTCGGGGATGCGCACGCCGGCCGTCTTGCGTTTCTTGTCGAGCACCAGCCGCGGCACCTCCTTGGTCGCCTTGAGCAGGAAGGTGAACGGCCCCGGCGTCAGCGCCCGCATCATCTTGTAGCCGTGGTTATCCACATGCGCGTATTGCGAGACGCTGGCGAGGTCGGGGCAGATAAGGGTGAATAACTTGCGCGCCTCGGGATGCAGCGCCCGCAATCGTTCCAGGGCCGTGTGGTGGCGAGGATCGCAACCAACGGCATAAACAGAATCCGTCGGGAACAGCATCAGCGCTCCATCCGCCAATGCCCCGGCGATCTTGGCCAGCTTGTGTCGCTCGGGATGCTCGGGGTGGACCTTGTAAAGAATGGCTCGGGACATCGGCTTCTCCGCCAGGAATATAGGCGTTCCATCCAAATATCATAACCCAGCATTGGTCGCTTCACCAGCAGCCGATGGGCTCACATCAGGGCCCAGCCCAGCAACTTGGGCAGCGCGTGCTCATGGAATGGCACCCCGTCCAGCTCGCTCTCCCACAGCAGGTGATTGATCAGGACCACCCGTCCTCGCCCGTGCGTGATGACCTGCAGGGCCGGCCCATACACCCGCCCCGACTCGTCCCGCAGATCATAGAGGACATGGGCCATGCCGGCGTCGGTCACCATCGGATAATACGGTGCTTGAGCGAGCGAGGCCAGCCGCACCCGGCCCGGCAGCCCAAATAAGCCCACCGGCACCTGCTGGGCACGTTCAAAAAAGAACTGATGCCCGTGGTTGGGCGGGCGGTGGAAGGCCTCCGCACCGACGCCCAATCGATTCTCGCCCGGCTGGAGGCGGCGCAGACCCAGCGCCTCGGCCAGGCTGGGTGGGGTCAACTCAGCCGGTCCCCGGCGGATCTGGCCGCCCTCGACCCGCAGCGCCGTGCGGAAGACCCCACCGCGCGCCAGCACCACCAGATTCCCGCCCGCCTCGAGATAACGCACCAGCGCCTCCTGGGCATCGCCCGGCGTGCGCAGCGTGTGCAGATACTCTCCCAGTGGATCGACCCCGACCAATACCGGATAGCGCTCGGGCGTCAGCCGGCCGGCATCAGCCAGTTGCTCCAGCTCCAGGTTGGTGGTCTCAATGCCCAACGCGAAGGCCGCCGACTGCACGCGCGCAATGTCATTCTCGTAGGTCGTTCGGTGGCCCTCGATGCCGCCCGCCTGCGGCAGGAGCGCGATCGCAGCCGCCGCATGGGTGGCGGTCATGCCGTGATAGGGAAAATGGATGGCGGCAATGCGGCCCGGATGAAAATGAAGGGTGGCACCGCTGTCGGTCTCGAGGGTCGCGCCGCCACCATCGAGCCGGACGAGCAACCCGCTGGCGCGCTCGCCGCGCGTGGTGCGTAACTGAACATAGATATCGGCCACCTCGGCCAGCGGGCGGCGATGGCCCACAGCCTCGGGCCGCGGCGGATAGATCGCCAGCACCTCCGCCATCGGCACCGACCAAGCCTGGCCATCCTGCCCTTCGAAAAAAATCTGACTGCCATCGAGCGCCACCGGCCGCGCGTTGGCGCGCCGTCCCTCGGTCAGCAGCACGCTCCCGTGCAGCGCTGTCGGGTTCATCCAGACGGGCAAGGCATGACCCTCCAGCGACGGCGGCGGCTCGCTGCGCCCCAGCAGGCGGCCGACCAGTGGCGACGGCGGCGGGGCCGGCCGCCAGCCCCCCGGCAGCAGCACCCCCGCAACTTCCTCCCAGGCAAGCCGCCAGCGGCCCCACAGCGTGTCCAGCACGATCCCCGAGGGGTCCAAGCCCGCCACGGATCCCCACAAACGGTCGCCGCCGCGAGAGATCAACAGCGCGTCCACCGGACCCGGCGGCGGCGGATCGTTGTCTGCCAACCGACGCACCAGCTCGATGTGGAAGGCCACTCCATAATGGCGCTGGATGTCGTTGGGCCGCTCGCTGAGGCGCAGGGCGATCAGGTTCTCCCCCGGCCGCAGCAGTGGCCCGATTTCATACTCGGCCAACTCGATGCGACTCTGACCGGCCAGATGGATCGGTTGGTCGTTGATCGCCGCCTCGAGCAGCTCGCCATTGCCCGCCAGCCGCAGCGTGGCGCGCGCCACGCGCTCGACGTCGCGGACGTTGAACTGCTGGCGCAGCAGATAAACCTGGGCCGAGCCCGAGGATTCCGATTCCGGCGCGGCCCAGCAAAAGACCGCGCCATTGACAAAGGGAAGGTGATCGACTTGGGCCGTGGCGTGGGCGCGAGCCCAGGATGGGGTGCCGAAACTTCGTCGCCAGTCGGGCGGGGGCGGCACGGCCATCCGTTGGCTGCCGAGGTTGAAAACCTCCATCGCCTCGGGGCGGCTGCCGATCAATTCCTCGTCCAGCGGCTCGAACGACAGATCCTGAATTGCCTGGAACGGGGGCGGGAAAGGCCGGGCACTGAAGCTCAGCTCGGCGCGGCCGTTGCCGGCGCGCAGCCGGATCCGCTCCAGCGGGATGGTTTCTCCGTCAACGGTGCGCGCCTCTCCCGCCATCCCGCCGAAAATCGCCGCCGCCGCCGGCCACGATGCCAGCACAAGCCAAAGGGATAACGCGATGCTCAGGGCGTTGGGTGGCTTCGGACGGCGGTGGTGAACAGCCAAAGGCTCAGTTCCGATTGCGGGCCAGATTCTGCAGGGATTGTTCTTCCAATTCGTTCAGGCGAGCCCTGGCCATGCGCGCCGCCAGCGAGCCCTCGGCTGCGCCGGTGGAGGCCAGGAAGTGAGCGATCGCCTGCTCGGGCTGCGCGAGCTGGACGGCCATGTCGCCAAGGTAAAGCTCAAGGTAGGATCGCATGTCGCCCTGCTCGGCGGCGGTCTTGTCGGCCAGCAGCCGATAGATGGCCAGCAGCGTCTCGGGCGCGGGCCGGTCTCCCGCCGCCAGTCGGTCCACCAGCGCGCGCGCGACCTCGGGCAGCAGCGGCTCGGCGTCGGGGATCGCCACCAGCTCGCGCAGCGCCGCCAGAGCCTCGGGCCAAGGCTGGCGCCGCACGCTGTGGGCGCGCGCCAGCGGCCGGAAGCAATCTTCGGAGTAGCGTTCCAGCACTTCCACCATCCGCTCGACGCGCTGGCGTTCGGCGCTGTTGAGCGCCCGGCCGGCCGGCTTGCCCGTGCAGCGCTTGTAATGCTCGAGCGCCTGCTTGAAGTTCGCCTGCTCGCTGTAAAGCAGGTCCCCCATCTGCAGGTTGGCCCGCGTGGCCAGGAGTGTCGTCTCATCCACCAGCAGCACGCGCTGGAAGCTGGCCAGCGCCTCGTCGGTGCGGCCGGCGGCCAGCTCGTCCTCGCCCTTGAGGTAAAGGTTGGCCTGGCGCACCATCGGCATCTCGGCGGCCGCCTCCGGGTTGACCTGCCCGCGGACGGTGGCCTCCAGTTCCTGCAGGTGGGCGCGCAGTTCCTGGTTGCTGCCGAAGATCAGCTGGGTCTTGATCAGCTGGATCTGCTCAAGCAGCCGGTCGTGAGAAACATTGGGCCGCGTGGCTTGGCGCCGCAGCGAGGCCAGTTGCGTCTCGGCCTCACGCGCGGCCTGAAGCTCCGAAGGCGTCCGCGAATGACCCGCCGCCAGCTCGGGCGCCAGGCGTTCCCCGCGCAGGTTGCCCTCCGGAGCATTAACGCCCTTGGCCAGCACCTTGCCGGTGGCGCCACCCTCGCCGGTCGTCACAAGCGGCACGGCCGGAGGCGCCGTCGGCCGCGCTGCCGCAGGCGGGGTCAGGTTGGGCGGGGTCTCGCGCAGCATCGCGATGCGCGCTTGGGGCATCCTCGCGCCGGCCGCGCCGCCGGGCAACTGCGTCAGCGGGGCCAGCCCGACCGCCACCAGCGCCGCCGCGGCCGCCATACCCGACCACCAGAGCGGCTGGCGCAGGGCGCGGGCCCAAACCACCCGTCCTGGGGTGGGCCGGCGCTCCAGCTCGCCCAGCACCCGTTCGCTGAGCGACTCAAAATAGGCCGGGCCGGGGTGGGGGGTGCCGCCATGCGCGCGCAGCAGCGCCGCCAACTGATCCTGGATTTCATAATATTCACGGCAATTCGGGCAGGAGGCCAGATGCTCGTCGACCAGCGACATCGTCGCCACGCCCAGGCTGTGCGCACTGTAATCGCTATAGAGCTTGTGGGCGCGTTCGCAACGCATGTGTGGAAATCCTGGTTTGACCGCTGCTCGGTGCCAGAGGCGACCGGCGGGGCCGGCTGACCCCCGCAATGACCAGACCCGCCGCGGTTGGGCCGGGTTTGGTCACCCCGAAAAAACTACCGCCCCTGTTCCTTGCTGGCGACCGGCTCGGCCTGCCGCGGCATGATGCCGCGCACCAGGTGGCCCAGGCGCTGCTGGAGCTTCTTGCGGGCCTCATGAATGTTGAACTTGACGGCGCCCTCGCTGCAACGCATCGCGTCGGCGACCTGCCGGATTGAAAGCCCCTCCAGTTCGAACAGCGAGACCGCCATCCGCTGGCGGTCGGGCAGGGTGGCCACCGCCTGCTCGATCTCGTCGCGCATCTCGGAGCGGATCGCCTCATCGCGTGGGGTCGGCCCCGCCGGGAACCCAAGGTCGACCACGCCGTCCTCAAGCTCGACCGAGTCGCTGACCTCGAAGTGGCGCCGGCGGCCCTTCTTCATCCGCCAGGTCTGCACCTGGTTGACCGCGATCCGCATCGTCCACGACGAGAATCGCTCCGGTTCCTTGAGGGCATGAATGTAGCGGAAGATCCGGATCAGCGTCTCCTGGACGACCTCATCGGTGTCGTCATGGTCACGCAACTGCGAGTAGACGATCCGATAGATATCGGGGCTGATCAGCCGCAACAGGCGTTCGATCGACTGCCGGTCTTTGTGCTGGCAGGCGGTGATGAGTTGGACGGGAACGTCGGCCAGAGCCATGGGAGGTGTTCCTTCTTCTGCAAGAGGAGCCGGAAAAAGAGTTTTTGTTCCCTTGGGAAGTTACACGCCCAACCGTCGGACCAAGGCCCACCAGGCGTCATCTTCCCTACCGTCGCTTTATTTATCGGATTTCTGGAAACAATTTTCAAGCAAGATCGACCGGTTGGCAGCCGGATTCAATAGGCCTGCCAACCCATTCGCCATGCCTGATCACTGATATGATTCAATATATGTGAGAATACCCCTCGACGCTCTAGGCTCCCGCCGCCTTGAGCGCGCGGGCGATCCGGACGACGCGCCGGCCTTGGTAGCGCGCCACCGCCAAGTCATCCTCGGTTGGCGGTTTATCGCTGTCGGGGCCGGAGACATTGGATGCGCCGTAGGGCGTGCCCGCCCTGAACATCACCGGGTCCCCATAGCCGAGCGGCACGATGATCAGCCCCAGGTGCGCCATCGGGTTATAAACTGAAATGATCGTCGATTCATTGCCGCCATGAGTGGTCGAGGTCGAGGTGAAGGCGCTGCCGACCTTGTCCACCAGCTTGCCCTTGACCCATAACCCGCCCATCGAATCAAGGTAGGCCTTCAGCTCGGCCGCGACAGCACCGAAGCGCGTTGGCGAGCCGAAAATGATCGCATCGGCCCATTCGGCATCCTCGATGGTTGGCGCCTCATACTTGCTGTTCATGCGCTCGGCGTTCTCGACCCAACCCTTGGCCCGCTCCATGATTTCACGAGAAACCAACTCGCGGCAGCGCCGCAGCCGCACCTCGGCCCCCTCCTCCCGCGCCGCCGCCGCGATCTCATTGGCCAGCGCCTCGACCGAACCATTGCGCGAGTAAAACGGGATCAACACATTGCAGGATGCCATCGGCGGATCTCCCCTATCTGGATATGCGCCGATTTTAACAAGTCAGGCATGGCAAAGGCAAAAAATGAAAGCCCCGAACGGGCGACCGCGAGTAGCCGGGGGCGAGCCTTGGCGAGCCCCCGGTCAACGCCAAATTCATCCGAGCCCCGAACGGGCGACCGATCCGGCCTTGGGGACGGCGCACCCGCCGGGGGCCGACCAAACGCATACTCAACTCTGGCGGCGATACTTGGCCGGCAGGATCCTCAGCTGTTCACGATACTTGGCGACGGTGCGGCGGGCGATGTCAAAGCCTTCCTTGTTGAGCATCTCCACGATCTTCTGGTCCGAGAGCGGCTTGCGCGGGTCTTCGGCGCCGATGATCGACTGGAGCTTGTCCTTGATCACCCGCGAGCTGACCGCGTCGTGGCCCTCCGACTCGATCGAGCTGGAGAAGAAATACTTCAGCGGGAAGGTCCCCTGCGGCGTCTCGACATATTTGCGGCTGGTCACGCGCGCCACCGTCGACTCGTGCATCCCCACCACCTCGGCGATCTCGCGCAGCGTCAACGGGCGCAGCGCCTCCACCCCGCGCTCGAGGAACCGGCGCTGGACCTCCATGATCGCCTCGGTCACGCGCAGGATCGTCGACTTGCGCTTCTCGATGTTCTTGATCAGCGTCAGCGCGGCCCGATATTTCTCCATCGCATACTCGCGCTCCTGGCTGCTCATCGCCCGCGCGTGTTGGCGCAACAGGCGCCGGTAGTAACGGTCCACCGAGAGCCGCCGCGTCAGGCCCTCATTCAGGTAGATCATCATCTCGCCGTCGATCAGCTTGACGTAGACGTCGGGCTGAATGTATTGGACGGCCTCGCGCGTCAGCGAGCGCCCCGGGTGGGGCTCGAGCCGGCAAACCTTGCGGAACAGCTCGCTCACCTGTTCCTCCTCGACCCCCAGCGTGCGCGCCAGCTCGCGGAAGCGCTTCTTCTGGAAATCCTCCATGTGCTGCTCGAGCACCGTGCGCGCCAGCTCGCTGTAGGAGCCCAACTGGCGCATCTGGCTGAGCAGGCACTCGGCCAGCGTGCGCGCGGCGATGCCGGGGGGGTCCAGTTCCTGGACGACCGACAGCACGCGCTCGACCCGCTCGGGCTCGACCGAAAAATGCGCCGCCGCCTCCCCGACCGCCTCGGGCGGCAGGTAGCCATCGTCGTTGAGGCTGCCCAGCAGCCACTCGCCGATCTCGGCGTCGAGCCCGTCCAGCACGCTGCAGCGCAGCTGCCAGTTCAGGTGGTCGTAAAGCGAAGTGCGCGCGGCCGTGTATTCGGTGAAATCCCGCGCCTCGCTCTCCTCCTGGGTGCCGCCGGTGTAGGTCGAATTCTCGGCATCCGAGTAATAATCATCCCAGTTCAGGTCGACCTCGTCGAAGCGCTCGGGCTGATCGTCGATCGGGGCCGCCTCGACCAGCGGCTCCCCGCCCAGCGATGAAAGCCCCGTGTCGGCATCATGATCGGCCGGCTCGGCGCCGTTGTCCTTGGCCTGCGGTTCGCTCCAGTCATTGTCGGCGGTAGGCTCGGCCGGGTCGGCGCCGTGGGCGGTCTCCGCGGGCGCCTCCTCCTCGACCGCCAGAAAGGGATTTTCCAGCAGCTCCTGCTGCGTCAGCTGCTCCAGCTCAATGGAGTTCATCTGCAGCAACTGGATGGACTGCTGCATCTGCGGCGTCATGATCAGCCGCTGGGTCTGCTTTTGGAGCTGTTGGAGGTTCAGAGGCACCGTCAGGCCTAACCTTTGCCGGCCCAAATTCGCCCGCTTGCTCCCCTCGCGCGTCGGCTCTCAGAAGGGCCGGACGGGGTGGGCATGGCGGACATTTGCATTCAACTTATCGTGTGTGGCGGCAATTCGCAAGAGGCAAGAAATTTAAATCCTGCATCCCGGACCGGGCCACCCCAGCCCCGCCGAAACACCATAAATCGTGCAATTTCAATTATACAAAAAACGTTCCCAAATGCAAGCACGGCGACCATGATCGCCATACATGATTCATGCCAAAAGACTTAGCCCGATTTTTGCTTCGCACATTTTTCGGGGGATGCTTATTTGATCGAGGAAGGGGAAAGGTGCCGGCGGGCGTCGCACGAAAAGCGGCGCCCGCCGGCGCAGGGAGCGGATCAGCGCAGCATGGCGATAAAGACGCCGGCGGCGACGGCCGTGCCGATCACACCGGCCACGTTGGGCGCCATCGCATGGAACAACAGGTAATTATGCGGATCATCCTCAAAGGCGACCTGCTGGCTGACGCGCGCGGCCATCGGCACCGCCGAAACCCCCGCGCTGCCCACCAGCGGATTGATCTTTTCGGTTGAGAAAAGGTTCATCAGCTTTGCGAAGAGAACGCCGGTTGCGGTGGCCACCGCAAAGGCAAAGGCGCCCAGCACAAACACCACCAGCGTGCGCGGCTCCAGAAATTTGCCATGCGTGGTGGCCAGGCCGACGCTGAAGCCCAGAATGATGGTGATGGAGTCGATGAACGGCCCGCCGACGGTGCGCGCCAGCCGGTCAGTCACGCCGCTGACCCGCAGCAGGTTGCCCAAAAAGAGCATCCCCAAAAGCGTCATCGCCGAGGGAATCATCAGCGTGCAGATGACAAAGCCAACGATCGGGAACAGGATCAGCAGGCGCTTGGAGACCTGGCGCGGGGGAGCCATGCGGATCTGACGCTCGGCCTTGGTGGTCAGCAGCCGCATGATCGGCGGCTGGATCACCGGCACCAGCGACATATAGCTGTAGGCCGAGATGGCGATGACACCAATCAAGTCGGGCGCCCGCTTGGCAGCGATGTAGATGGCGGTGGGACCATCCGCGCCGCCGATGATGCCGATCGCCGCCGCCTCGATATTGTTGAAGTCCAGCCAGTCCGGCGTGACCGAGGCCAGCGCCACCGCGCCCAGCATCGTGACGAACACCCCGGCCTGCGCCGCCGCGCCCAGCAGTACCAGCCGCGGATTGGAGATCAACGCGCTGAAGTCGGTCAGCGCCCCCACCCCCAGGAAGATCAGCGGAGGCAGGATCTCATTTTGCACCGGCCAATAGAGCCAATAAAAGGTGGTGCCATAGTCATAAACGCCCAGGTGCTCGCCCGTGGGCATCGGCATGTTGGTCACCACGATGCCGAAGCCGATCGGCACCAGCAGCAGCGGCTCAAAGCCCTTCTTGATGGCCAGCGCGATCAGGATGAACCCGATGATGATCATCAGCGTCTGACGCCCGGCCATGATCCAGCCGGGGGCAAACAGTGAGTAAAACCCGGTGTTTTCAACGAACTCTAATAAAAATTCCATCTTGGACAGCCTTGAACAGTTCCAGGGGGAGAGGGACGGGGGCCACGCGGCCAACCGGCGGCGCCCCTCTCAAATGTTGATTACTCGAACGTCACCAGCGTCTGTCCCATCTTGACGGCGTCGCCGGACTTGGCCAGCAACTCCTTGACGACGCCATCGGCCACGGCACTGATCTGGGTGTTCATCTTCATCGCGTCGATGATCATGATCGGGTCGTTTCGCTTGACCTGCTGGCCGACCTTGACCTGGACCTCGACGACCGTGCCCGGAATCGGGCTGCTGAGCACCTTGGCGCCCGGACCGGCCGGAGCCGGCGGGGGAGGCATCTGGGGCGCCATCGGCGTCATGGCCGCGCCGGGCTGGGCGGCCTGACGGACATCATCCAGAACCTCAACTTCAATCTCATAATCCTGACCGTTGACTGTCACCTTCAGTTTCATCACCACATCCCTTTCAAGGATTTCAGCAACCATGATTTCTATCGGTATGGACCCTCATTCTCATCAGTGCTTGCGGTCAAGCGAGTGAGAAGAGTGAATCTGGTGGCGCCCGAGCTTGCCCCAGGCCGGATCGCTCTCAACATGCACCCCGCGGATGGCGATGCGCCGTCCCTGGACGGCGACTGCGACCGCCGCGGTGATCGCCGCGATCAGCTCGGGAGTCGCCCCGGCGGCGGGATTTTGAGTCTCCGTCGCGGCCAGGGCCGGCAGCTCGGCCGGTTCGGCCAGGCTGCGCCGGATGTCGCGCAGGTTCAGCCAGCCGATCACCAGCGCCAGCGCCCCCAGCACGGCCAGCACGACCAGCATGCCGAGGATGCAAAGCTGAAGCGCCAGCATCATCCGCTCCGGATAGGGCATGGCGTTATAGCGATCCTGTCGCTCCTGGGCCTCGGGGCTGAGAGTGCTGGTCTGGGGTGCAACCTCGCCGGAGGTGGGAGCTTGCGGCGGAGCGGGAACGGCCGCCATGCCGACCGCCGGAGCCATCACGGCCAGCATCAGTGCGGCCAGAATCAGTAGTTTGCGCATCGTCGCCTCCGAATGATGGCCCCCGCCCTGCGGTCGGGGGCCCGGTATGTCTTCAATCACAAGGGCATCAGTCCATGCTTCTTGGGCGGCCGCAGATCGCGCTTGCTCTGCAGCGAACGCAGCGCCTGGGCCAGGTAGCGCCGCGTCTCGCGCGGCCGGATCACTTCGTCGATCATGCCGCGCTGGGCGGCCAGGTACGGCGTGTTGAACTTGGAGTTGTATTCATTGACCAGCTCCACGCGCCGGGCCTTGGGGTCTTCCGCTTCCTTGATCTCGCGGCGGAAGATGATCTCAACCGCCCCCTCGGCGCCCATCACGGCGATCTCGGCGGTCGGCCAGGCGCAGATCCGGTCCGCGCCGGTGGCCTTGGGCGACATCGCCAGGTAGGCCCCGCCATAGGCCTTGCGCAGGATGACCGTCAGCTTGGGCGTGGTCGTCGCCGAGTAGGCGAACAGCATCTTGGCGCCGTGGCGGATGATGCCGCGGTATTCCTGCTCCACCCCGGGCAGGTAGCCCGGCGTGTCCACGAACGTCACCAGCGGGATGTTGAAGGCGTTGCAGAAGCGGATGAAGCGCGCCGCCTTGTCGCTGGCGTCGATGTCGATCACGCCCGCCTTGACCAGCGGCTGGTTGGCGACGATGCCGACCACGTAGGTGTCGATGCGCGCCAGCCCGATGACCATGTTGGTCGCGTAATGCTCCATCACCTCGAGGAAATCGCCGCGGTCCACGGTCATGCGGATGATGTTGCGCACGTCGTAGGGGGTGCGTGGGTTATTGGGCATAACCTCGTCCAGCCCCGGGACCTCGCTCAGGTCGATCGGCTTGTGGCTGTCCTGGCCCGGCGGGTCCTCGATGTTGTTGCTCGGCAGGAACGAGAGCAGCTTGCGGGCGATCTCGAGCGCCTGGCTGTCATTGTCGGCCAGGAAGTGAATGTTGCCGGTCACGGTGGCATGCGTGTCCACCCCGCCCAGCGCCTCAGCCGAGATCACCTCGCCGGTGACCTGCTTGATGACCTCGGGGCCGGTGATGAACATCTGCTGGCCGCGCACCATGATGATGAAGTCGGTCAGGGCCGGCGAGTAGCTGGCGCCGCCGGCGCAGGGCCCGCAGATCAGGCTGATCTGGGGCACCACGCCCGAGGCCAGCACATTGTGGTAGAAAATCTTGCCGTAGGCATTCAGGGCGTCGATTCCCTCCTGGATGCGCGCGCCGCCCGAATCGTTGATCATGATGAAGGGCGCCCCGCACTTGAGCGACATGCGCATCATCTCGACGATCTTGCTGCCATGGGCATCGCCCAGTGAACCGCCGGCGACCGTGAAGTCCTGGCTGGCCAGGTAGACCACACGGCCATCGATCGCCCCCACGCCGGTGACCACGCCGTCCGAGGGCAGGTCCTTGCCGGCCATGCCGAAGTCGACGGCCCGATGCTGGCGGTGCTGATACATTTCCTGGAAGCTGGCCGGGTCGAGCAGGAAGTCGATCCGCTCGCGGGCGGTCTGGCGCCCGGCGGCGTGGCGCTTCTCGATTGTCTCGGGCTTGGCGTGATGGATGAGCTTCTCGCGGCGGCGCTCCAGCTCCGCAATCTTGTCCTTGGTGCTGATGATGACCGGCACCGGCATCGCCGGTTTCTCGGTCTTCACTGTCTTGTCTGAGGTCTCACTCATGATGGCTCGGTTCTTTTCGTGGTTTGCAACAGGGTCGCGCTCCGGTATTGGGCCTCAGTGCGGCATCTCGTAGGGGGCCTCATCGCGCCCGGGCTCGCGCTCCACCAGTTCGGTCAGCATCCCCAGCGTCGACTTGGGATGGATGAACGCGACCCGGCTGTGGCCGTAGCCCGCCCGCGGCGCGGCATCGATCAGACGGAACCCCTCTGCCTCGCATTGCGCCAACGCGGCCGAAACATCGGCCACACGATACGCGATATGATGGACACCTTCACCTTTTTTTTCGATGAATTGTGCGATTGTCGATTCGGGCGTCATCGGCTGGATCAATTCGATCGGCACCGACCCCGCCTTGACCATCACCGCCTCGAGCTGATAACGCTCGATCACCTCGCGCGCGCCCACCACAATCGGACCCATTTTGCGCAAAACCTCGATCGAAGCCTCGATATTGCGCGTGGCGATGCCGATGTGATCCACCTGTTGAAACATCTTTCTCTGTCCTTTCAGTATGATTGCTGTGGTTCTATGACTCGTGGCTCAAGGCTGCCGCTCCAACGCCGGCCGGCCGCAATGGATCGCGAGCGGGGCCCCCTCGCCGAGGCGCATCAGCGCCGATCCGCCCGGCCCCAGCCCGACCAGCGTGCCCTCGACCGGGCCGATCTCCGTGCGCTCGAGCCGAAGCGGCTCGCCCAGCCGCCAGAGGCGGGCAGTGGCGGCCGCCGCCAGGGCCTCGGTCGCCACCGATGCATGGGCGGCCAACGCATGGTGGCGCGCGGCGAGCCGATCCAGCCAACCATGCAGGAAATCGGTCGCCGCCTCCGCCGTCAGGCCGGCAACGGCATCCGCAAGCCGGGTCGCCGGCAGCGACGTCTCCACCGGCAGCGGATTGAGCCAATTCAGCCCCATCCCGACCAGCAGCATCGGCGCGCCTGGGCCGGCAACGACATCGCCCAGCACCCCGGCCAGCTTGCCGCCGTCCAGCAGAAGGTCATTGGGCCACTTGAGCGCCGGGCGCAGGCCATACCGCTGCTCGATCTCCTCGGCCGCGGCGAGCGCCGCCATCAGCGGCAGCCAACCCAGCTCGCGCGGCGCAATCGCCCCCGCCGCCGGCAACGCCGCCGTCACGTAAATGCCGCCCGTCGCGGAGTCCCACCCCCGCCCGTCGCGGCCATGGCCCCCCGTCTGGCAGCCCGCCCGGAAGACGCAGCCCGCAATATCGCCGCCGGCGGCGGCCTCGGCCCGCGCGCGCTGCTGGGTTGACTCCAGCGAATCAAACCAGCGCAGCTCGCGCCAGGGGTGGGCCAGCGGCTCGACCCGGTTGGGCGGCTCGAACGCTTCGATCGGGGCCGGCGGCGCGGCAGCCGTCATGGACGCTCCCCTCCCCCCCGGCCGTCGAGCCCGAAGCCCGTGAGAATCCGCTGCGCCGCCTCGATCGGGGCGAGGCGTCCGGCACGGACTTCCCGCTCGAGGGTTGGGATCAGTTCACGCAGTTCGGGATGGCTGTGCAGCGCATCGAGCAGCTGGTCCTCGACCAGTTGCCACATCCAGCGCACGCCCTGACGGCGCCGGCGCGTGGCCAGCTCGCCCGACTCGCCCAGCTTGCGATTGTGCTCCTCGACATGCTCCCAGAGCTCGGCCAGGCCGGCGCCACTGGCGCCGCTGATGGTGACGACGGGGGTGCGCCACAGCAGGCTGCGCGGGCGCATGAACTGGAGCGTCTGGCGATAAAGCAGCGCGGCCTGCTGCGCCGGCTCGGCATTGTCGCCGTCGGCCTTGTTGATCGCGATGAGGTCCGCCATCTCGAGCACGCCGCGCTTGATGCCTTGGAGCTCGTCGCCGCCGCCGGTCAGCAGCAGCAACAGGAAGAAATCGACCATCTCGACCACGATGGTTTCGCTCTGGCCGACGCCGGTGGTCTCGACCAGCACCACGTCGTAGCCGGCCGCCTCACACAGCAGCATCGTCTCGCGGGTGCGGCGGGCGACCCCGCCCAGCGTGCCGGCACTGGGCGAGGGCCGGATGAAGGCCCCCTCCTCGGCCGCCAGCCCGCCCATGCGGGTCTTGTCGCCCAGGATCGAGCCCCCCGAGAGCGTGCTGGATGGATCAACCGCCAGCACCGCCACGCGCTTGCCCGACCGCACCAGATGCAGCCCCAGCGTCTCGATCAGCGTGCTCTTGCCCGCCCCCGGCAGACCCGAGATCCCGACCCGGATCGCCCCGCCCGTGCGCGGAATGATCCGCTCGAGCAGCTCGCGCGCCATCGCCTGATGCTCGGGCTGACGGCTCTCCAGCAACGTGATCGCCCGCCCCAGCATCGCCCGGTCGCGCGCCTCGATGCCGGCGAGCAGCACTTCGACAGATGGTGGCATTCGGTCACTCAATGATCCGCTGCTTCCAGCCAGCCCCGGCCGTTCTTGACCATACCCGCATAATAATAGGAGGTTTTATGTTTCAGCTCGGGGCGCAGGTCCGGCCGCCGGTTCTTCGTGCTGAAGACCAGGTGGACCAGGAGGTTGGAGTACGAATGCGCCATTATTCGGATTCACATGGTGTCGCCCCTGCCGGGGCTTTTGGTTTCGGGCTCTGCGACTCAGGGCTTTCGCCCTGGGCTAGGTTATGCCGCCGCTGCCGCGGCTGGGGTTGCGCCGAGTTCGATGTCTGATCATCGGTCGCGGCGGTTTATGTCGCCCCTTCTCGGCTGGGGTTGCACCGAGGCCGGGCGCCGGATATCCAATTTTCCGGCGCCCGGTTCGATTCCCATTCACCCCGCCGCTTACCGCCCGTCTGTTCGGGCGATCAGCTTCTCGAGCAATTCCTCGGCCGCCTTGGTGATGACCGTGCCCGGGCCGAAGATCGCGACGGCGCCCGTGCTCAGCAGGGCATCGTAATCCTGCGGGGGCACGACGCCGCCGACCACCACCATGATGTCCTCGCGGCCGAGCTTCTTCAGTTCCTCGCGCAGCGCCGGCACCAGCGTCAGGTGGCCCGCCGCCAGCGAGGAGACCGCCGCGATGTGCACGTCGTTCTCGACCGCCTGGCGGGCGGTCTCGGCCGGCGTCTGGAACAGCGGGCCGATGTCGACGTCAAAGCCCAGGTCGGCGAAGGCCGTCGAGACCACCTTCTGGCCGCGGTCGTGCCCATCCTGGCCCATCTTGGCCACCAGGATGCGCGGCCGGCGGCCCTCGCGGCGGGCGAAGTCATCGACCCGGTCGCGCACGCGTTCGATTTCGTCGGTTTCACCCATCTCGCTGCCATAGACCCCCGATATCACCCGGATGGAGGGCTGGTGGCGTCCCCAGACCCGTTCGAGTGCGTCGCTGATCTCGCCCACCGTGGCGTGGGCGCGCGCCGCGACGATGCCCAGCTCGAGCAGGTTGCCCTCGCCCGACTCGGCCGCCCGCGTCAGCGCATGGAGCGCCTTGGCGACCGCCTCGCCGTCGCGCTCGGCCCGCAGCTTCTTCAGCCGCGCGATCTGCGACTCACGCACGGCCGAGTTGTCAACCTTGAGCACCTCGACCTCGTCCTCGCGCTCGAGCCGGTGCTTGTTCAAACCCACAATCGTCTGCTGGCCCGAGTCGATCCGCGCCTGCGTGCGCGCGGCCGCCTCCTCGATGCGCATCTTCGGCACGCCGGCGTTGTTGGCCTTCGCCATCCCGCCCAGCTCCTCGATCTCCTGAATATGCTCCCAGGCGCGCCCCGCCAGCTCGTGTGTCAGCCGCTCCACGTAATAGCTGCCGCCCCACGGGTCCACCACGCGCGTGGTGCCGCTCTCCTGCTGCAGGAAGAGCTGCGTGTTGCGCGCGATGCGGGCACTGAAGTCAGTCGGCAGCGCCAGCGCCTCGTCAAAGCTGTTGGTGTGGAGGCTCTGGGTGTGCCCCTGCGTGGCGGCCATCGCCTCGATGCAGGTGCGGATCACATTATTAAAGGGGTCCTGCGCCGTCAGGCTCCAGCCGCTGGTCTGGCTGTGTGTGCGCAGCGCCATCGACTTGGGATTCTTCGGCTCGAACGGCTTGATCAGCTTGGCCCACAGCATCCGCGCGGCCCGCAGCTTGGCGATCTCCATGAAGAAATTCATGCCGATCGCCCAGAAGAACGACAGGCGCGGGGCGAAGTGATCGATCCCCAGCCCGGCCTGCAGGCCCGTCCGCACATACTCGATGCCGTCGGCCAGTGTGTAACCCAGCTCGAGATCCGCCGTCGCGCCCGCCTCCTGCATGTGATAGCCCGAGATCGAAATTGAGTTGAACTTGGGCATCCGCTCCGAGGTGTAGCGGAAGATGTCGGCAATGATCCGCATCGAGGGCTCGGGCGGATAAATGTAGGTGTTGCGAACCATGAATTCCTTGAGAATGTCGTTCTGGATCGTCCCGCTGAGCTGCTCGGGCTTCACGCCCTGCTCCTCGGCGGCGACGATGAAGAGCGCCATCACCGGCAGCACCGCCCCGTTCATCGTCATCGACACGCTCATCTTGTCGAGCGGAATGCCGTCGAACAGGATCCGCATGTCGAGGATCGAATCCACCGCCACCCCCGCCATGCCGACATCGCCCAGCACGCGCTCGTTGTCCGAGTCGTAGCCGCGGTGGGTCGCAAGGTCAAAGGCGATCGAAAGGCCCTTCTGGCCGGCCTGCAGGTTGCGCCGGTAAAAGGCGTTGCTGTCCTCGGCCGTTGAAAAGCCCGCATATTGGCGCACCGTCCAGGGCTGCTGGACGTACATCGTCGAGTAGGGCCCGCGCAGGAAGGGCGGGAAGCCCGGCAGCGAGTCCAGGTGCTCCAGCCCCGCAAAATCCGCGGCGGAGTAAAGCGGCTTGAGCCGAATCTGTTCGGGGGTCAGCCAGTCCAACTGATCCAGCGTCTCACCCAGCTCGGCCTCGGCCAGGGCGCGCCAATGGTCCAGGCCGGCGGCGCCGGCCCCACCCAGTTCGATTTTGCTGAAGTCGGGGATCGGAGTCATTGCAGCACACCTTCCTGCTCGAGCAGCGCGCGAAGAATTTCAAGCACGTCGCTTCCAATGTGGATGAAGCGGTCGATGCCGGCCTGCTGCCAGCTCTCGCGGTTGTCGCCCGGGTTGCCCGCCAGCACGACCGTGCGGGCGCCGGCGGCCTTGAGCGCGCCGGCCGTCTCGGCTGCCTGTTCCTGATAGAGCTTGTCGTCCGAGCAGATGACGGCAATTGCCGCCTTGGACCCGGCAAAGGCCTCGGCCGCAGCCGCGGGCGAGCTGAAGCCGGGCGTCGAAATCACCTCAAAGCCGCCGGCCTCGAAGAAGTTCTGGGCATAATTGGCGCGCGCCGTGTGGCGGGCCACCGGGCCCAGGTTGGCCAGGAAAACCGCCGGCCGCCGGCCGTGGCGCTCCAGGGCCTCGTCGCTCGCCCGGCGCAGCGCCTCGAACGGCTCGCTGAAGGGGTGGGCCTGGAGCCGTTCGATCATGAGCGGTTCGGAGTTGGCCGCCAACTGGGCCAGCATGTCGGGAAGCGGCCAACCCGCCCGGGCCATCTCGACCGCCGCCGCCATCCGCTCGCCGCCACGCGTGTGCTCCTCGGCCTCATGCGCGAAGGCCACCGGCTCGGGCTTTTCCAGCCGGCGAGTCACGAGCCGCTCCTGCAGCGAGCGGCGCAAAGAAACCAGGTCGGCCGGTTTGCGTACCACCGGCTTCTCTTTAATGTTTGGATATTCGCTGACGCCGGTGATCGGGTCACGCCGGCGGCGCAGGTTCTGGAGCCGCTGGGCGAAGGCCTCGTGAATCTGTTCGGCCGCCCAGCCGTCCACCAGCGACTTGACCATCCCGCCGCGCTCCTCGATCTGCTGGAACATCTTCCAGCCAGCCTCGGCCAGTTGGTCGGTCAGCTTTTCGACATACCAGCTGCCGCCCGCCGGATCGACCACCCGCCCCAGGTGCGACTCCTCGGCCAAAATCACCTGGGTGTTGCGGGCAAGCCGGCGGCTGAAGTCGTCGGGCGGGCCGATGGCAAGATCGAAGGGGGCGGCGCTGATCGCCTGCGCCCCGCCAATGGCGCCGGCCGCCGTGCAGACGGTCACGCGCAGCATGTTGACCCACGGGTCGCGCTCGGTCAACACGCGGCGGCTGGCCATCGAATGCATCCGCATCCCGCGCGCGCTCTCGGAGGCGCCGCAGGCCTCGGCGATCCGCGCCCAGAGCCGGCGAGCCGCCCGCAGCTTGGCGATCGCCAGGAAGAAATTGCAGCCGACGCTGTAGTTAAAAACTATCTGGCCGCAGGCCGTGTCCACATCCATGCCGCCCTCAAGCAGCTCCCGCAGATAGGTGACGCCGGTCGCCATCGAGAAGGCCAGGTCCTGCGTCGCCGTCGCGCCGGCATGGTGGTAGGGCGTCGTCCCCACCTGCACGCTGGTGGTCCCGGGCCGATGGGCCGCCGTCCAACTCGCCAGGTCGGCCAGTTGCGCCAGCCCGGCCTCGATCGAGTAGGGCAGCCGGCCGGTCTCGGCGAGCGTCCCAAGCGGGTCGGCATTGAATGCCCCCTGCGCCGCAGCAACGCCGCGGCGGGTCCAGACCTCATCGAGCATCGCCGCGGCCGGCAGGAACGCCGCCCCGGCATCCAGCCCGACCCGCGTCTGATCCAGGTCGACCCCCTCCAGCGCCGTTTCCAGGTCGTCGACCATCGCCAGGATCATGCCGCCGACGCCCACCCGTTCGGCTGCAGCGTCAAACAACCCCAAGCGCACCGCATCGTCCATCCGAATGCGCACCGAAGTCGCGCCCTTCTCCAGGTCGGTTCGGATCGCGCGATTGTTCTCGGCCGCCGAGGGATGGGCCTGCTCCTGACGGATATCCCAGCCCCGGGCCGTGCCCAGCGGCTGACTGCCCCGCGTGAAGGGATCGACCCCCGGGAAACCCGCAGGGTCCTTACTGGCCGGCCAGTCGCGCTCGGTGTAGAGCGGCTGGATCGTGATCCCCTCGTAGGTGTGGGTCAGCAGTTTCTTTTCGAACGGAGCGCCCTTCAGGTCGGTCTCGACCTGCTGGCGCCACTGTTCATAGGTGGGGGCGGGGAACTCGCCACCGAGCGTAAATGGTTTTCGGGGCATGGCGTTATGACCACCTGAGCTGGGAATGGAAAAACTTGTCTTTAATTTTAGCCGCCGGCACGCGCCGGGGATATTCATTTCGCTGATTTTTTCGTGGCGGCTGACACATCTCGACCATCTGCTCGAATCGCTGATGCTCTCGCCGGGGTCGCCGGGGCTGGCCGGGACCACGCATTACATTCGGACCCCATATTGTCCGCGCCCTTTGGGCGACTGTCAAGCGGATCAAACTTCATGAGTTGCCGTTTTTTCACTCATTCTTGTGAAAAAAAGCACGATACTCCCCCAAGCCAAAAGGCGGCGGGGAGGAGCTCCTGGCTCCTGCCCGCCGCCCGATCTCGGCCGTTGCGGCCATTTTACTGCTGCTGGCGGGCCAGCTCCACACCGTGGGTGGTGATGTAATACTTGGTGATCATGTTGGGCAGCTCCCAGGCGGGCAGCGTCGCCGGGTTCTTCACATACTCCACGAACTGGTTGGCCACCTTGCTGAAATGGCTCTCGTGGCCCGTGCGCGCCGAATCCGGGATCACGATCCGCAGCTGGCCATTGCCCTGTTCGGCGGCCAGCCCCGGCCAGCGCGACTGCAGCGCCGCCACGCGCGCCTGCACCGCCTGCGTCACCCCCGCCAGGTCGGCCGGGTCGTTGGGCACCACATACAGCTCGGTGCGCCAGTTCTCCGTGGCGGTCTGGCGGACCTCCACGCGCGAGCGCGTCCCGCGGTAGTAGGCATTGTGCGTGTCGCCCTGCGGGAACTCCCAGTTCCATAGAATCTCAAGCTTCACGTTGACCCCGCGCAGCGCGAAGGTCACCGAGTTGTTCGAGAAATACTCGAGCTTGCCGTCGCGGATCGTCGGGGCCAATTCCTCCGGGAACTGCTCCACGCCGGTGACCTGAGCAAACTGCTCCTGCGTCAGCACCGTCGGCCAGCGCCGCGCCGCGATCAACTCCACGTCGGTCTTGTAGTCGATCGCCTCGCCCGGAAACAGCTTCCACATGGTCAGGTCGATCAGGTGCGTGCCGACGTCGGCCAGCGCCTCGCCCTGGGTGTGGATGTCAAAGAACTCGACCGGCCGGCGCAGCGGCGCCCCGCCGACGATCTTGGAGATGTGGTGGATGCTCTTCATCCAAACCCCCGGCTCCTCGGGCGTCCCTTGGACATGCTCACCATAGATCGCCCCGTCCTGGATCAGCTCGCGCTGGATCATCGAGGCGATTTCATTGCGCTCGGTCATGATGTCGTAGGCGATCAGCCCCTTGGCCTCGGCCGTGCGCAGCACGTTGACGAGGCGCTCGTGGTCCTCGGCCCGGATAATCCAGGGCTTGTCGACCAGCAGGTTGAGCCCCGCGCCGACTGCACCCTCGAGGTAGTTGATCTTCTGGCGGTTGCGCCCGGCCAGCACGACCGCGTTGCCCGGCTTCTCGGCCAGCATCCGCTCGAAGAAGTCCGGCTGGGTGTACATCGTCACCTGCCAGTCCGTCGGGTTCTGCGCGCGGGTGTTGAAGACCATCAGCCGGCGCAGGTGGTCAACCATGCTGCCGTCGAGCTGGCCATAGATCGTGACCTGCGGCGAGATGTCGGCCGCCCGGTTGTCGTGGACCAGCGCGGCATGGAAATGGCCGGGGTCCACGGTGATGTAACGCACGGCGTAGTCGCCGCCGGCACCGGCTTCGGCAGCCTCGACCGGGGCGGAATTTGAGAATTGTGAGCATCCCATCAGCATCATCAGCGCGGCCAAGAGACGAAGATGACTCATCGGCGCAGCCTCCTCCTGTTTAATTATGGTTCTCGATGGCAACCCAAGGCGGGTCCATTGTGCGGAATTGGAACCGCGCCGTCAATGATGAGCCGCGCGAAGTCTGACATCTCTTCGATCCTTCGTGCTTTTGTCGCCAAGACGCAGAGGAATGGCCAAAGGACGCAAAGGGAGGAATTTCTAACATGTTCTTCCATGACCATGGATGATGTCACCCGCCCAGTATCGACTTCGCCACGACTTTGCGTTCTTTGAGCGGTTCTCTGCGGCCTTTGCGACGAA
>JAWLCE010000051.1:0-23702 GCA_041687335.1 Sumerlaeia bacterium | reverse complement strand
GTCGCCGCCTTGGGCGACCGCTACCGCGTCGAGGCGCGCATCGTCACCTGGCACGGCGAGGACGTGCTGCAGGTCCCCACCGGCGCCCTCTTTCGCCGCGGCGGCGACTGGATGGTATTCGTCGCCGATGAGGGCATCGCCCGCCTGCGCCGGGTGCAGGTCGGCCGCAGCAGCGGCCTGGCAGCCCAGGTGCTCGATGGCCTGAACGAGGGTGAGTCAGTCATCCTGCATCCCCCCGAAGCCATCGCCGATGGCGCCGCCGTCGCCCCCCAGGCGGCCGGGGAATAGTGTACAAGCTTGAAGAAAAGTAAAAAGGGCTCTTGAAAAGAATTCGTGGGTCGTTTCCCGACGCCAGATCGGTCATGGCGCCTGTTTTTGCCGCTGTTCGGTGCTCCAGCAACCAGTTTCCAATGGACGAAAATCATATGGATCCTCGATGCACCCGAATAGCTCCACCCCACGGCTTCGGTCAATAACCTAAGCCGCGGCAGCGGCGATACATCGGTAGCCCCGGGCGCGAGCCCGGGGAAAGCCGCCCCTCACCACCCGAGCCCCGGCAGGGGCGACACCATGTACGAGCGCCCACAGATTCTTTTAGAGAACCCTAAGAAAAAAAGCCCCGCGGCGGAGGCCCGGCCGTCGTGCCGGACCGCCCCGCGGGGCCGCTGACTGTCTTGCTCCAACCGCCAGTCCTACTGGTTCATCGTCTCCAGGAAGTTGCGGTTGTTGTCGGTCTTGCGCAGGCGCTCGAGCAGGAACTCCATCGCCTCGACCGTGTTGAGCTCGTTGAGGATCTTGCGAAGCAGCCAGACGCGCTGGAGGGTGGCCGAGTGCAGCAGCAGCTCTTCCTTGCGCGTCCCCGAGCGATTGATGTCGATCGCCGGGAAGGTGCGCCGGTCCACCATCTTGCGGTCCAGGTGGACCTCCATGTTGCCCGTGCCCTTGAACTCCTCGAAAATGACGTCGTCCATGCGGCTGCCGGTGTCGATCAGGGCGGTGGCGATGATCGTCAGGCTGCCGCCCTCTTCGATGTTACGGGCCGCGCCGAAGAAGCGCTTGGGCTTGTGCAGCGCGTTGGAGTCGATACCGCCCGAGAGGATCTTGCCCGAGGGCGGGGCGGTCGTGTTATAGGCGCGCGCCAGGCGCGTGATCGAGTCCAGCAGAATGACCACGTCGCGCTTGCGCTCGACGAGGCGCTTGGCCTTCTCCAGCACCATCTCGGCGACCTGGGTGTGGCGCTCGGCCGGCTCGTCGAAGGTCGAGCTGACGACCTCGCCGTCGACCGTGCGCTCCATGTCGGTCACCTCCTCGGGCCGCTCGTCGATCAGCAGCACGATCAGGTAAATCTCCGGATGATTGGTGGTGATGCCCTTCGCGATGTTCTGCAGGATCATCGTCTTGCCGGTGCGGGGCGGGGCGACGATCAGCGCGCGCTGGCCCTTGCCGAGCGGCGTCATCAGGTCCATCACGCGCGAGGTGAAGTTGTCGGCGGTCGTCTCCAGCCGCATCGGCTGCTCGGGGTAGAGCGGGGTCAGGTTCTCAAACAGGATCACGTCCTTGGCCCGCTCGGGGGTCTCGAAGTTGATCGTATCAACTTTGAGCAGGGCGAAGTAGCGCTCCCCATCCTTGGGCGGACGCATGTGGCCGGTGATCGTGTCGCCCTTGCGCAGGTTGAAGCGCCGGATCTGGCTGGGCGAGACGTAAATATCGTCGGGCCCGGGCAGATAATTATAGTCGCTCGAGCGCAGGAAGCCGAAGCCATCGGGCAGGATCTCGAGCACGCCGGCGCCGTAGAGTTGGCCTTCCTTCTCGGCGCCGCCCTGCAGGATTTTAAAGATCAGGTCCTGCTTGCGCATCGAGCTGAAGTTCTCAATCCCCATTTCGCGGGCGACTTCATAAAGCTGGCCGATGTGCATGTGCTTGAGCTCGTCGATGTCCAGCTCGTTGCCCTCGGCCAGCGGCACGCGCGAGGCGGTGGCCGGCGCGGAAGTCTCCTCGGGGGGCAGCTCATCCAGCTGAGCCGGCGTCGGCTGGGGCATGGCCGGGCGCATGCTCATGCGCTCGACCGGCCGGCGCGAGCCCTCTCGCATCGGCGGCAGCTCGTCCATCCGCGGACGGATGGGGCGCGGCGGCGCGGAGGTTTCCTCGGCCGGGCGTTCGCCGCGGGCGATCTGCTGGGAGCGCTGGCGCATCTCGTTGACCAGCTCGGGATTGGGCCCGATCGGGTTCTTGCGCGGGCGACCGCGCCGGCGGGGAGCCGGCTGCTCGGGCTCATTGCTCTCAGGGGTAAACATGTCGTTTTCGTTCTTCGGATTCATCTTACTGACGGTGTGGCTCCTTTTAGATTCATGACAAGCTCGTCAATCTGTCGGCGGGTCGCCTCTCGGCTGCCCGAATTCTCAATCAGGTGGTCGGCGCGTGCCCGCTTGCGCGCTTGGGCCATTTGCATCCCCAGCCGGCGGGTGATCTCGACCTCGCTGAAGCCGGCCGCGCGCAACCGGCCATAGCGCTGCCGCTCCTCGATCACCACCACCGCCACCGAATCGGCCATCGATTCCATGCCGGCCTCATAGAGCAGCGGCACGTTGAGCACGATCAGCGGCCGGTGGGCCTGTTCCCCGAGCAACCGCACCTCCTCGGCGCGCACCCAGGGGTGGATGATTGCCTCGAGCGCGGCCAGCGCGCCCCGGTCGCTGAAGACCAGCTCGGCCAGCTCGCGCCGGCGCAAGCCGCCCGTCCCGTCCAGATAGCGAGCGCCGAACTGGCGGGCAATCTGCTCGAGGGCCGGCATCCCCGGCTCGACCGCCCGTCGTGCCAGCGCGTCCGCGTCGATCTCGAAAGCCCCATGGCCCTCGACCAGCATCGCCGCCGCCGTGGACTTGCCGCTGCCGAAGGTACCCGTCAAACCCAGCACATAGGCCATCGGCTTGCCTCAGCACTCCGCCCAGTTGTCACCGTGGCCGATATCGACCACGACCGGCACCACCAGCTCGAGCGCCGATTCCATCGTTTGCCGGATCATTTCACCCGCCGCCTCCAGCCGTGCGGTCGGAACCGAAAAGACCAGTTCGTCATGCACCTGGCAGACCATCCGCGCGCCGGGGACGGCCAGCGGCAGCTCGCGATCCAGCCGGATCATCGCCAGCTTGATCATGTCGGCGCTGGTGCCCTGGATCGGGGCGTTGACCGCAATCCGTTCGGCCCCCTGGCGGATCATCTTGTTGCGGGCGGTCAGCTCGGGCACCGGCCGGCGCCGACCCAGCAGGGTCTCGACGTATCCCGTCTGGCGCGCCGTCTCAAGAAGCTGCTCGATCCAGCGGCGCACTCCGGGATAGGTGGCAAAATAACGCTCAATGAAAAGGGCGGCCTCGGCTCGGCCGACCTTGAGCTGCTGCGCTAATCCGTGGGCGCTCATGCCATACATGATGCCAAAGTTGATCACCTTGGCCTGGGCCCGCTGCTCGGCGCTGACCGCCTCCGCGGCCAACCCGAGCACTTGACCGGCAGTCTGGCGATGGATGTCCAGACCCTTCCGGTAAGCCTCGCACAGACGCTCATCACGACTGAAATGGGCCAGAATTCTCAACTCGATCTGGGAATAGTCGGCCTTGAGCACCTTATGCCCGGGATCGTCAGCCACGAACGCGCGCCTGATCGCACGTCCCAACTCGGTTCGGATCGGAATGTTCTGCAGGTTCGGGTCGGTTGATGTCAGGCGTCCGGTGGCGGCGATCGTCTGGTTGAACGAGGTATGGATGCGCCCGGTCCTGGGATGGACCAGCTTCGGCAACGCATCGATATATGTTGATTGTAGCTTCTCGCAGCCTCGATAATCAAGTATTAATTTGGGAATCGGATGACAGTCCGCCAGCCGCTCCAGCTCCGCCTCGGCCGTCGAAAAGCCGGTCTTGCCCCTGCGGCCCGACTCCAGCCCAAGCCTGCCATAGAGCAGCTCGGCCACCTGGCGCGGCGAGCCAATATTGAATGGCCCGCCGGCCAGATTCCAGATCTCGCGGCTTAACTCGTTCAGGCGCGATTCGGTCAGCTTGCGCAGCTCGGCCAGGGTCGCCACATCGACACGGAAGCCGCCCATCTCCATCTCGAGCAGCACCCCCGCCAGCGGCAGCTCCAGTTCCTCCAACAGCCGCTTGAGGACCGGGTCCGCCTTCAGCCGCTCGCCCAGGCATGCCGTCAGCCGCAGGGTCGCATCGGCATCGGCGCCGGCATAGACCGCCGCTTCCTCGACCGCCACCTCCGCCATCGTGATCTGGCGCCGGCCCGAGCCGATCAGCTCACTGATCGGGGTCAGCGAGACGCCACAGAGCTCGGAGGCCAGCGCCTTGAGTCCATGGCCCGCCATCCGATCCGGTGCGATCAGATACGAGGCAATCATTGAATCAAAGGCCGGCGCGACCGGCGCAAAACCATGGCGCCGCAGGATCTTCCAATCATATTTGTAGTGATGGGCCGTCAGGCGTGGGCCCTCACCCGCCAGCAGCGGACCCAGCAGCCGGCGAACCTCCGCCAGCTCAAGTTGAGGCCCGCCCGCCACATGCTCCAGATGAGCCAGCGGAATGTAGGCCGCCTCGCCGGGTGTGATCGCCAGCGAGATGCCGACCAGCTCGGCAAGCATGGCGTCGGTCGAGGTGGTCTCGGTGTCAATCGCCAGCCAGGGAGCCTTCATCGCCCGTGCCAGCCAGCCTTGCAGCGCCGCCGGCTCGCGCAGCACCTCGGTGCGGGTGGCGATGGCGGCCACCGCCGGGGGCGCGGTCGCTTCGGTCGGCGCTGGCGCCATTTCACCGCCGCCAAACATGTCGAGTTGAGCGGTCGCGGCGGACCCGGCCGCCGGCGCAGCCGCCGGCGCCTCGATCTTGCGCTCACGCAGCAGCGCGGTGAACCCCAGCTCGCGCATGATGGCGACGGCCTCGGGGGTGAAGACGCTCTCCGCCAGTCGGCAGCAATCGGGGTCCCACTCCACCGGCACCTCTCGATGCAGGCTGGCCAGCCGGCGCGCCATTCGCGCCTGATCGGCATGGGTCAGTAAAGCCTCGCGCTGTCGCGGTCGGGTCAACTCGCCGGCGTGGGCCAGCAGCTCATCCAGCGTCCCGAAGCGGCCCAACAGCTCGGTGGCGGTCTTTTTACCAATGCCGGGCACGCCAGGGATATTGTCCGAGCTGTCACCCACCAGCGCCAGCCAATCCGCCACCTGGCCGGGTCGCACGCCCATGATTTCAATCACGGCCGCCTCGTCACAGCGGCGGACCTCGTCCAGCCCCGGGCGCAGCACCTCGACGCCATCGCAGACCAACTGGAGCAGATCCTTGTCGGCCGTCAGGACGGCGGCATGCCCGCCGGCGGCGCGCACGCGATCGGTCAAGGTGGCGATCACATCGTCGGCCTCGAAACCTTCGGCACTGTAGATCGGGATGCGCATGGCCGCCAGCAACCGGCAGATCCAGCTCATCTGCTCCTCGAAGTCGGGCGGCGCGGCCTCGCGATTGGCCTTGTATTCGGCGTAAATTTCGCTGCGAAAGGTGGGTCGGCCCGTATCGAAGACCACGGCCAACTGGTTGGGCCGGCATTCGTCCATGAACTTGAGCAACATGCGCAGGAAGCCATAGACCGCGCCGGTGGGTCGCCCGGCAGGGCTGGTCAGGCCGCGAATCGCATAATAGGCCTTGAAAGTAAGTGAGTGGCCGTCAATCAGGTATAGCGGCGATGGCTGGTTCATGGTGCCTGGGCTGGCCGGCAAAGCCGGTTGGGAGGATAATGGCTCGGTAAAAATGAGGTCCGGATCGATGCGAAAACGGGCTTGGGGGGCACGCCTGCCCGGTCACGGGGACGACAGGCGGAACGCATCTGTATTATGCCTTGCCAGACGCGTCGAGTCAATGGCGAGAACCGAGTGCGAGGCGCCGGGCCGCCAGATCGACCCCGCGCGCGGCGGTCGGGCCTGAGCCCACCGCCGCGCGCTTTTCAGTCGAGGAAGGACCAGCCTCAGCCTTCGGTGTTGACGATCCAGCCGGTCAGGAAGATCAGCAGTGTTGTGCGCGAACGGCTGCGCTGGGCACGGCTGAAGAGCAGCTTGCCCAGGTAGGGCATGTTGCGCAGCACCGGCACGCCCGAGGTCAGCTCGCTGGAACGCTCACCGGTCCAGCCGCCCAGCACGATCGTCCCGCCGTTGGCGATCCGGGCATCGGTGACGATCTTCTTGCGCGAGATCGCCGGCACCCCACCGGTAACGGCCTGGGGCGCCACGATCGGCGTGAAGAACTGGTTCTCGGTCACATCGGGCACGTCAGTCACGATCGGGGTGATCAGGTTGGGCATCACGGTCGTATCCAGGTCCAGCAGCTCGGCGGTCAACTCACGCAGCACGATGTTGCGCTCCGAGGTGATCGAGGGCACCACCCGCAGCACCACCGCGTTGAACATGTTCGGGTTGTTGACCTGCTCCTCCTGCGTGGCCAGCTGGAAGTTCTGTTGATAGGACTCCGAGATCGGATTGATGATGTTGACCAGCGCGTTCTGGGTTTCCTGAACCTGCTGGGGCAGATAACTCTCGATCCGGAACTCGGCCTCCTCGCCGTGGAGCGCCACGACCTTGGGCCCATTGACCACGTTCAGGATGCCCTCGGCCTCGAGCAGGCGCAGCTGCCACTGCACGTTGGGGATGGTGCCGAAGACGGCGTTGACCATCGTCGTGCCTTGGATCAGGTTGGCCGCATGGAAGGGGGTCGGGCCGAACGGATCGCGGAATTCATCCATGCTTTGGGCAAAACGGGTGTTGACGGCGTTGGTATCCCAGTCCACCGTACGTCCGCTGCCCAGCCCCGCGATGTTGAAGTCGGCGCTGAATTCCTTCGCCCGGGTCTCATTGACCTGGACGAACATCGTCTCGATCTCAACCTGCTTGATCGGCTTGTCAAGCTGGCGGATCAGGCTGACCGCTTCCTGATAGAGCTCAGGATTCTCCCACCGCAGGATGATCGCGTTGAGTTCGGTAAAGGGGTTGATCGTGATCCCTGCTTCATCCGGCGCGGCCTGGCCCGGCAACTGGACCCCGGCAATGCCGAACTGGCTCGCCTGCTGCTGGATCTGCTGCTGCACGATCTGGGGGATATAGCGGATGCTCAGGCGGGCGCGACCCTCACCGGGGACGCCCGCGCTGGGCAGAACATCCTCGGCCGTGATTTCAAAGTCACCGACCTGAGTGGTCGTCAGCTCTTGGAGGCTCGTCTGTTGCGGGCCGAGCCCCGGCGAGTTGATCGAAAGCTCGACCTGATCGTCGCGCCGATCCTGGGGATCGTTCTGCTCCACGCGCATGACGCGGAAGGTGGCGCCCATGAACTCGCGCTGTTGTCCCCGCGAGAGCGTAATCGTAATGGACTGGCCCGACGCCCCACCGGCGGCGCCGGTGGTCAGGTTCATGATGCGCTCGAGGCTGGGAGCCAACGTGTCGGCCTCGGCGAACTCCAGGAAGATCACTTCGCGCTGGGGGCCGGTGCGCAGCTCGGGGAGGGAGTTCAGATACTCACGCACCCGGGTCAGGTTGGCCGGGGTGTCGACGATCGTCAACTGCAGGGTCGATTCATCGAACCACAGGCGGCGACCCTCGCGGGCGGCCTGCGCCTGGCCGGTCTCGGCGTAGAGGAAGACGCTGATGGCCTCGACCACGCGCGCGGTGAACGGCTGGATGTAATCGGACTGGATGTCCTCGATGTCGCGCGGGACCAGGCTGAAATTCTCCAGGTCGATCCGGCCCGAGGTGGCCATCTGGATGAAGTCCTGGTCGAGCAGCAACTCCTCGATGCGGGTCAAATTCTCGGGGGTGTCGCGAATGATCAGGTCATCGCGGTCCACAAACGCCTTGCGCTCCAGGTCGAACGGCGTGGCCGAGTCCACCTGGATCAGCGAATTGATCAGCGAAAGGATGCGCGGTCCGTCCTGCTCGCGAATCTTGTAGAACCGCGACTCCATCTCGGGGGTCAGGGTCTCGGGCAGCGACTCCAGGAAGTTCTCGATCCGCTGGATATGAATTTGCGAGCCCGTCACGATCAGCATGTTGAGCCGCTCGTCCAGCCGTATCTCAATGGCCGCGGAGGGCGGGGTCACCTGACCCCAGACGTTCTGCTGCAGCAGGTTGGCCTCCAGCAGGGCGCGCACCTGCGCCATCCGCGTCTGGGTCAACTTGTAGGTGCGGGCCACCACTTCCTGCGCGATGGTGACGACGTTGTTCTGGTCGATTGACCAGGTCAAGCCCTTGGGGGGCAGGATCGTGTCGAGCACCGTGCGCAACGCCACATCCTGAAAGTTGGCCATCACCAGCACGTCGGCACCCTCGGCGATGTAGAACTGCAGCTCGACGGGGGTGGTGTAGCCCAGGTTGCTCATGAATTCCGACAGCGGGATTTCACGCTCGGTCGAGATCGTGATCGGCGCACTGAGCAGGCGCTCGGCCTCGGCGCTGCGCTCAAGCTGGCGAACCTGCGAAGCCTCCATTTCCTGAAGGTTGCGCCAGGCGGGCTCGGTCATTTCCAGCCATGTCTGCGCCATCTTGTTCTGCGGGTCGATCTGGAGCACCTGTCCCCACGCGTCGCGCGCGGCCACCAGCTCATTGGCCTCATAGTGTTTGCGCGCCAGGCGCAACAACGCATCGGCCCGCTGCCGTTCCTTGGCGTCCAGCTCACGCGCCGCACCGGCCGCCGCACGCTCGTACTGGCGCTGGGCGCGCTCCAGCGCGACGGTGGCCGCCCGACTGGTCGGCTCGATCCGCAGAGCTTCCTGATAGGTTTGAATCGCTTCCTCATAACGCTCTTCGGCCAGCAGCTTGTCGCCAATGGCGATCAGGTCCGCCACCCGTCCGCGCGGATCATAGCCGCGCTCGGCAACGGATTCGAGCAGTTGGCGGGCATGGGCATTTTCCGCATCGATCGCCAGCGCCTGCGTGGCCAGCTGGTGCGCCTTGGCGGGGTCAGCTGCGGCAAGCGCCTGCTCGGCCTCGACCAGCAGGCGATTGAGCTCAAGCTGGGCGGCCGCCGACAGCGCCGGGGCGACCGGGGCCGCGGGGGCCAGCGGGGCGACCGGCGCGACTTGGGCCGCCGGCGCGACCGGCGAGGGAGCAACGGTCTGGGTCACGGGTGCCTGTGCGGCGGCGGGGGCGGCCAGCCGCGCCAGCTCCTGCCGGGCCTCATTGTTGAGCGGCTCACGTTCGAGCAGTTGCTCGAGCAGGCGGCGCGCGGTATCGGTCTGGCCGGCGGCGGCGGCCTGACGCGCCCGCGCGAGCAGGTCCTCACCGGCGGCGGGCCGATCGCTGAGCTGGGCAATCTGCGCGGCGGGACCGGCGGCGGCCAGCGAACGCGCCTGGGCATAAAGGCGCAGCGTCTTGTTCTGGTAATCGCCCGCACTCAGCCAGAGGGTATGGAACGCCTGGGCGGCCTTGTCATACTCTTCCTGCTCCAGGTAGCGCTGGGCGCTTGCAAGCGCCGCATCCAGAAACTGCTCGCGCTCGCGCCGGCCGGCAGGAATCTTTTCAACCAGGGCTTGGCGGGCCTGGGCCATCTCGCGGGCGGTCGCCAGCTGCTGCTTGATCGCGGCATTTTCCGGATCCAGTTGCAGGGCGCCCTCGTACCACTTGATGGCGGCCTCAAAGTTGGCGGCACGGAACTCCAGCGCGCCCTGGCGCAAATTCTCATTGAGCTTGCGCAGCTTGCTGGCCTCCATGGTGTCGCCAGCGCCCTCGCGCACCTGATAACCCGCTTCCGGGTCCATCCATGAACTGGACTGCGCCAGCGCCGGGCGGGCGGCGACCAGAGCCAGTAAGATGGAGAGCACAATTTGCCACCGATACAGTGAAGCCTTTTCCATTGCCGCGCGTCCTACTTCCTCAGATTGATCAGGTGTTTCCGCTTCAGCCTGCGCTCAATGGAGCGCCATTCCAACATCGGCCCCCAGGAAAAGCACCCCTAGGTGTTCTCCAATGGGTAGGAAAATGTCAAGCAAAACGTTCGCTCAGTCACACTCCTCGGAACTCAAGGCATTGGTTCAATTCAAGTTCGCTGTCGATCAGATTTCGGGCTGATCCGGGGCTACAACCTCTTCATCACCGGCCTCGCGGGCCGTCTGGCCGAACTCAGCCAGACTGTCCGCATCCTTGGGGGCCTCTGGCTCTAGCGCCGCAAGGATGTTTTTCTCAAGCCGCCGCGCCGGCTGGTGCGAGGGCATTTCCTCGATCGCCGCCTTGACGGCCGTCTGCGCCTCGGCCAACGCATCGGCCGCGTTCTTCTGCGCGTCCGCTTCCGGATTCTTGCTCAACTGCTCCCAGCGGCTGTAGGCGCGCAGCGCGCTCTCATACTGCGTGCGGGCGCGGCTGACCTTGGTGTCGGCCTCGATCACCTCGCGCGCGTTGAAGATATTGGTGGTCGTCAGCATGGCGTACTTGCTCTCATCGAAGTTCGCCCGGCGTTCCTTGACCCGCTCCAGCGGCGAGATATCGATTGCAGTCGGCAGCGCCGTCGCCTGCGGCATCGCCTCCTCCCGGCTGGGAGCCGGCTCGATCACCATCAGCGCGATGCGCAGGCCGAGCAGCACCACCATCAACGCCACCATGGCGCGGGTCGGATTCTGCCGGGCCCAGACTTCCACCGCTGAGGGCTTGCGGTCCTTTTTCTTTGCTTCCTTGGCCATCGTTCATCCTGTCCTGGGGGCGACTCCGGCTAACGCCGTCCGCCAAAGGGAACACGTTGCCCAACCGACGGCGGCGGCGGGTTGAAGGCCAGCGGCCGCTCCCCGATCATCCGCAGGCGGTCCTTGGGATAAAATGTCTTGATGTAGATTGAATACTGCACCATCGCGGTATTGAACCGCTGCGCCGGGTCGCGCATCGGCGGCGAGACCATGTGCAGCTTGGCCTCGTAGATGAAGTCCTTCAGCTCGCCCAGCTCCATGATGAAGCTGGTGATGTTCTGGTTATTGCGGGCCCAGCCGCTCATCAGGATGATCCCGTCGGTGCGGAAGACCAAATTGTCCACCAGCATCTCGGGCGGCCGCCGCTCCATCAGCGCCACCAGGATATCCATCTGGTAGGTGCGGATGTCGGTGGTCATCCCCACCACCTGGGCCACCGCCGCCCGGACCTCCTCGTGACGCCTCATCGACTCGGCGATGCGCACGTCGTTCTCGCGGTAGCGGCCGATCTGGGCATCCAGGCTGCGCGTCTCCGCGTTCAACTCGGCGATCTGCGCGCTGCCGATGTTGAAGCTCAACCCGATCATCGCCAGCAACATGACCAGCATCGCGCCCACTTCGAGCTTGCGGTCCTGCAAGCCGCGGACGGTCTTGATCTCCTCGGGCAGGAAGTCGATCTGGTTTTGCGCCAGCCCCAGCCCCTGCAGCGCAAGCCCCATCGCGACCACGAAGCTGGAGAAATTCTCGGGCGCCTCATCGGGCAGCCGCAGCTGCTCGTGACGCGGCTCGGCCAGCGTCACCGGCAGGCCGATCTTCTCCTCGACATAGCCGGCCAGGTGGCGCAGGCGCGCCAGCCCGCCCGAGAGCACCAGGCCGTCCACGGCCACGCCATCGGGCTGGGAGATATAGAAGTCGAGCGATCGGCGCAATTCGGCGATCAACCGGTCGGCGACCGCCGTTGCCGCTTCGCTCGCCTTGGTGTTGACCTCGGCGCCCGCCTCGGCCGCTTCAAGCTCGGCCTCCGCCGAGAGCACCGCGACCTGGCTTTCCTTGACCTCGCGCGCCAGATTCAGGTCCGCCAGGCCGAGCTTCTCGCGAATCACGCGATCCATCTCGTTACCCGCGGCCAGCGGCACCGAACGCGTGAAGCCGATCATCCGCGCCTGGCCCGGCTTGGGAATCGCCAGGTCCGTCAGCGAGGCGCCGATGTTGACGTAGGCCTGAATCTCTTCGTAGGAAAATTCGGCCTCCTGCTGGCCCTCCTCGGGCTCCGCGACCGCCGCCGCCGCATCAGCCTTCTTCTTGAACAGCGTCAGGCCCTTGGCCGTTGCCTTTTTGGCCGACTTGGTCGACTTGGCGGACTCCAGCAGGTTGCGGCCCGATGTGTTAAATTCGTGGAAATTGTAGAGCGCGATCGAGGAGACCGTGATCGCCATGGCCTTCAGCCCCGAGCGGCGCACCAGCTTCATGAAGTTCAGGATGAAGTCGCGCTTGATCGCGACCAGCAGCACGTTGACTTCCTTCTGGTCGGCCTCCTCAAAGACCTGGAACTCCATGATCGTCTTGTCGAGCGGCAGCGGAATCTGCTGGCGCGCCTCGTAGCGCACCATCCGCGCCATCTGTTCGGGATTGGCCCGCGGCAGTCGAATGCGACGAACAAAAACCGATTGGCCGGGAATGCAGAAGATCGCGTTCTTGGCGCGGATGCGGCCGCGCTTGAGCATGTCCTGCAGCTGACGGGCCAAGGCCTGCGCCCGCTTGTCCTCGGTCAATTCCGGCTCCAGCGCGATTCGCTCTTCGAGCAACGCCAACACGCGCGGCCCCTGGCGAGTCATTTCCAGGTGGGCCACCCTGATCATGTCCGAGCCAATATCGACGCCCAGGCAGTTACGAACTGCTGTCGCCATCCTGTCTGCCAATCCTTCGTGAGAACTTCACGATATCGAGATGATTTGGATTACCGCATCTGGCAATCCCCGTTCCGTATCCCGACGGGAGCGCCCCTCCGCCCCCACTGCGCCAGGCGCAACTGAACACGAATCGGTGCCGGAAATGAAGAAAAAAAACAGAAGGCGATTCTTTGTCCGGCTCTCAGCGTCGCCCGATCTCCGGCCATATTCCATCGGAATGGCCTGAAACCAGCCGACATAGCGTTGTAATGGAGAGCGGGGGGGATAGTCAAACCTTTTTTGTCCGCGCGCCGCCTCACTGCCGCGCCGGCCCGCCGGCCTCTCGCGCCGAAGGCTTGACTCATCCTGTAAAATTTGCTCCCCGGACCCGAACTCGCAGCCCGGGGAGCCAGATCCTTGATACAGCGGCGGCAGCCTCAGACCTTGCGCCGCGCCACCTTCTTGCCCTCAAGGAAGCCCGCCGGCGGCAGCTCGCCCACCAGCGGCAGCGCGTAATCAAAGAACGCACGCGTCACGTTGTTGCCTTCCTTGTTGATGAACCTGGCCGGCACGTGGGTCGTATGCTTGGCCACCACCGACAAGTCATTGAGCCTGTAATCCACCGCGTAGGGGTCTTTGCCCGTGCGCACGATCGAGATGGTGCCGCTGGGCACGCCCGCGACCGCATGCTTGACCGCCAGCTCGCCCACCTTGCGCGCCTCGCGCTGGTCCACCACCGACACCACGCCGGCGAACGAGCGCTGCAGGTAACCGAAGGTGTCCGCGCGCACGCGAATCTTCTCCTCGCCAAAGCCCTTCTTGATCAGCGAGGCCAGATGGTCCCCCAGCGCCCCCGAGCCCGACAGTTGAACGTTGCCATGGCTGTCGACCTCGCGCGAGAACTTGGCCGCAATCGCCTCGCCCTTGGCATCGGAAATCCCCTCGCTGACGGCGATCAGGCAGCGCCCCAGCTTGGCATAGACCTTCTTGACGTCGGCCACGAAGCGCTCCTCGTCGAAGGCGACCTCGGGCAGGTAGACCAGGTGCGGACCCGAGTCCTTGGCGGCCCGGCCCAGCGCCGCCGCCGCCGTCAAAAAGCCCGCGTGGCGCCCCATGATGACGTTGATCTTGATCCCGCGCAGCGAGCGATTATCCATGTCGTCGCCCATGAAGGCCTGCGCCACGAACTTGGCCGCCGAGCCGAAGCCCGGACAGTGGTCGGTCCCCAGCAGGTCGTTGTCAATGGTCTTGGGGATATGGAACACGCGCAGGTCATAGCTGTTGTCGCTGGCGACCTGATGCACGATATGCGCGGTTTCGGCGGAGTCATTGCCGCCGATGTAGAAGAAGTAATTGACCCCCTGCGCCTTGAGCACCTGAAACATCGCCTTGCACTCGTCGGCCGTCGGCTTCTTGCGCACCGAGCCCAGCGCCGAGGCCGGCGTCAGCGCCACCCGCTCCAGGTTCACCTTGGTCTCCTCGGAAAGGTCGATCAGGTCCTGCGTCAAAATCCCCTGGACGCCGTGGCGCGCCCCATAGACGCGCTGGATCGTCCGGCCGTGCTTGCGCGCCTCGAGGATCGCACCCACCAGGCTCTGGTTGATGACGACGGTGGGACCGCCCGACTGCCCGATCACCATGTTGCCCACGGGGGCCTTGCTCGCGTTCTTGGCCATGCTGCTTGCTTCCTTTGAAAATTTGTGAGTGCTGGCGGCCCGGCCGGGCGCCGGTCCAAAGCAGGGCCATTCGCGCGCCGGGGGGCAGTAAGAAACTCCGACTGGCGCAAGCTAATCAGCCGCGCCGCCGAATGTCAATGGAGATTATTAAAATTGGTAGGTCGGCTCTTCGAGCCAACAATGGGCGCCCTCTCAGGTCGAAGACGGCTCAATCTTCCGGGGTGCGCATCCTGGCTTACTTCAGGTAATACGACAGGCTCTCGATTTCGATCGAGAGGTCCACGTAATGGATGCGCACGTGGTCAGGGACGATCAGCCGCTCGGGGACGAAATTCAAGATCGCCGTGATGCCGGCGTGGATGACCTCCTCGGCCATCTGCTGGGCGGCGCCGGCGGGCACGGTCAATATCGCGATGTCAACCACCAGCTCGCGCAGGCGCGCCTCCAGCTCACCGACGTGAAAGACCGGCACCCCGGCGCGCTCGCCGCCCACCTTGCGCTTGTCGGCATCGAAGGCCGCCACGATCTGAAAGCCGTCGCGCGCGAATTGCGGGGAGTGGCTCAGCAGCGCCTGGCCCAGGTTCCCCACCCCGACCACCGCCAGCCGCACCATGCGGTCGGTCCCCAGGATGCGCTTGATGCGGCCGCGCAGCTCCTCGACGTAATAGCCCAACCCCGGCACGCCAAACTGCCCGAAATAGGCGAGATCCTTGCGCACCTGGGCCGAATTGAGCCCCAGCGCCTCGCCCAGCTCGCGACTGGAAACCTTTTCGCTGCCGCGGATCGAAAGCTTCTGCAGCACGCGCGCGTAAAGCGACAGCCGCTTGATGACGGCCTTGGGGATGCGCCGGCCCTCGAACTCACGCTCGGGCAACTCCGGCTCGAATTCGAGCCGGCTCCGCAGGGCGCCAGCCAATGGCGGCAATTCTTGATCGTTCTTGTCCTCGGGCTGGTTCATCATCGTCCCGGAAGATAGGCATTCCCCTGCCGGCGTGCCTATGCTGCCAGACTGCGGGTTTTTTGATTTTGTTCGCTACGGCGCTCCGATGTCCAGCATGAAAGCATCAGGAGGCCTCTCACTTCAGCCTTCATGTTTTTGTCGCCAAGACGCAGAGGAATAGCCAAAGACGCTGGGAGGAATTGCATCATGTTCTTCCATGACCCTGCATTCATGTCACCCGCCCAGCATCGCCTTCGCCACGTCTTTGCGTTCTTTGAGTGGTTCTCAGCGGCCTTTGCGACGAAAATGAAGCTTCAAAGCCTCTCATGTCCCTTTTATCGGCCGCCGCCATATCGCCGGATCTCGATGCGCCGCCCATCGGTGCGCAGCCAGACCGCGCCCAGATGATCGCTGCGCAGCGCCACCGCGCCGACCTCCGCGAGCCGTTCGAGCACCTGCGGGGCAGGGTGCCCATAGCGGTTGCCGGCGCCGACGCTGATCAATGCCAGCTCGGGTCGGGCCGCCGCCAGCAGGGCCGCCCCGCTCGAGCCGCGCGAGCCATGGTGCCCCACCTTGAGCACTTCGACGTCATCGACCAGCCCCGCCGCCAGCAGGGCCTCCTCGCCGGCCAGCTCCAGGTCGCCCGCCAGCAGCAGCTGAACCTCGCCCAGCTCCACCCGCATGACCACCGAGGCGTCGTTGTTATCGAGGCCTGGCAGCGGCCCGAGCAGCACGACCTCGGCCGGCTCGAACCCGCCCAGGCGCGCACCGGGCCGGGCGGCGATCTCGGGGACGCCGCGCTCCGCAGCCGCCCGCCGCAGCTCTGCGAAGGCCGCCGTGCCCGCCACGTCGGGGCCTTCCACCAGCGCCCCGACCTCAAAGCGCTCCACCAGCGCCGCCATTCCGCCGATGTGGTCGGCATCCGCATGGCTGGCCACCAGCCAGTCGATCCGGCGCACCCCCAGCGACTGCAGAAAGGGCGCCACGGTCATCCGGCCGCGGTCGGCGGGGTGACCCGCCCCCGCATCCACCACCAGCGTCCGCCCGCCGCAGCGCACGACCAAACAGTCGCCTTGCCCGACGTCGAGCATGTATAAATCAAGCCAATCCGTGTGGCCGGCATCCACGGCCGGCAGCCAGACGATGACAAGCCCCAGCAGTAGCGGGGCGGCGTGCAGCCGACGCGACATCGAGCGCCGCTGCGTCAGGTCCAGTTCACCCTCGCGGCCGCGACCACCCCCCAGCCAACCGCCGCTGAGCAGCAGGCCATAATACGCAGCCACCGCCAGCGGCGGGAAGACCGGCAGATCGAGCCGCGCCGGACGCCAGTGGCCCAGCCCGCCCGCCGTCGCGTGCAGCGCCTCGAGCAGCATGCCCGACGCCCAGGCCAGCCCCTCGCCCAGCCAGCCCAACCCACCCAGCGCCGCCGTTGCCACGGCGCCGGTCACCGTCGCCACCGTCAGGTGAATGCCGGCGACATTGCTCAGGATCACCAGCGCGTTGACCTCGCGGAAGCAAGCCGCCTGCACCGGCAGGAGCGCCAATTGGACCGCCAGCGAGGCCACCACGGGCGCAATCAGCCAATGGTTGACCCACAGCCTGAGGGGAGCGGGCGGCTCAACCGGTCCACCGCCGCGCCGCCCGCTCCCGGTCGCCCATTCATAGATCGGCGGGGCCGCCAGGACCAATCCCAATACGCAGACGTAGGAGAGCTGCCAGTCCAGCCGCAGCAGGTTGCGCGGGTCCAGCAGCAGGGTCGCGAAGGCGGCGGTGGCCAGCGAGGCCGGCGCGGTCGCCACGCGCCCCAGCATGAAGCCGACCAGCAGGAAGCCGCCCATCACGCCGGCGCGCACCACCGGCGGCCGAAACCCCGTCAGCGCCATGTAAAACAGCAGTCCACCCAACGCCAGCAAGGCCACGGCCCGCGGAGGCAAAAACAGCGCCCGCCCGGCCCCCAGCAGCAACATCAGGATGATGCCCGTGTGCAGACCCGAGACCGCCAGCAGGTGCGACAGGCCTGCTTGGCGGAAGCGTTCGCGTTCGTGATCATCAAGCCGGTGGGCCTCGCCCAGCACCAGCGCACGCGCCAGCGCCGCCGGCCGCTCGCCCAGCCGGGCGTCATAGCGCGCGCCGATCCACGCGCGCAGCCGCCGCATCGGCCGTTCGATCCATGCCCGCGGACCGCCCGGCGGCGCGGCCAGCTCGATCCGGCCCGCCGTCTCGACCATCATCCGCGCGCCCGCCCCGCGCCCACGCCAGTAGCCCGCCGCATCAAAGCTGGAGGGATTGCTCTGCGCCGCTGCCGGGCGCAGCCAGCCCGTCGCGCGCAGGCGCTGGCCGACCAGGGGCTCACCGTCGCCGGCCGCCAGCAGTTCCCCGAGCGCCGCCCCCTCCACACGCAGCAGCACCCCCAACCCGCCGGCGCCCTCCGCCCCGCGCGCTCGGCCCTCCAGCCGCACGCGGTCGAGCAGCAATTCAACCCGGTCGGGGTGGATGCGCGCGGGCTCGGCGACGCGACCATCAAGAATCACGGCCGGCTCGGTCAGCCATGGCTCGAACGTCGCCGCCGCCCGCTGGTCCCCCCGCTCGAGCGCTGTTCCCTGCCACAACCCCAGCGCCGCCACCGCCGCCAGCAGCGCCCAGCCCGCACCGGGCGGCGGACCGTGGATGCGCCGCGCCCGCCACCAGTGCCAGCCGCCCCAGGCCGTCAGAGCCAGCGCCACCAGCGCCGCGGGCGCCGCCGGGGGAACCAATGCCAGCCCCGCCACCAACCCCGTCAGGTGCGCCAGCGCCACCAGCACCATCGGCCGCGGCGGCGGCTGAAGCAGCGGGGTCGCCGGGGTCATGTTCCATTAGTTCCTTTACCAAACTTGGCCTCTTTGCGACCCAAAACGCCCGTGCTCACGTCAGCCGGCTTCATGAAGGTTGAAGGTCATTCCTCCACCATTCTGAATTCTGCTGCCATTCGCCTGAACGGCGGTTATTATAATCGGCCATCCGGCCCGGTCAAGCCAACCGTTCCGGTGATTTCAACCGAGCCAGGCAGTGACCGATGAGCCCCGCGCAAACCGACCCCCAGCCCCACCTCAGCGTCGTCGTGCCGGTCTACAACGAGCAAGAGGCGCTGGGCGAGGTGCTCGACGAACTGCGCACCGCGCTCGACGAGGCCGCGCTCGATTGGGAGGCGATCATCGTCGACGACGGTTCCAGCGACGCCACCGCCCAGGTGGTCGCCGGCCGCGCCGCTGCCGATCCGCGCTTCCGGCTGCTGCGCTTCGTGCGCAACTGCGGCCAGACCGCGGCCTTTGATGCCGGCTTTCGCGCCGCCCGCGGCCGACTGGTCGGCATGATGGATGGTGATGGCCAGAACGATCCGCGCGATTTCCCCCGCCTGCTCGGCGCGCTCGAGCGCGAGGGCGTCGACATGATGTGCGGCGTGCGCGCCACGCGCCGCGACAGCATCGTCCGCCGCATCAGCTCGCGCATCGCCAACGGCACCCGCAACCGCCTGACCGGCGAGAGCGTCACCGACGTCGGCTGCTCGATCCGCGTCTTTCGCCGCGCCTGCTTCGAGCGCATCAAGCTCTACGAGGGCATGCACCGCTTCTTTCCGACCCTGTTCCGGATCGAGGGCTGGCGCATCGGCGAGATGCCCGTCGGCCACCGCCCGCGCCAGAAGGGCAAGTCCAAGTATGGGATCCACAACCGGCTCTGGCGCGGCATCCGCGACCTGATGGCCGTGCGCTGGATGCAGAGCCGCGCGCTGCGCTACCAGCTTCGTCAGGACTGAAGCGCAAATAGCCGACCACCAGATCATCATAATGCCAACCTTTTTGTCCATCCACGCTTGACTGGTGCCCCCCCTTGCGCCAGAATCAGAAGCTGTTTGGCAAAAGAAAATATAAACGCACGCGTTGACGTGCCATTCAACATGGCTTACGGTGGCTGATCATGAATATGAAAAGATTAGGCCTGACCGGGCGTGCATTGGCGATCCTGCTGATGTGGGGGTGGCTCGCCTCGGCCGGCTCCGCCACCACGCTTCAGGCGCAGCGCCTGCATGTCGATGCCGCAGCCGCCCCCGGCGGCAATGGTCAGAGTTGGGCCACAGCCTTCACTACGATCGCTGATGCACTGGCTGCCGCAGTGGCCGGCGATGAAATCTGGATCGCCAGCGGGGAATATGTGCTGACCGATGCCCTGACCCCGCCTAGCGGCACCCAGCTATACGGCGGGCTGCCGGTGGGGGCGACCTCGCTCAGCCAGCGTGACACGCGTGGCGACCCGACCTGGCTCATCCCGGCGGCGGGCCAGGCCGGACTCGTTCTGGACGGGGTGACCGGCTGCCGCGTCGAGGGGCTCTGGATCATTGGCGGCAACCAGAGCGCCATCATCGCGCGCAACCTTGATGCCAGCAGCGTAATCGCCGACTGCGTGCTCAAGGACAATGCGGCGGTCAATGGCGGCGGCATTTTTTGCGAGTCGTCCTCCATCACGATCCAGGATTGTGAACTGAACGGCAACACGGTCACCGGCCTGGGCGGCGGGATATACATCCGGGGTGGGACGCCCCGGCTGCTGCGCTGCCTCATCCGCAACCAACGCGCCACCGATCCTTACACCTCTTCCAGCGGGGCGGGCCTCTACTGCGAGGCCACCTCCGCAACACTGGAGGACTGCCAGCTTTATGCCAACGAAACCCTCTACGGTATCGGTGGGGGCATCGCCATCGTCAACCAACCGGCGCCGACGATCCGCAACTGCCGGATCGCGGTCAACTCGGCCTCTTTCGGCGGCGGGCTGTCGATCATAAACTCCACGCCAGTGCTGGAGGGCTGCACCATCAGCGGCAACTTTGGCTCGGGCCTCTACCTCAGCGGGGCCGCGCCCGTGTTGACCAATTGCCTCATCAGCGGTAATGACCACACACTTGTACCGGTCACCAGATATTATCTATCGCGCTCGGGCGGGTTGGTCGCCACCAACGCCAGCATGCCCTCGCTCGTTCACTGCACGTTCGCCGACAATGGTAGCAAGTCCAGCAGCCATGCCCTCTACTACACCAACGACAGTCGGCCACAACTGAGTGGCGTGATCATCGCCAACCAAACTTACGGGATCTACCGGGAGGCTGGGGCCGCCGTACCAATCATGGACCACATGCTGTTCCATGGAAACACGGCTGACCTTTACCTCGCCCAGAGCGGGGCCACGGCGGCCAACAGCACCGGCGACCCGCGCTTTTTACACAGCGCAGGTGGCGTCTGGAGTGATGTTGACCTCGAAGTCGGCGCCGATAGGACGGCCTCGCTTTATGATGCCAACGCGAATTTTGAGCCCGGGGCGCTGGCGGGAAGGCTGCTCCAGCTCCGGGCGGGCTCACATGCATGGGTCGTCGACAACACTACGACCCGCGTGACGGTGCTGACCAAGCTGGATCTTTACTACATACAGAACAAACCCTACCAGTTCATGGACTACCGTCCCGGCTACGGCTCGGCCGCGATCGACGCCGCGCCCGATCTGGGGATGTCGCTTGATATCGATGGCCGGCTGCGTCCGCTCGACCTGCCCGACCATGGCACCACCCACACCTACGATATCGGAGCCTACGAAGCACAGGGCGACGAGCCGGGGCGCCTGAAGTGCCAGCCGCAGCCGCTCGTATTCCCAACCGTCATGATCGGCAGCGCAACCAGCAGCGACGCCGAGCTGACGCTGCGCAATCTGGGTTTCGCTCCGCTCACGATAAGCGGCTTCACATTGGGCGGTGCGCACATGAACGAGTTCGCCTTCATCACAAACCCTTCGATGACCCCTTTGGCACCGGGAGAGACTCGCACGCTGGCGCTACGCTTCACCCCCACCGGCAAATGGCGCACGGCCACCCTCTCCATCACCAGTGATGATCCGGCGCAGCCTGTTGTGATCATGACCATGACCGGCACCCAAATTGCACCGCCCCTCATGCAGGTTTCCCTTAACAACCAGCCGCTCGGGCATGGCGATTCATTCGATTTTGGGATCATTGCGCAAGGCGCCATGTCTCCCGCACATGGTCTCCGGCTCTACAATGCCGGAGAATCGGACTTGACGATCAGCGGCCTGACCTTGCCGGGCGGTTTCCTCCACACTGTTTACCTGCCGAAGACTCTCATGCCCGGGTATATTGGCTTCGGTGAATTGCTGATCGACACAAGCCAGCCGGGCCGTTTCGCCGGCACGGTCGCCATCACGACCAACGAGCCGGCCCGGCCGGTGTTTGAGTTCACCGTTACAGGCACAGTCTCCGGGCCTTTTGATCCGGCTCTGGTCTGGATTGACTTCGCCAACCCGCTCGAGGGTGAGGGCACGCTGGGCAATCCATTCCGGCGGCTGGGAGCGGGAGCGGACGCGGCCGCCGCCGGCGCCACGCTGCGCATCCAGGCAGGCTCGACCAGCGAGACACTGCGCTTGATCAAACCGCTGCGGCTGGAGGCGGTCGGTGGGTTGGCGCGCATCGGCTCGGCGCAGCCTTGAGGCGCCGCCTCAGCGGCCGAAGGACTTCAAGAACCGCTCCTCGGCCTTGAGGTCGCCGATCAGGATCAGCTCGGAATCGGCCGCCAGCACGGTGGCCGGCTCCGGATTGATCGCCATCCCCTCGGCCGACTGGATCGCGATGACGCTGGCCCCGCTGCGGGCGCGGATGCCCGAGTCGGCGACCGTGCGGCCGACCAGCCCCGCCGGCAACGCCAGCCGGAACATGTTCAGCCCCTCGGCCACCATCAGAATGTCGCCGCGCTGGAGCAGGTTGAACAGCGAACTGGACCCCATCAGCGCATACGACATCACCAAATCCGCCCCTGCGCGGTGGAGCGTCTGCACGTTGCGCTCGGCGGTGGCCCGGCTGATGATCTGGATGTCGGGCCGCAGCCGCCGGCAGTAGATCGCCAGGTAAATGTTGATGTCGTCGTCGTGCGTGGTCAGCACCACGGTCGGCGCATGCTCGATGCCCGCACGCTTCAGGACCTCCAGGTCGGCGGCGTTGCCCACGATCGTGCGGGCGGCGTCGCGCACCTGATCGGCCTGCTGCTCGATGATGACCGACTCCAGGCCGCGAAGGTCCAGTGCGCGCTGGGCGGCCAGCCCGACCAGCCCCCCGCCGACGATGATGGTCCGCCCATTGACGCGCGACTCGGCCAGGTAAAGCTCATCGAATCGCGCCATCTGGCGCTCCGAGCCGGCCAGCACAAGCACCGTGCTGGGGCCGAAGCGGGTCGTCGGCCCCGCCAGCTCGAACCGGCCCCACTCCCAGACCCCGACCACCGTCAGCCCGACCTGTTCGCGCAACCGGCTCTGGATCAGGTTCTGACCGACCAGGCGCGTGCCGGCAACAACGGCCTCCGCGATGATCAGCGGCCCGAAGTGGCCGATGGAATGCGTCAGCGTCTCGCCCCCGCGCGCGCGCCGCGCCAGCGACTGCCCCAGCATCTCGTGCAGCTCGAAGACATGGTTGCAGCCGGCCAGTTGCAGGATATCGACCGAGGCGCCCTCGCGCGCCGTCGCGATGACCGGCACGTCGGGCGCGACCTCACGCACCGTGAAGGCGATGTTGGTGTTGACGGCATCGCCGGCGGTGGTCGCCACCAGCGCGGCCGACTCGGCGCGGATCAGCCGGTAGGTCTCCGGGTTGTCCCAATCGCCCACCACCACCTGCAGCCCCTGGTCATGCAGCCGCAGCGCGTCCTCCAGCTTCGGCACCAGCATCACGTAGGGGTGGCCGAACTGCTCCAGCCGCGCGATCAGGGCGCGCGAGACCGGGTCATCGTGGGTCAGGATCACATGGCGCGTCGCGCGCATCGGCAGCGAGCGCGGCGCGCGCGCATTGGCCTGCGCCTCCATCCACGGGGCATAGAAAAATTGGATGAACGTGAACGGCAGCATCACCAGCAGCCAGATGATGCCCGAGAGCAGCACCACAATGGAGTAGGCGCGCCCCAGGTCGCTGACGAAGGTGATGTCGCCAAAGCCGAGCGTCGACATCACCGTCAGGGTCCAGTAAAAGCCGGTCAGCCAGCTAAAGCCCTGCGCGCGCAGGCCTTGCTCGATCTCATAGGCGATCAGCACATGAAACAGCACGCTGTAGAGCGTGATCAGCCCGGCCAGGACGACCATGAAGCGCACCATCAGCCCGACATTGCGCTTGGCGGCGCGATTGCGCAAAAAATACGCCATCTGCGAGGTGGCAAACTTCATCGGCGGTCCCCTCGGCCAGGTTTAAAATCATGTTGATAATATAAACCGGCCGCCGCCACGATGAATATCATTAACCTCAGGCGAGCCTTGCCCTCCCCAAAGGGGTAGGTCGGCTCTTCGAGCCGACACTGGATGCCATGTCGGCATGAGCCCCCTTGCCCTCACGCCGGGGAGGGTAGGTCGGCTCTTCGAGCCGACACTGGAAGCCATGTCGGGTCGAGCTATGTCTTTAGTATGACGGGTAGGGCACCGCATGCCACCCTGAAAGGGTGGGCG
>JAWLCE010000050.1:0-25624 GCA_041687335.1 Sumerlaeia bacterium | reverse complement strand
GTCGGCTCGAAGAGCCGACTTGCCCTTTATGGCTTCGGCGCGGTGCCAAGACCCAAACAGCCCGAGGTGGTAGGTCGGGTCTTCGACCCGACATGAGATGACGATGCCGGCTCGAAGAGCCGACCTGCCCTCCATGGCTTCGGCGCGGTGCCAAGACCCAGACAGCCCGAGGTGGTAGGTCGGGTCTTCGACCCGACATGAGATGACGATGTCGGCTCGAAGAGCCGACCTGCCCTTTATTGTTCGAATCTCGAGTCAGCGGGCTTCGGGGTCCGTGGCCGGCGGCTCACCGCCGGTGGGGTTCGGTTCGGCGGCGGCGGGGGATTCGGCGGCGGGAGTCATCTGGTCGGCGAAGACGATCGGCTGGTTGGCCAGCTCGGCCACACGCTTGTCATAACGCCCGGCCAGTTCGTCGCGCACGGTATTGGGCCACAGGGGCACCCCGTCCAGATAGGCAGCCCGTCCGATCATATGGGCGGCGACCGGGGTGGTCAGGAAGAGGAAGGCAATGATGGCCAGCGCCCGCCCGGTCACGCCGGGATCATCGAAGTGCAGCGCCACCGCAAGCATCAGGAAACTCGCCCCCAGGGTCGAGGCCTTGGTCGTGGATGACATCCGCATGTAAACGTCGGGCATGCGCAGCAGGCCCACCGCCGCCACAAACATGAAAAATGTCCCCGCAAGCAGGCAGATCGCGGTCAGCAGCGCAAGCATCAGTCAATCCTCTTTTCAAGATAGCGGGCAAAGGCGACGGTGCCCACGAACGCCACCAGCGCCACCAGAATCGAGACGTCGAGCAGGATCGGTTCTTCCATGACCACTGAATAGGCCGCCGTCATCCCGACCCCCAGCAGCAGCAGCAGGTCGATGGAGATGACCCGGTCGGCCAGGCTGGGCCCGCGCGACAGTCGGATCAGAATCAGCAGCGCGGCCAGCCCCAGCACCGGCATGACAACCCACAGGGCGAGGTATTGATCACCGTTCATGGCTCGAAGATCTCCAGAATGCGGCGCTCGAAACCATCCTTGATTTTGCGCCGCGCATCCTCGTCGTTGACGATGTACATGTGATGGACGTAGAGCACGCTCCGGTCCTCCGAGACGTCGAGCGACAGCGTGCCGGGGGTCAGCGTGATCATGTTGGCCAGCAGCGTGATCTGAACGTCGGTCTTAAGATCCAGCGGAATCGCCAGGATCGCCGGCCGCATGTGGTGCTTGACGGTCAGGATGTCGTAGGTCACGCGCAGGTTGGAAAGGATCAGTTCCCAGATGAAGTAGCCGAACAGGCGCGCGATCTTGGGCATGCGCACGAAGTAATTGTGCTGCTTGAAGACGAACGAAATCTTCCAGAGCACCAGATAGCTGACGATGAAGCCGAAGACCAGGTTGATGAAGGAATAATTGCCCGTCAGCGCGGCCCAGGCCAGCATGAGCAGCAGGTTGAGCATGAACATCGGGCTTAACTCCTTTCGCCGAGCACGGCCAGAATATACTGCGTCGGGTCGAGCAACTGCCGGCCCGCGTGCTCGAACAGCTCCATGAGCGGGCCGGCGAAAAGCCCGATGGCGACGGTGCAGACGACCAGCAGCCCGATCGGCGCCAGATAGCAGAACCAGCGGGCGGGACTGAGCGGCTCCGAGCGCGCCCCCTCGGGCGCCTCCTTCCAAAAGACCTCGTTCCAGATCTTGGTCATCGAGAACAGGGTCAGTATCCCCACCACCAGCGCCGTGGCGACGATGGCGTAGTGGCCGATCTCGAGGCCGGCGCGCACCAGCACGAATTTGGCCCAGAAGCCCGACAGCGGCGGCACCCCGGCCAGCGAACAGGCCGGGATGAAAAAGCCGATCGCCACCACCGGGTGGGCCAGGTAGACCCCGCCCAGCTTCTTGAGCTGATAGCTGCCGCGCAGGCGGTTGACCAGCCCGCTGACCAGGAACAGGCAGCACTTGACGACGATGTTGTGGACGGTGATGAAGATCGCGCCGGCGAGCGCCAGCGGCGTCATCAGCGCCAGCCCCATGATCATGTAGCCGATCTGGCTGATGATATGGATCGAGAGGATGCGGCGGAATTCATTCTGCGCCACCGCGCCCAGCACCCCGCTCACCATCGTCAGCCCCGCCGCCACGAGGATGATCGTGTGGGTGTAGGAGACATCCTGAACAAAGATCAGCGTGAACAGGCGCAGCAGCACGTAGACCCCCACCTTGGTCAGGATCCCCGAAAAAAGGGCCGTCACCGTCGCCGGCGGGGTGTGATAGGAGGCCGGCAGCCAGAAGAACAGCGGAAACACGGCCGCCTTGAGGCCCATCGCCAGCAGGAACAGGATCGAGACGGCATTGACCAGTCCCGGCCGCTCCAGGCGCGCCAGCTCAACCGCCAGGTCGGCCATGTTGAGCGTGCCGACGATGCCGTAGGTCAGGCCGACGCCCGCCAGCAGCAGCACCGATCCGATCAAGCTCAGGGTCACATACTTGATGGCCGCCTCCATCTGGGCACGTTCGCCGCCGAGCGCCAGCAGCACGAACGAGGAGATCAGCAGTAGCTCGATCCAGACGTAGAGGTTGAACAGGTCGCCGGTGATGAGCGCCCCGCAGGCGCCCATCAGCAGGAATTGCATGAGCGGGTAAAATCCGTGGGCGGCGCGGCCCTTGTCGATATCGACCAGCGAGTAGACCACCACCGCCAGCGCCACCACGGACACCGCGAGCACCATCAGGGCCGACAGCAGGTCCACCACCAGCGAGATGCCGTAGGGGGCGGCCCAGCCGCCCACCTGGAGCACGAGGATGCTCCCGTCGGCGACCCGAGTCAGCAGCGCCACGGCGGCGGCCGCCAGCGCCGCCGTGCCGGCCACGCCAATGAAGCGCTGGGCGCGCGGCCGATGCCACAACGCCAGCCCGGCCACCGCCGTCAGCAGCGGCAGCAGGATCGGCCCAAGGATCAGCAGCCGGTCGGTCCCGCTCATCCGCTTCCCTCCAGCCCGTCGGTGGCGCGCAGGCGATCCATGTCATCGGTGCCGATGGTGCGCCAGGCGCGCTTGATGAGCACGATGGCAAAGCCCTGCACGCCGAAACTGATCACGATGGCCGTCAGGATGAGCGCCTGGGGGAGCGGGTCGGCGACGCCGACGGCCATCTCGGCGCCCTCTGGAATGAAGGCCGGGCGTGCCCGCAAGAGCCGCCCCATCGTGAAGATGAGCAGGTTGACCGCGTGCGAGATCAGGATCAGGCCCACGATCAGCTTGACGATTGAACGGCGCATCATCAGGTAAAAGCCCGCCGTCATCGCCCCGCCCACGCTCAGTGCCAGCAGCGTTTCCATGGTCAGCTCTCCTCGGCCAGCGTGAAGATGATCAGCATCACCGCCCCGATCACGACCAGGTAGACCCCGACATCGAACAGCAGCGGGGTGCCCAGGTGGCCCAGCACCGGCAATTCCAGCCAGAGGCCGGTCTGGAAGGGGCGGCCGCCCAGCACCCCGATTAGGCCCGAGATGGTGGCCGTGCCCAGGCCCAGCGCGATCAGTTGGCGCGGGTCCAGGCCGATGGCCCGGCGCGTCTGCGCCGCCTCGAAGGAGATCAGGTGCAGCGTGTAGGCCGCCGCCGCCACCAGCCCGCCGATGAAACCCCCGCCCGGCCAGTTGTGGCCGCGGATGAGCAGAAAGAAAGAAAATAGCAGCAGCAGCGGCAACAGGTAGCGGGCGGCGGTGATCAGGATCAGCGAATACATGAACTTATGGCCTCCCCTCCTGGTTTTCCCCATCGACGCGGCCGGGGCGGCCGGCGGCCACGTGGTCGACGCGGCGGCCCGGCCGGTCGGCGACGATTTCAGGATCGTAGCGCAGGCGGTGGAGGATGTAGACGCCGAAGGCGGCAATCCCCAGCACCGCGATCTCCCCCAGCGTGTCGAAGGCGCGGAAGTCGACCAGGATCACGTTGACCACGTTGCGGCCGTGGCCCTCGGTCAGCGCCGTCGACAGGAAGTAGGGTGCCAGCCGTGATTCCATCGGCTCGGAGAGGACGGCCAGGATCATCATCGTCACCGTCGCCCCCATCGCCCCGGCAATCGCCAAATCCCGCAGTCGCGCCAGGTGCGTGGTGTAGATCGTCGGTCGCGGCAGCCGGTAGACCACCAGCACGAACAGGATCACCACCAGCGTCTCGACCGAGAACTGGGTGATCGCCAAATCGGGGGCGCCGAAGAGCATGAAGATCAGCGCCACCGCGTAGCCGACCACGCCCAACCCGATCACCGCCGTCAGCGCCGTCTTGGCGCGCAGCGTGAGCATCCAGCCCAGCATGATGATCACCGCCACCGTCGCCTCGTGGGCCTCGATGCCGCTCAGGTCGAACCAGAAGCCCAGGTTGGAGTCGTGCGCCAGCATCGTCCAGGCCGCCAGCGAGATCGAGACCAGCAGCACGCGGCGGATATAGCTGGGCAGCGAGCCGTTCTGCAGCACCGAGGTCTGGGCGCGCGCCACCGCGAAGAGCCCCTCGATCGCCCAGTCGTACCAACGCGCCGGCCCCACCCGCATCAACGGGGCCAGCCGCTCGCCCGCCCCGCGCAGCGCGCCGATGGCGAGGTAAATCACAAGGCCGCCCACCAGCGCCAGCACGCTCAGGCCCAGGGCCAGGTTCATGCCGTGCCACAGGCCCAGGTGCATGTCGCCCCACTCCCCGCGCACCGCCGCCGTCGCCGGCCCCAGCAGCAGCCGATCCGCCAGCCCCGGCGCAAGCCCCAGCGCCAGCCCCGCCGCCCCCAGCAGCGCCGGCCCCAGCCACAGTGACGGGCCGGCCTCGTGCGGGTGTGCGTGGGGCGGCGCCAGCGGCGCCCGCCGCCAGAACGGCCCCAGCGCGATGATCATCGCGATGGCCACCGTCGCCGCCGCCGCCAGCACAACCGCCACCGTCGCCGCCAGCCGCCATGGGCTCGACAACGCCGCTTCGAGCAGCAGCTCCTTGCCGATGTAGCCGATCAGAGGCGGCACCCCCGCCATCGAAAGGCCCGCCAACGCCGCCGCCGCGGCCGTCAGCGGCATCGCCCGCCACAGCAGCCCCAGCCGGGCGACGTCACGCGTCCCCGTGCCGTGATCCAGATTGCCCGCCACCAGAAACAGCGCGCCCTTGTAGCAGGAGTGGGCCGTCAGGTAGACCACCATCGCCGCCGTCGCCTTCTCCCCGCCCAGCCCCAGCAGGAAGGTCAGCGTTCCCAGCACGCTGACGGTGGAGTAGGCTAGAATCTGCTTGGTGTCGGTGCGCTGGAGTGCCAGAAACGCCCCCGCCAGCATCGTCGCCGCGCCAAAGCCCCCCAGCAGCAGCTGCCAGGAGGGCGTTCCGCCCAGCACCGGCGACAGCCGCGCCAAAAGATAGATGCCTGCCTTGACCATCGTCGCCGAGTGCAGGTAGGCACTCACCGGCGTCGGCGCCTGCATCGCCCCTGGCAACCAGAAGTGGAACGGCCACTGGGCCGACTTGGTGAAGGCGGCCAGCAGCACCAGCGCCAGGATCAGGCCATAAAGTGGGTGGTCGCCCAGGTGCACCCCCCCGGCGATGATCGTCGAAAGTTCGGCCGAGCCCGCCGCCATCGGCAGCAGGATCGCCGCCGCCAGCAGTCCCAGCCCGCCGCCGCCGGTCACCAGCAGCGCCTGCAGCGCCGCTTTTCGCGCCTCCAGCCGTCCGTGGTCAAACCCGATCAGCAGGTAGGACGAGATGCTCGTCAGTTCCCAGAAAATGAACAGCGTGACCATGTTGTCGGCGGTCACGACGCCCAGCATCGAGGCCATGAACATCAGGATGAAGGCGAAGAAGCGGCCGCGCTGGGGGTGGTCCTCCATGTAGCCGCCGCCATAGATCACGATCAGCGTGCCGATGCCGCTGATGATCAGCGCGAACAGCAGCCCCAGCCCATCCAGGTGAAAAGAGAGGTTGATGCCCAACAGGGGCACCCAGGGCATGGAGAACAGGCGCGCCTGGCCGGCCGAGACCGCCGGAATCTGGCTGGCGTAATACAGCGTCAGCGCCGCCGGCAGCAGGGCCAACAGCCAGCCCGCGGCCCGCCCCGTGCGCCGCTCGATCCAGGGCGCGGGCAGGGCCAGGGCAAATCCGGCCAGAACAACCCACAACAGGCTCACTTTGCACTTCCCCCAACCGCGGGCCACGCCGACCGCTGAAGATATGAAAACCCGTCGTCCCGGGCAGTCCCAACCTATAAACGGCTGGGATTCTAGCAAAAGCCGCCCATGAACCCAACTCAGATCGTATGACACTGCAGCAAGAGGCGCCCTGCGAGATTTTCTCGTGCCACTGCGCTCAAGGCCACCGCATCAGCACCGCTGGAAACCAAAGCCGCGGCAACGGCGAAATATGGTAGCCCAGGGCGTGGTACGTGTTTAGCGACAACATTGATGCTCCGGAAGTCCCTGTTCAGGCCAAGGAACAGCTTGATCCTTGCCGTTTCTGCCGCCCACATAAGCCCCGGCAGGGGCGATATAACCTAGCCCCGTGCGTGAGCACGGGGTTATTGGCAAATGAATTCCCTAAGCCCCGGCAGGGGCGACACCATTTTGATCACTCATCAACAATTTATCACCCTGCCGCAGCTTCGCGTTCTGCCGACCTTCCGCCTGAAGGCGGGACTACGAACTGGGCGGCAACGCCCCGCTGCTGCACGAAACCTCGCGCATGCATCCATCTGCACTGTGGTCTTAATATGTTGCAAACATTTGCACTTATGCGGCGGCGGTCGAGCCCTCCCGTCCCGTCCCGGAAGCATTGCGCCCGTTGGTGTTAGGGCCGGACCACCCCCCGTGTCGCCGCTCTGGCCTGTTTTTTGCACTCAAATGCTGGTCCCCTGCAGGCGGCGGCGCTCCAATCCGGTCAAAAAAACCGGTCGCCAGCGTTGCCTGAGGTGCCTTCAGGGGGTGTCCAACGGGAGGTCCGGCCATGCTGAAACAGTCCCTGTCAATCGCCTCGGTCGTCTCCGTCGCCGCCTTCGTGCTGCTGATCGGGCTGGGCTCGGCCGGCGTGCGGCGTGACTTCGCGGCTCCACTCAGCGGACGATCCGTCGTCGAGCCGATCCAGACCGAGGCCTTTGGCCAGGTTGAGCTGCGGCTGGAAGCCGACGGTCGCGCGCTGACCTACCGGCTCGTCGTCGGCAACATCGAAAACATCCGCTCGGCGCACATCCACCTGGCCCACGCCGGGATCGAAGGCCCGGCCGTGGCGACGCTCTATCCAGGCCCTCGCCTCGAGGGCCGCTTCAGTGGTCTGCTGGCCGAGGGCCGGCTCGACGCCGCCGATCTGGCAGGCAGCGGAATGAGTCTCGACCAGCTCCTGGCCGAAATTCGCGCCGGCTGCGCCTATGTCGCCATCCAGACCGACCAGCGCCTCAGCGGCGAAATCCGCGGCCAGCTACACTGAGGAATAAGGGGCGAATGGTGGCGATGATCCGTGTGTGAGGCCGGATCGGCCGCCCCACAAGTCGCATTCCACTTTGCGCTTCCTCTGCGTCCTCCGCGCCTTTGCGGTTCAATTTAATTTTGATTTGTTTTGGTTGTGGGCGTCAGGCTGCGCGCTGCCGATTCCTCATCTCCAACGGGATTGTTATTGACAGCGGGCGGGGGCGCATTAAGCTGAAACACGGCCGCGTTTGGCCGCTGGAGCACCCATGAGTTCCTCTCCCCGCCACTGGTCCCGACACACCGCAGTGCTGGCCCGTCTGGGGCTTTTGCTGATGACGGTGGCGGTGCTGGCGGGGTGCCAGCGTGGGTTCCAGCCCGAGCGTGTCCCGCGCATGCGCTGGCTGGTGATGCCGATCGAGCCGCCCGCCGAGCTGGCGCCCCCCGCGCGTGAGGTCCGCGGCTGGTGGTTCGGCGCCCGCACAATCCGGCAGAACCCGCGCGCCGCGAGCGCCCTGGCCGAGACCGTCAGCCGCCGCCTGACCCGCCTGGAATATATCCATCAATTCTCGCCGATTGATCTGCGCTATTACTTTGCCGACAAGCGCGACCGGCTCACCCGCGCCTTCCCCCAGCTCGCCGACGATCAGATCGATGGGCTGCTGGGCCAGACCCCGCCGCTGGAATTCGCGCGCGAGCTGGGCGCCGACAAGCTCTTGACGGTGCGCATCATCCGCCACTGGATGGGCGAAAACCGGACGATTCACTGGTGGTGGAGCGTGCTGGATGCCGAGGCGCAGGTCGTCGATGTGCGCACCGGCCAGCCCGAGTGGACGCGCAGCTATGAGCTGCGCCGCCAGCTCGCCTCGACCGCCACGCTGCAGGAAGAGTTCGCCGAGCAGCTCACCGAGGACCTGCAGCGGCACTACTTCCGCCCGCTGGCGCAAGCCGACTGAACTCATTCCCCATCAGCCGGGCGAAATATCGCGCCCCGGCGACCAGCTCATCCAACTCAATGAACTCATCGGCCGTGTGGGCCTGGTCGATGCTGCCGGGGCCGGTAATGATGATCGGGCAGCCGGTGGCCGCCAGCGCGCAGCCGTCGGTGGCGTAATCGACGCCGATCGGCTCGGCGGGCCGACCGAGCCCGGCGGCGATCTGGCCGGCGGCCTCCACCAGCGGGTGGTCGGGCTCGGTGCGCAGCGGGGGCGCGTCCAGCAAGGGCTCCTCGATCGTGGCGCTGAAGCCCTCGAAGCGTTGGGCGGCGCGGGCGAACAGCTCCTCGATCTCGGCGCGCACAGCCGGCCAGCCCTCGCCGGGGATCGTGCGCCGGTCCAGCTGCAAGCGGCAGGCCGGCGGCACCAGGTTGATCTGGACGCCACCCTCGATCAGCGAGCTGTTGATGGTGGGCGCCCCCAGCAGCGCGTCGCGACGGCTGGCCAGCAGCGGCTTGTAGGTTTCATCGAGCTCGCGGATGAACGCTGCCGCCGCCGAAATCGCGTTGATTCCCAAGTGCGGCTTGGCGGCGTGGGCGGCCCGGCCGGCGAAGTCGATCGCGATGCGCACGCTGCCCTTGTGCGCGCAGACCACGCGCAGCTCGGTCGGCTCGGCGATGACGATCGCCGCCGCCTCGATACCATCGCGGGCCAGCGCGCGCGCCCCGCCGAAGCCAAACTCCTCATCCACGACCAGCGCCAGCTCGATGGCGCGCGGTGGCCGCCGATCCGCCGCCGCCCACGCCGCCAGTGCATGCAGCAGCGCCGCCGCCTGACCCTTGGCATCGACCGACCCGCGCCCCCACAGCCGGTTCTGCTCGACCCGGCCGGCGAAAGGATCGATCGTCATGCCGGTGACTGACACTGTGTCGATATGGGTTTCAAACAGGATCGGCGGGCCGGGTTGCTCGCCTTCCAGCCGCACGCGCAGGTTGGGCCGGCCCTCGAGCGCATCCACCAGCCGGGGCCTGAGCCCGGCCTCCTCGAGAAAGCGCGCCGCCCGTTCCAACACGCGCCGCTCGCCGCCGGCCGGGCCGCCGTAGGATGGATTGACGCTCTCGATCTGAACCAGGCTGGCCAGCGTCTGCGCCAGCGGCCCGACGCCGAGCAGGGGGGAAGCATCGATCTGCATGAGTGGCTCGCGGGTGTGGATTGGGGTCAGGGGTTGTCAGGCTTGTCGCCGCTCTCGGGATTCAGTTCGCGGCGCAACTGGGCGATCTGATCGCGACAGCGGGCGGCGCGTTCGTAATCCTCGTCGGCGATCGCCGCCTTCATCGCCCGCGTCAGCTCCTCGATCGCGCTCTCGGGGGTCTTGATCAGCTTTTCGGCCCCCTTGGTGGCCGAGTGCGCGAGCGGCGCGGCGGGCGGCTCGGGCTCGCTCGCCTGCGGCAGCGGCTCGGCCGGCTCGGTGGAAGGCTTGATTGCTCCGCCGCCCGGTCGGCGCCCGACGTGACGCACTTCGCCATGGAACCGGCGCAGGTCGGCCAGCAGGTAATCGTGAAACGAGTCATAGCACTCGCTGCAGCCCAGCAGCAGGTTCTTCCGGTAGGATTCGAAGGGCAAACCGCAGTGACGGCAACGCACGCCGCCGGGGGCCTGGGAACCGCCGCCGACCTTGAGATTGAAATCCTGCTTGAGCAGCCCCTCCAGAATCTCGCTGAGCGGGACCTGCTTGGGCTTCTGATAGGGGCTCATCTCGGCGGCGTGGTCGCCGCACAGATACAAATCGTAAATTTGGCCATCCTGAATGCGGGTGAACTTATGGCTGGCCGGCTTGCCGCACTTCATGCATTTTTTCTTTTGGTAAAAAGACACGGTGGCCCTCTCCAACCGGCGCAGGCCGGGCGCCCGCGCGTGATGGCTATTGCCTAATTATAGCTGTTTCAAGCCCCCAAGAAAACCCCAAAACCGCCGTTCGAGCCGCACCACCTCAGTCGATTTTTGTCGCTTTGAAATCAAAACAGAAAAAATCAGGGGGAGGGCCCGTTGCTTCCGGTTGGATTGACAGCCGGACGATTGAATTTTCAAACCGGTCACGTGTGGTGTAAATTCGTGGCTGGTTTGAATGTCATCTCCGGAGGCTCCCGCCATGACGACCGCATCTTATCGACCGATCGCAAATCTGCAGCCGACGCCGGCCGAGCTGGCCGAGTGGGTCGGCGGAGAGCTGCGCGAGGGCGAGGGCGCACCGGCGCGGCTGACGGGGATGGCGACACTGGCTGAGGCCGGGCCGGGGGAGATTTCGTTCGCCGCCGGGGTCAAGGTGATGGCGGAGGCCGCCCGCAGCCAGGCCGGGGTGCTGATCGTGCCGGCGCGCCATGACATTCCGGGGCGGCCGCGCATCGTCGTGGCTGAGGTCTGGGCGGCGGTGGCGACCGTGCTGGAGCGGCTTTATACTCCGGCACGACCCGAGGCAGGCATCCACCCCAGCGCGGTCATCGCCGCGACGGCGAAGGTCAGGCCGAGCGCGCACATTGGGCCTTGCTGCGTGATCGGCGAGCGGGCGGAGATCGGGGCCGGGGCGGTGCTGGGGCCGCACTGCATCGTCGGCGACGGCTGCCGCGTGGGGGCCCAGACGCGGCTGGTGGCGCGCGTGACGCTGGTGGGGGCCGTCAGCGTCGGGGCCGGCTGTCTGATCCACCCCGGCGCGGTGCTGGGCAGCGATGGTTTCAAGTTCGAGGTGGTCGACGGTCGCCCGATGAAAATCCCGCAGGTGGGGACGGTGGTCATTCATGATGGGGTCGAGATCGGGGCCAACACCACGATCGACCGCGCCTTCCTGCACGAGACGCGGGTGGGGCGCGGCACGAAGATCGACAACCTGGTGCAGATCGGCCACAACGTGACCATCGGCGAGGGCTCGATCCTGGCGGGTCGGGTCGGCGTGGCGGGCTCCACGAAAATCGGCAACGGCTGCATGATCGGCGCCAGCGCCGGGCTGAGCGACAACGTCAGCATCGGCGATGGGGCGATGCTGGGGGCAAACTCGGGGATTTATCGCGACGTGGAGCCGGGTGAGGTCGTGCTTGGCTCGCCGATCATGCCGATCAAGGAATTCTGGCGCGTGTTCGCGCTGAGCCGCAAGCTGCCCGAACTTGTGCGGCGGCTGAAGGTGCTCGAGGAAAAGAGCGGTATGACGCCCCCGCCCAAGGATGAGGATTCCAAGTAGTCGTTCAGGTGGAAGTGGCGGGCTTGTTGATGAAATCTACAATCCCGCCGGCGATCGCGGACCAGGAGTGGTGGCGGGCCGCATAGTCCGCCCCGCGACGGCCCATTTCGACACGGCGGGGCGGGTCGGCCAGCAGCTCACCGATGGCATCGGCGAAGGCGGCGGGGGTGGGCTCGGCGAGCAGGCCGGCCTCGGCGGCCTCGACGATTTCTGATAGCCCCGGGCGGCGCAGCGTGACCACCGGCCGGCCCACGGCCAAGGTTTCAATCAGTTTCATCGGCTGGCCAAGAAAGCCTTCGGCGTCGCCGTAGGCCGGGAAGTAGGCGCCCAGATCAGCGGCAGCGATCAGGGCCGGAATTTCATGGCTTGGGACGGCACCGGTCAGGACCACCGAGTCGGCCAGTCCCAACTTGAGCGCCATCCTTTGGGCGGCCGGGCGGCCGGGGCCGTCGCCGATCAGCAGCAGGCGCGCGCAGGGGTGGCGCTCGAGGACAAGCGGCCAGGCGCTCAGCAGGTTTTCCACGCCATGCCAGGGGCGGAAGGTGGAATGAAAAACCACGGTCGGGGCCTCGCCAAGTCCCAGCCGGCGGCGCACCGGCGCGCCGTCGACGGCCGAATGAAATAAGGTGGTATCGATGCCGTTGCCGATGACGACGGCGGCCTCGGCGGCGGCGGGGTCGAGTCGGCCGAGCCAGTGGCGGATGGTCTGGCTGACGGTGATGACGCGATCGGCGGCGCGCAGGCCGTCGCGCTCGCGGTGGCGCACCCAGCCCGCCAGGGGGGCGCCGGGTGGGCCCAGCTTGCGCCGCAGCTCCTCGCACGCGATGCCATTGACCTCCGCCGCCAGCAGGCCCGGCCGCGTCGGAGCGACAAGCCCTGCCAGCAGCAGCGACTCGCAGTAAACGGCCTCCCCTGCCAGCGGCAGGCGGCCAAGGGCCCGGGCCAGGCGGCGCCAGCGCCAGGGGCCGGCGGCGGCCAGCAGCCAACGCAGCGGACGAACGTCGGGCGGCATCGGCAGCAGAATCGTATCTTTAAACAGGCGATCGAGAGGCGGGGGCGCGGGGGCGCGGCTGACCAGAACGAGGTCAAAATGAGTGGCCAGCTCGGGCAGCAGTCCAGCCAGCCGTGCCTGTTGGCCGCTGGGGCGGGCGAGATTCTCGAGGGTCACCAGATGCAGCCGCCCGGCAGGGGCGCTCATGGGCGCTCGTCCCGCTCCGCCTTGAGCAACTCGCGCAGGCGGGCCTGGATCTTGATTGATTCCTTGCGCAGGTTGACAAACTGGGTGCCGATGATGCCAAAGGCGAGCATCTGCAGGCCGCCGAGGAACAGCAGCACCATGATCGTCATCATCGGCCGGTTCCAGTTGAACTCGGTGCCTACGATCCAGTGCGAAAACGCCCAGCCGAAGATCCCAAGCCCGCCGAGCATGCCGAGCATGCCGACGAGGCCGAAAAGCAGGATCGGGCGCTCGAAAAGGGCAAAAACCATGTGCGAGCCCGCGGTGGAACGGAAGCGGAACTTGGAGTAGCCACGCTCGCGCCCGCGTAGCAGGGCGGGGATCTCGGCCATGCGATAGCCCAGCATGAGCGCCTTGGAAACGATCTCCAGGTGGATGTCCTTGCCTTCGCTCTCGAGCTCGAGCGAATCAATGACATGCCGGCGATAGGCGCGGAAGACGCAGGTGAAGGTATGGATGCGCTGGCCGCTGGGCGACATGAACCAGCTCAACAGGCGGTTGCCCAGCCGACTGACCAGCAGGCGCATGGCCGGGACGTTTTCGGTGCCGCCGCCGGGCATGTAGGCCGACGCCAGCACCATATCGACCTCCTCGCGTTCGCGCAGCACCGCCAGCAGGTCCAGAATCTGCTCGGGCGCATAGCTCAGGTCGGCGTCGGTGGCGACGATCCATTGCCCGCGGGCGACGGCGAAGCCGGTGCGCAGGGCCATGCCGCGGCCGCGGTTGCGGGCATAGCCGGCAACGCGCAGCCAGGGGCGGCCCACGGCCAGCTTGCGGGCGAGTGGCCAGGTTTCGTCGGTGCTGCCGTCATTGACCAGGATGATCTCCCATGCGCCATCCGGGAAGCCCTGGCGCATGACATCCGCCACCCGGTGCATGGTCCGGGTGATATTCTCTTCCTCGTTGAACATCGGGATGATGACGGAGACCTGGATGGGGGCCGGCTGGGTCTGGACCTCCAAGGGCGCCGGGGGTGCCAATAAGGCGGTTGACGCGGCCGATCCGCCGGCCACCACAACCGCCGCGGCTTTCTTCTTCTTGCTCATGACCGGCCATCCCGCCTCTCAAGCTGTCCTGAAATGATAGTTTCGCCCGCAGTCTCGCGTCCGCCGGTGGAGAGCATGCCGCTGGCCTCGTGAAGCACGCGCACAACCTCGAGCCCGTCGCGGCCGTCCACGCGCGGGCGGCGGCGGGTGGCGACGCAATCGAGAAAATGGCGGGCCTGCAGGCGCAGCGGCTCCTCGTTGGTCACCGCCGGGATAAGGATATCGCCGGTGCGCACCTTGACCGCCACGCCAAATCTGTCGTATTCGGTCACCTGCGCGCCCTTGTCATAGATGCGGATCTTTTCGACCGGCTCCATGTCGTCGAAGACGGCCATCTTGCGCGAGCCGACGATGGTGAGGCGGCGAATCTTGTGCGGGTCGAGCCAGCTGACGTGGATATGGGCGATGCGGCCCTCCGGATACACCAGCGACATGAAGATGACGTCCTCGATGTCGCGGCGCAGGTAGCAGCCGCCACTGGCGCTGGATCGCTCGGGGACTCCGCCGAGCAGGTAGTTGGCGAGCGAGATATCGTGGGGCGCGAGGCTCCAGAGGCTGTTCTCGTCGCTGCGGACGACGCCCAGGTTGAGCCGCTGGGAGTAGATGTAGTGAATGCGGCCCAGCTCGCCTTCGTCGATCAGGCGCTTGAGCAGCGCGACGGCGGGGTGAAACAGCAGCAGATGGCCGACCTGGATCAGCGTCTGGCGGTGATCGGCCAGCTCGACCAGCTCGAGGCCGTCCTCGACCTGAAGGGTCATCGGCTTTTCAATGAAGACATCCTTGCCGGCCTCGATGGCGCGGCGGGCAAGCTCGTAATGGGTGCGGGCGGGAGTGGCAATGACGACGGCGCGCACCTGCGGATCGGCCAGAATCGCGCCGAAGTCGGCCGCCGGCGGAATGTGCGGGTAGAGCGCGGCCATCTGGGCCAGCACGGCGGGGTCCTGGTCAAACATATAGCGGACACGGCACTCGGCCAGGCCGGCGAGCGTGCGCAGGTGATTGCGGCCCCAGTTCCCGAGCCCCACCACCGCGACCACGACCTGTTCGTTCTGATCCAATGCGGATGCCTTCCTGTTTATGCCACCGGCTCGCGTCGCGGCCGGCTTGGCGCGGGCGCGGCGGCCGCGGTATTTTGACCCGCCATCTCAAGCAGCCCCGCCAGCGTCAGGATCACCATGAAAACAAATGTGTAGAGCGCGCCGGCCATGATGGTCATGAGGAGCGTCTTGGGGTGGCTCTTGTGGAGCGGCGCCGAGGCCGGGCTGATCACGGTCAACGGCCGCGCCGCCTCGCGGGCCTGAGGGCTGGTCGCCATCCGCAGATACTCGAGCCGCACGCGCATCTCGCCCATGCCGCGGGCCTGTTCCTGAAGCGAGGCTTCAAGCGCCTGGCGCCGGGATCGAGCCTGGGGCGAATCATCAAAGCGCACGGCCGCCATTTGTTGGGCCAGCAACTCGCGCCGCTGGAGCATGTCCTGCTCGGCCGACTCGTAGGCGGCCAGCGAGGCGCTGAAGTCATCGAGCTCATAGGCGGTAAACCGCTGGCTCAGCTCGCCCAGGCTGGCGTTGGCAAACTCGGCGGCGGCGAAGGGATCGGGCAGCTCGACGGTCAGCAGGATGACGCCCGAGACCTCGATCTTGCGGGCGACGACCAGCTTGGAGAGGTTGAAGGCCAGCAGCCGCTGGCGCAAACCGGGATCATCGGTCTCAATCCCGAGCAGGCGGGCCAGGTCGATGCCCTTCTCCTGCTGGAGCCGGTCGGCGACCGTCAGCAGGAATTCGCCGCCACGCAGGTATTGCTCGGCCATGATCGCGCGCGACTGGCTCTGGAACTGTTCATTGAGGCCGCCGCGGTAAAGCTCGGCCTCGGCCAGGCCGGGCCGGGATTCGGCGGTAAAGCGCTGGGTGACGAAGAAAGAGGCCTCGGCGCGATAGAAGGGCGTCATGAACAGCTTGGCCCAGGCGAAGGTGCCGATCATGGCCAGGGCGAGCCCGGCAAAGAACCAGACCCGCCAGCGCAGCCAGGCATGGACGAAATCGGCCAGCGTGACGGCGGAGCGCAGTTCACCCGGCTGGTTGGTTTGGGTCGCATGCATCATCGCGCGCGCGCCGCCTCCTCAACCCAGACGGTGACGGTGACCCGGTCAAGGCCGAGTTCGCGGTAGTGGGCCGTCAACTCGCGGCCAAGCTGGCTGGCCGGCTTGCCGGCGGCGGGGTGGCCGGGTGCGAGCGGCAGGCTCAGCTCACCCGAACCCAGCACGCGCACGCGCAGCGGATGATGACCGGCCAGCAACTCGCGCAAGCCCTCGTGGAGCGGATCGGCGGCGGCCTCGACTGTGGCCGTGACGCTCAGGCGCGGGTAGCCGAGCGCCTGATAGCGGCGCGTCAGCTCGGCGGCGACCTCATCGATGCCCAGACCGGCGACCTGCAATCCGGCGACGAGCGGGGCGGTGATGCGCCCGGCAGGCGAGACGGTCAGCGTCAGGCGGCCCGGGCCATTCTCGCCGCCGATGATCGCCTGGCGCAGAGTCTGTTCGCGCATCAAGCGGGGCTCGACCGAGACATTGACATCGGCGCGCTCGAGGAGCCCGGCCGCCAGATAGGCCTCGCTGACCATGCGCGAGACTTCGCTGGTGGTGCGATCGAGCACGGCCAGTGGCGTCGGCAGCGCCCGCAGCGCCAGCGTCCCCTCGGGCTGGACCACATAGCGTCCGCTCAGGCTGCGATAGCTGTCATCCCCCCGCACGCTTTTCTCGGAGCTGACCACCAGCATCCGATCGATTTCAGGGCTGGAGGGGAACCAGAGGGATACTTCGTCGCCCGGCCGGATGAGGTAGGGTTGGCCCGGCTCGGGCAACTCGACGTGGCAGGTCAGGGAGAGGCGATCGCCCGGCGCGACGGGGCGCTCGGCGGGGGCGGCAAAAAGGTAGCCGACCGCCAGTTGATCCCCGATGGCAATTTTGTGGCTCGATTCGGCGGGGGCCGGCTCGGCCGCAGGAACGACCGTCGTCGCCATCAGCGCCGCCAGCATGAACCAGAAAGATGTTCGCAACGTGATTCCTCCATCCGAACGGCGCCAGCGCGAGTCTCGGCGGATTGACCTCGCTTCATTGATATAACGAGACTTGCCCCAAACTCAACCACTTTCCTGCCATGGGGCCAGCGCGACCGCCACGCGAGCCACGCGCGCCAGCGGGGCGACATCGTGAACACGCACCACGCGGGCGCCGGCCAAAATCGCGGCGCAGGCTGCGGCGGCGGTGCCCTCGAGCCGCTCGGCGGGCGGGGCATCCTCGAGCAGGCGGCCAAGGAACGCCTTGCGCGAGGGGCCCACCAGCAGCGGGCGGCCCAGGCGCGCCAGCTCGCCCATGCGCCGAAAGAGCGCGATATTGTGGTCATGGGTCTTGCCGAACCCGATGCCCGGGTCCAGAAGGATGCGCTCGCGTGGGATGCCGGCGGACTCGGCGGCCTGCAGGCGCTCGCGCAGGAAACAGGCGACCTCGGCGACCACATCGCCATAGACCGGGTCGCGCTGCATCGTGCGCGGGGTGCCGAGCATGTGCATCAGCACCAGACCGGCTTGAGCCTCGGACACGACGCGGGCCATGGCGGGGTCGCCCAGCAGGGCGGAGACGTCGTTGACCACGCGCGCACCGGCGGCGAGGGCCTGACGGGCGACCTCGGCCTTGCTGGTGTCGATCGAGATCGGGACCTGAAGCTGCGGGGCGAGCCGCTCGATGACGGGCAGCACGCGGGCGAGCTCATCGCTGATGCTGACGGGGTCGCTGCCGGGTCGGGTGGACTCCCCCCCGATGTCGACGATGTCGGCGCCGAGGCGGGCGAGTTCGAGCCCCTGGCGGACGGCGGTGTCGGGGTTGACATAACGGCCGCCGTCGCTGAACGAGTCGGGGGTGACATTGAGGATGCCCATGACCAGCACCCGGCGCGAGAGGTCAAAGCGGCAACCGGGAAGCTGCCAGATCCACGGCTCGTCATGAATCGATTTGATGTTCATAGCTATCGTTGAAATCCGCCCGGCCGCGATAAACGTAGGTTCATGATGCCTGAATCGCAGGCTCTGCGGCTAGGCCCAACACGGCGGGATTTTGGCTTGGGGCGCATCTTGAATCCACAACCTCGCACGAACGGCTGCCGGAGCGATTGCGCAGCAAAATACGTCATGCGAGATTTCTATCGCCGCCGTGCCCAAGGCTACCGCATCGGCACTGCTCGAAACCAAAGCCGCGGCAGCGGCGACATAGGGTAGCCCAGGGCGTGAGCCCTGGGTCGGAATGCATTCATTAAAAAGCCCCGGCAGGGGCGATACCATTTTGATCATTGTTAACATATCACCCCTGCTGCAATACCCCGGTTCGGCGGCATCATATGGAAGAGTCCTGAAGGGGCGGCAGATTGGTAGCCGTGTCAAGCTGCACGCTTCGGATGCGGGCGTCAGGGGCGGTCGCCGTTGAGGAGGTCCTTCACGACCGGCACGAGGCCATCGACCACGCGGGCCATCGCCCCGGTGTCGATCTGGTCGGGGGTGTCCTGCTCGGTGTGGTAGTGGGGATAGCGGAACAGGGCCGTGTCGGTGATCATCAGGGCTGGGTAATCGACCTGCCAGAAGCTCCAATGGTCCGACCAGCCGATACCGGTGACGAAGTCGGGGGCGGCGATCCCCTCGCTGGGGATGCTCGCGCCGGCGCGAAAGAGCCCGACGCAGCGGCGGATGAGGGCGCGCGAGCCGACATTGCCGACAAAGCCGATGAAATTGCCGCGCGTGGGGTAGAGCCGGCCGAGCAGCGCGATCGGATATTGCTGGCTGCCTTCCCGCTCGCTGTAGCAGCCAATGGTTTCGAGCGAGATCATGGCGACAATGTCGTCGCCTCGCTCGCGGGCTCGGCGGGCGTAGACCATCGACCCCATGCGCTCGGAGAAGGACCAGGGAGGCTCCTCGTTGACAAAGGCGACCAGGCGCAGGGTGCGGGCGCCGGGCCCCAGCAGGCGCGCCAGCTCGAGCAGCGCGGCGACGCCGCTGGCATTGTCGTTCGCGGCCGGCGAGCCGGCGATGGAGTCGTAGTGGGCGCCCAGGAGCACAATTTCCTCGGGGTGGGTGGCGCCGGTCCTCTCGACCTCGATATTGCGTGGACGCTGGCCGAGCAGCTCGTAGTCAACGGCGCGCGGGACCAGGCCGAGCGCGCTGAACTGGGCCTCGATATATTGGGCGGCGGATTCGAGCGCCTCGGGGCGGAAGAGGTGGCGCTCGCCAATCTGGCCGGCAAGGACCTCGACGTGGCGTTGGAGTGCGGCAGCAAGCTTTTGTTGCGGCTCGGTGGGGGGCGGGGGCTCGCCGCTCCAGGATCGGCCGGGCATCGAGAAGAACATCCGGTAACCTCCGGCGGCCAGGATCGCAAGCAACAGGAAACCGAGCAGCGCCATGCGCGCCAGCGCCGCCAGCCATGGATGGCGCCGTGGAGCAGGGGTCGGTTCGGGCGGGTGCACCAAGAGTCTCTCCGAGGCGAGGCGCTGCCGTTTCAGCCCAGTATAATCCGCTGGCCTGCAAATACTGGCTTGGATTCAGCGAGTCGGGGCGGCGGGCATGAGCAGCTCGAGGGCCTGCTCGCGCTTGAGGTTGGCGAGGCGGCGCCAGGGAATCTGCTTTTGCTCCAGGCGGCGGCAGAGCGAGCCGAACTCGCAGTGGACGCAGGCATTGGACTGGGGGCCGAGCCAGATCGGGGCGGGGGCGATCCGGCCGTTGAAAATTTCGCCGACGCTGTCGGCGATCTGGGCGTCCACGCGGTCAAGCAGCACCCCGAGCGAACCGGCGGGCCAGTGGGCGCCGCGCGCGCCCAGGCGGCCATCCTTGTTGCGCCCGAAGCCAAAGGCCAGCGAACGGCTGCCGGGGGCGACGCCGGCGTCAAGCAGCGGGGCGATCCTCTCATCAAAGAGGCCGGCGGGACCGCAGACGCGGAACCAGTCGGCGTCGATCAGCGGGAGGTCGGCGGCGGCGGTCTCGATGCGCCCGGCGCGGCGGGTGGGCGGCGTCAGCGGCCAATAAAATATGCCCCCGATCAGCGGGGCGGTGCCCGAATCGGCCGCCATCCGCCGCCAAGCCAGGCCATAGGCCAGCAGCTGCAGGTCGACGCCGGCAAACATGCGCCCGAGGTGGGGTCGGCGTCGGCCGGACTTGTAATCAATCAGGACCCAGTTGCCGTCACCGTCGCTATCGATGCGGTCGATCTTGCCGGCCAGCCGGATGCTGAGGTCGCCGGCGCCGACCGACCAGCCTTCAATGCGGCGCTCGGCTTCAACCTGCATGAAATCGCCCAGCGCGGCGGCGGTTTTCAGCGCGGCCACGGTCATCCGCATCTCATCGCCGAGGCGCTCCAGCTCGAGGCGCGATAGCTCGCTGGCCCCGAGCTGGTCGCGCCAGCGGGGGTCGGCCGCCAGCTCAGCCAGGCGCTGCTCGATGATCTCGCCGGCGCGCGCCAGGTCAAGCCCTCCCCAGTCCAGGCGGCGGCCATCGTTGAGCTGGTTGTAGAGGGTCTCGAGCAGGTCATGGCGCAGGGAGCCGAGTTCGGGGGGGCCGAGCCGCCACTGAGCGCGCGACTCCAGGCCCAGCATGGTGGCGGCGAAGAAATGGAAGGGGCACTCGCCGAATCGCTCAAGGGCCGTCACGGCGAGCGAACCGCGCCGACCCCAATACTGGGCGGCCAGCGCCGGCTCAAGCTCGCAGGGATCGGCGCCCGACAGCGCGCGAGAGGTGGCCAGGGCGCGCCGCTGCGTCGGTTCCAGCCCCGGAGTTTCCAGGGGATCGCCCGCCGTCATCAGCGCCGCGAGCGCGGCCGGCCGGCCCGGCGCGTCGAGACCCTCGGCGGCCGAACTCAGGCGCAGCGCCCACTCCTCGGGCCGCAACGGCAACGCCGGATCGTCGCCATCGCCGGCGCGGCCGGAACTGGCCAGCGGAGCGAGCGGGAATGCCGCCCGCACGCGCCGGAACCACGGCGAGGGGTCGGTGGGCTTGCCATCCTCGGCTCGCAGCGGGCGCGAGAGCACCAGCCGGCGGCTGGGCCGGGTGAGGGCGATGTAAGCGAGGTAATGCTCCTGCAGCAGGCGGGCGCGGGTGTCGGGGCCCAGGCGCCGCCGACCGACCGCCAACCGGCCCCGCTCCTCGTCGCCCAGGATCGGGTCGGGGTTCCAGAGGCGCGGAAACTCGCGCTCGTTCATGCCGAGAACGAACAGGACCTGGACCTCGGGGGTGCGCGAGCGGTCGACCGAGCCGACGGTGACCTGGTTGAGGGTGGGCGGGGTCAGGCGCGCGCGCGTGGCGCCAAGGGCGGCCTGGGCGAGGGCCGCCAGCTCCTCGAGCAGGGGGCGCAGGTCCTCGCGGCCGACGGGAGGCTCGAAGAGGCGCCGCCCGCCGCCGCCATCGAGGCGGTCGAGCGTCTCGAGCCATTCCAGCGCCTGATCCCAGGCCTGGGCGTGGAGCAGGGCCTCGTCTTCCTCACCGTCGGCGCGGGCGCTGGCGATCCACTGCTCGATCGCCTCGGGCGCGCCGGCCGCCTCCAGCAGTCCCCAGAGGGCTCGCGCGGGTGGCTCGCCGGCCAGCAGGCGGCGCTCGAGCCCGGTGACCGGCGCGAGGACCTGCCGCCACAGGTCGGCCTCGGCGTCACGCTCCAGGCGCGCCCGCCAGGCCCGCCCCTCGACCCCGGCCGTCAGCAACAGGTTTTCCAGCCGCGCCAGCACATCCGGATCGGCAAGCGGCGCCAGCCCGCACTTGGAGTAATGGATGCAGGCCTCGGCGCGCCAGCCCGAGCGCAGCAGTTCGAGCGCCGAGAGCAGCAGGCGCGCCAGCGGATGGCCCTGAATGTGGCGCGGGCGATCGATGAAACAGGGGATGCCGAAGCGGGCGAAGATGTCGCGCGCCAGCGCCTCGTAGGGCTCCAGGTCGCGCGCCATGACCGCCACCTCGCGCCAGGGCAGCGGCGGCGGGCCATCCGCGCCCGCTTCGCGCCGGCAGAGGGCCACCACCCGGCGCGCGACCGCCTCCAGCTCGGCGCGTCGATCCATCGCCTCGACAAGCTCGATGGGGGGCGCGTCCGCCGTCCAGTCGGCATCGGGAAAGGGCTCGGGATCGAGCCGGTCCAGCACGGCCCGTTCCAGGTGGGCCAGCGCCGGTGAGGCGGCAAAGCGTGCCTGCGGGGTCTCGCAGGGGGGCGTCCGCAGCGTGATCGTCCAGCCCAGCTCGTCGAACCGCTCGCGCAGTTGCTGGAAGGTGCGGATGGTCGTCTCGAAGAGCCGCTCCTGGCCGACCCGCTCGCGGGGGTTGCCAAAGGCGATGGCGGGATCGGCGCAGAGGGCAATGACGGCATGGCGGGCGCGGCCAAGCAGGGCCTCCAGCAGGGTGGTCTCCTCGGCCGTCAGGCTGGCGAAGCCGTCGATCCAGAGTCGCGCGCCATCGAGCCAGTCCCAGCGGGCGATGGCGGCGGCGGCGTGGCCGGCCCAGTCGGCCGGATCGTCGAAATCGGCGGCGGCCAGCTCCTCGCGCCAGGCGCCCCAGAGCAGCACCAGGTCGGCCAGCTTGCGCGCGAGCAGCTCCTTCCCCGAGCCGGCCGCCGAGGGGATCGCAGCCATGGAATCAGCGAGGTCCTGTGGTCGCCAGCCGTAGCGTTCGAGCTCGAGCAGCGTGGCGTCGAGCCCCTGCGCCAGCCCCACCCCGCCGCTGGCCGGGCGAAAGATTTCGAGTCGGTTGCCCAGGCGCGCCATCGCCCGCCGCAGGAGCATCAGGCGCGCCATCTCGTTGGGGCGCCGGCGTGGCTCCCCGCCGGTGGCGAGGAACGCCTCGTGGGCCAGATGATGAAACGAGAGCACGCGCGCCCGGGTGAAGCCGCCGGCCAGACCCGGCCAGGCCGCGAGCCGCCGTTCGAGCCCGGCGGTGGCCTGCTCGGGGGCCAGTAGCACCAGGGCCTCCCCCCGCGAGCCGCGCATGAGCTCCCCGGCAATGGCGGCCAGGCAGCCCCACGTCTTGCCCGTGCCGGCGCGGCCAAGCCAAAACTCGATGTCAGGTAGCGGCGATTTGAGAACCATCGGCGGCCATCCCTGCTCAAGGGGCGACTCTAGCAGATCCGGCGGGCGGGGTTAAGCAGGAATCGGCGGTTGGCCGGGCCCAAGACGCAGGCAGCCCGGCCGTTGGGGGGCCGGGCTGCCGGGTTTGGATGCGGAGCTGGATCAGGCCGGGTAGTCCAGCGCCTCGGGGATCATGACCTGGGTCAAGGCATAGGCCGCGCGGTCCTTGGCCAGCCGCGAGCCCGTCATGCAGCCGTCGAGCTTGACGCGCAGCTTGACGAAGGTGTTCATGCCGTCGAACCGGACGCAGGGGCCGGCCTTGTGCGGGTGGCTCGCCCCGTCGAGCGCCACGTCGCCGCAGCAGGCCGAGCCGGCCGTGCCGGGGATCAGCCCCTCGACCACGTCCAGCTCATTCTCGGTGTAGCAACCGGCGCAGGCGGCATCGTCCCAGGCGGGGTGGCGATTGTAGCCGTAAACCAGCTCCGAGCAGACGCGGCCCACTTCGCCGGCGGCACGCGCGGCAAAGGTGTGGCAGAGGTCGTTGTAGAAGGTCAGCAGACCCTCCAGGCCCTCGGCCAGCATCGGGTTGGCCGGGCCCTTCTCCTTGAGCTCGAGCGTATCCAGGATGAACTGGCGGCTCGCCAGCAGCCAGCAGAGCGCGTCGGCCAGCGGGAAGGTCACGCCTTGGCGGTTGCTGTGGTAGAGCAGGCGGCCGTCGGCATCCTTGGCCTGCTGCAGGTGCTCCAGGGTCCAGATCCACATGGTCATGGCGGTGGCCAGGGCGCAGGCGCCGGTGCCGGGGTTTTCGACGGCGATCCGCCGCATCTGGGTGATCCACTGGCGCCACTGGGCCAGGAAGATCTCGTTGGTCATCGTCAGGGAGAGCTGGCGGCGCTGGACCGCCTCGGGGCCCTCGTAGGTGGCCTCGAGCTGGGCATCCATCCACTTCTGGCCGAGGAAGCCGGGGCAATCCTCGGTGATGCCGTAGCCGCCCATCAAACTGACGGCCTCGCGCATCATGGTGGCGCCGTAGCCGCAGTTCCAGAGCTTGCTGGCGGGGCAGAGCACATTGGCCTGGGCATCGAGCAGGGCGAACTGGACCAGCGGGTTGGCGCGCAGCTCGGCGAGGCGAGCCTCGTCCCGGGCGCCCTCGGGCTGGCCTTCCAGGCCGACCAACTCGACCGCATCGCCGGTCAGCTTGCGCAGGACGCGCAGTTGGGCACGGGCCTCAAGCCCCTGCTCCGCGAAGATGCGCTCCTTCTCGGTCTCGATCGAATCGAAGGTGTCGAAGAGGCGGGCGGCCTCGAAGCCGAGTGAGGCTGCGGCTTCGCCGGTTGCCCAGACGTCGACCAGGCGGTGCAGCGCGTCCTCTTTCTGCTGGATGCCCAGCTCGAAGCGGGGGGTGCCGGGGGCGCCGGCCTCACCGCCGCGGAAACGGCCGCGCTGGTAGCGGATGACCGGCTCGACGGCCGAGAGCAGCTTGGCGGCCGTCATCAACGCCACGGTGACGCGCGTGCGGCGGAAGACCGCCTCGATCACTTCGCCATGGCTGAAGTTGGGGACGATCACGCCGTCCTTGATCGTATAGCCGCCGATGATGCGGTGGGCGGGAATATTGACGCTGAAGTTGGGGTCGCGCGTGGAGGAGAGCTGGTGGACCAGCTTGCGCGTGGGCGCGCCCCGGTCGAACATGCCCGGGTCGGTCTCCTCGATGATGACCATGCAGCTGGACTTGATGCGGGGGTCGGCGGTGTCGACGGCCACGGTGGCATAATTGGCCAGGCCCATGTTGGTGATGAAGCGCCCGCGCTTCTCGACGTGCAGGATCGGCTCCTCGCCTTCCTTCCACTCGGCCACGGTCAGCTTGCCTGAAAGCACGCCGGTATCAACGCCGACGTAGGGCAGCGGCTCGGTCAGGGCGAAGGCGCCGTGCCAGGCCTTGCCGTCGGGCGCGAGCGCCGGGGTGCTGCGCTCCATGTAAAATTTCCGCTGCTCGTAGGTGCCGCGCTCGTGGATCGGCGCCAGCGCCAGGTTGCCGGCCAGGCTGGAGGTCGCCGCGCCGCCATCGACCCACGACAGCTCAAACGCGGTCAGGGCGACGACCAGGTTCTTGGGGCCCTCGATATAGCCGCCGAATTCGGGGTCGAAAAAGGCCGTTGTAATGCCCGACTCGTCGTATTGGTCAAACAGGCTGTGTTTGGCGGTGGTCCACTCGTGCGTGTTGCGGCCGCCATCGGCAACCAACCGGGCGACGGGGCCACGGGCAACGGCGCGGGTGGCCTGGACCAGCATCTGCAGGTCGAAGCGGTCCTCGAACCGCCACATGATCTGACGGACAGCATCACCGGGCAGGGTTTGCAGCTGGGCTGCCGGTTGTGTTTTTTCTACCGTTTCCATACGTTACACTGGCCTTCACGAGATAAGTCGGGCGCAAAATTCCGCCTCAGCATCATAACCGGCCGGCGAGGGAAGTCAAACCAGAAAGCCGGGGCGGTCGCGGATGGGGGCACCAAAGAGGTAGGTCGGGTCTTTGACCCGACATGGCCTTTTGTGTCGGCTCGACGAGTATGTGTTTAGCGGAGCGGTGGTGATGCATGGTCAGACGGAGGAGCCATTTAGCTCCGTTAGGAGCGACATCCATGAGAAGTTTAGTCAAGCGGAAAGCGGAGATTTCCGGCCCGCCCCCGGTGGTTGTTCGGTGACGCTGTGCGCTGC
>JAWLCE010000049.1:0-26309 GCA_041687335.1 Sumerlaeia bacterium | reverse complement strand
CCTGCTGGTATCTGAGCCGGCGATGCCGGGCTCGGCCTTTTTGCCATCGGGAGGGATCCACTTTCCTCAACAAACTTCTGCATTCAAACATGTTTGTAGCAAGGCCGTTCCCCTTCCCTCAAGCTCCGTCAGGAGCGGCATGTGCCGCCGTGGGACCTTCAATCGAAAATGATTTGAATGTAAAACTTGGTTTACTCCAAGGGAAAGCTGCCGACCCACCTCCGCTACGGACACTAAAGAGGTAGGTCGGGTCTTTGACCCGACATGGCCTTCTGTGTCGGCTCTTAATCCAGCAGCTCGCCCTTGAATCCGAGGCCGTGATAGATGAGGTAGCCTCGGGCGGGGGCGGCCTGACCGTCGGTCGGCCAGGCGCGCGTGACGGTGCGGTCGGTCAGGACCACGACCGGATCGGCGTCGCGCAGCTCGCGGAAGAGGCGGGCGAGCTTGCGCCGCGTCTTCAGGTCATCGGCGGGGTCCTCATCACGCTTGACGGCGATGACCGCGTTGGCGCCGATCGCCCGGCCACGCTCCTCGAGCCAGATTTTATAGTTGTGCGCGTCCTTCTCGCGATAGACGAAGCTTGCCTTGGGGTGCTCCGCATAAAAGCCCAGCATCGAGGCCAGGTGCCAGTTTTTGGCCAGGATGATCGCCGGCTGCCCCGGGGCGCTGAGGGCGGCGTGATCGGCGGCGACGGCGCGGCCCAGCCCCTCCCAGCCGAAGTAATTGGCCTGCAGCCGCCCCAGGCTGATGGTGTCATGCTCGGCCCGCGAAGGGGTCGGGATGACGTAGAGCGCCAGCGGGCTGATGAACATGATGGCGACGATGACGGCCAGCGAGCGCCAGAGCACCCGCTCGTAGCTCGGGCCAAACAGCTCACCCTTCTCAATGTAGTAGAGCGCCAGGATCGCCAGCGGGATGTAGCCGGCCGAGGGCCAATGGAAGCTGATCTTGACGAAGATGGCCAGGAGGGCAAGGAACGCGGGCAGCGGCAGGCCGGCGCAGAGCAGGTAAAGCGTGCGCGGGTCCTTGTTCCAGCGGCGGGCGGCGCGGCCCAGCGCGGCCATCACCGCGACGAAGACCAGCGGCGACATCGAAAGGAACGCGCCGATCCAGAAAATACCGATGTAGGAGATGTCGAAGCGGGACTCGGGCAGCGAGGAGCGGCGCCACTGATAGGCGTAGTTGAGCCACTCACGGTCGGCGTTCCAGAACAGGTTTGGCGAGAGCACCAGCAGCGCCAGCGCCGCGGCCAGCCAGGGGCCGGCCGTCAGCAGCCGGCGGCGGTGTTCGGCGGAGAGAATCAGGAAGACCCAGAGGCCGCTGAGGAGCACCCAGGCGTGGAACTTACTGAGCAGCGCCACGCCGGCCGCCACTCCCGCCAGCGCCCACCAGCCCAGGTTGGCACCGCCGGGGGCCAGCGCCCGCCAGAAGGCCCACCAGGTCAGCACCATGAAGAGCACCAGCGTGTTGTCGGGCTGGATCGAGATGCTGAGCAGCAGGTGGATCGGCATGAGCGCGCTGAGGATGGCGGCGTGCAGCGCCAGGCGGCGGTTGCCGAACAGGTCGCGCACCAGCAGGAAGACGGCCAGGGTGGTCAGGGTCCCGAGCAGCAGCGGCACGCTGCGCGCCAGCAAGGGCGAGCCGACCGGCCATTCCCCAAGCAGAGAGTTGACGAGGCCGGTCATGGGGGGATGATCGTAATAGCCGGCCGCGGGGTGCTGGCCCCAGATCCAGTAATAGGCCTCGCCCGCCAGCAGCGGCAGGACCGCGGCAAGAATCACGCGGGCGACCAGCAACACGCCGATGAAAGCCCAGAGCTTTTTAACGTCGGACACGGAGGGCTGACTCCCTTGGCACAATGGAACCCGCCGGAAACGGGCTTCGCTCGGGCGCCAGTATAGGTGAAGGCGTGGCTGATTTCATCTCGATAGCGACCGAGGAGGGTAGGTCGGGTCTTCGACCCGACATTGATGCCATGTCCGGGGACAAGAAATTTTGGCGGTCTTGGCACCTTGGCGCTTTGGCGTGAACCATCGCGAAATCTTGCCCGGCGCGCGCGGGTGGTCTATCCTGTTTGACATTGAAGATTGCCATGCGAACAGGCGCCGCTGCAACCGGCGCCGCTTCGCGGAGGGAAAACCGGCACATGGATTTCGATCCCGTCATGCTCGCCCGCTTCCAGTTCGCCTTCACGATCATGTTCCACTACCTGTTCCCGCCGCTGACGATCGGGCTGGGCGTGCTGCTGGTCTTCATGGAGGCCAATTACCTGGCGACGAAAAACCCGCTTTACGAGGCGATGACCAAGTTCTGGGTCAAAATCTTTGGCCTGGTCTTCGCCATGGGCGTGGCCACCGGCATTGTGATGGAGTTCCAGTTCGGCACCAACTGGGCGAGCTATTCGCGCTACGTCGGCGACGTGTTCGGGTCGGTCCTGGCGGCCGAGGGCATCTTCGCCTTCTTCCTGGAGTCCGGCTTCCTGGCGATCCTGCTGTTCGGCTGGGACAAGGTGGGGCCGAAGATGCACTTCTTCGCCACCGTCATGGTGGCGCTGGGGTCGATCTTCTCGGCGATCTGGATCATCGTCGCGGTCAGCTGGATGCAGACACCGGCCGGCTTCCACATCGTGATGACCGACGTCGGGCCGCGCGCGGAGCTGACGGACTGGCTGGCGGTCCTGTTCAACCCATCCAGCGTCGTGCGGCTGCTGCACACGCTGGTGGGGGCGTTCATCCTGGGGGCCTTCTTCGTGATGAGCATCTCGGCCTATTACCTGCTCAAGGGGCGTCATCTGGAATTCGCCCGGCGCAGCTTCAGGATCGCGCTGGTCATGGGCACGGCCTGCTCGCTGCTCCAGTTGCCGCTGGGCCACTGGAGCGCCCACGTGGTCTCGGTCTATCAGCCGGCCAAGCTGGCGGCGATGGAGGGGCTGTTTGAGACCAAACCCTATGCGGCGCTGACGCTGTTTGGCATCCCCAACGTCGAGGAGCGGCGGGTTGATTATGAAATCGCGGTGCCGGGGATGCTCAGCGCGCTGGTGCATTTCGATCCCTCGGTGCCGGTGCAGGGGCTGGACCAGGTGCCCAGGGAGGACTGGGCGCCGGTGGGCGTCACCTTCCAGAGCTACCATATGATGGTCGCCCTGGGCTTCTTCTTCATCGGGGTGACGCTGTTGGCATCCTTCCTGTGGTGGCGCGGCATGTTGTTTCAGCAACGCTGGCTGCTGTGGATCTTCGTCTTCGCGGTGGTGGGGCCCTACATCGCCAATCAGACGGGGTGGGTCACGGCCGAGGTCGGCCGCCAGCCGTGGATCGTCTGGGGGCTGATGCGGACCGCCGAGGGAGTCTCGCGCACGGTCAGCGCGGGCGAGATCATCGCCTCGCTGGTGATGTTCGGCTCGATCTATGCGCTGCTGTTCGCGCTGTTCATCTACGTCTTGGACCGCAAGATCCGCGGCGGCCCCGAGCCGATGGGCGCCCACGACTTGGAGGGCACCACACCCGACAGCCTGCTCGATGCGGCCAGCCGTCGCGGCAAGCGCAAGCGCCACATGCTCGACGAAGAGCGCGAGGATTTGTGAGCTCAGCGGGTATTCTGACGCAGAGGCGCGGAGGCATAAGTGGTAGGTCGGCTCTTCGAGCCGACGCGTCGGGTCGAAGACCCGACCTACCGATTGGATTTGGGTCGAGACATTCAAAACGTGGATCTGAAATATTCCCTTGAGGTATGAATAATGCTCGAAGCGCTCCAAATCATCTGGTTTCTGCTGATCGGCGTGCTGCTGATCGGTTATGCGATTCTGGACGGTTTTGACCTGGGGGTGGGGGCGCTGCATCTGTTCGCCCGCGGGGATGCCCAGCGCCGGGTGATGCTCAACTCGATCGGACCGGTCTGGGATGGCAACGAGGTCTGGCTGGTGACGGCCGGCGGCTCGCTGCTGGCGGCATTCCCCCATGCCTATGCGACCAGCTTCTCGGGATTTTACCTGCCCTTCATGGCCGTGCTGACCATGCTGATCTTCAGGGCCGCGGCGATCGAGTTCCGCAGCAAGGAGACGTGGGGCTGGTGGCGCACGGGCTGGGACTGGGCGTTCTCGATCGCCAGCATCGGGGCGGCGGTGCTGTTCGGCGTCGCCATCGGCAACATGATCGTCGGAATTCCGGTGGGGTCGGACATGGAATATGCCGGCGGCGTGTTGGACCTGTTGGGCCCCTACCCGCTGCTGGTGGGCGTGTTCAACCTGACGATCTTCGCCATGCATGGCTCGATCTACCTCTACCTGAAGACCGAGGGCGAGCTGCAGCAGAGCATCCGCCATTGGATCACGACCGCGACCCTGCCGATCTTCGTGGTGATGTATGTGCTGGTGACGATCTTCACGCTGGCGCTGGTGCCCGAGATGCTGGACAACCTGCGGCAATACCCGATCATGTGGGTGCTGGTGGTGCTCAATGTGCTGGCGATCGCCAACATCCCGCGGGCGCTGTATCTGGGGCGGCCGATTTATGCCTTCGTCAGCTCATGCTGCACGATCGCGGCGCTGATCACGCTGTTCGGGGCGGGCATCTTCCCCAACCTCATCCGCTCCTCGCTGGGCGAGGCCTTCAATATTACGATCTACAATGCCTCCAGCTCCGAAAAGACGCTCTTCATCATGCTGATGATCGCGCTGATCGGCATGCCGTTCGTGATTGGCTACACGGGAACGATCTACTGGATCTTCCGTGGCAAAGTGAAGCTGGATAAGTTCAGTTACTGATCGCTCGGGCGTTTCAGCCGGGCACCTGCCCTTAAAACTCGGGCAGCCCCGGATGGTCGTCCTCGACAATGGCCATGCCCTCAATCTCGATCAGCCAGCCGGGGCGACAGACGGGCGCACTGAGGACGATGAATGGGGCCTGGCCCAGCCGCTCGGCCAGCCGGGCGCGCACCAGCTCGTGATCGGCGCCGTCGCGCAGGTAGACGATATGATGGACCATGTCGGCCGGGGTGGCGCCGCCATTGGCGAGCAGGGCCGCGATATTCTCGAGCGTGCGGTCGAGCTGGCGCAGGACGTCGCCCGGGTGCAGGATGTTCCCCGCCGGGTCGATGCTCGCGGTGCCCGAGATGATCAGGTGGCGGCGGTCGCGCCAGGCCAGCGCCGTGCCACGCTCGAAGGTGACGCCGTAAAGATGAGTCGGGCCGAGGTGCTCGGGGGCGCACAGGTAGCGCACTTGGGCCGGGTCCAGCCCCTCGATTGCCCAGGCATCCATCACGACGCGGGCGGCGGGATCGGCCGACGAGCCGCCGATCCCCGAGCTGGCGATGTAGTGGGTCTGGGGGGTCAGCCCGCGGCGCAGGAAGTGCTCGCGACGCGCGACGACCAGTCCGCGATAATCGCCATCAATATTCTGCGCGAACAGCCAGGTGCGCACGAGGTGATCGGCCAGCGTCATCGCGCGCCCGGCCAGATTTTGATCATACTCTTCAAACAACGCCCGCGTCTGCTCGTAGGATGAGCTGTCGCCGGAGCTGGCCAGGCCGGTGCTGAAGTGGTGGGCGACCGGCCCGCGCCGCAACTCGAAAGCGCGGCCCGACTGGCGTTTTTCGAGCGGCCCGGCGGGGTCGCGCACCAGCCAGGCCCACAGCGCCACGCGCGCGGGTGGGGCCGGGGGCTGACCGACGATCGAGGTGGCGCAGGGCAGGACGGCCTCGGACGCCACCAGCGGATGCGCCGCGAGCGCGGCAGCCTGGTTGACCGGATCGCTGAGGAAGAAGCGGCGCAGCACGACGGCGCCCTCAGCGAGCCCGAGGGTTGTGAGCGCCCGCCCCCAGGCCGACTGCAGCCAATCGAGCTGGGCGGCGAGCGGCCCCGGCGCGGTCGGGCGCAGGATCAGGTGGAATTCCTCGACCCCGGAGCGGCCGCGAAAACGCGAGCCACGAATGGAAACGGGCAGATCGGCGGGAGTTTCGATCCGCACCTCGCCCCGCATCGCCTGCTGTTGAACAACCATGCTTGACCTCAAAAAAATTGATTCGCCTTCGATGTTCCTTGTTGCGGCCTACTCGGCGCTTCCCTTCGAGTTCGTAGATGGCGCGACCTGGAACGGGATCGCGGGCAGACAGGCTTGCGGCTGGCGCCTTCCGGTCGTCTGACCCGCGGTCGGCGCCGAGACGGTGAAGGCCTGAAGCACCAGGTTCCCCGCAAGGCCGGGCGCAAGGGGCTCGCCTTCCGCCCGCAGGACCAGGCTCAGCTCGCCGCGCTTGAGCTGCGCCCGCTCCAGGGTGAGCCCGGCGGGCGGCTCAACCAGCTCCAGGGCGATGTTATCGGGCACCGGCTGGTCGCCCAGCTTGATGTCGACGCTGGTGGCGCCGCTGGCCGCCAGTTGCAGGGGTCCATCCAGTGCCGGCGTCAGGACCGGTCCGCGGGCATTCGTCATCCCGACCACCAGCCGGCGCGCCGGCACCAGGTGCTCGTAGAAGAAGGCCTGCATCCTCTCATCGGCTGGCACGGCTTGGCGGCTGATGCTGTGTTTGCCGATCATCGCGCGGCCGACCAGGCGGACCTCCAATGGCTGGCGCGCCGGGCGGGCCGGGCCCGTCAGCGTGACCAGCACATGATCGGCGCCGGCCGGGACCACCCCGCCATCGAGGCGGAAGCCGGGGGCGTCGAGCAAGGTCAGTTCAATGGGGCCCGCGAAGCCGTCGCGGCGCAGCGCGTGGACCGTCAACGGAGTCGAGCGGCCGGCTGGCACCGTCACGCTCGAGGGCTCCACGCGCAGCTCGAAATCCGGGACCGGCGGGCCCACCCGCAGCCGATACCCATGATCCTCGCCCCCCTGGCCCTGGACGTCGGCCACGTGCAGCCGATAGATGCCGTCCACCGGCAGGCTCGCCCGCAGGTAGGGGTCGGCGTGGTGAGTGTGCAGCCCGCTGCCGGGATCCTCCTGGTCGTCGCTCCAGGCAATCACGGCACCGTCGCGACCGGTCAGGCGCAGGATTGCATCGAGCGGGGAACCGAGCCGGCGGGCGATGATCTCGGCCACGACTTCATCGCCCGCCCGCGCTTCGAATTCAAACACGTCCTGATCGCCGGGAGCGTCGATGCGACCATTGATGAACCGGGGGGCGGTTATCCGCTGCGGCCCGGCCATCAGGTCGTTGGGCTCCTTTTCCATCGTCTCGAACCAGGCGCCGACGCCGTAGAGGATGGGATTGGAGCGGGTCGAGCCCTGGCGCAGCATCGTCTGGCGGATCGGGCTGCCGGGGTTGGGCTTGAGCTTGGCATGGCGTTCGATCAAGTTCCAGCCGCCGAGCGTCAAGACGGTCTCGACGCCGACCTGGGCCCCGAGCGGATAGAAATGCGTGACGTAGGGCCGTTCGCCCACCAGCACGCGATAGACGAAATCGGTGCGCCCGCGATAGATCGCGTCGCGGATCTCAAGCTGGTATTCCCCATCGGCCGGGACCTCAAACAGCAGGACCGGATCGGAGTGAAATCGGAAGTTGTCGGCGAAGGCCAGCTCGCGGCCGGATTTGTCGTAGATCGCCAGCGTCGCCTGAAACCAACCGGGCACCGCATCGGCCAGGTAGGGGATCAGCCGGCGGGCCTGGACATCCAGCACCAGCTTCTGGCCCTTGCGCGCCTTGAAGGCCGTCCGGTCGACGTCGCCCGGCAGCACCTGGCCGTTGATGACAAAGGGCACCGCGAGCGCGGGGACCGGGTCCAGGTCCTCGCCGGCGCCGGGGTCATTGGGCTCCTGCTCGTTGCGCTCCGCCCATTCGCTGATCTGGATGATGAGCGGGTTGGTCAGGCCGGCCGGCGTCATCAGGCGCAGCTCGCGGTCGCCGAGCGCGGCGTCGGGGGCGATCGTCAGCTCGACCAGCGCCAGCTCGGCAAGCTGGGTGTTGGGCTGCTCGCGGGTGAGGTTGAAGAAGCGATCCTGAATGACCTCAAGCTGGCGTAGGTTGGCCTTGGGGATCAGGGCGATCAGCGGATGGGTCTCGGCCAGGGGCTTGAATTCAGCCTCGGGCACCGGGGCCGGCCTCTTGGGGCGCTCGCGGCCGGTCAGCACGGCACGCCGGTCGTTGATGCGCCACTGCAGCTCGCGGCGCTGGTGGCCGTCGAGCCGCCGGATCGCCGGCACATAGTTGATGAACTTGCCGGTGACGCCCTCGCCGGTGACGTGGACGGCTTGAACGTTGCGCAGGCTTTGGCCGCCAATCTCGAGGCGGACGCGGGTGCCTTGGCGGCCGCCGGCGGGATAGGCGTAGCCGATCGAAGCCAGGCGCGGGGCAGCCTGCGCCCAGGCGTCGGCGGCACAGGCCAGGCATAAGAAAAGCAGGATCGCGCGCAAGGCATTCATCGTTCGCCTCCCGGATGCTTCAAATGAGCTCGACCAGCCGGCCGCCGCTGCCACCGGCCGCCTCGGCCGGCATCACCTTGAGATCGAGCCCGCGCGTGTTGGGCAGCGGCCCCTCCGGGTCGATGCCGAGCTGGCCGTAGATGCTGCCGAGCAGGTCGCGGGGGTGTACCGGACGCTCGGCGACCTCCATGCCCTTGGCATCGGTGGCACCGACGACGCGACCGCCCTTGAAGCCGCCGCCGGCGACGACGGCGCTGAAGCAGGCGCCGTGATGGCTGCGCCCGCCGTTCCATGGGGCCTCCCAGGAAACCTTGGGCGTGCGGCCGAACTCGCCGCACCACCAGACCACGGTGGAGTCGAGCAGGCCGCGGTCGGCCAGGTCGCCCAGCAGGGCCGACATCCCGCGGTCAAGGTCGGGCAGCATGCGGCGCATTTGCTCGAAGTGCTGCTTGTGGGTATCCCAGCCGTTGTAGTTGATCGTGATGTAGGGAACGCCCTGCTCGACGAGCCGGCGCGCCATCAGGCAGCTCTGGCCGAACTTGTTGCGGCCATAACGCTCGCGCAGATCCTCTTTTTCCTCCGCCAGGTCGAACAGCTTGCGGGCGTCGCCCAGGATCAGTTCATAGGCTTTTTCCTCGCACTGGTCGAGCTGGGCGAAAGCCGGGTCCTTGGGCATGGCGTGGCCAAGCGAATCCAGCTCGTGGAGCAGCTCGCGGCGCGAGGCCTGGCGCTCATCGCTGAGGCTCTCGGCGATCACGCCCTCGACGACGAAGCGGCGCTGGTTGGGATCGCCGCCGGTGGCGAAGGGCTTGTAGCGCGGGCCGAGGAACCCCGCCTCCGAAAAGCGCCCCTGCGGCTGGGTCAGAACAATATAAGGCGGCACCAATCCCGAGTAGCCCTGGCCATAACCCTTGAACAGCGAAACGACCGCCCCGGCACAGGGATAGGACAGGCGATCGGGTTGGCGGCCGGTCTGCGTGATATAGGAGGCGGTCTCATGGGCGTTGACGCCGTGGGTCATCGACCGGATGATCGAATACTGATCGGCCATCTTGGCCAGCATCGGCAGGTTTTCGCCGATGCGGATGCCATCGACGTTGGTCGCCAGCGCCTTGTTGAAGGGGCCGCAGTAGTCATAGCCGGCATCGGGCTTGGGGTCGAAGGTGTCCGTGTGGGCGGGGCCGCCCCACATCCAGATCTGGATGACGGATTTGGCCGGCGCGCGCGGGGCGACCGGTTGGGCCCACGCGGGCAGGAAATCGAGCATCGAGAGCCCAGTGGCCGCCGCAAGCCCGCGCGCAAGCAGCTCGCGGCGCGTCATGAAGGGGGATCGATATTTTCTCATGGCCGATCTTCCGCGGAAAATTTCATATCCAAATGAGTTTGAATCTCAGCCCTGTTTCAGTGCCGATAGAGGAACTCCTTGGAATTGACCAGCGCCCAGGCCAGGTCGTCAGCGCCCTGCTTGACGCTGAGTCCCTTTCGATTCAGGTATTTCAGCGCCGTCGCCAGCTCGGCGGCGGTGGGGTCGCGCGACAGCACCAGCAGATAGACCGCGCGCACGACACGCTCGCGGTTGCCGCGGGCGGCGGTCACCAGCCGGCTCAGCTCGCCGCCGCGCTCGATCTTGCGCTGGACATGGCTGGAATTGAGCAGGTGCAGGCGCTGCTCGTCGCTGGGCTGGTTGTTGCGTTCGGATTCAAGGCCGCTCTCGCGGACGGGCCGGCCGAACATCTCGAGGAACTGGCTGGTGATGCTGCCGTCGGCCAGGGCGATCGTGCGCTGGTTCTCGGGGATGAAGGTGAATGGCTCGGGGATCTGGCTGGTGTAGCCCTCGGCGGTGCCGAAGAGCTGGCAGAGCGCATCGATCAGCACCTCGGCATCGAGCCGGCGGACCATGTAATGGGCGAACTGGGCGGCGGCCTCGGGGTGGTCCGAGCGCGGGATCGATGAGCGCTGGTAGGCCTGCGAGTTGAGGATCACGCGAAACAGGTGGCGCAGGTCATAACCGGAGCGGGTCAGCTCGCGCTCGAGGTGGGCCAGCAGCTCGGGATTGGCCGGCGGATTGTGCGGGCCAAGGTCGTCGGGCTCGTGGACGATGCCGCGGCCGAGCAGCCAGCTCCAGGCCCGGTTGGCGATGTTGCGGGCAAACCAGGGGTTGCCGGGGGCCAGCAGCCAGTCCGCGAAGGCGATGCGCGGGTCGTCCCCCGGCAGGATCATGACCTTGGTGCCGTCGGGCAGGGTGGCGTGCATCGTCTCGGCGGGCGCCGGGTCCAGGTGCACGATCTCTTCCTTCCACTCCATCGTGCCCTTCCAGGCGATCCGCGAGAAGAAGACCTCAAACCGGCGGCGCTCGTCGGCATTCCAATGTTCCACGCGGGTGCCCATGAAGGTCAGCGCCGCCGCCGCCGCGATCGCCGAGGGCTGGCGCCCTTGGATGGCGCGGTAGAAGTTGACCGGCGGCACGCGGAAGTTGCTGCCGCTGGCCGTCAGCATCTCGCGGGCGAAGCGGTCCATCGGCATGTTGGTGCGCATCGCGTCATGAACCCAGCGATGGAAGGCCTGCACGGCGTTGGGCCACAGGTTGATTGGAAACTCGCTCTTGACGCGCAACAGATCGCACCATTTCAGCGACCAGTAATCGTTGAACTCGGGGCGGGCGAGCAGTGCGTCGATCAGGCGGGCGCGCTTGTCGGCATGGATGTCGTCAAGGAAGGCGCGCGCTTCCTCGGGGGTCGGCAGGGTGCCGATCACATCCACGAAGACGCGCCGCACGAAGACCTCGTCCGAGCAAAGGCGTGCCGGCTCGATGGAATGCGCGCCCAGCGCCTTGGCGATGATCTGGTCGATCGTGGTGGGTTCGGCGACGGCTTGGGCGGTCTCGAAGGGGGTCACGACCGGGGCCGCGGCGGCGATCAAGCCCAGCAGCCAGATGCCGAGGGCAAGGCTGAATCTCAGATGAAACCCCATGATGCTACCAGCTTTCGATCCACGTCGGTCCCGGTCGGACCCACAATCCCATATGACCATGCGGCGCGCCAGGAAGTTGGCCCCTATTTTTACCTCACGAAATCTTAAGCTGATTTTCCATTCAGTTCCCCGGATTGCACAAGCAAAAAAATTGCAATGGTTTAGGACTTTCAAAGCCGCCGATCGGATAGGCCCCTGCGCCAATTTGGCGCGCCTGAGGGAGCCGGTCAGGTAGCTGGTTTTTCGTAAAAATACCACTTGCTCTGGACATGTTTTCATTCCATATTCCCATTCAGGCTTTTCATCCTTAGCTTTTGTCACCTCACTGTTCGGCGAACCCGAAGCGTTCTCTCGGGGTGGTCACCTGCCTCTGCGACTGGATCTTGTCGTTTCACGCCCCCGCCGGGGAAGGAGCTGATTTGTAAGCATCCGATGCCGGATCGCCGCCTTCTACGATCCACACCATAGACCGGAGAGAAATCTTATGTATTCCTGGTTTGCCTTCGATCGACCGGCCCTGCGCCGGTTGGCCTTGCTGATTTTAGTGGCCTGGTGCGCCGGGCCAGCCCTCGCCCTGACCACACGCTACGCCGCGCCAACAGCCCAGGGAACCGGCGACGGCACGAGCAAGGCCAACGCGGCCCTCTACACCAGCTCCACCTTTTGGAACAATACCCAGACCCTTCTCGGCAGCGATGCGGTCCAGGTGATCTTTGTCAACGGGACGTATGCCAACTCGCTGACGCTGACCCTGCGCGGGCACGCCACCAACCAGCTGTCGCTGGTCGGCGAGAGTGCGACCGGAACGGTGTTCAATGGGACCGTCTCCAGCATCATGACGCTGGCCGGCTGCCGGAACATGGTCGTGCGCGACTTCAACTTCCGGGGCGCCGCCACCAGCTATGCGCTGCGCGTCACCCAGAGCGGCACCACCCCCAGCACCAACGTGACCATCGAGTCGTGCAGCTTCGTGGACATGACCTCGCTGGTCTACGGCGCGCTGGGAATCCATTATGGCTCAAACTACATCTACGTCTTCGAGAACGAGTTCCGCCGCTGCGGGGTGGACAGCCTGTTCCACTTCATCTACGCGGCCTACGATCCGCATCACATCTATGTGTCGGGCAATGTGTTCGAGGACAGCGGCGGCGCCTACGTCCGTTTCCGCGACAACGCCGACCATGGCCATGTGACCAACAATTTCTTCAACAAAACCGGGACCTTCGCCAACGCCGATAGCACCAAGACGATCTTTGTCGACATTCCGACCTTCAATGACGTCAACCCAGGCGACGAGACCATCGCCTCCAATTACGTGGTGACCGGCAACACCTTCCGCTTCCACAGCTCGGGACCGGACCGGCGGGCCTATAACCTGACCCACAGCGGCTATGACCCCTCGGGGCTGAGCTATCTGATGACGGCCAGCGAGGGGACGATGCTGGAGCGGGGCACGCCCGCGCAGATCAAGAACCTGCTGGCCACCGAGGCCGACATCCAACTCGACAGCATGATCTTCGAGGGCAACAGCTACATCAACGCCGATACCCGGCAAGCCTTCCGCTCGGCGGCGATGTACGGGGCAGTTTCCCAGGGTTGGGATGGCACGGCCAATATCAGTGATGCCTACTTCACGCGCGACGCGCTGATGAAGTATGACTTCGAATTCGATCATGAGACCGCCGGCGGCTGGTGGGTCTCACAGAATGCAGGCACGGCAGTGAGCATCACGACTACCGATCCGGCCGAGGGCGCGCAGAGCGTGCGCCTGACCGATAACTCGACGAGCAACATCAGCTACATCCGCAAATACATCTCGCCGATCGAGCGCGGCTACTTCTCGGCCTGGTATAAGTTTGGCGAGACCAACCAGAAGCACTATCCGCTGATGACCGATAGCTGTCAGTGGCTGGTGGCGGGGTCCTCGGGGCTGTGGGGCAACGGCAACGGCGATTTCTCGCCGGCGGTCAGCTACAACGCCAACCAATGGTATTTCGCCGAGCTGAGCTTCGATTGCAACCTCGGGACCTACAGCGTCTGGATCAATGGCGTGCGGGTGGCCAACCAGGTGGCGATACCCGGTGCGGTCAGCTCGATGAGCGGGACGGTGGGCATCCAACCCTCCTACTCGACCGCGACTGGATCCATCTGGGTCGACGACCTGCAACTGCTCGATTATGACGCGGCGCTTCATGAAAGCGCGATGGCGCGTGACGGCTTCGAACGCGACCCCAGTGGAACCAATCCCTATGGCTGGGAGGTGACCGAATACCCCAGCGGCACGACGGTCTCGGTGACCACCGCCCAGAAGGCGACCGGAGCCAACAGCGTCTATCTCTATGACAACTCGACCACGAACAACTGTAACATCCGGCGCACGGTTCCGAGCCCGATCTATGCCGGCTACGCCGCGGGCTGGTTCCGCTTTGCCGAGACCAACGCCAATCATTATCCGATCTGGAGCTCCAACTGCTATTGGCTGATCGCACGCAGCGACGGCAAATGGGGCAACGGCAACGGCGCCTTCACCGCCAGCTACAGTGCCAGCACCTGGTATTACGTCCAGATGCGCTTTGACTTCCACCGAAAAAAATATACTATCTGGGTCAACGGCACGGCGATTGCAACCGACATCGCGATCCCGGGCACCGCGACCGCCTTCAGCAGCCAGTGGACCGCCACCCCGGCGACGGCCGGCGCGCGCGGCTCGATGTGGGTCGATGACATCCAGTTGATCGACTATTACGCCGGCAAGGGTGCCGCGGCGACCTTCCGCGACGGCTTTGAGACCTCGACCGGCAACCCGCCCGGCTGGGAGACCGCCGAGACGGCCGGCTATGCCGAAGTCAACACCGCGACGAGCGGGGCGGCCGTGGGCTCCAAGAGCATCCACCTCAACGACATGTCGACCAGCCACAACTGCTCGATCCGCCGCGCCGTGCCCACGCTGACGCACGGGTATTTCTCGATCTGGGCCAAGTTCGGCGAGACCAACGTCAACCACTATCCGATCTGGACCGACAATACCTACTGGGTCATTGCCCGCAGCTCGGGCCGGTGGGGCAACAACACGGCCGACTTCTCTCCCGCCGTCAGTTATGTTGCCAACCAGTGGTACTTCATCGAGATCATCTGGGACTACCGGGCGGCCAACTACTCGGTCTGGATCGATGGCCAGCAGGTGGCCGATCGGATCACCATTCCGGGGACGGCGGTCGCCTTCAGCGGCAATCTGGTCTGCACGCCGACCACCATCTCGTCGGTCGGTCAGATGTGGGTCGATGAGCCGACCTTGATTGATGACAAATACGAGGTGCTGGCGCTGGGGGATTGGCAGTTGCGCCAGTAGGCGCGATTGCCCATGAAAGCCAAGGGGGCGGCCCGAGCGGGTCGCCCCCGTTTTAATGGTCATGGGTCTGCTTGCCGCGGCCGCGGGTCAGTCCGTCAGCGCTGAGGCCGCGAGGGCAGGGTCAGGAACGGATCGCAGCGCAGGGAGGCGGCACTGGAGAGCGAGGCCGCCGGATCACGGGTGCCGGGCAGGCGGGCCGGCTGGCTTGCAAATGCCGGCCTCAGCACCTCTTCAATGTTCTGGCGTGGCAGCAGCTCCAGGTTGCCGCCGTCGGTGCAGTTGATCAGCGCCCCGCCGCGCGCCGTGAGGAACTCGTTGCAGGTCGTCAGTGCCTGCTCGATCTGGCGTGTGCGCGGGGGGATCCAGGGGCGGTCGGAGCGGTAGTTGGGGATGAAGTGGTTGCCGTCGCCCAGCGCGCGCCCGTCGGGCAGCAGCTGCTGGATGTTGAAATTATGGTCCACCCCATAAAGGTAGAAGCGGCGTATGCCCATGTAGTAGCCGATCTGGATCGAAGCCACCAGGACCGAGTCGCCGGTCGAGATGAAGTCCTCCAGGTCCTCGCCGAAGACGAAGGGCTGGGTATAGCGGATCGGAAAGCAGTCGTATTGGCCGCTGGTGAACATCCAGCGGCAGGTGCCCAGCAGCAGCTGTCCGTGGCTGCGCTCGATCAGCTCGCGGCCGAAGTCCTGGATGATCTGCGGGTCGATGGAAACGGTATAGTCGGGCTCCAGTTGGAGGTCGAACTTTTCATAGGCCAGGTGGAAACGATTGAAACAGAAGGTGACGTGGCGCTGCAGGCGGTTGAGGACCTCGGGACGGGCGCTGGGGCCGTTGCCGATCAGGAAGGCCTCGCGGCCGGCGTGGATGTTCTTGAATCGCCTGAGGTTGAATAGCTTGAAGAACGGCCGGCGCATCATGCGCCGCGCATCCTCGCTGAAGAAGGATCTGATTTTTTCAGTCATGGCATTCATTTCCCGATCCAGAACGGGACCCTGCATTTCCAAATCCTGTTCGACGTTGGCGATTATACCAAGAAGCCGGAAAGTCTAAAGCAAAAAGAAGGGCCGTGGCCGCCCCAACCCGGGCTGGACCGGCCAGGGCCGCGCCGCAAAATGAGGGGATGCCCGATATCGGACACGGCGCGGCTGTGGCAAGCTCCTCTCGTCTAACCATTTTATTTAGGGTCGCGCCATGGCTGCGACCGAAAGGCATGGCCGGGATGAAAGCGGTGGTTTTTCATGGAGTCGGCGACATTCGCCTGGAAGATGTGGCCGAGCCAACAATCGAACAACCCCTCGATGCGATCGTGCGCATCACCGCCAGTGCGATCTGTGGTACCGACCTGCACCTGATCCGCGGCACGCTGCCGGGGATGCTGCCGGGGACGATCATTGGCCATGAAGCGGTCGGCGTGGTCGAGGAGGTCGGGCCCCAGGTCCGTAATTTCAGGCCGGGGGATCGCGTGGTGATCCCCTCCACGATCGGCTGCGGCTATTGTTCCTACTGCCGGGCCGGTTATTTTTCGCAGTGCGACAATGCCAACCCCAACGGCATCCACGCCGGAACCTGCTTCTTTGGCGGCCCCGCCAGCACCGGTCCGATCAACGGGCTGCAGGCCGAGCTGGCGCGTGTGCCCTTTGCCAACGCCAACCTGGTGCGCCTGCCCGGCGACATCAGCGATGACGAGGCGATCCTGCTCTCCGACATCTTCCCGACCGGCTACTTCGGCGCCGAGCTGGCCGAGATCGAGGACGGCGATACGGTGGCGGTGCTGGGTTGCGGCCCGGTCGGGCAGTTCGCCATCATCAGCGCCCAACTGATGGGCGCCACGCGTGTGCTGGCGGTGGACCGGGTGCCCTCGCGCCTCGAGATGGCCCGCCAGAATGGGGCCGAGGCGATCAATTTCGAGGAGGACGACCCGGTGGAGACCGTGCTCGCCCTCACCGGCGGGATCGGGGTGGACCGGCTGATCGACGCCGTCGGCGTGGATGCCGAGCATCCCGAGCATGGTCCGGCGGCCGGCGCGGCTCACGAGCAGCAGGAGAGTTTCGAGCAGGAGGTGGCCCAGGCGGCACCCGAGCGCGCGCGCGGCCGGCGTTGGCAGCCTGGCTCGGCCCCCTCGCAGGCCTTGCGCTGGGGGGTGGAGGCGCTCGCCAAGGCCGGCACGCTCTCGATCATCGGCGTCTATCCGCAGACCTTCGCCTCCTTCCCCTTCGGAGCCGCCCTCAACAAGAACCTGACCATCAAGGCCGGCAACTGCAACCACCGTAAATACATCCCGCGGCTGCTGGAGCTGGTCGAGGCCGGCGCGGCCCGGCCCGACCGCATCCTGACTCAGATGGAGCCGCTCAGCGATGCCGTGCGGGCCTATGAGGCCTTCGATGAGCGTCAGGCCGGCTGGATCAAGGTCGAGCTCATCCCCGCCTGATGGGGAACCCCCCCAGGCAAGGGCGATGGCCGTATCTAACCGAGCATGGGGAAAGCTCCGGCCATGGATTAGGGTCAGGCCCGATTGAGCCCGCGGCGGCTCATGGAGGAACATGGTCCAATGCCGGAGTTGGAGCAATCGCGACCGTCGCAGGCGCAGCCGGATGGCCGCAAGTCCAGCCCCGACCCCGCGGTCGCCGCGCCATCTCGGGCCGTCATGTCGGCGCAGCCCGCCATACCCCGCGCGGCCGCCTTGAATCGCGACAGGAGAAGGAAAAACATGAGATACACGGTGCAGGCAATGACAGCGCTGCTGGTGATCGCTCTGGCGGCTGGTCCGCTCGGGGCGGCCGAGCATACCGGGCATAAGACCCCCGGCGATGAGCAGCGCAACGGACAGCAATCGTCGGTTCAGCAGCAACACAGCCAAAGCGGGGCCGTCCCGCATTTCTACAATGGCTCCAGCCAGAGCGCGCTGGGCCAGAGCGTGAGCGGCGAGGTGGAACGACTGGCCGTCATCGGCTTGGGCGATAGCTTGGGCGGACCGCCACAGTCGCTGGTCTGGATTCGTGACCAGCAGGGCCGCAGCACGCGGGCCGTCATCGGCGACGGCGAGTTCATCGACCGCCACAACATCCAGCTCGGCCAGCCGATCGCGGTCCAGGGCTCGCGCCAGATGCTCGACAATGAACAGGCGCTTTTCGCCTCGCGGGTGCGTCTGGGTCAGCGCGAGTGGGTCAGCGTCCAGACCGAGTCGCCGACGCTGGCCTCGGCGCGCCAGCCCCAGGACCAGCAGATCGCCCAGCTCAACGGGCGCTCCGAGGTTGACCGGCGGGTCACGCTTCGGCGTGAGCAGCAGTTCGACGACCAGGTTCACCTGAACGGGCGCGCCCCGATGACCGAGCCGCGCCGCGAGCTGCGCGTCGAGGAGCAGGTCGATCGCTACCAGATTGAGACCGACCGGCGCACCGACGCCCAGCTCACGACTCCGCAGGAGCAGCGCATCCAGCAGCAGTTCGACCAGCGATATCAGGATCAGCGCGTCCAGCAGTATGACCAGCGCACGGCCCAGCCGATGGACCCACGCTTCCAGGACCAGCGCTTCGACCAGCAGCAATCCGACCAGCAGCCGATGGCCCAGCCGATGGACCCGCGCTTCCAGCAGCAGTATGACCCGCGCTTCCAGGACCAGCGCTTCGGCCAGCAGCAATACGACCAGCAGCGGATGGCCCAGCCGATGGACCCCCGCTTCCAGCAGCAGTATGACCCGCGCTTCCAGCAGCAGCAGCCCCCCGTTTATCAACAGCAATTCATCCAGCCGGGCCAGACCCAGCCGATGTATCAGCAGCCGCCGGTGGTGGTGCAGGCCGCGCCGCCGGTGATCCTGCAGCCCGAGGTTCGGGAACGGCGGGTCGTGGAACGTCGCCCGGCACGGGCGCCATTTGATCCGCAGGTGGCCGCACCGCTGGGTTTCTCGCCCGAGGCCAAGTTGCACCAGATTTCGGGCGAGCTGCTCAGCACGCGCGTGGTCCAGGTGCGCGACCGGGTCGAGCCGATCCTCCTGGCGCGGATCCTCGACCGCCAGACCGGCACGATCCACGTGGTCAACATGGGTCCGCTCGATGACGTCAATCCGGCCGCCGTGCGCACGGGCCGCGAGATCGACGTGCTGGTGCGGGCCATTGAAGTCGACGACGGCTATCAGTTGCTGGCACTCCAGATCCATGCCGATGGCCAGGTCACCACGACTGGCATTGGCGAGGATGTCCGGCGCGACCAGCGCGAGCGGATGGCCAACTAGGCGAGCAGCACCCAGTAAGAAAGCCCGAGGCGGGACGGCGCTCACGCCCGTGGGGCCGCCCCGCCCGGCGATATAAGGAGTAACGCAACCATGAAAATACCATCGATGCGCCGTTACCGGCGAAACATGGAGAAGATGCACGATTGGGGACATGATGAGGGACAGATGGCGTCAGCCATCGAGGAGCAGACCGCCAAGCTGCCCTCGGACCTGTTCCTGCTCCTGGCTGGAGGTTCGATCCTGGCCTCGATGAGCCTCAAGGTCATGCAACGCAACCAGGATGCCCTGTTTGTCGGCCAGTGGGCGCCGACCTTCCTGATCCTGGGGCTCTACAACAAACTGGTCAAACTGATGGGCCATGATTGAATCAATACCGGCAAACCTTGATGCCCCGGGCGGAATGGGCCCATCCCGGGAGGAGCTGAAATGAAGCTCTTTCCTGGCAAGCCTTATCCGCTCGGGGCGACTTGGGACGGCAAGGGCGTCAATTTTTCGATCTTCTCGGAGGTCGCCGAGGGAATCGAGCTTTGCCTGTTCGACAAGGACGGCCATGAGGAGCGACACGAGCTGGTCCAGCGCCTGGCCTACTGCTCCTATGGCTATGTGCTGGGGGCCGGGCCGGGCCAGCGTTATGGCTACCGCATCCATGGACCTTGGGAGCCGGCCGCCGGCCACCGCTGCAACCCCACCAAACTTCTGCTGGACCCCTACGCCAAGGCGATCGACGGCCAGGTCAAGTGGGACCCGGCGATCTTCAGCCACAACCTCGGCGATGCCGACGGCCCGCCCAACGCCGCCGACAGCGCCCCCTTCATGCCGCGCTCGGTTGTGACCGGCGAGGACTTCGAATGGGGCGACGGGCTGCATCCCAATCGCGAGCTGCAGGACACGATCATCTATGAGACCCACGTGAAGGGCCAGACCCGGCGCCACCCCGACATCCCCGAGGAGCAGCGCGGCACCTATCTGGGCATGGCGCATCCGGCGACCATCGATCACCTGCGCCGGCTCAAGGTGACGGCGGTGCAGCTGATGCCGGTCCATTGTTTTTTTCATGAGCAGCACCTGCTCGAACGCGGGCTGCGCAATTACTGGGGCTATAGCACGATTGGTTTCTTCGCGCCGCACAATGAATATATGGCCGGCGCCGACGCGCTCGATGCGGTGCGCCAGTTCAAGCAGATGGTGCGGGCGCTGCACGAAGCCGGGATCGAGGTCATCCTGGACGTGGTCTACAACCACACCGCCGAGGGCAACCACGAGGGGCCGACCTTTTCGTTCAAGGGCATCGACAATGCCTATTATTACCGGCTCGCGCCAGACCACCCCAATCGTTATATGGATTACACCGGCACCGGCAATACGCTCAACATGCGCCACTCCCACGTGCTCCAGCTGCTGATGGATTCGCTGCGCTACTGGGTGCTCGAGATGAAGGTTGACGGCTTCCGCTTCGACCTCGCCGCCGCGCTGGCGCGCGGGCTGCACGAGGTGGATCGGCTGTCCGCCTTCTTCCATCTCATCCAGCAGGACCCCGTGGTCAGCCAGGTCAAGCTGATCGCCGAGCCTTGGGACATCGGTGCGGGCGGCTACCTGGTGGGCGAGTTTCCGCCGCTGTGGTCGGAATGGAACGGCGCCTATCGCGACACGATGCGCGACTTCTGGCGCGGCGAGGAGCGCAAGCTGGGCGAGTTCGCCAACCGTTTGGCTGGCAGCGCCGATATGTATGAGATGACCGGCCGCCGGCCCTTCGCCAGCATCAACTTCATCACCGCGCACGACGGCTTCACGCTGCGCGACCTGGTCAGTTACAACTATAAGCACAATGAGGCCAACGGCGACAATAACACCGACGGCCACGACGACAATCGCTCCTGGAACTGCGGGGCCGAGGGTCCGACCGAGGATCCTGCCATCCTGGAGCTGCGCGCACGCCAGCAGCGAAACTTCATCGCCACGCTGATGCTTTCGCAAGGGGTGCCGATGCTGCTGGCCGGCGACGAGATCGGCCGCACCCGGCAGGGCAACAACAACGGCTACTGCCAGGACAACGAGCTGAACTGGCTGGACTGGGAGCAGGCCGACGAGGAGCTGGTCGAATTCACCTCGCGCCTGATCCGGCTGCGCCGTGAGCACAAGTGTTTCCGCCGTTTCCGCTGGTTCCAAGGGCGCTCCGTGCATGGCTCCGGCCGCAGCGACATTGGCTGGCACCGCCCCGACGGCATGGAGCTGAACGACCCGGACTGGGACATCGGCAGCGACAAGGCCCTCACCGTCTTCCTCAATGGCCGCGAGATCACCGACATGGACGAGATGGGGCGGCCTTGGGTGGACGATGATTTTTACCTGATGTTCAACGCTTCCGACGTCAATGTGGAATTCACCATCCCGGCGCTTTTTGAGGAGCCGGGAGAGCGCTGGGAGGTGGTCGTCAGCACCGGTCGGCTGGACCGGCTGGACCAGGAGTACTATCTGCCCGGTGATACCTTCACGCTTGAGTCGCACTCCCTGGCGGTGCTGACGCGCCGCCGGCGCGGCGACCCCAAATAACCAAAAGGAGGCCTTATCATGGCCGGAGTCAACAAAGCCACCACGGATCATGAGGCAATCAGGCAATGGACCGAGGAGCGCGGGGGCTGGCCCGCCACCGTCCACGGCACCGAGGGCAAGGGCGAGCAGGCCGGTCTGCTGCGGATCGATTTCCCCGGCTACGGCGGCGGCGAGAAACTCCAGCGCATCTCGTGGGAGGAATTCTTCAATAAGTTCGAGGAGAGCAACCTCGCCCTGGTTTATCAGGAGGAGACGGCCGAGGGTCGACAGAGCCGCTTTAACAAGCTGGTGTCGCGTCGCTCGATTGAAACCTGAGCCATCCAATATTCAGGAGTACCCCATCATGGCCAGAAAATTTCGCCGCAATCCGAATTTGCCCCAAGAGCGGGTCAATGAGCGCACTGATCAGACGCAGGCTCCCCAGTCCGATGCCAAAAAAAATCTGCGCGAGCAGCAGGCCGATGCCGGCCGCTCGGACAAACCGATCGAAAAACTGGTCGGCAAGGGTCGGCTGGACCGGCCCAACCCGGCGCCGCCCGATAAATAGCCGCGCCTGGGTTCACAAGAATAGCGCACCGAGGCCCTGAGGATGCCGCAGGTCGCTGACGATAGCGGCCTGCGGCTCTGCCCGGTTGGCACGGACTGGATCAGCTCAATCAAAAGGAGAACGACCATGTTTCATCGCGGTATCGCTTCGACCGTGGATCGGGTGACGGTCCACACCGCCGAACACGTCAACCAGGAATTGCGGATGGAGATGGAGAAGCGGCTGGTGCATTATGCGCGCCATCCCGAGCAGATCGATGAGCGGCTGCGTGAACTGGACGAGGAATGGGACATCGAACGGGCGATCGAGGCCAATGCCTCGACGTTGAGCCTGTCGGGGCTGGTGATCGGCATGACGCTGGACCGGCGCGCGCTGGTCCTGCCGATCGTCGTGATGGCGTTCCTGTTCCAGCATTCGGTGCAGGGCTGGTGCCCGCCGGTGCCGATCCTGCGGCGGATGGGCTTCCGCACGGCGCACGAGATCGAGACCGAACGCTATGCGCTTAAAATCCTGCGCGGGGATTTCAATGACGTGAAGGCCGCCGAGGGCGACGGGCAGGAATCGGTCGACAGTTGGGTCGCCCGCGCCCTGCGCGCCATCGCCCGTTGAACGGCCCTCTGCGATGGTAGGTCGGCTCTTCGAGCCGACACTTGCCCATGTCGGTCGGAGACCCGACCTACCTCATCCACCATAAAAGGACAGGCCGATGAACCCTCCGATCGGACGCAACCGCTGGGCCATCGCGGACGGCTATATTCCCGGCTGGAGCAATGGCCCCGAGCCGCAGATGCTCAGCCACGAGACACTCTGCATCCTCAACGCCGGCGACCAGCCGGCCCACCTCAGGCTGACGCTCTATTTCAAGGACCGGGATCCGGCGGGGCCCTACAAGGTGCTGGTGCCGGCCCGGCGCACGCTGCATCAGCGCTTCAACGACCTGGAGGACCCCGAGCCGGTGCCGCTGGATACCGACTATGCCTGCGTCGTGGAGTCCGACGTGCCCGTCATCGTCCAACACACGCGCGTGGATACGCGCCAGGCCGAGAACGCCCTGATGACGACCATGGCCTGGCCGGCGGATTAGGGGGCCGGTTTGACTTCAATTGCGGCCCGTGATTGAATGGAGCAGCCGCTTCCGCCAGCCGGCGGGTGGGCGAGGCTCCAATTGAACCGGGACCCGATGCAGCACTTCACCCAGATCCGCGGCGCGCGGACGCACAACCTCAAGAATGTCTCCTGCGAGTTCCCGCACGGCCGCATCACCGTGGTCACCGGCGTCTCGGGCTCGGGCAAAAGCTCGCTGGCCTTCGATACGCTCTACGCCGAAGGCCGCCGCCGCTATACCGAATCCCTCTCCACTTATGTGCGCCAGTTCATCGAGCGGATGGAGCGGCCCGACGTGGACGAGGTGGCGGGCATCCAGCCGGCGATTGCGCTCGAGCAGAAAAATGGAGTTCGTTCGGCGCGCTCGACGGTCGGCACGGCCACCGAGGTTCTGGATTACCTGCGGCTGGTCTTCGCCAAGCTCGGCGAGACCTGGTGCGACAGCTGTCAGCGCCAGGTGCGCCCCGAGACCCCCGACTCCGCCCTCGCCGCCCTCGCCGAGCTGGACGAGGGCGCGCGGCTGATGATCCTCGGCCCCATCGAGCTGCGCGCCGCCGAGCTGGTCGGCCCGCTGCGAGCCGAGCTGGTGCGCCAGGGCTGGCACCGGCTCTGGGACGGTTCAAGCCTGATCGATCTTGAGGCCGACGAGACCCCGGCCGACCCCGGCGCCGACCTGGCCGTCATCACCGATCGGCTGGCCTGGCGCCCCGCCAACCAGGCGCGCCTGCGCACGGCGCTCGAGCTGGCCTTCCAGGCCGGCCGCGGCCGCGCGCGGGTGATTGCCCCCGATCTGGACCGCCAGTTCAACTTCTCGACCGGCATGACCTGCGACGGCTGCGGCCGCAGCTTCCCGCGCCCCGAGCCGCAACTGTTCAGCTATTACAGCCCGCTCGGGGCCTGCCCCGCCTGCGAGGGTTTCGGTCGCATCATCGCGCTCGATTTCGACAAGATCATGCCCAACCGCGCGCTCTGCATCGAGGACGGCGCGATCGCCCCCTGGAACGGCGAGGGGCACCTCGAAATGTATGATCACCTGCGCGAGGAGACGACCCCGCGCCAGGTCCCGCGCCTGCGCCCGCTCAACGAGTTCAGCGAGGAACAATGGAACAACCTGATTGAGGGCGTCGGCAAGTTCTGCGGCGTGCGCGGGTTTTTCGACTGGCTCGAGGCGCGCAAATACAAGGTGCAGGCCCGCGTGATGCTGGCGCGCTACCGGGCTTATCGCACCTGCGCCACCTGCGGCGGACAGCGCCTGCGGCCCGAGGCGCTGGCGGTGCGCTTCAAGGGCCGCACGATCGCCGAGCTGGCCGAGCTGCCCGTGCGCGAGCTGCGGCCGCTGATCGACCAGCTCGAGTTGAACCCCGCCGAAGCCGAGATCGCGCTGCGCCCGCTCGAGACCCTGCGCGCCCGGCTGGGCTACCTCGATCGCGTCGGGCTCGGCTACCTCACGCTGTCGCGCCAGACGCGCACCCTTTCGGGCGGCGAGGCCCAGCGCATCAACCTGGCCACCGCGCTCGGCTCGGCCCTCACCGAGACGCTCTACGTGCTCGACGAGCCGACCGTCGGGCTGCACCCGCGCGACACCGACCGCCTGATCACGATCCTCGAGTCGCTGCGCGACCTGGGCAATACGGTCGTGGTGGTCGAGCACGACCTGGAGGTCATTCGCGCGGCCGATCGGCTGCTCGACATCGGCCCCGGCGCCGGCGAGTGGGGGGGCGAAATCCTCTACGAGGGCGAGCCCGCCGGCCTGGAGGGACGCGACACCCCGACGGCCCAGCACCTCGACGCCTATGCCGAGCCCCCGGTGCCCAGCCGCGGCCGCAAGCCGCAGGGCTGGCTGACTGTGCGCGGGGCGCGCGGCAACAACCTCCAGAACATCAACGCCCGTTTTCCGCTGGGGGTCTTCTGCTGCGTGACCGGCGTCTCCGGCTCGGGTAAGACGACGCTGGTGCGCGACACGCTGGCCGCCCACTACCGCCGCCTGCGCGAGATCGCCCCCGTCGAGGCCGAACCCTGCGACGGCATCGAGGGGCTCGAGCAGGTCGAGACGCTCAGCTGGGTCGACCAGTCGCCGCTGGTGGGCTCCTCGCGCTCCAACCCGGTGACCTTCGTCAAGGCCTACGAGTGGATCCGCAAGGCTCTGGCCGAGACGCGCGAGGCGCGCGCGCTGGGGCTGACGGCGCGGCATTTCTCGTTCAACGTTGATGGCGGCCGCTGCGCCCTTTGCAAGGGCACCGGCAGCCAGACCATCGACATGCACTTCATGGCCGATATCGAGGTGCCGTGCGAGGCCTGCGACGGCCGGCGCTTCCAGCCGCGCGTCTTGCAATACCTCTTCGAGGGGCGCAGCATCCACCAGATCCTGGACCTGACGGTGGATCAGGCGCGCGATTTCTTCCGCGCCCAGCCGCGCATCATGAAGGCGCTGCAGCCGTTGCGCGAGGTCGGCCTGGGCTACCTGCGGCTGGGGCAGTCCACCACGACGCTCTCGGGGGGGGAGGCGCAGCGACTCAAGCTGGCGGCCCACCTGGCCCAGATGCGCGACGGCCGCGGCCGGCTCTACATCTTCGACGAACCCACCACCGGCCTGCACCCGGCCGACCTCAAAAAGCTGCTCGTCATCTTCCAGGAGATGGTCCAGCGCGGCTGCTCGCTCGTCATCGTCGAGCACAACCCCGACCTCATCGCCGCGGCGGACTGGGTGATCGACATGGGCCCCGACGGCGGCGACCTCGGCGGCCGCGTCGTCGCCCAGGGCACCCTCGAGAAGATCATGGCCTGCGCGGACTCGATCACCGGCCAGCACCTCAAACGCCGCTTCGCCCCCACGCCCTGAGCTTGACACTAAGTCCCGAAGGGTCGGCAGGCCGCAGCCGGGGTGAGCGCAGTATGTGTTTGGCGAAGCGGATGGCTTGGTCAGACGGAGGAGCCATTTAGCTCCGTTAGGAGCGGCATGTTTGTAGCAAGGCCGTTCTCCTTCCCCCAAGCTCCGTCAGGAGCGGCATGTGCCGCCGTGGGACCATCAATCGAAAATGATCTGAATGTAAAACTTGCTTTACACCGGGGAGAAGCTGCACGTGTCGCTCCTGACGGAGCTTTCGGGGAAAGAAAGGCGCGTTTCTACAAACATGTTTGAATGCAGAAGTTTGTTGAGGAAAGTGGATCCCTCCCGATGGCAAAAAGGCCGAGCCCGGCATCGCCGGCTCAGATACC
>JAWLCE010000048.1:0-29771 GCA_041687335.1 Sumerlaeia bacterium | reverse complement strand
CGCGCGCGCTCGAACGCTTTGGGGGCTGAGCGTTTCCAGAACAGCTCCCCTTAAAAGAAACGGCCGCAAGTCGGGGGACGACTTGCGGCCGTTTCATGTGGCGCGGGTATCAGGGGGCGGGGGGCATGACGACCAGCGTCTGGTTGAGCCGGGGAGCGGTGGCCGGCCAGCAAAGCTGCTCCTGGCCGATCGTCGCCTCCAGGTAATACTCCAGGCCGGACTCGGGCGCGGGGGGCAGGGAGGCCCGATAGACCGAGCGGCCCAGATGGCTGAGCGGGGCGGACTGGAACTGCTCGGACCCCAACTCGCGCCAGTGCAGTCGGCCTGAGACGGGCTGCTGAACGCCCTCGGGGGTCAGCAGGATCACCCGCACCTGCAGGGCTTCGCCGGCCAGGGCCAGCTCGCGCGCGGTGGGGACGATCAGGCGGGCCGGGCCGCGATAGGCGCGGGCGGGCTGGGCCTCGGCGGGCAGCTCGTGGCCCAGGAAGGCCGCCAGCTTCTCGTCGTGGACGGAGAGGAAATCGAGGCGCTTGCGGTTGTGGTGCTCGATGTTGGCCAGGGTGCCCAGCTCACCGGGGGTGTCGGTGGCGGAGATCAGATGCCACATCATGCGTTCCCAGGCGCGGGCCAGCTGGAGGCGGACGTCGAGGGCCTGGGCGGCCAGCTCGGGCCGATGGGCGGGGTCCTGGCCCTTTTCAAGCTCAACGAGCAACTGGTCGAGCTGGCCGCGCCGGCAACCGGACTCGGCCATGGCCTCCATGCCCTGGAAGGTGCGCAGCCAGTAGTCGAAGCGCTCCAGGTTGCCGGCGCCCTGGATGCGAGGGCGCAGGCGCTCCAGTTGGCGGACGAAGTCGTAGTGCCGGCGGACCTCCTCCCAGGGCTCGGTGTTGGCGATGATGGCGCCCGGGCCGATCCAGCGCGAGGGGGCGTGCATTTTGGTGCCGTCGACGGAGGCGAGGATCAGGCCGACCTCGCGGCCGACGTCCTGGCCGAAGCTGGCGCGGGCGAAATCGAGGTAGAAGTCCTCGACGGGCATGGCGCGGTCCATTTCCTCGTGGCGTTCATTGTCGCCGCCGGTGGGAGTTTGGCCCTGGTTGAGCGGATCGGGCTCCCAGTTCTGGTGGGTGGAGCCGCCCATGTTGATCCGGCGCAGGTAGTGGCCGCCGGCGATCTGGTTGGCCGCGGCGGCCTCGCCCTCGATGACGATGCCGGCGATGCAGGGATATTCGACCTGGCGGACGAATTCGATCTCGAGGCGGTCCTCGGCGACGGTGACGTCGGGGAATGACAGATCGAGGGCCTTGTTGATTCCGACGCGGGCGAAGATATCGAGTGAATCGACGGCGGGCTGGTCCTGGAGGCGGATGCCGAAGACGCGGCGCCCGGCGCGGGTGTGGTGCGGCTCGACGAACTTGAGGGTGACGGTATAGACGCCATTGGGCACGTCAAGCGCGATGCGGTCGAAGTCATAGCGGACGGTCTGGTAAATCGTCTGCTCGTCGGCCCCGGCGACGGGGGCGCTGAAGCGGGCGGTCCGACCGCGGCCGGCGGCGAAGACGGGGGCGTCGGGGGTGATCTTCACCTCGGGCCATTCGAAGCCGGCGGGGACCCAGGACTGATCCCAGGCGGCGGCGGCCAGCGCGGCGATGTTGGGGGCGAGCACCTTGGTGCGCCAGTGGATGCCGAGCAGGCCGGTGCAGCCCAGGCGCAGGGCATCGGCGGCATCGTAGCGCATCCGGCCGACCCAGGGCTGGGGCGCGATCATGTTGGGGTCATTCTCGAGCCAGGGGATCGCCCACTTGGGGCGGTCGGAGACGGCGGCGAAACCGGGCTCGACGGGGGCATGGCCGACCCGTCGGTTGATGCAGCTCATCGGCACTTCGGGGGGGAGGAACTCATCGAGTGCGGCGCGATCGTGCTGGGGCCCCAGCACCCAGCCGCAGGTGGCCAGCGTGAAGGGGCGCCCGAGGGCGTCGAGCGCGCCGAGGGCGGCGGTCAGGTCGCTCAGGGTCGCCTCGTATTGTTCCATCGAGTTGCCGCGCAGCGACCAGAACTCGGGCGTCCAGAGCCAATAGTAGTCGATCGGATAGGTGCGCATGATGCGCTCGAACATGCCCTGGTAGACCTCGCGGACGACGGCGGGGTCGCGCGGGTCGCGGCCCTGGGCGCGCAGGCGCTGGGCGACGGGGTCGGGGATCCGCAGCGGAGTTTCGGTGCCGACGGCGGTCTTGATGCACAGCGCGCGGGCGAGGGTGAAGGCCTCGCCGAACATGGCGCCGGCGCGGTTGAAGAGCGCGTTGGCCTGCTCGGGGTCCTCGGGCATCGGCAGGATGCCATCCATCACCGCGGGGCCGTAAATATCGGTGGGGAAAAGCTGGTCGGCGCCGCCGGTGTAGTCGGAGGTGTCCATGGCGTCGTAGCCCCACATCCCGTCGCGGCGGGTGTGGGCCCAGGTGGAGGGATAGCTGAAGGAAACCTCGCCCTGTTCATTCATGTCCTCGCGCACGCCAATCCAGACGGTGGGCTCGGCCTTGCCCAGCGGGTAGCAGTGGAGGCCGACGAAGTTCATCCGCAGCTTGGCCAGCTGGTGCAGGTGGGCCATCCAGTCGTCGCGATCCCACCAGTCGGGACCCTCGGGGAAGTCGTGGAACGGATTGAGGCCGCGGGTCTCGAACAGGGGGCGGCCCAGCTCGTTGACATCGGGCAGGGCGGGGGCGATCGGTTCATCGGGGATGATATCGCCATGGAGGTGGTGGCGCACCCCGAGCAGCTCGGCGAAACGATAGGCGCCGTAGAGCGCGCCGACGCCGTCGCCGCCGACGATCAACAGGCGCCGACCGCCGGCGGGGTCGGGGATGGTCCGCAGCAGATACTCGGCCGGGCGCAGCGATTCGAGGGCCTGAAGGAGGGCCGGATCGGCGACGTCGGCGCCGGCGACGGAGATGAGGATGGACTCGCGCACCGCCGGGTCGGCCTGAGGGTGGATGGGCGCCAGCTCGCGGGTGCGCAGGTAGAGGACGCGCTGGACTTCGCGAGCGGCGAGTTTTTCGATCGGGGGGGCATCGGCGGGCTGGAGGATCTGGATGGCGGCCGCGTGCGAGGCGGTGGCGAAAAGCATCAGGACCAGCAGGCCCAGCGTCCGGAGGACGAGGTAAGAGCGGCGGAAAGTCATGAGTGGGAGATCCTTTAACGTGTCGCTGAGGGGTCTGCCTATTAATACGAAAGTGAGGTTTGCCAACCAGTAAAATATTAGGGCAAAAAAGGCATTGAGATATGAATAGTTTTCACCGATCCAGCGCGGGGTTTGGGTGGGGGCCGGCGGGTGGGAAGCAGTCTGGCCGTATGGGAGAAATGTCGAAAAAGCCATAAAAGAGCAAGATATCTTAAATAGATGACATGAAAATCGGTTGTCGCCGGAGGGTGGGGGATATATGATTCGTCCACAGGGGCCGGCTGCACCTAAAATGGATCACCCAAAATTTGTAACAGCAGCATGATTTGGCCTGTCCAGCCGATAGGGTTGAGGTCAGAGTCGGGATCATTCGACATGCCGCGGAGGGATCAAATGACAGAGGGAACGCGTGGGGTGAGGTTGGCCGGGGCGGTTTTGGCTTGCTTTCTGGGGATATCCTGCCTGCTGACGGCGGGCGCCGGGGCACAGGTGGGCGGGCGCACCGCGGCGCAGGGTCCGTTTGTGCTCGAGGATGGGGAGGACCTGAACCTGACGGCGGGCGGGGTGGGGCGCGACTGGATTGTGGATCGGGTGCAGGGGGTGGATGCCCCGCTGGCGGCGGTCGCGCCGGCGGCGCAGGGGCTGACGCTCTCGCCCAACCAGAGCGCGGCCGGGGCGCTGCGCTGGCAGGTCAAGGAAAGCTTTGGTTCGATCAGCAAGGGTTTCGGCGTGCCGCTGCCGGCGGTGGTGGGCGGGTCGACGCTGGATCACCCGGGCAACATCACCAGCTTTGCCCACCTGACGTTTCTTGGAGTGTTCGACAAGGGGTTGAGCGGGCTGCGCGTGCAAGTCTCTCTGGAGTGCTATCCGGGCAACCCGGACGGCACCTATCCCAAGCCGTTCTGGAATGTTTATCCGACGACGGGGACGACCTTTTTGTCGGCCACGCTTGACCTGATGCAGCCCGATGGCATTTTGAACAATCCGGGGGGACTGAGCATCGGGCAATTGCTCGGCCAGACGCGCTTCCTGCACTTTCTGGCCTTTGCCAGCCCGGTTGCGGCGGGGACGGTGTTGAACTTTCACATCGATGACATCCGGCTGGTGGCGGCGCAGGGGCAGATTGCGGCGCGCACGGCGGCGGATGGCGAATTCATCATCGACAACGCCGAGGACCTGGATTTGTTTGCCGACGGCGTCGAGCGCCAGTGGCTGGGTAATTACATCCACCCGAGTGGGAATGTGCTCTCGGCGCTGCCGCTGGGGGGGTCGGGGCTGACGCCGGCCGGCGGCCAGAGCCCGGTGGGGGCGCTGCTGATGACGGTGCCGGTCAGCAATCTTTATCTCGACGGCGGGTTCGGCGTGCCGCTGCCTTCGGTGCCGGCCTATTCGACGCTGGGCAACCCGGCCGACCTGACGTCGTATCAGAGGTTCAGTTTCTTTGCCTGCCATGAGCCGACGATCGCCGGCCAGAAGTTCAGCGTGCTGCTGGAATGCTATCCGCAGAACGGCGACAGCAGTTTTCCGACGCTGGTGTGGAACTTCACTCCGGCGGCGGGGAAGACATTCCAGCCGGTCTCGATCGAACTGGCCAAGCCCGACACGGTCCTGAACAATCCGCAGGCGCTGAGCGCGGCGCAGTTGCTGGCCCGGGCGCGATACATGTCGATTCAGACGTTTGCGCAGGCGACGGTTGGCACCACGTCGCGGCTGCGGCTGGACGACCTGCGGCTGGGCGGGCCGCCGGCGCCTGGCAATGCCGCCCGGGGCTGGCAACTTTATCAATGAGCGGGGCAGCCATGGATCGGCTTGAGGCGCGGGGATTTCACTTCTATGAGGGCGGGGAGAAATGGATCGCCCGGGGCGTGACCTATGGTCCGTTCGCGCCCAATGGGCAAGGGTTTCCGTACCCAGCGGCGGCGCGGCTGCGTGAGGATTTTGCCGCGATCCGCGCGGCGGGGGCCAATTGCATCCGGCTGTATGCGCTGCCGGGCGAGGATCTGCCGCCGATCGCCGCGGAGTATGGGCTGCGCCTGCTGGTCGACATCCCGTGGCCCAAGCATTTAGATGTCTACGAGGATGAGGCGCGCCAGGCGCTGTGCCTGCGGATGGTCGAGGAGGGAATCGAGCGGATTGCGCGCTGGCCGAACCTGCTGGGGGTTTTTCTGGGCAACGAGATCCCGCCCGACCTGGTGCGCTGGCATGGGGCGGGGCGGGTCGAGGGATTCCTGCGCCGGCTGTATCGGCGGGCCAAGGCGCTGGCGCCGGACCTGCCGATCGGGTATGCCAACTATCCCTCGACGGAGTATCTGGAGCCGGGGTTCTTCGATTTTCTGGGGTTCAATGTTTACCTGCACGAGGCGGAGGATTTTCGGCGCTATCTGACGCGTCTGCGCCTGCTGCACCCGGAGAAGCCGCTGCTGCTGAGCGAGATCGGCATGGATACGATGCGCCACGGCGAGGCGGAGCAGGCGGAGATGCTGCGCTCGCACCTGGGGCTGGCCTATGAGGCGGGGCTGGCGGGGGCGTTTGTCTTCGGCTGGACCGACGAGTGGCACACGGGGGGCTTCGAGATCGAGGACTGGGCTTTCGGGGTGGTGGATCGGGAGCGGCGGCCCAAGCCGGCGCTGGCGGCGGTCGCGGATGTTTTCGCCCGGGCGCCGCGCTGCGCGCAGCTGGAACGCTGGCCCAGCGTGTCGGTGGTGGTGGCGACCTACAACGGCGGGCGGACGCTGCGCGAGTGCCTGCTCTCGCTGGGGCGGCTCAACTACCCGGATTATGAGGTGGTCGTGGTCGACGATGGCTCGACCGACCAGACGCAGGAGATTTTGCGCGAGTTTCCGGCGGCGCGCGTGGTGAGCCAGGAGAACCGCGGGTTATCGGCGGCGCGCAATGCGGGGATCGAAGCCGCGCGGGGGGAGATTGTCGCCTTCACGGATTCGGATTGCTATGCCGACCCGGACTGGCTGCATCACCTGGTGGTGACGATGGAGGAGTGCGGGTTCGCCGGGGCGGGCGGGCCCAACCTGACGCCGGGCGAGGAGCGGGCGATTGCGCGCTCGATCGCGCTGGCCCCGGGCCACGCCACCCACGTCCTGCTCAACGACCGCGAGGCCGAGCATGTGCCGGGCTGCAACATGGCGTTTCGGCGTGAGCGGCTGCTGGCGCTGGGCGGGTTTCAGCCGCTGTTCAGGAAGGCGGGCGACGATGTCGACATGATCTGGCGGCTGCAGGACCAGGGGGAGAAGATCGGGTTTTCGACGGGGGGCTTTGTCTGGCACCACCGGCGGCCGACGTTCAAGGGTTACCTCAAGCAGCAGACGGGGTATGGCGAAGCGGAGGCGCTGCTGCTGCGCGAGCACCCACAGCGCTTCAACGAGCGCGGCCAGTCGATCTGGCGCGGGGTGATCTATGCCAGCCGGGAGAACCTGGCGCCGTTCATCGAGACGCACATCCATTACGGGGTTTATGGCTCGGGGGGGTTCCAGTGCGTTTATGGGCGGCCGGCGGGGACGCTGGCCTATGGGGCGGTCTCGGTGGAATGGTGGCTGCTGGCGGTGCTGCTGGTGGCCTTTGGCGGCTGGTCGACGCCGGCGCTCTGGGCCGGGCTGGCGGCGATGGGGCTGTCGCTGGGGCTGAGCGGCATCAAAGCCTGGCGACGCTGGCGGATGCAGGCGGAGCCGGCGGCGGGGCTGCTGGCGCGGGCCTGGCTGCTGTGGACGCTCCAGCCGATCGTGCGCGGGGGGGCGCGCTATTGGTATCGCTGGCGCACGGGTGCCCCGCCGCAGGCATTGCGCCAGGCAGCGGCGCAACCGGCGGAAAAGCGGACGCCGGCGGCGGTCTCGCGGGAGCTAATCTTCTGGGGCGAGCCGGTTCCCGATCGGGTGGCGGCGCTGGACGCGCTGGCGCGCCGGATGGGCGAGCGGCGCTGGTTCCATACGGCCAACAGCGGCTGGGAGCGCTGGGACTTATCGCTGGTGGTCTCGTGGTGGTTCAAGATTCTGATTGCGAGCGCGGGGGAGGACCACGGGCAGGAGCGGCGGATGCTGCGGATGCGGCTGCGGCTGGCGCCGACCTCGCTGCTGAAGGTGACGGCGGCGGGGGCGCTGCTGCTGTGCGCGGCGCTGGCGCTGCAGAACACCCTGCTGGCGCGACTGGTGCTGATGGGATTTCTCTGCGGGGGCTGGTGGAGCTGGCGCCAGGCGCTGCGCCGACGGACGGCGGTGGAGGAGCTGCTGGTGGGGACCCTGCAGGAGCTGGGCTATGGCCAGACCAGCGCGGGGCCGGCGGCGACCGAAGCGGGCCGCCCGGAGACGGAGGCCGCCGATAGCGATTCCACAGTCGAAAACATCACAACAGGCGAAGGCATCCAGACAGGCTCAGGGGGAAGATCATGAAGGAAACGATAACCGGGACGGCGCCAGGGCGCGGCTTTACGCTGATCGAGTTGCTGATCGTGGTGGCGATCATTGCGATATTGGCCTCGATCGCGGTGCCCAATTTTCTGGAGGCTCAGACGCGGGCCAAGGTCTCGCGCGCGCAGGGGGACCTGCGCACGATCGCGCTGGGGCTGGAGTCGTACCGGGTGGACAACGGAGCCTATCCGCCGACGCCGCTGGCGAGCCTGACCAGCCGGACCTGGCGGCTCAAGCGGCTGACCTCGCCGATCGCCTATGTGAGCGCGCTGCCCGAGGAGGCGTTCCGGCTGATGGAAGAACGTGAGCCGTATCCGTATTGGAGCCCGGAGCTGACGGATGACATGAAATGGTCGCCGATGTTCTATTACCTGGAGGAGGAGAAGAAGAAGCGCGGGCGCTGGGCGTTGTTCAGCCGGGGCCCGGACCTGGACTATGAGGCGGCGATCGAGGAGGGGGGCGAGGGCCTGATGATGTATTATGACCCGACCAACGGCACGGTCAGCAGCGGCGACATCATGAGGTTTACGCCCTAGCCATGCAGTTGAAGCAGCGACCCAATCGGTTCCTCTACCTGCTGCGCTATGCGCTGCCCTACCGGCGCGAGGTGGCGCTGCAGTTCCTGCTGATGGGGCTGGCGGTCGGGGCGGGGCTGCTCAAGCCGTGGCCGCTCAAGGTGATCGTGGACCACGTCGGGGGGGACCTGCCGCTGGTGGTGGCGGGGTGGGTGGTGCCGTGGGAGCCGACGGCGCTGCTGCTGCTGAGCTGCCTGGCCTACCTGCTGATCCATGGCGGGGATTCGGTGATCACGATGGGCTCGACGCTGGTGGCGACGTTGACGAGCTCGCGGATGACGCGGGACCTGCGCGCGGAGATGGTGCGCTGCCTGCAGGCGCTCTCGCTCAAGTTCCATGACAGCCATCGGGTGGGGGACCTGGTGCACCGGGTGGCCTGGAACACGCAGGTGGTGGAGACGGCGTTTCAGTCGGGCTTCATGGGGGCGGTCAAGAGCGCGCTGACGCTGGCGGCGATCCTGGTGATCATGGCGATGATGAACGTGCGGCTGACGCTGGTGGCGGTGGTGACGATCCCCTTGCTGCTGACCTTCATCAAGCGCTACGCCGGCCGGATCCAGCAGGTCTCGCGCCGCCACCAGGACCAGGAGGGGCGGGTGAGTTCGCGGCTGCAGGAGCTGCTGGGTGGGATTCGGCTGGTGCAGGCGTTCAACCGGCAGGGCTGGGAGCAGGAGCGGTTCGATGCACTCAGCGACACGAGCATCGCGACCCGGCTGGACATGACACGTATGCAGGCGTGGTTCGGGGTGGCGGTGGCGCTGACGCTGGGGGCGGGGACGGCGCTGATGTTCTGGATCGGGATGCGGGAAGTGCTGGCGGTTCCGCAGCGGCTGACGCTGGGGGAGTTTTTGGTGTTCAACGCCTACCTGGCGATGCTGTATGCGCCGCTGTCGGTGCTGAGCTACACCGCCTCCAGCATCCAGAGCGCGCTGGGGGGCGGCCAGCGGCTGTTTGAAATTCTGGAGGCGGTCAATGAGGCGCGGGACCGCCCGGACGCGCGCCCGCTGGCGGAGCCGCGCGGGGCGATCCGGCTGGAGGACGTCAGCTTTGCATATGACGAGGGGCGGCCGATCCTGCGCGGGGTGAGCCTGCAGATCGCGCCGGGGTCGATGCTGGCGGTTGTGGGTGAGACGGGCAGCGGCAAGAGCACGCTGCTGAGCCTGCTGCTGAGGTTTTATCACCCCACGGGCGGCCGGATTTTGATCGGCGGGCAGGACCTGTCGGAATGCACGCTGGCGTCGCTGCGCGAGCAGGTCAGTCTGGTGCCACAGGAGGCGGTGCTGTTCTCGGACTCGATCCGGGAGAACATCGTCTATGGCAAGCCGCAGGCGAGCGAGGCGGAGATCGTGCAGGCGGCGCGGCTGGCGCAGGCCGACGAATTCATCCGGGCGATGCCGGAGGGCTACGAGACGCTGGTGGGCGAGCGCGGGGTGCGGCTGTCGGTGGGGCAGCGCCAGCGGATCGCACTGGCGCGGGCGTTCCTGCGCGATGCGCCGATCCTGCTGCTCGATGAGCCGACCTCGGCGTTGGACGCGGAGACCGAGGAGCGGCTGATGGGTGGGATCGAAGCCTTTGCGCGCGAGCGCACGGTGATCACGGTGGCGCACCGGCTTTCGACGGTGGCGATGGCGGACCGGATTGTGGTGCTGGGCGCGGGCGAGGTGCTCGAGCAGGGCACGCACGAGGAACTACTTGCCGGCCGGGGGGCTTATTGGCGGCTCTGGCAGGCCCAGCACGAGCGGCCGGGAGCGGTGGTTCCGGCGGAGGGAACATGAGGATCGCGCAGATCGCCACGCTTGCGCGCCCCGTCCCGCCCGCAGGGGAGGGGTCGATCGAGTATCTTGTCGGCCAGCTGGTCGAGGAGCTGGTGCGGCGCGGCCATGAGGTGACTCTTTATGCGACGGCGGATTCGCGGACGAGCGCGGCGCTGCGCAGCCCCGTGCAGACCAGCTATGTGACCGACGCGGAGAAATGGGACTGGCAGCTCTACGAGTTGTTCCAGGCGCGCGAGGCGTTCGGGGCCTGGCGCGACTTCGACGTCATCCACTGCCACGCCTACTGGTTCGGGCTGATGTTCTGCGACCTGTTCCCGATCCCGTCGCTGCACTCGATTCATATCGAGCCGGGGCCGGACTACCGGTTCGTGGCCGCGCGCACGCGCAATCGCCGGTTCCACTGCGCCTCGCAGTGGCAGGCGGGGCTGCTGGGCGAGCGGGAGGACTTGGACGTGGTGGCGCATGGGATCGACGTCGATGCGCTGGACCCGGCCGGCGAGCCGGTTGAGGATTACCTGGCGTTCCTGGGCCGGTTCATCCCCGGCAAGGGAGTGCTCGAGGCGATCGAGGTGGCGCGGCGGGCGGGGCTGCCGCTGCGGCTGGCGGCGCCGCACAACGAGTATTACGAGCAGGCGATCCGGCCGCACGTGGACGGGCGGAACGTGGAGTATGTGGGTGAGGTGAGGGGCGAGGAGAAGCGGCGTTTTCTGGCGCGCGCGCGCGGGCTGGTCTACCCGGCGATGCGCGGGGAGCCGTTTGGGCTGGTGCTGGTGGAGGCGATGGCGGCCGGGCTGCCGGTGCTGGCGCTGGCGCGGGGGGCGGTCCCCGAGATCATTGAGCACGGCCGCAGCGGCTGGCTGGGTGAGCGGGTGGAGGACCTTGTCGCGGGCGCGGGGCGACTGGCGGAATTTGACCGCGGCGCGATCCGCGCGCACGCCCGCGAGCATTACCATTACACCGTGATGGCCGACCGGATCGAGGGGTTGCTGAGGCGGATGGTCGAGGAGCGTGAATCATGAGCCGGGGGCGACCGCTGCGCGCGCGCTACGTCGGCTACACGCGCGGCACCGAGAACCATGGCGACGAGGCGCTGATCTGGATCATCGGTCACCTGCTGGGGCCGCAGATCGAGCTGGTTTTTGACGAGGGGCCCTGCGACCTGGCGCTCTTGGGCGGCGGAACGCTGATCAACCAGTCGCCCTGGCTGATCGATGAGTTCGAGCGCGCGCTGGGGCGGGCCGGGCAGGGGGCGGTCTTCGGCAGCGGGGTGGGGGACCTGTTTTTCTGGGGGGACCACTTCGAGCGCTGGGTGCCGCTGCTGGCCCGCTGCCGGCACGTGGGTGTGCGCGGGCCCGATTCGCTGGCGCTGCTGCGCGAGCGCGGCTGCCCGCATGCGCGGATGATCGGCGATCCCTATTTGTATCTGCAGGCGCCGCTGCCGGCGAGGCCGGTGGCGCGGCGGTTGGGGGTGAACCTGGGCAGCACCAACGATGCCCACTGGGGCGGGAAGGACGCGGGGCTGCTCGAGCGGGTGGGGGAAGCGCTGATTGCGCTCAAGGCGCGCGGCTGGAGCTTCGCGTGGATCTCGGTGTGGTCGAAGGACCTGCCGCTGCTGGAGGCGGTGCGGGCGCGGGTTGATCCGGAGTCGCCGCCGGTGCTCGACGCCCGCGCGCAGCCGCTGGAGTGCTATGCCGCGCTTGCCGGCTGCGAGCTGTTTTTGGGGGAGAAGCTGCACGCCTGCGCGATGGCGGCGGTGGCCGGGGTGCCGATGGTGGCGCTGGAGTATCAGCCCAAGGTGCGCGATTTCACGGCCTCGCTGGGGATGGAATGCTGGACGCTGCGCAGTGACTTCAAGGATGGGGCGCGGCTGGTCGAGCTGGTCGAACGGCTGCAGGGCGAGGCGGGGGCGGCACGCGAGCGTATGCTGGCAGCGAAGGCCGCGCGCGCGCGCGAACTGGCGGAGTTTGCCGGCGAGATCAGGCAGGGCTGAAACATGCGCATCATTCTGGCGGGCATCATCGGGCGCTATCCGTGGGGCGGGGTCACCTGGTGCAGCTTGATGTACCTGCTCGGGCTGCGCCGGCTGGGGCACGAGGTCTGGTACCTGGAGGATACCGGGGAGTGCAATTACGACCCCGAGCTGAACGCGGTGGCGACCGACCCGGGCTATGCGCTGCGTTACATGAACGACAGCCTTGCCCCGTTTGGGTTCGGCGAGCGCTGGTGCTATGTGGACTATCAGGGCGGGCACCATGGCATCGGGGAGGCGCGCTGGCGCGAGATCTGCGGCTCGGCGGATTTGTTCCTGGTGCTTTCGGGGGGGTGCTGGAACTGGCGCGAGCACTACCGGGCGATCCCGGTCAAGGCGTTCATTGACAGCGACCCGGCCTTCACGCAGCTGGCGCTGGCGCAGGCGGCCCGCATGCAGCACGAGGACGCGGGCAAGAAGTGGTATTGCGATTATTTTCGCGGCTATGATCGGCTGTTCACCTTCGGGGCCAATATCGGCACGGCGCGCTGCGAGGTGCCGGTGGGCGAGTTCCATTGGATCGCGACCTGGCAACCGGTCTGCCTGGACCACTGGCGGCCGCTGGCGTCGATTCCGCCGCGGCGGGCGTGGAGCACCGTCATGACCTGGCAGATCGAAAGCTTCAGCGACATCGGCGGCAACAAGGATCGGGAGTTCGGCAAGGTGCTGGGGCTGGCGGGCGAGCTGCGCCGGCGCGGGCTGCCCGAGGTCGAGCTGGCGATCAGCCGACCCCAGCCGCTGCTGAACGAGGCGGGCTGGCGCACGACGCCGGCGTTCGAGATTTCGAGCGACTTGTGGCGCTATCACCAATACATCCGGTCCAGCCGCGGCGAGTTCAGCGTCGCCAAGCACACGTATGTGCGCACGCGCAGCGGCTGGTTCAGCGACCGCACGGAGTGCTACCTGGCGGCCGGGCGGCCGGCGGTGGTGCAGGACACCGGCTTCAGCGAGCATTTGCCGACGGGGGCGGGGTTGCATGCCTGGAACACGGCCGAGGAGGCGCTGGCGGCGATCGAGGCGGTCGAGGGCGATTGGGAGCGTCAGGGCCGCCAAGCGCGCGAACTGGCAGCCGAATATTTTGCCGCCGAGAAGGTGCTGGCTGCGCTGATTGAAACCTGCGACCGTCCCGCCGCGACCGAATGAATCAATCGATTAATAGATAGCCTGCGGGTGGTCGACGTGGAATTCGCTGACGGCGCGCTCGGCGGTGGGGGCGACGCAGACGAGGCGGTGTGAGCCGGCGGTCAGCTCGAGCATGAGCGGGCGGCCGGGCTGCGAGGCGCCCAGGTAGCGGTCGTTCTGAAACCAGTGGACGGGGCCTTGCTGATCGAGCGAGGACTCCAGACGCAGGCGATCGCCGCCGGGCTCGCCGGTCAGCAGATAGCGACCGCCGTAGGCGGGCATGATGATCTCAAAGGGGCGGCCGGCGCGATCGGGGTCGGGGGGAGGCTGGTTGGGCGGCGGCTGGCCGACGGCGGCGAGGTCCCAGCCGCGGGCGCTCGCCGGCCAACGCTCGACCACGCCGCCGGCGGGGGCGGGCCAGTGGACCTCGCAGATGCGGTCGAGGAACGGGCCTCGCGGCAGCAGCACCGACTCGGCGTGGGGGCAGGCGCCGGCGATGGGCAGGCCGCTGGCCGGGCAGATTTGGACCGGACGCAGCTCGTCGGCGGCCATGGCGGGCCAGGCGGGCTCGGGGCGCGCGGGCAGCGATTGAAAAAGACGGGCGGCCATGGGTAGCGCGGCCTCGGCCCCGATCAGCCGTCGCGAGGGGCGGCCATCGTGATTGCCGAACCAGACGCCGACGACATACTGACCGTTATAGACGAAGGCCCAAGCGTCGCGGTTGCCGGTGGAGGTGCCGGTCTTCCAGCAGACGGGGGGCGCGGAGGGGAGGGCGCCGGTGGGCTGGCGCGCGGGGCGGCCGGGCAGGGGCTGCTCGAGCATCTGGTAGAGGGCCAGGCAAGTGTCGCGCTCGAGCAGGCGGATGGGGGAGGCGGCGGACTGGGCGAGGGTCCAGCGCAGCGGGCGCCAATCGCCAAGCGCGGCGAGCATGGCATAGGCGCCGGCGAGCTGATCGAGGCGGGCCTCGCAGTTGCCAAGCGCCATGCCGTAACCGTAAAAGCCGGCGGATCGGGTGAGGGTGGAGAGACCCGCCGCGCGCAGGAAGTCCTGCATGGCCTGCTCGCCGAGGCGGCCGAAGATGAGGACGGCGGGCACGTTGAGCGAGCGGCGCAGGGCCTGGTCAGCCGGGACGAGGCCGGCATGGCCGCCGCCGAAGTTGCGTGGGCGCCAGCGGCCCAGGTCGAGCGTGTCGTCGAGGAGGCGCTCGGTGGGGTAGAGCCGGCCGCGTTCGAGGGCGAGGGCGTAGGTGAAGGGCTTGAGCGTGGAGCCGGGCGAGCGCTCGGCGCGCGTGGCGTCGAACTGGCCGGCGCGCTCGTGAAAGAAATCGGGCGAGCCGACGTGGGCCAGCACCTCGGCGGTGCGCACGTCGATGACCAGAGCTGCGCCGGAATCGATCTCGCTGCCCCAGACCTCGAGCCGGTGAGCGAGCAGGCGCTGGGCTTCGGCCTGAATGGCGGCGTCGAGCGTAGCGCGCGGCGGGTTGGGGGCGCGCAGGGCGGGGCGCAGCCGCATGGCCAGATGGGGGGCCGCGGCGGGGAAAGGGTGGATGCGCGCGCCCAAGGGGGCGGCGAGCGATTCGGCCAGGCGAGCCTCGTCGATCATGCCCTCGGCGTGCATGCGGGCGAGGACGTGGTTGCGGGCACGGCGGGCGCGCTCGGGGTGGGCGAGCGGATCGAGGGCGGTCGGGGCGCGGGGCAACGCCGCCAGCAGGGCGGCCTCGGGCAGGGTCAGCTCGGCGGCGGTGCGGCCGAACCAGCGGCGGGCGGCGGCCTCGGCACCGACCAGATTCATGCCGTAGGGGGCCTTGTTGAGGTAGGCGGCGAGCAGCGCGGGCTTGCCGGCCTGGCGGTCCAGTCGCAGGGCGAGGGCGGCCTGACGCAGCTTGCCGGCGAACGAGCGTGAATCGAGGCCGCCCAGCTTGGCGACCTGCATTGGCAGGGTGGAGGCCCCGGAGACGATGCGACCGCCGCGGGCGTTCTGGACCGCGGCGCGCAGGATCGCGGCCCCGTCAATGCCGCCGTGGCTCTCGAAGCGCTGGTCCTCGGCGGCGAGGGTGGCCTGGCGCAGCCACGGGCTGATCTGGTCGAGTGGGCGCGGCAGGCACCACTGCTCGCGGGAGTTCAGGAAGACATGCAGTGTGCGGCCGTTGCGATCGAGCAGCTCGGGCGAGGGCTCGGCGGCAAGGTAGGGCGCGGTTGCGAGCGGGATGAAGGAAATGGCCAGCGCCGCGAGCCACGCCAGCAGCGGCAGGCCGGCGGCGAGGGCCAGCGCGACCGCCAGGCGCGGGTGACGGCGGAGGGGGGCGGGCAGGACTCGCGGCAGCGGGATCATGGATCGGGGCGGACCACGTCCACCCGGCCGGGGGCGCTGGCGCCGTTGATCGTGGCGTCATACATCGCCTCGGCGGCGAGCGGGGGATGCTGGAAACTGCCGGAGGTCACCGGCTCGATCGCATAGTAGAAGTAGTGCTTCTGCTCGGCCGGGGTGGCGGGCAGATGGTCGAAGACGAGCACCAGCCGGTCGTCGCGCAGCTCCAGGCGCGAGGGCGAGGCGGCGGGATGGGGCAGGTTGAGCACGGAGCGGTTGTCGGGCTCGAGGCGGGGATTGATGACCTCGACGCCCGCCGGCAGCAGGTCGGCGATGACCAAATGCTCGACGGCGCGGGCGACATCGATTGTCAGCTCGACCACCGCCCCCACCCCCTGGCGCAGCGGTCCGTCGGGCAGGGGTTGGCCACTGCGGTCGAGCAGCCGTCGGCTGACGGCGACGCCGTTGGCGGTGGGGCCGGCGGAGGTTTCGATCGGCACGCCGCGCGAGACGGCGACGGCGTAGATCGGGACGGGGCCGTCGTTGGTCACGCGCAGGCGCGCGTCGGCGCCGGAGAGCTGCCGGCGGACGATTGCGCGGCCGGCCAGGCGGCTGCGGCCGCCCTCCCAGGCGAGGGTGGCGGCGGCGGCATCGAGGTCCTGATCGAGTGAGTCGTAATAGCGGGCGAGGGCGGCGATGAGAAATGCGTTCTCCTGGGTGGAGAGGACGCGGTCGGCGGCGAGGGCGCCGACGAGGGAATCGGCCAGCCGCGCCATCCGCTCGGCCGAACCGTCCATGTGCATGAGCGTCAGCAGCTCGACGGCGTTGGCGCGCAGGGGGGTGTTGAGCGTGCCGCCCAGCTCGCGCTCGGGCCAAGGCTGCGTCGGGGCCTGCTGCATGTAGACGCGGACGCGGTCGGGGTCGCGCGTGGCGATGGCGAGGGCGGCGCCAAGCAGGTGGCGGCCGGACTCGGGCAGGCGCAGGTGATCGAACCGCTCGATCAGCTCGGTGCCACGGCGATCGCCGGCGAGGGCCAGCGCGAAGACGGCATAGGCCCGCTGGTAGAGGGCGGAGGGGGAGCCGTTGCCCTCGGCGCGCGCGACCTGGACGACGTAGTCGCGCAGCTGGTCGTAGAGGATCGGATCGACGGCCAACTCGCGGTCGGAGCGCACGAGCGCGAGGAAGTGCAGCGCGTAGACCGAGGGGTAGGGCGAGGGCTCATAGCCGCCCGGCCAGAAGGCGAGGCCGCCGCCGGGGGTCTGCATCGACCAGAGCCGGTTGATGCCCGACTCCAGCATGGCGGCGATGCGTTCCTCGCGGGTGTCGGCCCCGCCGAGCAGGCCGGCATGGCGGCGCAGCAGGTAGAGGCCGAACAGGCGCGAGAGGGTCTGCTCGGCGCAGCCGTAGGGGTAATCGACGACGCCGCGCAGGGGCTTCTGGAGGCGAACCAGCGGGGTGGCGCCCACGGTCAGCTCCAGTCGGGCCAGCTCGTTGTCCACCATTTCGGCGGCGTCGAACTGGAGGGATTGACCCGGCTCGATGCGGGCGAGGCGCCAGTGGCTGGCGTAGGCGGCGGACTCGGCGACGGGCAGCCGGTCGACCTGGGCCAGCTCGAAGATCGGCCGGCCATCGCTGCCGAGCAGGCGCGCGCGCCAGTGGAGCTCGCCGGCGCCGACGCGGTCGAGCGCACGGATGGCGATGGCGGCGGTGGCCTCGCCGTGGGCGGGCAGCTCGAGCGTGGCCGAGCCGGGGCCATCGTCGAGCGCCAGCGCTCCGCTGGTGGTCCAGTCCAGGATTGCCACGCGCGGCTGATCGGTGGTGTTGAACAGGGTGGCCATCAGGTCGGCACGGTCGCCGGGGCGCAGCACGCGCGGCAGGCCCGACTGCAGGATGAGGGGGTCGCGCACCTCGAGGTCGGCGGCGGCGACGCCGGTGGCGGTGGCATTGAGCGCGACCGCAACCAGCCGCAGTCGGCCGTTGAACTGGGAGGCGGGCAGGGTGATCTCGGCGCGGCCGTCGGCTCCGGTGCGGACGACGCCCGACCAGAGCGCGACGGTGCGGATCCAGTTGCTTGGGGCGGTGCCGATGCGGCTGGCCAGGTCGCCGTCGCCGCCGGGGGTGGGCTCCTCGAAACTCTGGGCGATTTTATCGTAAAAGTGGGCGAAATTGAGTTCGGGGCGGCGCACGCGGGCGAAGTGGCCGACGGGGTCGGGATTGGCGTAGCCGGTGACCTGATGGATGCCCTCGTCGACGGCGGCCAGCGTGACGGCCGCTGCCACCGGCCGACCGTCCTGATCGAGGGTCTGGAGGGTGACGCGCAGCGGATCCGCGGACTGGATCGCGGGCGGGAGGTCCTGAATGTCGATGGTGAGGCGACGGGCGGGGTCGCGCACGATCAGCGGCAGCATTTCGAAGCTGGCGAAGGGATAAAGCTGGGGCCGGCCGGGCTCGACGGGATGGATGGCCGTCACCTCCAGCCAGACGTTGGGGTGCAAGTCGGACTCGATGGCGAGCTCGAGCTCGCCGTGGCCCTCGCGCAGGGGGACGGTGAGGGCGCGGCGGATGCGCTCGCCCTGGATGACGACCAGTGCGCTGCCGTCGAAGGGGGACTCGATGCGCAGGCGGGCGCGCTCGCCGACGCGGTATTCCTTTTTGTCGAGCGCCAGGCGCAGGTAGACCGGCTCGGCGGCCTGATGGACGTTCGTGTGGCCGCCGTAGCTGAACAGCGAGAGCGTGCTGTATTGCGGGGTGCGCGGCGAGCTGACCTTGATGCGGTAAGAGCCGTCGCCGGGCAGGGTGAAGGAGTCGGAGGTCAGACCGTCGCGCAGCGCCAGCTCGCGGGTGATGACCGGCTCAAAACGCGAGGACCAGGCGGGCTCGTTGTGGCTGTAATAGCTGCGGACGTTATAGCTCCAGATTTGGCGCTCGAGCTCGACGCGGACCGAGGCGAGATCGGCGGGGCGGCCGTCGGGCGCGACGGCGGCCACGCTGACTTGCAGTGAGCCCGCAACCTGTTCGGCGGCGAGGCCCAGACAGATCGGGGAGGGGAAGAAGCGGGCCTCGGCGCGAGCGCGGACGGCGCGTCCGCCGAGCTCGAAAAGGCGGCCGACGGCGCGGGCGCGCAGCGGGAAGCTGACTTCGGGGGGCAGCGGGTATTGGAACTCGAAACGGGCGCGGCCCTCCTCGTCGGTGGGCCGCTGGCCGAGGTCGAGCGGGGGCGGCTGGAAGGTGGAGTCATTGTCGAAGCGGTAGCCGGGCCAGCCGTCGGGTCGGGCGCCGCGTTCGAAGTTCACCTCGAGGGCGGCGGTGCGACCGGCCGCCGGGGCGCCGAAGAGGTGGCGGCCCTCGAGCGTGGCGGCGTGGGTTTCGCCGTGAACCCAGATGGGCTGGGCGAGCTCCAGTTGCGCCTGCATGCGATTGGGCACGAATTCCTCGAGCAGGAAGCTGTAGCGGCCGATGGGGGCGCGCTCGTTGCCGGGGACCAACAGGAGCGCCTGATAACGCCCGGTGGGATAGGCGCGCTGGGTCGGCAGGTCGAGCGCGGCGGCGCCAAATTCATCGAGGGTGATGGTGCGCTCGAGCAGCGGCTGGCCGTTGGGCTTGAGCAGGCGCAGGACGAAAGGCGCGCCGGCGAGCGCGTCGCCATAGCGGCGGCGCACGGTCCAGCGCAGATGCACGGTGTCGCCGGGGCGATAGAGCTCGCGGTCGGCGTGGATGAATGCGTCGGCGGCCTCGGAGGCATAGGGATCGGCTCCATCCATCAGGCGCGCCGCGCGGGAGGGCAAGGGTTTGGGCGACAGGCGCACGTAGGCGTAGTCCTCGCCGGCCTCGACCACCGCCACCACCGGCTGGCCGAGGTTGGGCTGGAAGTCCTCGAGCCGCGCCAGGCCATCGGAGCCGGTGACGGCGCTGCCGAGCGGCTGGTTCTTGAAGGAGTAGGCGGTCACGCGGGCGTTGGGGATCGGCTCGAGCGTGGTGAGGTTGTGGGCGAAGACCAGCAGGTGGTCGCGCTGCCAGTGGGCGACCAGGCCGATGTCGGTCAGCAGGCAGACGCGGGCGGCGCTGTTGGAATCGGTTTCGGCACGCAGGGCATAAACCCCGCGCAGGGGGGCGGTGGTCAGCTCGTCGAGGGCCACCTGCACGCGGGAGGGATCGGCGGCGCGGCCGGGGGTGAGGATGGTGGCCTCGCCGACTGGCTCGCTCCAGCGCTGGATGAGGTTACCGCGCCCCCAGGTGCGCTCGATGTCGTCGAGGGCCAGGGCGATGTTGGAGGGGAACATGCGGTGGAGGCTCAGCTTGACCTCGTTGACGCCGCGTGTCTCCAGCGGGACGCTCGCCCCGCCGGCGCGCGGCAGGTAATAGCGATCCTCGGCGGGGAAGTGGAGCCAGGCAGAGATGCGCTCGGGCGAGACGGCGGTGAACCGCAGCGGGGCGGTCGTCTGCGCCCAGCCGGCGAAGGGGATGCCGGCGGCGAGGGTGACGCGGTAGCTGCGGTCGAGCTGAAAGCGGCCGTTGAGGGTGAAGCTGTCGGGGCCGGTGGGCTCGAGTTGCATTTCGTCGATCGGCGGCTCGACTGTGAGCAGGCGGCGCAGGGCATCGGGATCGGCGGAGTGGCTGAGATTGAAATTGAGCGCCAGTCCGCGGCGGCCTCCGGTCTGCCAGTTGAAGCCGGAGACTTGCAGTTCGGTGCGCCGCTGCAGGTCGCGGCTGAAGTCGGCGCCCAGCGGCATGCCGGCGGCGCTGCGCAGGGCGGGGTCAAGCAGCAGCCGCACATGCACGAGGCGCGGGTTGGGGACCTGGATCTGGAGCATGAACTGCCGGCTGGGGGCGGTGGTGGGGAGATCGACCAACGCCACGGCGAGCGGCTGGGTGTCGGTCGTCGTGAGGTCCTGGACGCGTAGGTGGGCCGTGAGGTCGGCCGGAGCCACCGGCTGGTTCAACCGCAGCCGGATGCGCTGGAAGGCGGGGCCGGTCTCGGCAAGCTGGACCTCCTGCACCGCAAAACGAGTTCCGGCGGCGGCCTCAACCGCCTTGGGGAGCGGCACGAGCAGCTGCTGGTCGAGGGGCAGGTGGAACCGGTCGCCGGCCTCGGGCAGGCCGGCGGCAATGTGCGCACGCACCGGCGGCGGGGCCTGCGCCGCCACGACCAGCCGCGCCACGCGCGCCGGGCCGCCGGGCACGGTAGTAAAGGGGACGGGCCGGTTGTCGGCATCGACCAGCCGGAGGCGGTCGGCCAGCGAGTCGGGGGTGACGGGGGCGGTGAAGTGAATCCCATAGATCGTGGCGGTCGTGGAGCGGTCGAGGATGCCGACCTGCTCGGCTTTAAAGTCGAAGGTGGTCAGGATGAGCGGGGGGGTGTCGGCGGGCAGCGGCTGGCCACCCACCCGCACCTGGTCGGGGTTAAGGCGGGCCTCGATGATGGCCCGGGTCGGCAGTGAGCTTGGGGTGAAGATGATGTGGTTGGTGCCGATTTGGAAGCTGCCGAAAAGCGGGGGTTCGAAGCGCAGCGGGGGGGAAGTCTGAGTGTCGCCGGCGACGGTGACGGGGGCGTCAAAGATGACCACCAGCCGCTCGTTCAGGCGCTCGCCGGGGGCGGGCACGATTGCGCTGACGCCGGGGGGGCGGGCGCTGGCTACGGTGGATTGGGGCCGGCAGCCGCACAGGGCGAGGGCGAGCATGATCAGCGGCAGCCAGGGCATCCGCCCGGCGAGGAGATTGCGCTTCATTTGGGGTGTTCTCCAGGAGCGATTCGAGCCTATTCCATCATTTCATAGGACTGGCCGAGGCCGTTGCAAGTTTGCGTTAAACGGCGCCTGACGGCTGGTGGGCGACAAGGTAGGGTCTAAAAGAAAAAAGGGGTCCGACCGGGAGGGTCGGACCCCGGAACCTCTTCGATTGAAAGGAGAAATTCAGGGTTGTGAAGGACCAGACCGGACCCGGGACCTGCTGGAACGAGTTGCGGGCGACGACCTGCCAGTAATATTTGGTGTTGCCGGGGAGCTGGAGGAATTTCCCGGGTCGTTGCAGCATGGATTCAGTCGGAACGATGGGGCGTGGCTCGCCATCCTTCCAGAGATAGAGGTCATAGCACTCGGTGTTGGGATCGGGTTCATATTCAGAATATTCGGAATACCAGTTGAAGAACACCCATGGCATGGCATCGGTGGCCTGATCCTCGGGATAGGGCTTGGCGGGGATGGCGGGGCGGCTGTCATTCATGGCTTCGATGAAATCGGCCACGTCGACCTTGCGATCGTTGTTGTAGTCCAGGTCGGCCGGGGACGAGGAAAAGCCGAGCAGGTAATTGAGGACATCCCCGGGATATGCATCGCTGGAGCTGAAGGATTGGATCGATGTGAAGTTGACCAGGCCGCCGACGGGCAACTGGGCGGTTTCGCTCATCTTCAAGGGTTGTTCATAATCATCCCCCCAAGTCCAATACATGGTGACTTCGCCGGCGGGGACTTGGATCCGGGCATTGCCCGTGCCGCGGTGGACGCGGTCGACGCTGTCGACCAGCGCCCACTTGCCCCACGAGGGGATGATGGTCACTTGGACCGTGCCCATGTCGGCCGGCGGGATCGCACGCACGAGGGCGGGCTCGGAGATGTTGCCGGCCTCATCGGTGGCGAAGCAGGCAAAGTGGTAGGGCCGGCCATTGACCAGTCCGGTCGCCGTGAAGCTGCGGGGGGCGTTGCGGGTGGCGGTTTGTTCGAAGAGACCCTTGCCATCGGTTGGCGTGCGCGGATAGCGGCCATCCTCGCGCATGACCAGGCGCACCTTCTTGAGGTCGGTGTCGCCGGGGTTGGTCCAGTGGATCTGGACCTGGCCCTTGCCGGGAACGGCATGGATGCCGAGGGGGGCGGAGGGCGGGATGGCGTCGGCGCTCGCGGCAGGGGTCACGGTGGCCTTGGCGGGGGCTGAGGCGATGGCCTGTTCGTCGGCCGAGAAGGCGGCGTAATGGATCGCCTGTCCGTTGGTCACCGGCTGATGGACGTAGGACTCGGGGGCGCCCGGGGCGCCGTCGAGTGCGATGAGGAACTGACCGTCGTTGATATTGGCGGGATAGCGTCCGTCGGTGCGGTAGAGGATGATCGTCCGGACCAGGTCGGATTCAGTCGCATGCCGCCACTTCAGGAGCACGCGACCATTGCCCGCCTTGGCGTTGAAATCGATGGGGGGCAAGGGCGGAGCGTCGTCGTAGTTGCGGGTGGGGCCTCCAACCGGATAGCCAATCTCGTCATGCAAGGCCATTCTCGGGCCCCGGCGATTGGTAATGTGCCAGATGAGGTCGATCATCTGGCCGTCATCGAGGCCCTTGCGGTTGCCGGCGATGACGGCCTGGCGGACCCAGTAGGCCCAGTGGTTGGGGTCATCGCTGGTCCAGGGCTGACCGGTGACCACGCCGCTGGATGGGGAGCCCTTATTGGACTCGGTGCAGAAGCCGCGGATGATGTAAGTGCAGCCCGGCTTGTCGGAGGTATCGTCGCCGATGACCATGTCCTGCTCTTCGGGGTCGCCGTTGTTGACGATCCAGCCCTCGTTGCTGGTGCCGTCCTGCTCGATGATGGTCTCCTCCATCGATTCGCCGGAATAGCCGTCCTTGGTCTTGACCTGGCGCTTGTTGACGGTGGCGACGACCTTCTGTTCGCCGAAGGAGGAGTTGCTGCTGGGGAAGGTAAAGCCAGACAGCTCCATGCTGCCCGATTCACCGCTCTTGGTGTTTCGGGTCTGTTGGCGGCCTTCGACATTGAAGGTCCAGACGATCGTGGCCTCCTCCTCCTTTTCCTCCTTTTCGGGGTAGGAGACGGTGCCGTTCAGTGGAATGCTGCCCTCGCCCAGGAGCACCTTCATGTTGGCGGCCGGCTCATTGATCTGCACCGAGAGGCCGGCGTGGGCGGCCAGCGGGGCAAGGAGCAGCAGGCAGAGTGTGGCGAGCAGGCGGCGGCCGGCGCGGGTTTGCGATTGGGGACGGGAACTGGTCATGGGTGTGGGTCCTGTCGGAATGTTCGCAAGGGCGGAGGAATGATCAGTTATTGGCGCTCGGCCACCGGGGCCGCCTGAGCGATGGATTCGATGGCGGATTGGATCGCCAGCCGGCGGCCCTGGTCGGTTTCGGCGGCCAGCAGCTCACGCAGGTGGTTGGCCTCCTCCTCGCCCATCTCGCCATAGACGTCGGTGATCGCCTGATGCTGGATGGAGAAGGTGGTCGGGCGGCCGACGTTGCCCTGGATGAGGAAGCTGTTCTCGGGGGCGGGGCGCGGGGTCTGGGACTGCAGGCTGAGGATGCCCTCGGCGCGTTCGCGCGGGGGGAGGCCGGCGTGGCGCCCCTGCAGGTAAACGCGGTAGGCCAGCCGGCGGATCGGGCCGGACTTGACCTGCTCGTGGTCAAGCGCGATTTCGAGCAGGCGGGAGGAGACGGCCTCCTCGGCGGCCCAGGGGCGCAGCCGGGTGATGGCGCGGGTCATGACGCGCATGTAGGCGCCATCGTGCCAGGGATAGAGCCCCTCGCCGCCGCAGCGCTCGCAGCCGCAGAGCGGGCCGGTGCGGGTGTATTCGTTTAGGATCGCCAGCAGGCTGTCGCGGGCGGCGCCGGAGTTGGCGGGGGTCTCGCCCAGGCGGCCGAGGGCGTCAATAATCGGCAGGCGGCCGCCGTCGCCACCGTCGATGCCGGGGGCGGGGCGATCGCGGAGGGCCCGCTCACGGAGCGGGCGGATCGCCTCGGGATCGCCACTGGCCGCCAGACGCTCGACCGCCTCGTTGACGACGCGCGGGCGAGGATCCTCGAGGAACTCGAGCAGGGCCGGGACGCCCTCGACCGAGGCAAGCTCGGGGGCGGCGGTGACGATCGGGGCGGTGTCGCCGCCGGCGGCAGACCAGTTCTGGCCGTTGGTGTCGGACCAGTCCTGGGCGGGGTTGGTGGCGACGGGGGAGGATTCCTTCACGCGAGCCAACAATTCCTCGTCCCCATAGCTGGCGTAGCTCGGGTCGATGGTCGCGGCCAGATTGTAGGTGTCGGGGTCGTTCTTGCGAAAGCCGTAGGCGGCATAAGCGCCTTCCTCGTCGGCGTCTGAGAGGCCATCGCCGTCGCTGTCGACGCCGGTGAGGCGCTTGTGGAGCCGCTGGTGTTCCTTTTCATGAGCGATGGTCTCGGCGACGCTATGGATGCCGGCGCCGCCGGCGCCGATGCCGCGCACGGCGTTGGTGTATTTGTTGGTGACGTTGATGGGGCCGTCGTTCTGGGTGGGGGCGGCGTCGTTGATCTCGAAGGTGTCGCTGGCGGGGCTATAGGAGCCGAAGTAGGGACCGGGTTTATAGGTGAAGTTTTGCAGACCACTGACCACGCCCTGGGACCAATAGAAATACCAGTTGGGTGCGGAGCCGCCGGGATTCTGCATGCCGTCGCGCGGGAAGAAGAGCCGGACGGTCTGCTCGGCGCGGGCGCTGGCGCCGCTCATCAACTGCGGGACGTTTTCGGCATTGGGTATGGGACGATTGGATTGCAGCGAGGGTTCGACGGGTTTTTGCCGGGGCGGGCGCGGGCCCTGAGCCTGGGCGAAGGGGGAGGCCAAACCCAGAAGAGTCAGGAGGATGGCAGCGGGAGCAAGGCGCAGGAGAGCCATGGGACTGTTCCTTCGGAAAGGGGCAAAGCTGAGAGGCCCCGAGGGCCGTTTCAAAAGAATATCGACTCGGTTTATCCATTTTACAAGAGAAAAGTATGGCCAGGAGGGGCCGTCCGACCAATGAAACAGACGTGCTTGGAAAACAGGTGAGCATATTACCGCTCAGTAGGTTTCCCGATTGATCTGGTTTTGCATTGTGTGGCAGACTTGTCCCTAACAGAGTGGTACTCGTGCGGTCAGAGGTGCGAAAGGAAGGGATGCGCCCGTCGGGCTCCAGATATGATTGTATTTGATGAAGAAATGACAGTCCGGCCATTCCTGCATAACCTGTCGCAGAAGGTTTTATTAGCCAATCCAGACGGCCGGTTGGAATACCTCAATCCGGCCCTGCTGGAGTATCGCGGCCAGGGGGGCGAGCACCTGGTCGAGCTGCTGCACGAGGAGGAGCGGGGGCGGGTGTGGGCGCAGTGGGAGAGGGGGATAGAGGCCGGCGTCTCCTTCGACCTGGATTTGAGGCTGCGGCGTGGGAGCGACGGGAGCTGGGAGTGGCATCGCGCCTGCCTGACGCCGCTGCTGGTCGGGGGCGCCGTCCAGTGGTTGGGCTTCATCTATAACATTCAAGATCGCTATCTGGCCGAGCAGAATGAGCGGGACCGGCTGATGGCGGAGTTGCGCGCCGAGCGGATGCAATTGGAGATCATCATGGGGCAGTTGCCGGTCGGAGTGGCGATTGCCGAGGCTCCCAGTGGGCGCATCATCGCGGTCAACCGTGAGATGAGCCGGATGTTCCTCGACGACCTGCGCAGCTATGAGATTCAAACTTACAGCAGCTTCCTGACGGGCTACCACCAGGGCGGCGAGCCGTATGCGAGCGATGAGTGGCCGCTGGCGCGGGCGATCCAGCAGGGGGAGACGGTGATCGAGGAGGCGGTCCTGCTGCGCCAGCGCGATGATTCGTTGATGCACGTTGAGATCAGCGCCGCCCCGGTGCGCAACGACCAGGGGGATATCGTGGCGGGGGTGGTGGCGGTCAGCGACGTGAGCGACCGGCGGCGCGCGGAGATGGAGTTGCGCGAGAATGAACAGCGGCTGCGGCTGGCGCTGCAGGTGGCGCGGCTGGGGATGTTCGAGCTTGACGTGGATGCCCAGCGCGTGAAGTGGGACGAGCGCAGCCAGTGCATCTTCGGGGTGCCCGGCCGCTCGGAGCTGGGCGTGGCCGAGGCGATGGCGCGGCTGCATCCCGAGGATCTGGCGGCGGCCCACGAAAAACTGGAGCGGGCGGTGGGCAACATGGACCTGCCCGATGTGGACATGCATTATCGCGTGGTGCATGAGGATGGTGTGATTCGCTGGGTGCGGGTGGTCGGGCAGGCGCAGTTTGGCGGGGCGCCGGAGGATCGTGCGCGGCGGGTGGTGGGGCTGATCAGCGACATCACCGAGCAGGTGGAAGCGGAGCGGCGGTTGCAGCAGGCGCTGGCGATCAACGAGCACAACCTGGCCCAGCTCAACGCGGTGCTGCACCAGATGACGGAGGGGCTGGGGCTGTATGACCGGGATGGGCGGCTGGTGATGATGAACCGGGCGGCGATGGAAATCTATGGCTTTGATCCAGAGGACCCGATCCATGTGGTGGAGCGCCAGCTCAACGAGCAGCACGAGATGCACGACTTGGAGGGAAACCTGCTGCCGCAGGAGCTGTGCCCGTTGGGGCTCGTGCTGAAGGGGGAGAAATTCGGCTCGATGGTGGCGCACGTGCGTCGGCGCGACACGGGGCGCGCCTGGATTGCATCCTTTGGCGGCACGCGGGTGCTGGACCGGGAGGGGCGCGTGCTGGCGGCGATCGTGACGATGCGCGACGTGACGCAGTTGATCCAGATCGACCGCCAGTTGCGCGAGCTGAACGAGTCTCTCGAGCATCAGGTGCGCGAGCGCACGGCGGTGGCCGAGGAACGAGCGAAGCAGTTGCAGGCGATGGCGCTGCAGTTGACGCAGGCGGAGGACCAGGAGCGGCGTCGGCTGGCGAAGATTCTGCACGACGGCCTGCAGCAATTGCTGGTGGGGGCGAAGTATAGCGCCAACGTGATCAGCTCGCGAGCGGGGGAGAACCCGTCGCTGAGGCAGGCGGCCGACCAGATTCACGGGCTGCTCGACGAATCGATCGCGGCGGCGCGCTCGCTCTCCTATGAGCTGAGTCCGCCGATGCTCTATGAGTATGGGCTGGCGGCGGGGCTGGGCTGGCTGGTGCGGCAGATGCGAGAGAAGCAGGGGCTGGAAGTCGAGTTGCGGGTTCTGAGCGAGGCGGAGAAGCTGCCTGAAAATCTGATGGTCTTCCTCTACCAGTCGGTGCGCGAGCTGCTGCTCAACACGATCAAGCACGCGGGGACCGACCGGGCCCTGATCGAAATTGAGGCCAAGCCCGACGAGATTGCGGTGGTGGTCTCGGACCGTGGGAAGGGGTTTGAGCCGGCCCAGATGCAGGGGGAGGGTCACGGGGGGATCGGCCTGTTCGGCATCCGTGAGCGGCTGGACCTGCTGGGCGGGCGGATGGAGATCGTGAGCGCACCGGGGCAGGGCACGCGCATCCGGCTGATCACGCCGATCGAAACGGCGGCGCCGGTCGAGAGCGCGGAGCCGGCGGCGGTGGGCCCGGGGCGCGAGTCGATCCGCGAGGTCAAGCGCCGGCAGCGGCGGCGCCTGCGCGAGGGCGAGCTGATCCGGGTGCTGCTGGTCGATGACCATGCGGTGATGCGCAGCGGGCTGGCGTCGCTGATCGAGGAGGAGCCGGACCTGGAGGTCGTCAGCGAGGCGGGCAATGGGTTGGAGGCGATCGAGCGGGTGCGGGCGGAGCGACCCCACGTCGTGGTCATGGACGTCGCGATGCCGCAGATGGACGGGATCGAGGCCACAAGGCGGATCGTGGAGGAAAACCCGGGGATTTGTGTGATTGGCCTATCGATGTATGACGAGGGGGACGCGCGCGGCCGGATGCTGGAGGCGGGGGCGCGGGCTTATTTGAGCAAGGGCGGGCCCTCGGAGACGCTGCTGACGGCGATCCGCAGTGTTTGCACGGGCTGTTGAGGGGCGGGGCGCGGGGGTGGTCGCCCGATTTTCGCCGCCGACCGCCGTTGTGAGAGAATGGTGGCGGAGGCACATGCCATGGATGCACGCCAGCTCGAAGCGTATCGCCATTTTCATCATGCCCTGCTCTGCCTGGACCTGCTGCCCTACTGGGAGCGCTGCGGCAAGGATTATGAGTTTGGCGGCTTTCTCAATTGCATGAGCGACAGCGGCGAGCTGATCAGCGCCGAGAAGTTTGTCTGGGCGCAGGGCAGCGGGCTGTGGGCGTTCAGCCACGTCTGGTCCGAGGGCTATGACCGGCATTTGCGGCTGCGCGAGTTTTTGCTCAAGACGCGGCAGTTCCTGCTCAAGCACGGGCGCGACGGCGCGGGGGACTGGAACTACCGGATGGGGCGGGCGGGCGAGCCGCTCGAGGGGCCGGTCAGCATCTTCAGCGACATCTTCGCGGTGCTGGGGCTGGTGGAGTTTCACCGGGCGATGGATGACGACGAGGCGCTGGAGGTGGCCCACCGCAGCGCGCTGCGGATCGTGGAGCGCATCCGCCGGCCGGGGTTCAACACCGTGGCGCCCCACCAGATGAAGCCGGGCCAGCAGCGCCAGGATGTCAGCTTCCGGACGCTGGACTGCCTGACGACGCTGCTGGGCGAGGTCGAGGACGCAACCCTTGAGGAGGAGGCGGCGCGGCTGACGGGGCTGCTGTGCGAGCGCCACGCCGATCGCCAGCGGAAGGTGAACCTGGAGCTGCTCGGGCCGGGGGGTGAGCTGCCCGAGGAGGCCGGTGCGCGCGATTTTTATCCGTCCCACGGCATCGAGTGCGCGCGGGCGCTGCTGGCAGAGTCCTCGCGCCGCAACGACAAGCCGCTGCTGGCCGACGCGCTCGAAATCCTGCGCTGGCACCTGGAGGGGGGCTGGGACCGCGAGCACGGCGGGGTGTTCTGGGCGCTCGACGTGGATTGCGCGGGGGCGCCGCGCGAGCCGCACTGGGACCGCAAGCGGCTGGCGCCGCACATGCTGGCGCTGCAGGCGCTGATGCTGGCCCACGAGGCCACCGGCGAGGCCTGGACCGCCGACTGGTATGGCCGCGTCCACGACTACGCCTTTGCCACCTTCCGCAATCCCGAGCACGGGGATTTCAGCCGTCAGGCCGCCCGCGACGGCCGCCGGCTGGAGGAGCCGCCCTCGGCGGTCAAGGACCCCTTCCCGGCGCTGCGCGCGGTGATGGGCGTGATGGAGAGCATCGACCGGCAGCTCGGGGCCGCCGGTGCGGCCGGGGTTTGATCCGCTGCGGTGTGACGTGATTGGGAAGCGCGCGGGGGGGCTAGGCGGGTTGGGCGATCGGGGGTAAGATTTATCCATGGGGCATCCGCAATGCCGCCCCTTGGAGCCATGAGATGTGTCAGACCTGCCTGCCGCTGGCCGAGCGGCTCAAGCGCGACGCGCACCGCATCAGCGCGTTGATCCTGAACTCGGACCTGCCTTGGATCGACATCGCGATCGAGATCAGCCGCATGCGCGAGCGGTGCGAGGAGGAAGCGCCCGAACAGGCCGAGCTGTTTGAGGCGATCTATATCGCCCGGTTTAATCGGTTGTGGGAGCAGTGGCGCGAGGAGGACGAGGACCCGCCGGCGGGAGGGTGGTGAGCGGGCAGTGGGGGGAGCGTGCGGCGAGGGGGGAG
>JAWLCE010000047.1:0-29880 GCA_041687335.1 Sumerlaeia bacterium | reverse complement strand
CACCCCGACCCCTGACCCCTGACCCGCCCCACCCCTTAACTTTCCGCACTCCACATTCCGCATTCCGAATTCAGCATTCCCCATTCTCAAAAGGGTGCCTCGCGGCCGAGATTTCTCTCGGATCCGCGTGGCACCCTTTTTTGTATTTTCATCCGTCTTCTTGTAAATCAGGCTCAGCTGAGGGCGGTGACGATGAGGGCGACGGCGAGGGTGACGCCGAGAAATTTTCCCCAGCGGCGCAGGGTCTCGCGCAGGATGCGGCGCGGGTCGCGGTTCTCATTGACGCTGACGGCCAGGCAGATCGCGCCGGACAAGTAGATGATCGAAAACAGATGAATCCAGCCCATGGTGGTCATGAGGCGTGTCCGATCTTTTCCTGGTCGCGATAGCGGGGGGCGGGGCTGACCAGGCGGTCATAGAAATTGCAGGCGGCGTAGTAGTTGAGCGCGCCGGCAACGACGATGAAATAGGCGCCCAGCTCGTAGAAGGGGTGCTCGGGGAGGCCGGCCAGCAGGGGGAGGCCGGCGAGCTGGCCGAACAGGCTGAGCAGGGCTGGCGCACCCGAGCCGGCCTGGATCAGGAACATGACGTTGTTGATGATGTTGAGCTCGTGCTCGCCGCTGAGGGACCAGACCGGCCAGATGACGCCGCCGCGCAGGGCGAGACCAAGGCCGAAGGTGGTCAGCACGATGGCCAGCTGGGTGAAGCCGCGGGCGCGCCTTCCGACCATGATGAAACCAAAGCCGGGCAGGACCCAGTTGAGCAGGGTCAGGGCCCAGCCCGCCCGCGGGGGGGCGGCGGCGGCAGGGGCGGCTGGATCGGCAGGTGGCAAGGGGCGAAGTCCTTGGCTGATGGATCGGGCGGCGCGGGGCGCACGGACGAGGGATATTCTATCTGGTCCGTGGGCGGGGCTCCAGATTAAAGATGGGGCGGGGTTTCGGATGCGGGGGGTTCGAGCAGGGCGACCAGGTCGCCGATGGTGTCGCACCAGACCGGGCCGGGGAGCTGGTCGCGCAGGGACTGGGTGATGGCGCGGCCGCCGATGGCGAAGAGTCGGGTGCCGGCCTCCTCGGCGGCCGCGCGGACGCGGCGCAGGCCGGCGACGAGGCCGCGCTCATTGCCGACGTGGGAGACGCTGAGCCAGCAGACCTGGGGGCGCAGGTCGCCCAGGGCGATGACCATCGTGGAGTAGGGCAGGCTGACGCCGAAGGACTCGGCCTCCCAGCCGGACTCGCGCAGGACGAGGTCAACCATGGTTGTGGGGAGCAGATAGAGATCGCCCTCGACGGCGCCGCCGATGGCGCGGGGGGCGCCGGGGGGCGGGGCAGGGAGAGCCCGGCGCATCTCGTGGAGCCAGCGGGCGCAGATTTCGACGGCCCGGCGCTCGCGGTAAATCTCAAGGTCGTGGTGCTGCCAGTCCAGGCCAATCTGATGAAAGGCGGGGGCGATGATCTGGTCGCAGATTTCGGCGAGGCGGCGGCCGCCATAGTGAAGGCCGAAGGCGAGGCGGCGGAAGGCGGCCTCGTCGCCGGACTCGAGGGCCTCGATGGCGGCGAGGCGGGCCTGGTCGAGGGTGAGCTGTTCGCGGCGGAGGTTGGCGGGCAGGCCGAGTTCCTCGGGGCGGAGCAGTTCGACGCCACTGTGGCGCAGGAAGTCGAGAATGGCGCTGAGCTTGAGGCGGCGGTGACCGCCGCGGGTGCGGACGTTGTCGATCAGGCCCTTGTCGCACCAGCGCTTGATGGAGGCCTCACTGACATCCAGCGCGTGGGCGAGCTGGCGGGTGGTGAAGAGCCGGTCGGGTTGTGGGGGGTCGACCATGGCGGACCTCCGGAGTCAGTGAGGGATTGCGCTGACCTGCAGGCTTTGGCGCAGAGCCTCCAGTTCCAGCATACGCTGCTGGAGGTGCTGTTGCATAACCTCGGGAGAAACGGTCAGGCCCATGCGCTGGAGCAGGTCGACGCGGGCCTGAAGCGGGGCGCCGGGGCGGGCGACCAGGGACCATTGGCTGTCGAGCTGCTGGTGGTAAATAGGGTCATAGGCGATGGCGAGGTTGAGCTTGATGGGGATGCTGTCGGCGTTGGTGTCGTAGAGGCGCAGGGGGGCCTGATACTCGAGTAGCATGTTGTAGTCGGTGTTGGCGACGACGGCGGGGAAGGATTCGAGGAGGCGGTCGATGCCGGCGGTATCGAGGACGAGATAATCACTGAGGAGCTGGCGGACGTTGCGGACGGAGTAGAAATGGTTGGTGAGATCGTTCTGGATGGCGGGCTGGGCGTCAAAGATGGCCTGGGCGCGGTCGAGGACGGCGGGGTCGGTGGCGAGCAGGTCGTGACGTGAGGCGAGCAGCATGGTGTCGCCCTTTTGCAGATGCAGCAGGAGGCAGTGCTCGAATTCCTCGCGGATGGTGCGCAGCATCATGGCGTGGTCCTCGGGGAGCAGCTGGTAGAGCTGGATCCACTGGACGAGGATGCCGTCGTCGTTGAGGTGGGACTTGGCCTGGCGGTAGAACTCGCGTGTGAAGAGGTTGGAGACGCCGGCAATCCAGGGGTTGGAAGGCTCGGAGATGATCAGGTCCCAGCGCTGGGTGCTGGACTGGATGAAATTGCGGCCATCGTCGATGACGACGCGGAAGCGGTCGGGGGCGTGCTGCAAGGGCTGGTGGTTGACATCATTGAAGTATTGGGAGGCGCGGAGGATGGCGGGTTCGATCTCGGCGCAGGTGACGCGGGATTCGGGGAAGAGCAAACTGGCGCCGGAAGTGGAACCGGTGCCGAAGCCGATGACGAGGATGTCGCGGGCGTCGGGCATGAAGATGTGGGGGAAATAAGCCAAGCCGAGCTGGGTGGGCTGGTCGCCGATGGAGCTGCCGTCGACCTTGCCGTTGACGTGGAGCGAGGTGTTGCCGGAGCCCTGATTCCTGCGAACCATGACGTTGCAGGAGGAGCCTTCCTCGATGAAGAGGAGGTCGTGGGTCATGAGCATCTTGGGGGGGACGTAGCCATAGAGGAACATGCCGGAGTTGAGCACCATCGGGTCATTCTGCATGCCGATGAGGAAGATGGCGCCGAGGGTGGGGAGGCTGAAGAGGCGCAGGGCGGGGCGGCTGGCGGGGGCGGCGGGCCAGACCAGCAGCCAGAGCGCAACGAGGTAAAGGGCGAGCGCCAGGGCGAGGGCGCCGTGGATGCCGATGTAGGGCAGCAGCAGGCTGCCGGTGACGAGGGCGCCGAGGACGGTGCCGGCGGTGTTCCAGGCATAGACGCCGCCGACGGCGCGGCCGGCATCGGCATGGCCACGGCGAGTCATCAGGACGAGCAGCGGAAAAAGGAAGCCCATGCCGAGGGCGGGGAGAAACTGGACGAACATGCCGGCGGCGGCGCTGGCGATGCCGCTGAAGGCCTGGCTGGCGCGCAGCGGGTTGAGGCAGGCGATGACCAGAGTCAGGTGGGGGACCAGCTCCTTGCCGAGCAGGGCAAAGAAGGCGAGGGCGAAGATGACGTGGATCATCGTGCGGAAGGGGTCGCGATCCAGTCGGGACCACCACTTGAAGATGAGGCTGCCCAAGGCGATGCCGAGCAGGACGACGAAGAGGACCGAGGTGAAGGCATAGGTCGAGGTGCCCAGGATGAGCATGAGCTGGCGGGTCCAGACCAATTGCAGGATGAGGGCGGCGGAGCCGACAAGGAAGGCGGCCAAGTAGACCTTGCGCAGCCAGCTGCCATCGAGGGGCGCGGCGGCGGAGTGGGGGGAGGCCGGATCGGCGGCGCGGCCGCCCAGCCGCAGGCCGGCGAGGGCTTCGGGGCGGCGCAGCTTGAGGGCATAGAAGCCGGCGACGCCGCCGATGGTGAGATTGACCGCGGCGACGAGATAGTTGCTCCACTCCAGGCCGAGGTTGGGCAGCAGGTGGAAGCCGGCCAGGTAGACGCCGAGGGCGGCGCCCAGGGTATTGAGGAAATAGAACCAGCCGATGCTGTCCTTCATGGCGGCGCTGGAGAGCGAGAACTGGCGGACCAGGAGCGGCAGGGTGCCGCCCATCAGGATGGTGGGTGGGCCGAGGATAGCCAGGGTGAGGCCGAAGCGGACGAGATAGCGCAAAAACTGGTGGTCCTGGAGCGGGGCGAGGACCTCGGGAGGGATCTGGCGCAGGGCTGCGATGGCGAAGGGAATGGCCAAGGCCATCAGGCCGATGAGGATCTCGAAGATGGCGTAGGCCATCAGCGGAACGCGCAGGCGGTCGGCGAGCTTGCCGATGGCCCACGCGCCGAGGCCGAGGCCGCAGAGAAAGGCGGCGGTGACCAGCGCGATGGCGTAATAGGATTGGCCCCAGGCCTGGCCGAAGCGTTTGAACCAGATGACTTCGTAGGCCAAGCTGGTGGCGCCGGAGGCCACGAAGAGCAGAGATGCGGCGATGTAAATCTTGCGGGCCGGCTGAATCATTGTATCTCGAACTTCCTCAAGGGGGTTGGTGCCAGATGGCCCCATCATGCGCCCGGGGCCGGATGCACCGCAAGAGTGAAATGCAGCGTTGGGGCCGGGGGTGAAACGTTGGGCGCGCGGGCGCGGCGTGGGTGATTTGACCACGGATCGGCTGATTGGGCCGCGCGCGGCTATTTGCTCGCTCCTGCCGGGGTGGGGCGGTCCATGTCGCGGCGGACATTGGGGACGAAGGGGAACTGGCGTTCGATCGGGGGCAAGCCGAGGATTTCGCGGGCGCGGTCGAGGGCGTCGTCGATGTGGCCGTGGACGTTATCCTCGCCGAGCTTGTCGAGCAGGCCGTTGTTGGTCATGGCCATCAGCGGTTGGGCGTGGACGCCGGAGAGGACCAGTTCGCTGCCCTCGCGGCGGCCGCGGAGCATGAATTCCTCGAGGACGTGGAGGCCGGTGGCGTCGATGGCGGGGACGGCGCGCATGCGCAGGATGATGACGCGCGGTGGGCGCTCGATCTCGCGCATGGTCTGCTTGAAGCTGTCGGCGGCGCCAAAGAAGAAGGGGCCGTTGATCTCGAAGACCTCGACGCCGGGGGGGACCTCGCGCAGGGCGATGGCGTTGGGGTCGTCGCCGGGCTCGCCGTTCTCCTTGAACTCGCGAGTAATCATGCCGACGTTGGTGACCTCGGCCATGCGACGGATGAAGAGCAGCGAGGCGAGGACGACGCCGACCTCGACGGCGACGGTCAGGTCAACTAGAACGGTGAGGGCGAAGGTGGTCAGCAGGACCATGACATCGCTGCGCGGGGCGTCGAGCAGGCGCTTGAAATGGTGCAGTTCGCTCATGTTCCAGGCGACGACGACGAGGATCGCGGCGAGCGCGGTCAGCGGGATCATGCGGGCGAGCGGTGCGAACAGGAGGAGCATCAGCAGGAGCGTGAGGGCATGGATAAGGCCGGCGACGGGGGTGCGGGCGCCGCCGCGGATGCTGGTGGCGGTGCGGGCGAGGGCGCCGGTGGCGGGGATGCCGCCGAAGATGGCGGAGGCGGTGTTGGCGACGCCCTGGGCCACTAGTTCCATATTGGAATTATGACGATCACCGGTCATGCCATCGGCGACGGTGGCGGAGAGCAGCGACTCGATGGCGGCCAGCAGGCCGATGGTAAAAGCGGGCGAGATGAGTTGGGGGATCATCGCCAAGTCGATGGTGGGCAGGCTGGGGCGGGGCAGGGAGCGGGGGAGCTCACCGAAGCGGCTGCCAATGGTTTCGATTTCGAGTCCGAGTGCCCAAGCGGCGGCTGTCGCCGCGGCCATGCCGATCAGCATCGCGGGCAGGCGGGGCCAGCGCCGACGAACCAGCACGATGATGGCGATGGTTGACAGACCGAGCGCAGCGGCTTGCGGGTTGATGGTCGGGAGGTGCTTGATGTAGGCGATCCAGAGCTGGACGAACTCGGCGGGAGCCTCGGCCATGGTCAGGCCCAACAGGTCCTTGATCTGAGTGGTCAGGATGACCAGCGCGATGCCGGTGGTGAAGCCGGTGACGACGGGAAAGGGGATGAACTTGATCAGGGCGCCCATGCGGAAGAGCCCGAGGGCGAGCAGGAAGCCGCTGGCGAGCAGCATCGACATGACGAGGCCGTCATAGCCAAATTTTGCATGGATGCCGGCGACGATGACAACGAATGCGCCGGTGGGGCCGCCGATCTGGGTGCGGCTGCCGCCGAGGGCGGAAATCAGGAAGCCGGCAATGATGGCGGTAAAGATGCCGCGCTCGGGGGGCACGCCGCTGGCGATGGCAAAGGCCATGGCGAGGGGCAGCGCGATGACGCCGACGGTCAGGCCGGCCAGCAGGTCGTGGATCAAGGTCTGGCGGTCATACTGTTTGAGGCAGGGGAGGAGGGCTGGGACGAACACGGGCGGGTTCCTTGCATTGGACATCCGGTGGTGGACACCAATTCGCCCTTATACGCTTGGCGGCGGGGGATCACAAGGGGGAATCCGACGGCGCGGCAAGAAAAACGTTCCAGAAAAAGGAGGAATTGAACCGCAAAGGGGCAAAGGACGCAGAGGAAGCGCAAAGCATATTTTTAATTTCGGGGCTTTGTGGAAGAGGAGATGGTCATTTGAAGGTTTGGTTTCGCGTGCTGTGAAATTGGACCATGACCATGATGGATGAGGCGAGGGTACTTTGCCCTCGACTATTAGACGCAGATTTGTCTAGTTATTAGAAAAAAAAGGATCATCTCCCATGGGATGCCGCACGAAAATTCAGCTCATCAAGCGCCAAGCCAGCGAGCAATGGTATGTCAATCTTCCGGCGGCCATCGCACAAGCGATGCGTTTCAGTAAGGGTGAGGAGGTCGAGTGGGTCATCGAGGACAATGCCCAGTTAGTCCTCATCCGCCTCGAGCCGCCCGCCAGCATTCGTAAGAAAAAACCTCATGGACAGGAATGATTGAGCCACCGTAGTCCTAAATTTGGGTGCATGTTTTGGGTTACATTTAGGGAAAGGTGCACATGTCGCTCCTAACGGAGCTTTTTGCAGAAAAAATGCGCGTTTCTACAAACATGTCGCTCCTAACGGAGCTATTCGCTCCTAACGGAGCTATTCGCTCCTAACGGAGCTATTCACTCCTAACGGGGCTGTTTTGAGCGTTTTTTTTTCAAACATGCCGCTCCGATAGGAGCTACTACCGGGGGCGAATAGCTTCCGGAGGAACGACAGTGTCAATAGCAATCGGCGCCCCTTTACCGGTCAGCGGGTCAGGTTGCGGCAGGAGGGGCAGACGAGGGCCTCGCCGACGATGTTGCCGCAGTAGGGGCAGTTGCGCTTGAGCGGCCTGAGCCCGCCGTTGTTGTTGGAGTGGATCGAGACCACGCGCGGGCGGGGGGGCAGCTCGGCCTGCTCGGGGGCCGAGTTGGCCTGGGCGGCCTCGCGTGGTTTGTCGAGCTCGGATTGAGACCAATCATATTCGTATTCGACCAGGTAGAGCGCCAGGTCGACCAGATAATTGACGAAGGAGTCCTCGCCTTTGTAAAGCTGAACGTTGCGCTCGAGGATTTCGCAGATTTGCTCACGGCTCATCTTGCGCCGCGCGCGAGGCTTGATATCCATGTTGACATCCCCCGACCCAATACAACAGCTATTGCCCGCCCACCCAGGCCTGCACCGGTGCGATGGTATACATCGATCCGCAGGCCACGGCCCTGATGTGGGTCTCTTCGGCAAGACGGGTTGTTTGCTGTAATGCCACGTCCAATTGAGGATACACCCGGACGTCGGGGAAGTAGCGGCGGGCGGCGGCGGCCAGCGCCGGGGCCGGCAGCGCGCGTGGGGTGGGGGCGGTGGTGCAAATGACGGCGCGCCAGCCGGGCCAGCGGGCGAGGGCGGCAAAGAAGCCGTCATGGTCCTTCTCCTCGACCATGGCGACCAGGGCCAGGGCGGGCTGGTCGCCGAAATGGGCCTCGAGCGCGGCGGCGAGCGCGCCGGCGCCGGTGGGGCAGTGGGCGCCATCTACGATCCACTCGGGGAGGCGGCCGGAGAGGCGCTGCATCCGGCCAGGGACCTGGAGCGACTGGAGCGCCGGGAGGAGCGCGGGGGGGGGCGAGGGGAGCAGCCCGCGGGCATGCAGGGCGGCGACCATCGCCAGCGCGCCTTGCAGGTTTTCGGCCTGAAAGGGGCCCAGCAGCGCGGTGCGCAGGGGGAGCGGGGCGCCGGCGAACTCGAAATCCAGCTGCAGGCCTTTGGAGTCGGCGCGGCAGGCGCGCAGGGGGACGAACTGGGCGGCGGAATCGAGCTGGGCGCCGGTTTCGGCGGCGCGGCGGCGGAAGACCGTCTCGGCGGCGCCGGAGGGCTCCTGGGTGGTGAAGACGCCCCAGCCGCCGGGCTTGAGGATGGCAGCCTTCTCGGTGGCAATGGCGTCGATCGTGTCGCCGAGCAGATGGGTGTGCTCAAGGCCGATGCGCGTCAGGAGGACGGGACCGGGGTCGAGTGCGTTGGTGGCGTCGAGGCGCCCGCCGAGGCCGGTCTCGACGATGGCCCAGTCGACGGCTTCCTCGCGCGCGGCGAGAAAAAAGAGGGCGGTGAGGTTCTCGAAGACGGTCTTGAAGCCGTGGTCGGCGGGGCCGGGAGCGTGGCTGGCGAGGTCGGCGATCGGGCCGAGCAGCTGGGCGAAACGGGCTGGGGCGAGCGGCTGGCCATCGATGCGGATGCGCTCGGCGTAGGAGCGCAGGTGAGGGGAGGTGAAAGTTGCGGTGCGCAGGCCGGCGGCGCGCAGCAGCGACTCGAGCGCCAGCGCGGAGGAGCCCTTGCCACGCGTGCCGGCGATGTGGATCGTGCGCAGGCCACGCTGGGGGGCGCCGAGCTGATCGAGGCGGCGCGAGAAATTCTGGATGTCGAAGGTGCGACTGTCGTAGCTGATGCGGCCGAGCGAGCGCTCGTAGTTGATCTGGCTTTCGAGCCAGCGCACGGCGGCGTCGAGGTCGGGGAAGGTGGGCATGGGAGGAGGGCCCTCGGCTTGATCAAGTGGTTGCGGGTCGCGCGCCGACGAGGGGGGGCGGGGGCATCAAATCACGGTGCTTGACAGCATCGGAAGCTTGCCAAATAGTAAAAAGATGGCCGTGGTACCCCGTCCGCAAGGGAGCCGCCCGCGCGGCCGCCCTACATTCTGGCGCGCCGAGCGCCAAAAGGCAAACGCTCCCATGAACCAGCCTGTCCAGCTCCGAGCGAGGTTTTATTTGTTGTTGTTGCTGGCGATGATCCTGCCGTTGCTGGCGGGCGGCTGCGCGCGCAGCCAATTGCCGGTCCTGATCGGCGCGGAGGGGGAACCGGTCAGCTTCAAGCGGCGCGAGCTGCACGTGGAGCGTGACTGGATACACCACGTCTCGCGGACGGCCTATCGGCAGCCGGGCTTGTTTTTCAGGCCGGCGGCGGGGGGGCAGGAGTTCATGGTGGAGCAGTGGGGCCTGCCGGACTATACGCGGAAGCTGCGCTCGATGCAGGGCGAGCCGGTGGTGGAGTGGATCTATCTGGACCCGGCGCTGGTGTGCCAGTTCATCGAAGGCGAGCTGATTTTTCAGGGGCCGCTGACGGACTATGAGCAGTTGCTGCTGCTGCGGGGGCGGCCCGACAGCGTGGAGCTGATGCGCGACGAGCGCGGCGAGACGCGCGATGTGCTTTCCTACCAGGGCCTGCTGGTGAGCCGGCTCGAGGTGTATTACCTGGTCAACGGCAGGGTGGTCTATGGCAACGAAGGGAATTGAGATGAACAATTGGCGCGGGGGTTGGGCGCTGACGGGCGCGGTGATCTTGTGGGCGGCGCTGGCGGCGGGGTGCGCGCACGGGCCGCGCCAGGAGCGGGCGCAGCAGGAGACGCGCGAGGCGGCGCTGGCGCTGATCGACGAGGGGCACCGCTTGCGCGAGGAGGGCTCGCCGCTGCAGGCGCTGGAGCGCTACAACCGGGCCGTGACGCTCTACGAGATGCCGCGGGCGTGGTTTGAGATGGGGCGGCTTTATGAGGCGCTGGGCGAGTCGCCCAAGGCGGCGGCGGCCTACAACCGGGCGCTGGAGCTGGAGCCGGAATATCGGGAAGCGCGACTGGCGCTGCTGGCGTTGGGTTTTGCGCCGCGCGGGGAGGTGCAGCCGGGCGAGCTGGAACAGGCGCGCCAGTGGGCGGCGGAGAACCCTGCGGGCAGGATCGAAGCGTCGACGGAGGCGCCGGTCGATGAGGAGGCCTTGCGGGCGGCGCGGGAGCGGCTGCTGGCCGAGACGGCGCGCGAGCGCCAGCCGACCGAGGACGAGGTGAGGCGGGTGCTGTTTGCGCCGAGCGAGGAGGCGCTGCCGTCGGCCGAGCAGCCGACGCAGACCGGGGGGAGCGAGATTATTCTGGGCTCGTTCGGATACCATCAGGAGAAGGCGGAGGCGTTTCGGGCGCGTGGGCAGTATGACCTGGCGGCGCAGGAATACCAGCGGGCGCTGGCAGCGGAGCCGGGGCGGATCGAGGCGCGGCTGGAGCTGGGGGACGTGATGCTGCGGCTGGAGCGCCACGAGCAGGCGCGGGTGCATTACGAGATGGCGCGCCGGCAGTTCCCGGACTCGCCGCGACCGGAGCTGAAGCTTGGCAACCTGATGCTGGCGATGGGGCGGCGCGAGGAGGCGAGGGGGCACTTCAGGCTGGCGCTGGCGATTGACCCGCGCTTCACGGAGGCGCTCAACAATCTGGCGGTGCTGGCGATGCAGGACCGCGAGCACGCGGAGGCGATCCGGCTGCTGGATGAGGCGCTGCGGATCGACCCGGAATATGCGAATGCGCACCTGAACCGGGGGATTCTGGCGGGGGACGTCGAGCAGGACGACGCGGCGGCGCTGGGGCACTTCCGCAGCTACGTGGAGCTGGGCGGGGAGCGGGCCGGTGAGGTGCAACGCTGGATCGCGGAGCTGGAGCAGCCCCAGCCGTGATGGCGGCGATCGAGCCCGTGCTGACGGTGACGCTGAACCCGGCGATCGACGTGGATTATGTCGTGCCGGGGCTGCGGCGGGGGATGGAGGTGCGCTCGACGGGGGGACTGCGGCGGGCGGGGGGCAAGGGGCTCAACATCAGTCAGGCGCTGGGGCAGATGCAGGTGGCGTCGGCGGCGGCGTTTGTCGCGGGCGGGGCCGATGCCGAGGTCCTGATGTCGCTGCTGGAGGAGGCGAGCTTCAAGCGGATCAGGGTGCCGATCGCCAACCCGGTGCGAACCAATATTCGGCTGGTCGGGCGGGAGCAGGGGGCGCTGGTCAAGGTCAACCAGCGCGGGCCACGGATCGAGGCGGGCGAGGCGGATTTGATTTTGAGCAAGCTGGCGCGGGCGGCGCGCGGGCGGCGCTGGGTGGCGCTGGCCGGATCGTTGCCGCCGGGGATGCCGGCTGATTTTTATGCCCGGCTGACGCGGGCGGCGCATGGGGCGGGGGCGCGGGTGGCGATCGACGCCGCCGGCGAGCCGCTGCGGCTGGCGCTGGGTGAGAAGCCCGAACTGATCCGGCTAAACCGGGCAGAATTGCAGGAGACGCTGCAGACGCGGCGGCTGGGGTCGGCGGGGCGAGTGCGGGCGGGGATGAGCCTGCTGGCCGAGGAGGCGGGCGGGATGATCGTGGTCAGCGACGCCGCCCGGACGACGCATGCGCTGGCGGAGGGGGAGTTCTGGCAGATCGACCCGCCCCAGGCCCACAAGGGGCGGGGATTTCAAGGGGCGGGCGATGCGATGCTTGCGGGGCTGATCGCGGGGCTGCTGATGGAGGACGCGCCGTTCGAGCATGTGCTGGTGCTGGGGATGTCGTGCGCGGCCAGTTGGGTTGAGCAGGAGTTTGAAATGAACCGCCGGATGACGGCGGACGCCAGCGGAAGTTGATGGACATGAGCGACATGAACCAAAGCGAGGAGAAGCCGCGCCGGCGCCAGTTCGGCAGCGACAATTATGCGGGGGTCTGCCCGGAGGCGATGGCGGCGCTGGTGGAGGCCAATGCGGATCATGCGCCGGGCTATGGCGATGACGGGTGGACGCGGCGCGCCTGCGATGCGATCCGCGAGCTGTTCGAGACCGACTGTGAGAGCTTTTTTGTCTTCAACGGGACGGCGGCCAATTCGCTGGCGCTGGCCTCGCTCTGCCAGAGCTACCATGCGGTGATCGTGCACGAGCTGGCCCACGCCGAGACCGACGAGTGCGGGGCGCCCGAGTTCTTCAGCAACGGGACGAAGCTGCTGGTGGCGCCGGGGGCGGGCGGGCGGCTCGACATGGATGAGGTCGAGCGGCTGGCACGGCGGCGGAGCGACATTCACTTCCCCAAGCCGCGGGTGCTGAGCCTGACCGAGTCGACGGAGATTGGGACGGTCTACACGGCGGGGCAGGTGGGGGAGATTTGTGAGCGGGCGCGCGGGCTCGGGCTGCGCGTGCACATGGACGGGGCGCGCTTTGCGAATGCGGTGGCGGCGCTGGGAGTGGCGCCGGCCGAGCTGACGTGGCGCGCCGGGGTGGACGTGCTGTGTTTCGGGATGACCAAGAACGGGATCGCGGTCGGCGAGGCGGTGGTGTTCTTCGACAAGAAGCTGGCGTGCGAGTTCGACTATCGCTGCAAGCAGGCGGGGCAGTTGGCCTCGAAGATGCGGTTTTTATCGGCGCCGTGGATTGCGATGCTGCGCGAGGGGGTGTGGCTGCGCAACGCGGGCAACGCCAACCGGCATGCGGCGCGGCTGGGGCGCGAGCTGGGGGGGCTGGCGGGGGTCGAGCTGCTGGCGCCGGTGGAGGCCAACGCGGTGTTTGCGCGGCTGCCGGATGCGGCGGCGGCGGAGATGCGGCGGCGGGGATGGATTTTTTACGATTTCATCGGGCTGGGCGGCTCGCGCTTCATGTGCGCGTGGGACACCACGGATGCGGACGTGGATGAGCTGATGGCGGACATGCGGGCGGCGCTGAAAATATCGATTGCGATGAATCGTGCAAGTTGAAAGAATCCCTTGAACTCAGTTTCTGGGGAGTCATATCGTAAATGCAAACATTAGTCCAGATCGGGCTTGAGGATGTGCAGGCGGTCTATAGCGGCCCGGAGGGGCGGCTGTGGGAACTGCTGATGGGCGAGCAGATTCACATCGGCGGGCTGGCCAGCTCGCGCGAGCTGGCGGCGCGCGCGGGGATCGGCGCGAGCGGCCGGGGGGTGGACCTTTGCTGCTGCACGGGGGCGGGGATGCGGTTTTTGCTGCGCCAGGGGGCGGAGCAGATGACGGGAGTGGATGCGACCGCCGCGATGCTGGAGCTGGCGTCGGCGCGCAACCGGGCGTCGGGGTGCGAGGGACGCTGTTGGCTGGTGCTGGCCGATGCCTGCGCGAGCGGCCTGCCCGATGGGAGCTTTGACTTTGTCTGGGGCGAGGACGCCTGGTGCTATGTGACGGATAAGCCGGCGCTGGCGGCCGAGGCGGCGCGGCTGGCGCGGCCGGGCGGGAGGGTGGCTTTCAGCGACTGGGTTGCGGGGCCGGCGGGGCTGGCCGGTGATGATCTGGCATGGCTGCTGCGATTCATGAAGTTTCCCAATCTGGAGAGCATCGAGGGCTGGCGCGGCTTGCTGGAGGCGCAGGGGCTGACGGTGTCTTGGGCCAGTTATACCGGGAGGTTTGCGGCCCACGCCCGGCTTTACCTGGACATGCTCCAGATGCAGCTGAGCGGCGATGCGCTGGCGATCCTTGGGCATGACGAGGCGTCGCTGGCGGGAGTGCTGGCGGGGTTGGAGCGGATGTTGCAGCTGGCCGAGTCGGGCAAGATCGAGCAGGCGATGTTCGTGGCGCACAAGCAATGAAAGAAGTGATCCACGCCAGCCCGTGGATTCCGGCCGAGTGGATCGAGGCGCATGGGCTGAGGGCGCGGCGCATCCGGCCGCGGCTCGAGCTGGAGGCTGGCGGGCCGGGGGCGGTGGCGGGGTTGTGCCCGTTCGCGCGGGCGCTGGCGCACGAGGCGCTGGCCGCCGGCGAGGATGCGATTTTCGTCATGACGACCGCCTGTGACCAGCAGCGCCGGGTGGCAGAGCTGGTCGAGGAGCGGCCGATTTTTCTATTCAACATGCCGGCGACGCGGGGCGCGGCGGGGCGGTCGCTCTATGGGGAAGAACTGCGCAGGTTGGGGCGGTTGATGACGCGCGGCGGCGGGGTGGCGCCGGATGCGGCGCGGCTGAGGCAGGCGCTGCGGAGCAGTGATGCGGCCCGACCGGGGGCGGTGGAAGCCGAACCCACGGGGGCGACGGGGGGCGTGGCGCTGGCGCTCGTCGCGGGGGATCTGGCGCACGAGCAGAGCCCATTGCCGGAACTGGTGGCGCAGGCGGGCGGGCGGATCGTGCTCGATGCGGGGGACTGGGGAGATCGGCTGCGGCGGGCGCCGCTGAATGAGGAGGCGCTGGCGCGCGATCCCTTTGAGGCGATGGCCGATGCTTACTGGGCGATGCCGGATGTGTTTCAGCGGCCCAACGATGCGCTGCACGAGTGGCTGGCGCGGGCGGTGGCGGCGAGCGGGGCGCGCGGATTGATCCACTGGAGCTATCCGTGGTGCGACCTGTGGCGGGCCGAGGCCGCGGTCATGCGGGAGCGGCTCGGGCTGCCGCTGCTGGAGGTGGGCGGGGATGACGGGGCGGGCAGCCGGGCGGGGCTGCTGACGCGGCTCGAGGCGTTCGTGGAGATGCTGCGATGAGGCCCCCGCGCCGATTGACGCTTGCGGAGTGGGATGCCCGGCACGCAAGGCTGGCGGCGGAGGGGTTGATCGAGCCGTGGCACGGCGGGCGGCTCGGTCGCCACTGCGAGGAGGGCGACCGGCGGCTGGAGCACCTGCGCTTTGATGACTCGCCGGCGGCGTTGCGGCTCTGGAATTTTCTGCTCAGCGAGGAGGAGCGGTTGTTTGCGGCACGAGCGGCCGGCAGGCCGATCGTCGGCGCGATGAAGGACCTTGGGACGGTGCCGGTGATGGCCTTTGCGCTGCCGGAACTGACGGCGTTCTACCCCGACGGCGCGTGGTGGATCCCCTGCCTGATGGAGCTTGGGGATGGGCTGCTGGGCGAGGCGGCGCGGCTGGGGGTGGGCGAGGCATTCTGCCCGGTGCGCGCGATGCTGGGGGCCTTTTCCAGCGGCAGCAAGTTTCCGCGGCCCGACCTGCTGGTGTGCGCAGCGGGGGCGACGTGTGACGATTTTTCGGGGATCGCACAGCGGGTGGAGCGGTTGGGCCACCCGATCCTGTGGTGGGAGCTGCCGCACCGGCGCGCGCCCGAGCCGGGCGAGCCGGCCGTCGAGCTGGCGGGCGGGCTGGTGGCGCCGGCGGCGCAGGTGGCAGTGGTGCGGGCCGAGCTGGCACGCGTGGCGGAGGCGCTGGGCGCGCTGGCGGGGCGGCGGCTTGACGACGGGTTGCTGGCGGATGGGATCGCGGCGGCCAACCGCTCGCGTCGGTTGCTGGCCGAGCTGCGCGGGCTGGCTTATGGAGCGCGACCGGCGCCGCTGCCGGCGCTTGAGATGCTGGTGGCGGAGATGCTGATCATTCACTTCTGCTCGGACCGCGGGGAGACGGAACGGGTGCTGGCGGAGCTGCTCGAGGTGGCGCGGGCGCGCGTGGCGGCGGGGGTGGGGCATGGGACGGCGGAGGATGCGCGGGTTTATTGGGTCAATCCGGTGGCCGACCTGCGCGCGATGAACCTGCTCGAGGAGTGCGGCGGGCGGGTCTGCGGCAGCGATTACCTGTTCACGCATGCGCTCGATCCGATCGACGAGACGCTTGAGCCGCTCGAGGCGCTGGCGCGGGCGGCGCTGGCAGATCCAATGGCCGGCCCGGCGCGCGAGCGGGCGCTGCGGATCTGTGCGGAGATGGAGCGATGGGGGGCGGAGGCGGTGGTCGTCTCGCGCATCCCAGGGGCGAGCCACTGCGCCACGGAGGGGGAGCTGATCGGGCGTGTCGTCGGCGAGCGGCTGGGGGCTCCGGTGCTGGAGGTGGAAATCCCGCCGCTGAGCGACACGCTTGCGGGCCAGTTGCGGGGCCGCCTGCAGGCGCTGATCGAGACGGTGCGCCCACCGGAGCATTGAGGCGGGCCGGGGGAGGGCATACCCCCCGTGATTCTGCTATGAGGTCGCAAAGGCCGCGAAGAGCCGCTCAAAGAACGCAAAGGTGTGGCGAACTCGATGTGGGGCGGGTGACAACCTGCATGTAATGGAAGAACATGTATGCAATTCCTCCTTTGCGTCCTTTGGTCATTCCTCTGCGTCTTGGCGACAAAAAAGGGCATAACTCAAGGGGGGCAAACGCCATTGCTTGTGGCGAGGGGATGCTCCTATGATTGGGGCGCTGCACACAAGCGCCCTCGCCGGCAGTCGGCGGGATTGAAACAGGACAACAGGAATGGACATCATGAAGACCTGCGCCTTGCTGATGAGCATTTGGGTGATGATGGTCACGGCTGCGCTCGCGGCGGCGCCGACCAGTCGGTTGGTCGCACCCGGCGCCGATGGGCGGCTGGTTTACACCGCCGACGAGCGAGGCAATACGATTCCGGATTTTTCGCGCTCGGGCTACATGGGGGGCGGGGTGGCGCTGCCGGAGCTGCCGGTGCGCAAGAGGCTGGAGCCGGTGGCGGGCGACGGCGATGACACGGCACGGATCCAGGCGGCGATCGACGAGGTCTCGGCGCTGAAGCCGACGGCGGAGGGCATTCGCGGGGTTGTGCTGCTTGGGCGGGGCACCTATCGGGTCGGGGGAAAGCTGGAGATCAAGCAATCGGGCGTGGTGCTGCGCGGGGAGGGGCAGGGGCCCGAGGGGACGATCCTGCTGGCGACGGGCAAGACCCGGCGCACGCTGATCAATGTTGCGGGTGAGAACCTGAGGATCACCGAGCTTAAGGGCAGCACGCGCCGGATCGCCGATGGGTATGTTCCCTGGGGCGCTCGTTCGTTCAACGTCGAGTCGAGCGAGGGGTTGTCGGTGGGGGATTGGGTCATTGTGTATCGGCCGGCGACGGAAAATTGGATTAAAGATCTGGGGATGGACCGGATCGTCGAGCGTCCGGGGACGCAGCAGTGGAAGGCGCGCAGTTATCACCTGCGCTTTGAACGGATGATCGAGAAGATCGAGGGCCAGCGCATCACGCTGGATGCCCCGGTGGTCAACGCGATGGAGGAGCAGTATGGCGGCGGATTCGTCACGCGCTATCGCCAGCAGGGCCGGATCAGCCAGAGCGGGGTGGAGGGGCTGAGGCTGGTATCGGAGTTTGAGAAGGGCCAGGAGAACAAGGACGAGGCGCATGCGTTCCTGGGGGTGCGGATCGACGCGGCGGCCAACTGCTGGGCGCGCAACGTGACGACGGTCCACTTCAGCCATGGGATCTCGCTGGGCAATGGTGCGATCTTCTGCACCGTGCAGGACAGTGCCTGCCTGGCGCCGGTCTCGCTGATCACCGGTGGGCGGCGCTATCCATTCGTGATCAACGGGCAGTATTGCCTGGTGCAGCGGTGCTATAGCGACCACGCGCGACACGCCGAAGCGACGGGGGCGCAGGTGCGCGGGCCCAATGTGTTTCTGGATTGCCTGGCTGAAAACACGCACAACGACACGGGCCCGCATCACCGCTGGGCGGTGGGGGTGCTGTGGGATAACCTGGCGGGCGGGCCATTCAACGTGCAGGACCGGGGCAACTGGGGCACTGGCCATGGCTGGGCAGGGGCGCAGCAGGTCGCATGGAACTGCGAGACCAGCACGATCTGCGTGCAGGAGCCGCCGACGGCGCAGAATTACGCGATCGGCTGCACGGGCGAGATCAGCAAGGGTCGGCTGGCCGATCGCAAGCCGGGGCATTATGAGTCGCACGGGCGGCACGTGGAGCCGCGCAGCCTTTACTTGAAGCAGCTCGAGGATCGGCTGGGGGCGCAGGCGGTGGCCAACGTGACGGTGCCGGCCCAACGCACGGGCGCGGTGTATGAGCTGCTCAAGCAGGAACTGGCGCGCTGAGTCGGGGCCATGGCGGGGGCGGGAACAGACGCGGCGGCGGGCGCCGAAAAGTCTGGATGAAACGTGGATGAAACGGCGTTGACAGGCATGCGCAAGTGGTGCAGGATATTTCAGTCCTCCCGAGCCGGGATGGCGGAATTGGCAGACGCGCAGGACTAAGGATCCTGTGGGGTAAAACTCGTCCGGGTTCAAGTCCCGGTCCCGGCACCAGAAAAAAACAGCCGCAAGTCACGGGAAACCAACGACTTGCGGCATTTTTCTTTTATGGGGTCCGGAGCCGGCCGGTCTGGGATGAGGCTGCGATAGGAGTGGGCTTGCTGCATTATTGCTGCATTCTCGCTGCACCCCCGCCGCACCATCCCACAGGATCACTTGCTGCATCCGCCTGGCACGCACTGGCCGGCGGTTTTTTAATGATGCAGCTCGCAGTCGAGGCAGAACCAGTCGCTCCTGTGGCGTTCCCAGCCGTCGGCGGCGCTGATCGCCTCGCGCACCCGATCAAGCAAAGAGTGCTCGGTCGCATCAATGCCCTGGTCGGCCATGGCGCAGGACCTGCTGCGCACGCAATATGCGACGGTAGGCGCGGCGGCTCGCATGGGGACGGCGGCGGCACGGGCGGCGATCGAGGCCGCGGCCGCTCGCGGGCTGGAGTTGGATGAGATGCAGACAAGTTTGGAGGAGCGCGCCCGCAGCGCCGGCCTCTATGACGCCGCCTGGCGCCGCTACTGCTGGCCGGTGGAGTCGCTCGACGACCTGCGCCTGGCGCCATTTCACCTGCTGGCGAGCGAGGGCGCCGTCCACGCGAACAAGGACCACTTCTGGCACATGGACACGCTCGGCGAGTTCTGCCGCGCCGATGAGGGGCTGCTCTTCACGACTGCGCACCGGGTCGTCGAGTTGGCCGACGAAACGGCCGTCGCCGACGCCGTCGCCTGGTGGGAGGAGCTGACCGGCCGCGGCGGCGAGGGAATGGTCGTCAAGCCGCTCTCATTCATCGCACGCGGGCGACGCGGCCTGATCCAGCCGGCGATCAAGTGCCGCGGCCCGGAATACCTGCGCATCATCTACGGCCCCGAATACACGCTGCCGGCGAACCTGGAGCGGCTGCGGCAGCGCGGCCTGGGCCGCAAGCGCTCACTGGCGCTGCGCGAGTTTGCCCTCGGCATCGAGGCACTCGAGCGCTTCATCGCCGACGAGCCCCTGCGTCGCGTCCACGAGTGCGTCTTCGCCGTCCTGGCGCTGGAGAGCAAACCCGTCGTCCCGCGCCTGTAAATTTTCTCAACTCACCCCCTCACTTGGTGGCGCGTCAATTCGAACGCCGAACCAGGTCATCGTCGCGTTGAAGTGCCGCGACCGCAGCCAGACATCCCGCAGTTTCTCTCTGCGCGGCACCCGCGCGGCTTGGGCCATCAGCTCCGTGGAGTCCAGCAGCGTGACCTCGAGGTCTCACCGCGTCGACACATAGCAATAAAAAGGTTGCCAGATCCGATTTCTCTTGATAATGACTTGAAAAGTGCGCCGGCGCCCGATAATAACTATGCAGTATATTCATATACATATAGTATTATCGGCTTATTGGGTGATAAGCGCGAAAATAGATCCACCAAGGGAAAGCATGATCCACCATGGATATAGCCATTCCCCACAAGCGATATAAGTCAGAAATGGTCTGGCAGGTGGCGTACGACCAGCCTGATAGCCGCAGGAGAGCCAAAGCCAGGAACTTCAAAAGGATGGTTAAAATGGGGCGTGTTTTCTTTCTATTTATGCTGGGCCTTCAGATGGCGCTGGTTTTCCCTGTCGGCGCCCTTGCTCAAACCGTGACGGACGTCACGGCTGAACAGCGGCCGGACGACTCGGGGCTGGTGGACATCCGTTACACGCTTTCTGGTGCGGCGGAACCGATGACGGTTTCATTGCGTGTGTCGCCCGACGGCGGGGCGACATGGCAGGCCATTTCGTCTGTCACCGGCGACGTGGGCGCCGGGATCGCAAACGGCACGCGCACCGTCATCTGGAACGCAGGGGCGGATGTGCCGGACATTCATTGGTCCAGTGCGCAGATCGAGGTGACCGCCACACCGGCAGGTCCGGGGCAGGACGCCGATCTCACCATCACCCTCCCCGGCGGCGTAATGCTGGAATTCGTTCGCATTCCTGCGGGAACATTCGCGATGGGTTCACCATCAGACGAGCAGTCTCGTGAGAATGATGAGGGGCCGGCTCACACGGTCAACATCGCCTATGATTTTTATCTGGGCAAATATGAACTAACCAAACGCCAGTGGCAGGCCGTGATGGAGAGTACGCCCTGGAACGGACGAGCAAATGTTTTGGATGACCCGGACAGCCCGGTGGTCTATATCAATTGGCACGATGCGCAGAATTTCATCTCGGCGCTCAACACGCACATCACGAATACGGGCCAGGGTCCGGCGGCGATGCGGCTGCCGAGCGAGGCGGAGTGGGAATACGCCTGCCGGGCGGGGACGACGACGCGATTTTACTGGGGCGACGACCCCTCCTACACCCAAATCAGCTATTATGCCTGGCATACAGGGAACGCTTGGAATATTGGTGAGAGCTATGCCCACGTGGTGGGCCAGAAGCTGCCCAACGCATGGGGGCTGTATGACATGAGTGGAAACGTGTGGGAGTGGTGTCAGGACGATTGGCATGATACATACATTGGGGCGCCAACGGATGGGTCCTCTTGGGAAAAATATGCAGAATCGCGTCGGGTGGTCCGGGGCGGCTTCTTTAACAGTTCCGGTAACTGCCGCTCCGCGTCTCGCTTAGCAGATTATTCGACGACTGCGAACAGTACCGCTGGATTCCGGCTGGCCACAGTTTCGTTGATCGAGCCATAAGCTCCACAATAAAAAACGACCCAATAAAGGAGCCGTCACGTTGAACGTTTTCCGCCTTGCCACGATCGCGTTGATCATTTGCCATGGGGCCTTTTATGGAATCGTCCAGCAAGCGAACGCGCAATCGGCAGCCGTCGGGTACTCCAACCTGTTTGAACTGGATACGCGATTGCTGGGGTCGACGACAGCCATCGGTCACTCCAACCTGTTTGATCTGGATACGCGAGTGCTGGGGCCGGTGGTCAGCGGCATCGAGTCCGAGCGCGGCAACCACCTGATCAGCGGGATGCCGGGAAGTTGCAAGTTCGAGGCGGTCGTGGCTTGGAATGGGACGCCGGGCACGGCGCGGTTTCGCGTGAACAACGAGTGGCGGACGGCGTCGCTGGAGGCGATCGACACCGGTCGGTCGCGGGCGTCAGTGACAGTGGATTCGCTGGGGGCGATTGGTTCGATCAATCAACTCGTGGTGGAAGCGAGCAACGGGGCGGGTCGTCGCGCAACAACCAAGGCCGATGTTTACTTCTACCCAATCCACCCGATGGTTGGCCGGTGGTTCGGCTCCTCCATTGCTTGGAATCTGGATGATGACAACCGCCTCGACGTGTCGCGGGATGACAGTGTCGGCTTCTGGAACTTCAAGAGCGGAGTGCTGAAAACGGCGGCCTCCTACAACGACGATATCGAGCTTCGCTACGATCCTTACGCCGGAAGCTTTCGGGGTGAACGAAGCCTCGGGGGAGGATTCGGCTTTGAACTCGATACTTCCGACTTTGCACTGCCAGTCCCAATAGAAGAATTCATCGCAGATAGTAGTGTTGATGGCCATGGAGATCTCGACGTCGGCCTGGCCGGGTTCGGTCCGCCTTCGGTCGCGGGATCACTGGGGATCAACGTCAGCGGGAGGGCGGGGGTTGGGGCGCCGGCATCGATTTTAGTGGATGCGCTGGTGCCGCCGCTCTCGCCGGCGATGGCGACGTTGCGCCAAATACCCGTTGTGAAGGGCATTGTCAATGCACTGATTTTGCGAGCGTTCCTGATCGGGGGGTGGGGGATCGAGGGGATCTGGCTGGATGAGGAGGGCACATGCTGGTTTGGCGCAAGCTCGGTATCGGTTAACGGCACGATGGGTGTCGAGGGGCAGGCGCTTATTAAAGCAGGCGATGCAGAGGTGGGTGTTACGGTGAAAGGGACGGCAACCCCAGAAGTATCGGTTTGTCCGGATCTTGCATTTGAGGGGCTGACGCTACGTGGCTATGCCGGTGTGTTTGCCAAATACCTGCTCTTCGAGCACAACATCGAACTGGAGGAAGGAGTCGGTTGGGAAACAACATTCTTTGATGGAGCTGCGCAAGAGACGCTGATCTATCCCCAGCGAATGGCACTGGAAGGGGTCGGCGAAAGCTCCGAGCCGCGCTGGGAACCGTTGCGGGACCACATCCTGGCCCACGGCGAATCCAGCCGCATCACGGCCCAGAGCAAGACGGTGTCTTTTATGACGCAATTCGCGTTCGAGACCCAATCTGGCAGTGCCGGAGCGATCGAGGAAATTTTATTGGAGAACATCAACCCGCTGGCTTCACCCGTGCTGGAGACGGCGACAGCCGCTCCGGCAATCCATTTCGTTTCGCTCGACACCGAAAAGCCGTGGTATGGCGGCACGGACATTGGCGAGTTTGAATTCGATGGAGTGGCCTGGCAGATGAGCCTCGTGACAAACGACCTGCTGGCGGAGTTCAGCCCGGCGACGGCGGCGATCGGCACAGGCGGGCTGCTGGGGGCGTGGACACGCGTCGGCGGCGATATCTCCGGTGCCGAGGGGCCGGAGGATGTGCTTCCGGAACTGGAAATTATCGTGGGTGTCCGGGACGCGGGGACCGGTCAATGGTCCGCGCCGGTTCAGTTGACCGACAATGCTTTTCTGGACCACAAACCGCAGCCAATTGTTTTCGGAAGCCGAGTGGGGGTAGTCTGGATTCAGAACGAAGGAAATGAAGCACCCGGCACGGAGACTTCCGGCGACCGGCTGATGTTCGCCGAGCAGACTGCAGGCGTGTGGCAGGCGCCGGTGATCCTTTGGGAGCAGCCCAAGGGCGTGGTGGCCATGGACATGGCCGCGAACAGTGCGGGCGAGGCGTTCGTGCTCCTGGCCGTGGATGAGGACGGAAACAGCGATACCCGTAATGACCATGAGTTGTATCTGCTTTCCACGCAGGCTGGCGCCTGGCAGCCCGCCACGCAGTTGACGAACGACGGCGTGGAGGATTCCCTGCCGGTGCTGCTGGCGGTGCAGGGGAACCCGATGGCGATATGGAAGGCAGGTTCCGTTCTGAAGTATAGCGGCCTTTCGCCATGGAACCCGACCGACATCTATCTGGAACAGACATTGGCAAACGAGGCTCCGAGCCTCACAGGAGCGGAGTTAGGCTCGGGCGCGGTGATCGCCTATGCGGTGCAGACCGGCAACGGCATCGATGTTGTTGCCGGATTCTATGATGGCATGGCTGATGCCTGGTCGCTGCCGCGCCAGCTGACTAATGATGAGGCGGCGGAATCGGGTATCACGGTCGCAGCGGATGGCAATGACGTTCTGCTTGCGTATGTCAAAACCCGAATCCTGCGCGAGGACGTGGATGTCGATATCGGCGGGACGAACTACACGATTCCAGACGTGCCGCTGCCGGCGCAGTCGGACCTGGCGGTTCTAAGACACCAGCCGGGTGGGGATTTGGCCATTGCGGCGGGATCCCTCCGTGTTGACCCGGAGGTTCCGACGCCGGGAAGCAACGTTGTTTTGTCGGTCACTGTCGATAATCGCGGAGACTTCATCGCCGACGGCATCGAAGTCGCTTTTTACCAGGGGGATCCCGAGGCGGGAGGCGTTCTGATCGCGACCACCACGCTGGCAGAGCAACTGCGCGGCGGCAGCAGCGCCAAAGCGGAGGCGGAATGGACTACGCCGAATTTCGACGAGCCGATTGAGGTGTATGTCGTCGTCGATCCCGACGAAGTGCTCGAGGACCGGAACCGAGAAAACAATATCGGGTCGCAGCTCTTCTTCACGCCAGTGATTCAGGTCGTGACGGGTAAGAGCAAGCCGCTCTCTTCAACGCGGATCAGTATTCAAGCGACCATTGAAAACAGTGGTGCTGTTGCGAAGGAAGCTACCAGCGTGGTCTTCCGGCAGGGAGCCGTTGATGGCGAGGAGATTGGCCGCATAACACTCAGCGCGCTGGAACCGGGAGCTCAGGATACAGTCGAGATCATCTGGGACATTGTCGATCGCAGTTTCACTTCCCGATTCGTCACGGTCTTCGTCGTGACGGAGAACGACTCTCTCGCCATCGCCACCCAAGTCGGTGCGTCCGAGATTGTCTGGGTCGATTTTAACTGGACGGGCGCTGAATCGGGCAGCGAGGTCGCCCCAGTCAATACACTCGCCGAAGGGCTGGCGCTGGCAGCATCGGGCGGCACGATCCGGATCAAGCCAGGCGAGAGCGGCGAGGTGCTGCGCATCGAACAGCCGGTGCGTCTGGAAGCCGTAGGGGGGGGCTCGAGGATCGGCATCCTCTCCGTTGCCAAGGAAATGTCGCCCGCCCAGACAGCCGAGGCTGGAAACGCCCCATCGACCGTCGATGGACCATTCCCACCCAATACCAGCGCGGGTGGTCCGGCAAGCGCAGCCGGGGCTTCCGGCGAACGAACAGGCGCCGAGGCCTGGGTTCTATATCGGTAAAACAGTGTTTCGCCGAGAGCGGTTGGAGAGCCCGCGACCGTCTGTAATACCACATCCAACCGCTAACGGTGACTCCCAGTTGGCGAAAGCAGCGGGAGCTGTGGGGCCTGCTCATTGGCGGTCTTGGGTCGGTGGGGCGTCAGGCCATTAAGGTCCTCGCGCTGCTGCTTGAGCCATTCCTGGTAGTGCTGCGCCAATGGGGCGAGCGCGTCGCGCACCGCGTCTACATCCGCCAGCGCGCCGAGCTGATCCATCGACAGCACAACGTCGGGCATGTCCACGGTCTTCGTCTTTTCGACCTCGGCGCGCGGGATCCAGGTGGTGCGCAGCATGTGGCAATGGCCGTCCACCAGTTCCCAGTCGGCCGCGACCCCATGGCCGGTGGCGTATTCGGGAGTGTCGGGGCAATGCGCTCGTCCCATTCTTCAGACACGGCACCGCGCAGGTCGGGTCGCGGGCAGAAAGGCAGCTCGCTGCGCACCTCGAGTTCCGCCTGAAAAACGTAGGCAACATCGGGTGCTTCGGAGATCGCCTCCCGCCCGACGGCTTGGTATTGGGTGACAAATTCATCCAGCCCGATTGGAGTATAAAGGAAGTTCTTGCGAAAACTTTCCAGGGAGACCTGGTGGATGCGGGACAGCTCCTCGGTGAAGTTCTGCGGCTCAATGGGACGGATCGTGATCCCATCGGCGCCGAACCGCTCCAGGGCTCGTTCTGCCTTTGGGTTTTCGGCATCGAGGTCTTCATTCATGGCTGAGTAATAAGACAAACTCCCCGGCGGCGGGCAGGTCAAGGAAAGCAAAGCCAGGTGAGCGACTGACCCCCTCATTCACCGTGAGCGCCTTACAGCCACCGGCTTCCGTGATGATCTGACTGCCCCTGTGATAGGACGCGACCATTGCGGCTTCCGTCGTCGCCAGCGGTACGTAGTATTCGCCCCGCGCGAAAAGCCCGTTTACCAGTAATGGGCCGATGACGCCCACCGGCAGTTTGACCGTCCCGACAAAGTTCTCGATGTTGCGCTGATAACACTCGGCGGTCTCGACCGTTAGCGGATCGGCCAAGGTCTGCCGAACCTGTTCGGAGGCGTCCAGAATCTCCCAGCGCCGCTCAAGGCTTGCTGCGTCAGTCTTCCCTCCGCCATACATGCGCTGTCGGGTCCGCTCTGGAGAATTCCGAAAGCCATCCCGGATTTGCGCCAGGCTTTGGGACGCGCGCAATAAAATCGTTAACCAGCCGATATTCCGATGCCATCTCTATCAACTCCTGTCAGGTTGCGGCATTAGACTTTACGATAAAGCAGCTGCCCTCAAGATGGCCGCACTGTATCATAAAGCGTCATCCATTCAATAGTTCTCCGAAGAGACCAGCTTGGACGTTCTTGTCGATTGCTTGGCGAACTGGCCTCCAGGCTGACTGCCACGCACGGATTGTGGCGGACGCTCCCCCCGACCACCGAGTGGATCGCCGCGGCAACCTGCTCGCGCCTGTGGTGCGCTCCGTTTCTATAACCGTTGGGCTTGAGGCGCCAGATCTTTTCAACGAGCCGCCACGCACTTTGGTCTGCGAAAACCAATCGCGGCAGCAGTGACATTCTTATGGATATTCTGGCAACCTTTTATACATTCTCCCGTCTATATTAATGAGACCATCTTTGGGCGGGGCTGGACGATGAAACAGAAGAGCAAAAAGAGCTACTGGCTATTGTGGAGTCTGAGTGCATTCCTGCTGGTGCCGCTGGCGGTCGTGCTGGTGCTGAGTGTGGTCTTCTGGCTGGGCGCCCCGAGCAAAAGCCAATTGGAGCCGCCCCCCGACCTGATCCGGCCCCGGACCGGCACATCAACCGCCGCCGCCCCGCCCATATCCAACTACGACTCGTTCGAGGCCACCCTTGAGGGACACGCCGAACCCTCCGCCATTGCCATCTATCAGCGGTTCGACGTGCATTGGCTTGAAGACCACCAGCAGACCCTCCTGAATATCATGGCCGGGTGGCGCCCCGGCGAGCCTCTGACGCCGGAGCTGCGCCATTGGTTGGCCGCCCATTCCGATATGATTGTGGACCTTGTGGAGTTGGGGCGGCTGGGTGGGCTGCCGGGGCTCGAAGTGAATGATGTGGAGCGTCTGATCGAGCGCGATGACGTGACCTACAGCCAACTTGCGGGGCTGCCGGTGCCCAATTTTCTTTATCTTCAAAACATTGGCCGGGTCCTTTGCGCCGAGGCCCGCCGCCTGCGCGAAGCGGGCGATGCCGACGGCGCCGCCGAGGCGCTGCTTGCGAACTGGCAAATCGCCCGGTCGGTGCGGCAGCCGTTCACGATCAATCACGTCGTCGGGCTCGCCATGCAGAACCAGGCGATGGCTGAACTGGAAAGTTGGCTGGCAGAGAATCCTCCTCCGGCCGATACGGCACGCCGCCTGCGCGATGTTTTGGCCGCCCAGGAATTCACGATGGACCAACTGGAAGCGCTGCAGGCGCTCATGCGGCGCTACCGTTACCGGGTTTTCGAATCGAACTATGAGGAGGCGAGGGCACAACTGCTGGTCACGCTGGGCCAGCCGGCCCATGATCTATTCGGGCAGCATCTTGTGCCCAAGCTGCCGCCGCCGTACAACGGTTTCCACTTCAGCTACTCCAGAGTGCTCGATGCGATATGGGATCAACCGTCGAAAACTCTGGGTGCCATCTCCACATCTGCGCTGCAAACGATTGGGCTCAAGGCGCGGGCCGGGGCGCGCGTGGAGCAATTCGATGGAGGCTGGCGCAGCTTTCTCGCCCAGCGCGACCACTGGCTAGATCAGTCGCTCAACCTCAGGTTCGAACCGGTGATTCAACTCGGTGATCATGCCGGTTTCCCGGTCCTCGATGAAACACCTTCCGAGGAGCGAAGCGGCCAACCGGACCCGGAGCGCCGGACGCAGGAGACGTCGGCTCGACTGCGCCAAGTCCTGGGGTCCCTCGACCGGCTGATTTCGACCGAGCAGTAAATGCGGCCCAGTCACACGACTGAAACCACTTGCTGAGTCTACCGGGTCATCAGATTGACGATGATGTCCCCGCTGCTGAGCGTTCCATTGGTCGGATCATAGCTGATCGAGCCGCGCTGGTCTTTACCGTCGGGGCCGATGCTGTAGATGATCGCCCGGCCGGGCTGCTCGACCACCCGTAGCGGTGCGCCATCAAAAGGGTCGGGCGGTGGCTGGGGAGCGGGCGCGCCGGCATCGCTGATGATCCGATCCAGCGCCGCGAGATTGAGTTGCCGCTCCGCCTGGTTCACCAGCGTACGGCTGGCAACGATCTTGAAATCACTCAGGTATGACGGTCCGTAGGAGGAGTTGATGGCATCGAAATCAGCGAAAGATGGAAAATGATTCAGCCGACCGGTCGCAAGCGCCTTCAGCGAGCTCGCTTGCCATTTATCGAATTGCTTCATGAACTCCGAAGCGGTTGACTTCACAGCTACCGTCCGCGCTAACCCAACGCCCAGGCCGTCAATCAGTTGGCCAGGGTCCTCCCATGCCATGTCCCAAGCGATCCAGAAATCGAAGCTGCGGGGTTTTTGTAGATAATGGCCGGCGAATTGAATCATCAAATGCCGGCTTGGCGTATCAAGCCATTGAACCAGGGATGCCCGTTCGTGATAGCAGGCAAGCGCTAAAACCGGCTGTGCGGCGGCCAGGGTGATTTCATGATTTCCCATTTCCTCGCGCAGGCGGCGGGCTATTTCTGGCGGCGGCGGGTCCTGCGCGAGCCAAAGCGCCAGCTCGCGCTGCCCGAGCGACTGGACCGCCAAGCCAATGAAATGGCTGATGAGCAACGGCTCGCGGATGGAATATCCGATCTGCTGGATCGCCAGCAGCGCCTCGGCTGCACCAGGCTCATCGCCGCCCTCGCGGCGCCGGCGGCTTTCGGCCGCCAAGGCTCGACCTGCATATTGAAAAAACAAAAAGTTGGGCCTTGGCCATGCAGCCATTTCATGTGGGCCGGCGTTGCCCTGCCGCCAGAGCGCCATCAACTCGCTTGGATGTGGTCCCCGCACCCCACCCTCCGCCGCCAGAGCCAGCAGGTCATCGATCAGTTCAGTGTTCTCGCGCAGCCAGGCATCCACCTCCGGTGTCAACGCCTCGCCGGTATTCTTCATCTGCTGGAAAATTTTATTGGGGATGCTGAGGCGCTGCTGCCATTTCTCGTAAATGGCGACGGCGGTCGGGGCGGAATAAAGTTCAAGCACCTCGAGCAGGCTAGACTCCGTGGTGACACTGGCATTCTCTTTTCCGGGGGGACTTGATTGATACCCGGGCTGATCCTCAAGCCATGCGGTCAACTCGGGCGGCGGCTGGCGCTGGTGATCGGTGATCGCACGCAACTTGAAGATGACAGTCAGCGACAGGATCACCACCAGCGGCGGGATGAAAATCAGCCCAACCGCAATCCATGGCCAGTATCGCCGCTTTTGGGTTCCGTCACGTCCCACGCCTGCACCTCCCGGAGATGTCTCTGCATAGTAGACGTTAGACTTTCAGTTTGGTTGCCAAATCTTTCGTTTGATCACACCCCAATTACCCTGACATTCAAACCACCCCCTCCAGCATCGCCAACATCGCCTAGCGCTCATCCAGCTCGCGGGTCATCGCTTCGCGCCAGGTGGAGAGGCCCATCTTGCGCAGGTTCTGAACGAAGGCCTCGTGCTTGGCCTCGGACCAGCCGCGGGACTGGCTGAAGGCGCGGACGTGCTCGAGCGTATCGGCGGGTGTGACGGAGGAGACGTTGCTGGTGATTTGGACGGAATTGACATATTCTTCGGGTGACGGAATAACGGCGGGCGTTGGAGGCGATGATTGCTGATTCAGCTTCGACAATCCCGGCGCGGCGGCCAATGAGCTCTGCCGTTCGGATCGTTCACACCGGCTGCTTCTGGCTGACGATCCTGCTGCAGATCGGACTGATCGTCGGCATGTGGTGGCTCTACCATTGGGCGAAGCCATGGCTGAGCGCGAACCGCAACCCAGCGGCAGCTCACCCCGCGGCGCACGAGCGGGGCGAGCGCGTAAAGCTTGTGGTCATACCAGTCGCTGTCGCCAGTGTTGCCGAAAGCCAGCGTGGCCTGAATCAGTCCAGCACCTCGATGACAACGATCTGCTCGCTACCGTCGGGGGTCAGGGGGATGCGCAGCTCAAGGCGCGCCTCGGCCAGTGTGGCGCTGCCGTCGCGGGTGTATGGGTTGTGCGCCAGGACCGGCCAGTGCAGCGAGGCACCTGCCGGCAGCGTCAGCCGGGCCGTTCCCTCGTCGCGGCGCCGCTCGAGCCGGTCGACTTCCAGCACAAGCTCGTGGATCATTCGGGTCGTCTCGGGGTCGAC
>JAWLCE010000046.1:0-31987 GCA_041687335.1 Sumerlaeia bacterium | reverse complement strand
GCGGGGGTCGCGGGTGTTGCCGTTGTTGCGCAGGTGGCTCTCGATGAAGTGGCGGCGGCCGGCGTGCTGGATGAAGTAGTGGTCGCCGTGCTCGCCGGCGCGCTCGCGCGAGATCGAGGGGCCGTGGCGCCGGCCGAGAACAGCCAGTTCGAACTCGGCATACAACTGGCGAACGTCGACATGAACACCTTGTCGCTCTGATTGGCCTCGGCCAGATAGTCTTCTCACATGGAGGAAAAAAAGCCACTTTCATGATACTCTGACATGACCCACTTTTTAGCCGCGGTATCCAATCTTTCGATCTCGAATCCGGTAGATATAACCCGTTCCGCCCTCAAAGGTCATGTCCAGGTCCACCCACCAGACGTCAACCCTGCTCCCATCCTGCTGGACCCAGCTTGTCTTGAAATGCAATTCGGCATTTGCCGGCAGCGTTCGGCTTTCCACGATCCTTTGGAAGAGGGCGTGAATTTCATCACTGACTGGGTTCCCCTCGCGGTCCCGGGCGAGGATGGCGGCCAAGACCTCATCCGCGGTCAGCAGTGGCTGGTTCTTGCCGTTTTCAATGTTGGCAGCGCGCTGGTTGAACTCGTGGACGGCGACGTCCAGCGCGATCGAACCCGGCTGGACCGGCCTCGGCGGCTCATCGTTTGCCCCGGCCTCCGCGCCTTGATGATGGATCTTCCGGTCGCGGATCCTGAAGACAAACCCCGATTTGTCGGCTAAGGTCATGCCCAGATCCACCGTGTGCAGATCCAGCATTCCGATCCGCCTGATGGAGCGGAACCATGCATTGGGAGGCATGGTCCGGCTCTCCGCGATCTCCTTAATCAGCTCGTAAACTTCGTCGTCCACTGGGTGTCGTCGGCGGTCCCAGGTGCGAATGGCGGCGACCACCTCGTCCACCGTCAGCGGCGGCTCGTTCTCGCCGGGCTGATTCATGGAATCGCTGCGATTGAATGCCGCCACGGCCTCGGCCAACGGGACCGCCTCCGAGTCGGTTGAGGCTTCCGTCGCCCTCAAAACATTGGTGCCTTTCTTCTCCATCTTGACTGTAATTGTCGTCGTTGCGCTTGGCGCCAGCTTAATGACTCCTGTGCGCCGCTGCACATCGCGATGGACCGTCCGCGCCGGCATCTCATAGTCGGGGTGAGTTACGGAATAGGTCTCGGACTCTCTTGGCGGGAGGTTGTGCACGGTTGCGATGCCTTGTCGGTCGGTCAAGGCTGCAAAGGAATGACGCGGCCGCTCAAGCTGGGTGCGTCCGCCATTCAGCCGACGGCGCAGCAGTTCCTCGCTGTCCCTGTCGGCCATAAAGAGCGTCGACCTGCTCCGCGCCCACTGCACGTTGGGCGAAAAGGCCACGCGGGCATCCGGAAGGGGCTGCCCCAAGTCATCGAGTACGGTAACCTCGGCGCTGGCTGCCGGAATCATCACCAGTTCAATGGGGCCTGTTGATTCTCCGAACAGGAAGCGCTGCGGTTCGACCATGGTGGCATATCCCTCCTCAGACGCACTCCTGGATACATATCCCTCGCAACTGGCGATGATTTCCAGCTTGCCAGGCGGCAGTGATTCAAATACAAAGCTGCCATCAGAAGCGATCGGCTGGCGGGCTCGCCAGCCGAGATCCCGGCGACCCTCATCCGAAGGGAAGCGGGTTTCAAGGTCTGTCTCGGCGGAGTAGGATGTGACAATCGCGCTTCCATTCCTGATAGGGCGCGGCACGGAATCATCCAGCCGGCCCACCAACGTCAGGCCCGGTCTCAATTCGAGGTCGAAGATATGCGTTTGAGCTTTCTCTGCCTGGAACCGCACCGTATCGCTGAAGTAGATTGGACCCCGGTCCTGCTCCGCGATCAAGACCAGCCGCAGGTAGTGTTCGCCGGGGGTGACCCGGTCGATTACCAGGGAGTCATTGGGAAGTGCCTGCCAATCAAAATCATTGTGCCGGGTCAGCTGAGGGACTAGATCCTGCTGAATCCTGCGGCCATCAATCAATCCCGCAACGATGAGCGTCGCCCCTCGCGGGAGGGTAATGGATTCATCGCTGCCGTCCACTAGAAACGATGACTCATTCACCGCGCAATATTCAGGATGCGAGATCTTTATGCTGATGGCACCCGTTTCCAGTTTTTCCTGAACGTATTGCGGATATGCCACCCGCGCCATCCCCTTGTAATCCGTCTGCACGGGAATAGCCTCGCCGTGGTCAGCCGGATTCCACCCATAGTGGCTGGCCATGTCGTCTCTCATGCGAAGGGCATAGGGTTCGACCCGTGCACCGGCGACGGCCTGGCCATCCTCATTCACCACCCTCACCTGGACGATATTGGTCGGGATCGACGACTCGGGAGCCGCGACGGCTGCTGTTTTTCCCTCGACGCCCGGCTCCGCCGGAACGATCCGCACGACTGAGACCAGCACTAACCCGGCCAAGCCGAGCATGGCAACTGAAACCATTTGGCGGCGCGGCAGCGGCCTGTCGAATAGCCGATGCTGAAGCAGTCGCAGCCGACGGCTCACGTCGGCCTGGCGCGCCATCGGGATTGCGGCGCTGGTTGTCATTCGGACCGACATCTCCACCGCGACCCGCGCCAGCAGGCCGGAATATTTATCGACGTCGCCCATGCAGGCTGCCGAGACGGCATCGCTGGTACGCTCGCAGGCGGCCTCATGCACCGCGGGCACGCGCCAGGCCAGTGGGTGAAACCAAAGCGCCGCACGCAACAGGTGCAGCGCCATCGACCAATACAGATCACCGCCGCGGCAGTGCGCGAACTCATGCGCCAGCACGCCGCGCAGCAGCGGCCGGTCATAGCTTTCGATCATCCGCCGGGGCAACACGATGACGGGACGCCAGGGCCCCGCGATCAGCGGCGCCGCGGCGTCGTCCGAGACGCGCACGCCGAGGCGGCGACTGCAACCAAGCTCGCGGGCCACGTCCTCGGCCAGCTCCTGCAGCGCTGCGGGCGCCGTTTGTGAACGGGCGACCAGCCGACACATCGCCCGCCAGCCGATTCCCATCCGCGCCAGCACCAGCACCGATCCCACAAGCCACAGCACCGCCCAACGGTGCTCACTCAGACGGTCGAGCGGATCGGGCGACACAACCGGCGCAACGACCGTCTGCACGGCATCGTCTGCGGCAAAGCGATCGGAGGAGGCACGCTGCGCAAAGTCCGACGCCGAAATCTGTTCTGAATGAGCATGAATCTGTTCCGATGCCGTCGCCGGAGGGGCCGTGCCCACGCGCCACTGGATCGGCGGAGCGCCCCACATCAGCAGCGGCACGAGCAGCAAGCCCAACCCCGCCGCACGCCACAATGCCACCCGCCAGCGCGGATTGCCCCACGCCAGCGCCAGATGCAGCAGCCAGGCCAACCCCAGCAGCAAGGTGATGCGAAGGTGAAATGGCCACCCCGGCACCAATCGCGTTAGGCCGTCCAGCGTGTCGAAGAGATAATGTGACCTCATCATTCACTTCCTTTCGGGGTGCCGCCGTGACCCTCGGCCGCGGCATCGGCCATTTTTTTCAGCTCAATCAACTCCCGCTCGCTCAAGTCTTCCTCGCGGATCAGGTTGCAGAGGAAAGCCTCGGTCGAACCCCCGCAGAAGGATTGGACGATCTGGCGCAGCATTGACCTGTAGGCGGTCTCGCGACGGGTGCGCGCACGGTAATAAAAGGCCTTCCCCACACGCCGACGCGTCACGTGTCCCTTCTCCACCAGGATCTTCAGATAAGAACGTAAAGCCGGGTTCTTGATCGGGCGCGGATGAAGCTCCTGAATCCCGGCTGGCTTGAGTTCGCCGTGTTCCCAGAGGATCTTCATGACCTCCATCTCCCCCTCGGTAAAGCGTGCCATCTGCTATCTCCCTCCATGCCCTTATGTGCAGATTGTGCTGCATGTCAGGCCGGTAGTCAAGCTAAATGTGCAGATGTATGTGCAGTTAGCGTCTTCGGTAGGGCTACAAGTGGCACCTGGATTTATGCTCACGCCACCGCCAGTCTGCTGGTCTGGCGCAGCAGGTGGGCGGGGAGGGGGTGGGCGAGGCGCCAGGTGATGCTCATGGGGCGTGAGCCGGTGTGGCTTTCGTAGCGGACGGGGCCGAGGAAATAGAAGGGGCAGGCGAGGCCGTTGCGCTTCTTCGACTCGCGCACGAAGAGCAGCACGTGGCTGCCGAGGCTCTCGTGGTTGATGTAGCGCTGCCCGGCAGGAGACCCGCCAGCTGTATTGTTTTGGCTCTGCCAGTGGAACAGATTCTCGCTTATCGCGTAGTCCTCATACATCGTCGTCGGGGAGAACTCGCCTTCGGTCTTGTTGAGGGTGACGAAGAACAGATCTGCGGGCAGGTCCTTCAGGTGTTTCACCCCCTCGCGCATCTCCGGCTGCGACTCCAGCGTCCAGTGCCCCAGGCCGGCAAGGATTTCGTCGCGCGTGTAGAGCCCGTGCAGCGTGAGCGGGCAGGGGAACGGCAGGTCCAGCGCCGGCGGCACGCTCGGCACCTGGCCCAGGCGCCAGTCGAGCACCATCCGCACCTCAACCAGCATGGTCGGGTTTCGTCGTAGCCGACCAAGCGTCTCCTCGAGGTTCGCCGGCAGCCAGTCTTTCCCCCACAGTGAAAAGTGCAGCATCATGAGCGTGCGATGATTCACCTCATCCTGCAACGCCGCGCTGAGGGGCTCATCATGCAGCTCAAGCAGACGCTGAAGCCGTTGGATCTGCCCCGGGTTGCTGATATGAGCGAAGCGGCGGATGCCGGCCGTCAGCTTTCCCTCGTCCGTATCCTGAAACTCCTCGCGCAGACCCGCCTGAACCTGCAGCCGTGCCCACGTCAGCTTGCGCCGATAGATGTCATCCAGCTCCATGTCAAAAGCATCGAGAAAACGCTCCAGCGTCGGCTTTCTCCCTGTCTCCTGCTCGAAAGTCGCCAGGCGCTTCACGAGCTGGCCGGGCGCCAGGCGCAGCGACTGCCGGATGTTCTCGAGCACGATTCGTTGAGCGACCTTCTCCATCTGCAACGAGCACCCGAGCGGCAGGTGGGGGAAGCCCTGCTCGATCTCGCGATCGAGGCGCCGGCCGCGGTCCGTCAGCAGCCCGCGATACTTGTGGTCGAAGCGGTAGTTCTTGTTGGCCTGACCAATGAAGTCGAGTACGGTCAGGCAGTCCTTACCATCGGCAAGCCGCAACCCGCGGCCGAGCTGTTGCAGGAAGATCGTCAGGCTTTCCGTTGGGCGCAGGAACAGGACCGTATCGACCTGCGGGATGTCGACGCCCTCGTTGTAGAGATCAACAACAAAGATGAAGTTGATCTCGCGCCGCAGGAGCCGCTGTTGCACGGTGTGGCGGATGTCGTCGGGCGAACGACCGTCAAGGGCCTCCGAAGGAATGCCAGCCTCGTTGAACTTGCGCGCCATGTAGTGGGCGTGCTCGACGCTGACGCAGAATCCGAGGCCACGCGCCTGGCCCACATCGGTCACGATCTGGCGCACCTTGTCGATGACCAGGCCCGCGCGCATGTCGTTGCCGGTGTAGAGCCGGTTGAGCTCGCCGGCATCGTAGCAGCCCCGTTGCCACTTGAGCCCGCTCAGGTCGACATTGTCGGAGATGCCGAAATACTGGAATGGGCAGAGGTGGCGGTTGTTGATCGCGTCGGGCAGGCGGATCTCGGCGCTCAGGTGGTTGTCGAACCAGCCGAAGACGTCTAGCCCGTCCATGCGCTCCGGCGTGGCCGTGAGCCCCAGCAGCACCATCGGCTTGACGTGCTCGAGCAACTGCCGATAACTCGGCGCCGCCGCATGGTGGAACTCGTCGATGACGACGTAATCATAGTGCTCCGGCGGCAATGCCTCGGTGAGGCCTTTGCTGTTGAAGCTCTGGATCGACGCGAACAGGTGGTCGTGGCTCGTGGGCGTCTCTCCGCCGACCAGCATCTCCCCAAAATTGGCATCGCGCAGCACATTGCGGAAGGTGTGAAGCGCTTGGCGCAGGATCTCCTCGCGATGCGCCACGAAAAGCAGCCGGAAGTCGCGCTTGTTCCCCTCGCGCCAACGCCGCTCTCGCCAGCGGCGGAAGTCAAAGGCCGCCAGTACCGTCTTACCCGTCCCGGTGGCTGCAACGATCAACTGCCGCTTGCGCCCTTGCAGCTCACGCTCGGCCTCGAGCCGCTGCAGGATCTCCTCCTGATAGGTATGGGGCGCAAGATCGAAGAAATATGCTGGCGCTTCATCGTCTCCTGCACGCTCATCCTGGAGCGCCTTTTGCAGGCGCGGGCGCTGCTCCGCATCGTAGGGCTGGAACTCGTGGTCGTTCCAGTAGGTCTCGAACGTCGCCTGCACTTTGTCAAAAAGGTAAGCCTGCTCGTGCTGGCTGATCTTGATCGTCCACTCCAGCCCCTCAGTCAGCGCGGCCTGCGATAGGTTGGCCGAGCCGATATACGCCGCGCCGAATCCGGTGGCGCGGTGGAACAGGTAGGCCTTGGCGTGGAGCCGCGTGCGGTGCGTGTCGTAGGAGACTCGCAGCTCAGTGTTGGGCAGCCCCGCGAGGAAGTCGATCGCCTTCAGATCGGTGGCGCCCATGTAGCTGGTCGTGATCACGCGCAGCCGGGCGCCGGGGCGGGCGGTGAACTGGCGCAGCGGCTCCTCGAGGATCCGAATGCCGCTCCACTTGATGAACGAGCAAAGGATGTCGAGCTGGTCGGCCGAAGCGATCTCCTTGCGCAGCTGCGAGACAAGGCTGGGGTCCAGCCGCGTGCCAGTCAGCAGGCAGGCCATCGCGAGCGGCGAGTCCGGCCGCTCAACCGCCGCCTCGCGGTCAATCTGCGGCTTATCAAGGATCGCCAGCAACCGTTCGGCCCGCACGGCAATGGCCTGTTCCTTCCCGAGCTGTGCCTTGGGCGCCTGCTCTGCCAGCAGCTCCACGATTCTATTGCATAGCTCGATCTGCCGTTCGAGCCGCTGCTCACCATCAACCGACCGGAGGCTTGCCGCCAGTAGCCCAAGCAGATGCTGCGCAAGGAACGCGTGGCTATCGCCCGGATCCAGCTTCGCCCTCTGGACCGCCACCCGGTCATGGTCCACCCGCTCCAACTGCTGATCCAGCCGCCGGTCAATCACCAGGTCATAGAGTCCACGCTTCATGTTCATTAATTTCCTTCGAAGGTATCGACCATAATTTACTACCAGGCCGTGCTGATAATAACCAGGAGAAGGTTCGCCCCGGCTGATCAGGGTTTGCCGCGACAGGCGGGTCTTCTGGTCATTTGGATAAAGTTGACATATTCTTCTGGTGACGGATGAACGGCGGGCGTTGGAGGTGATGATGGCGGATCCAGCTTCGACAATCCCGGCGCGGCGGACGATGAGCTATGCCCTTCGGATCGTGAACACCGGCTTCTTCTGGTTGACGATCCTGCTGCAGATCGGGCTGATCGCCGGCATGTGGTGGCTTTACCACTGGGCGAAGCCGTGGCTGAGCACGCACCGCAACTATGATCCCTACGCTTTCATGTCCATGGCGGTCGGCGGCAGCACGCCGACGGCATTTGAGCAGCGCCTGCCCGACGGGCGCACCATCCGAATTGACAACCGCGGGGCGATGTTCGTCGCGGATGTCGATTCCGGCGACCGGCAGAGCGAGCGGCTGTTCGGTTCGTTTCATGAGGCGATCGAGCACGCGCGGCGCGAGGGGCTGCCGCTGCTGCCGTCGGCGAGCATGATCCACCACACATTTAAGCGCGAGGATGACGCGCTGCTCGAGGAGGTCCAGCTTGGGGTCAACCGGCTGTGCGTCGAGCTGCTCGAGGATCTCGACGCGGCGTTGGCGGAGCGGGAGGACCGGCCCGCGGCTGAAGCGCGCGCATTCGTCGCCGCCGCACTGGTACTGGCGGACCGGCGCGAGGAAGCAGTTTTCCCCGACGCGGTGGCTCGCCAGGCGCGGCAACTTATCAGCGAGTTCAGGTCCGGCGCGCGTTCGGCTGGTCGCGGATTCAACGAATCGACCGTCGCACCACGCTATGCGCGCAGCGAGGAACTGGCGCGGATGTTCACGACGCAGCGGTTCCTCACGGGATTGCTCGAGCCACCAGCGGCCGAGGTGTTGCTGGAGTTGCTTGAAGAGCGTCCCGACCTGCGCGAGCGGCTTGCCCAGATCAACGCGGTTTATGACGTGTTGGACAATCCGGCGGAGACGGCCCACCTGTTGCGGCCCGACGGCCCGCTGCCTCAGGCGGGTGTTCACTTCCTGCCCGCCGCGCGCTCGCCGGAGAACGAGCATTACTACGCCACCTTCGGCGCTGGACCTCCACCCGACGAGTTGCAATGGCTTTGCGAGCTGACGGAGTCGGTGCGCTCGGGCCGGCTCGACCTGACCCCGCGCTCCGACAGCGGCTGGTATGACCACAAGCTTTATGCGCTCGCCCCGCTCGTGCGCCGCGACCACGCCATCGAGCTCCTCACTAACAAGCTGCGCGCAACCGAACTCTACCGCGCCTTTATGGCCGAAACTTTCCGCGCGGCATTGGTCTCCACTCGCGAGAGCCATATCATGCGCATCCAGCCGATTTACATGGGTATCCTTCCGGAACAGGAGCCCGAACTGCCGCTGGGGCCGCAGTTCGGTTGCGAGCCGACGCCGATCGTCTACTGGCGCCTCGCGCTGGCTTACGATTATCTGCGAGAGCAACTGCCCGCCGAGTTCGGCATGCACGAACAACTTGCCGTTCAGGCCGAACGTGCGCGCGGACTTGCGGCGCTCGCGCTGCTCGAGCTTGGCATCCCCGCCGACTTCGCCATTGGCGAGCCGCTCCCCGACGGTTTCCCGCACGCCGGACTGGAGGCGACGCGCGACTGGCTGGCAGCCCTGCCCGACTCACCGCCGATGCGGGAAGACCCACGCTTCTGCCTGCCGGTGATGGCCCAGCGTCAGTGGGGGATTGTCGGCGTGCGCCTGCGCCGGCTCAAATATGAATATGACGTGGCACCGTGGGTCGAAGGCTATCAACTCAAGCCGACGCCATCCGCTTATTGGGCACCGGTGCTGGTTGCTACCGAGTTTCGCCGCCCGATCGCGCCCGACAAGTTCCCGTCCTTCTGCTCGCGCTTTGACCGCGTCGGCGACTGTCTGACTGCGCTTACCGCCGACTCCGCCAACATCAACGATGGCCGTATCCCGTGGCCGGCGATCCTCTGGCCGCTGACGCTCGGCGGGCTGGCGCATACCGGCTGGCGCATCCACCGCCGCCGCCGGCCGGCTCCGCCCAAGCGCCTGTCGATTTGGAAAAAGCTCCAGCTGGCCGTCTGTGTGGTGTTGCTGATTGGACTCTTTTTCCTCGTCGGTCCCGCCTGGTTCGGTCTGCATATCCTGCCCCGGCTCGACCTGCCACGATGGCATGCTCGCTGGTGGTCCGAGCTTCCGGTCACCCTCCACGAGCGGATCCAATACAGGCTAAAATATGACAATAATCTCGAATTTCCCCTCTACGCCAAGGTCAGCTTTGGCATCACGGATTGGCTGCTAGCGCGGGCGCTTAATAGCGAATCGCAGCCGGTGCGGGAGAACGCGCTCAACATCTGCTGGCTGACTTGGACTGCCGGCGAACGTTCATATCAGGCGCTACTCGATGTCGGCCGGTCGGGGAGCTACGATGAGGTCGAGATGGCAATGGATGCGCTTGGTTCCTATGCCATTGACGATGATCCGCACGATGCCTCGCGGCGGCTCGACAACCTGCGCCCGATACTCGAGCGATTCGGCAATGACCCCAGGATTGTGATCAAAAGCGCCAACCTTGTCGCCATGGCGGGAGGCCCGCCGGCCGATGTAGCCATGATTGAGAAGGCTGTGCGCGACTACCCACTCGACGACATGGATTTTAAACGGGCCATTAACGCCTTGATGTGCGGGTCTCCCAAAACTTTGCCCTACGACCGCCTGGTAGAGCTTGGGTACTTTCCTGCCGATCCCGCCGACGCGCGGCTGGGCGATCCCCGACTCGCGGTGGTTCTGGATGCGCTCTCCTGGCATCTGGGCCGGTGGGATATAAAATCAGACGATCCGGCCAAATACGATCCTCGACTGGCGCAGATAACCCTCAATCTTCAACTGTGCGAAGACTGGCTCGTGGCCTCGTGCGCAGCCTCCATCATCTATAACCTGGCCACGACGGAGCAGGTGCGCTACGCCGAGATGGCAGCGCAGTGGCTGATCGAAGATCCGACAGCGCCAGATCGCCCTCATCATGTCGATCACCTCCTGGAGAAGCTGTGCTACATGGGCAGCGGGAGCAAGTATGACTTTCCCGACCCCGAGGAGCGCCAGGCGGTCCTCGCCACCCTCGAACGTATCCGTGACAGTGGGCGCTGGAACGAGCGGCAGGCTCGGAACATGTTCTTCCTCGAATTCCCCCGAGACGAAAATGAGCCTGTCGAATGGGAAGAAGGCGACGACGAATTCTCTTTCATGATGAAAAAGCACCCGATCCTCGATTGGGTGACATGGGGCGAAAATCTGGCGCACGCCATTTCGCCCGACGATGACGATTAATCCACGCTTGCGCGCATCCGCTCAAGCGGCCGCTGATCTGCCGCGCCTGCGCGACCCGCTCAACCCGACTAATGCGTCCCGTACCGGAGAGGACCTAGAATTGATGTTCGCCCGCCAGCGCGGTGTCTCCAACCCCATGCAGTATGACCGTAAATAATGAAAGTCCGACTGCGCGGGCGGGGCCGTGGCATGTGCTGCCGGGGGATTGCTCGTGCGGCCGGCGGGGAATAAGCGAGCTATGGTATGCGCCGGTGATATGATATCTGCTCAGGCCTTCCGCACCGATGGGCATCCCCGCCCCTTACCCAGCGACCGGCTGGGGCGGCAGCATGCGCCAATTTTTGTCAATTTTGTCCACAGTTCCGGCCCCTGCGATGGTGTGCTGCGGGGCCAGGCCAAATTCCGGCCCATTTGCTCGCTGATTCTGGCGTAAACCACTTGAAATCAGGTATTTATGCTGGGGTAAAATGCGCTCGCTGGACCCCGGTATGTCCGCCCAGCCGAAAGGAATCGTCGCGTGATCCCCAAATTTGTTGATTCAATTGAGACCGCCGCCGATGCGGCCGAGAAATACAATGACCTGCTTATTTGTCAGCATCAACCATTAGAATTCGAAAATCCAACACCGTCCCTAAAGGACTTCAATATAGAATATTTAGATAAACTACACCCCCTTCATTTTGTGGATGCCGCAAAGACACGCTGGGGAGAGGTTCTCGTCACCTATACCACGCTGGAGAAAGCTATAGCAGGGGAAATGAGCGATTGTCTATGGACACTCATAAGACCGAAAAGTTGGCCGCATCCATATTTGTACACGCTGAGAAACGGACCTTTACGCATCGCCCACGTGCCAATCATCATCTCGGACGTCTTGGTCAGAGCTTGGCAAAATCTGAGAAATATGCAAAATTGTCTGAGTCAATTACGAAATTGGAATACTGCTACGTTCCCATTTGCGGCAATGCCCATAAACTACGTGCTTCAGCATGCCGTGCCTTTTGGGAAAAAACCTGGCAATCATGCCCAATAGAGTTCATTAAATACTTTAACTATTTAAGCGATGCTCTCGATTTAAAATCCGTGAAAAGTGTCCTCAATCGCGAGGAGCGGATTATACTTTGCGAGAGCTTGGAAAATATTGCCAATATTCTTATCAATTGTCCGCTACCCACCATCCCCAAACCTACCAAAGAAAGGGCCCAGCGGGTTCATCGGGACCTAATAAAATGGGACCTGCAACTCGAGCTTCTTTGGGGGCAGGATGATGCTCATCGGGAAGTGGTCAACCTGTCAGTGGAGCAGGTTCTGACGATGTGGAGGAATGCCGGAAAGGAATTGACGGAAAGGCAAAAATATATGAAGCCTAACGAACTGAACCGCCGAATTGGGTATAGGAGGGCTCTTCTAAAATGCTTGATTGAGCGCGCGGATGAGTTGGATCCGCTGGGGCCGTGGTTGGATGCTGAGATGGTGGCGGTGGTGAAGGAGCTGAAAGAGCAGCGGGCGGAAAAATCGGCCATGGCAGCTGGCAGAAAGCGTAATAAATCACCAAACCTTGCCCATCTATACAGGGATGCAATCCGGCAGTTCCAGGCGCAGCCCTCGAATAGCGGCAAGACCATTGATGATGTTGTCTTCCTCTTTCGCCAACAACTGTTTGACGAGGACCAACTGGTCCCGACGAGCGCTGCGGCAAGAAGTTGGCTTTCGAAGTCAGGGTGATATCGGCCGGTTTGGCGATGGGAGGCGCCAAGGCCGCTCGACTACCCTGAGTTGGCCGGCCTGGTTGCTGCAGTCGGGCCATGCGATATCCCCAAAGATTACTTTTGTCTCATGTATTTATTCCGCAAGGAAAATGCTGCTGAGCATCGCGGCAGCCTCACGATTTCCCTACATGTCCCCAGCCCATTGCTGCTCCTTTTGCGGCCATGTTATCACCCTGTCCTGCGCCACGAACGGCGCCGCCGGTTGGCCCCGGCGCACGGATAGGGAAAGCGCGATCCAAGTCTCGTAACGGCGCTCCCTGCCGTGCCCCCGGCGGCCAACCTGGTGACAGGAGTCCGGGGGCTTTTTCTTTCCTCCGGCTCATCCAGGCCGGAGGGATGTCATGCTCGAGCAGTTCCGCGACGACTTCATCGTCCGCTTTGACGAGCTGCGGGATCCGAAGATCCCGTGCCGCCGCGGGTTCGTCTACGCCAACTCGGCGACCGCCCTGGGGGTATGGCTTGAGGCGCGGCGCCCTGAGCGGGTCTTCAACGTGCTCAAGACGAAGCTGCCGGGCCTTCAGCTCGCCCAGCTCGGTGATCGCGAGTTCATCGCGCTCTTCCAGTTCAGCACACGGGAGGAGGCGATCACGGCTCTGAAGGTCTTGGGGGCCCACCGGCGGAAGCGGCTGACCCTGGCACCCGAGGAGATTGAGCGCCGCCGCGAGCAGGCGCGGCGAATCAATGCCCAGCGCAAGGCGAAGCAGAGCGGGCCGGAGGGCGGGGTGGCATGAGAGACAACAGCCGAAACTGCGCCCTCTTCAAGCTTGCCTGCCGGCTGCGCGCGATGGGGTGGGAGTTCGACGAGATCTTCCATCACATCCGGGCGCACCCGGAGCGGCGTGGTTTGGAACGCCGGTTTCTGCGCGATATCACCAAGTCTGCCTGCCGCTATCCGGCGGGGGATGGGATCCGGTTGGGCCAGCACCCCTTCTTCCCTTCGCCGATCCAGTTTCGCGCCCAGCCCGACCGACGCCCACACATCAGCAAACCCAGCCTTAGACCTGTCGACTGGCTCCAAGCCCAGTGGCACTGGCGCCATGACGGCCGCCACCGCGCATGGATCCTCGAGCAGCTCGCGATGCCGGCCGGCATGACCATCGAACAGGCCCTCGAGCGGCTGCAGGGGATCTGCGGCACGCTGCCCTGGTATGACCACGACGTGCGAGTGAAGCGGCCAGCCATCGTGTTGCCCTTCCGCACCGCCAAGGGAGAGCCAACCGGCGCAGTGAAGGTGCGGTTCATCGAGCTCAGGGACGAATGGCCACAGGTCATCGATGAAGGTGGGGTGGCGAGCCCGGCGGCAAAATCCAAGAGCTATGGGCCCGTCAATCTGCTCGGGATCGACCGTGTCGACAGCTTCGATCTCAATCAACCACTCTACGTGCTGGCGGGCGAAAAAGATCTGATGAGTGCGATCCTGCACGGCATCCCGGCGATTGCCGTGGCCGGCGAGAACATCTGTAAGGTTCATGAGGACGAGGCCGAGGCGCTACGGCGGTTCAAGCAGGTCGTCGTCCTCTACGATCGCGACCCGGCAGGGCTGGAAGCCGCCCCGCTCATGGCGCGCCGACTGCAGGAGCTGGGCGTCGCCGCCCGCTGGCTACCACCCAGCCCGGCATGGCCGGGAAAAGATCTCACAGATTGGTTACAAGGAGTAAAAGAAGATGCAGTTTTTGACGCATGAGGAGCTGAACCGGGCGACGGCCGAAAGCTCGCAGGAACCGCCGCCCGAGCCGTGGCCGGACCCGACGCCGATCGACCAGCATAAGGTGCCGCCCTTTCCCATCGAGATTTTCCCGACCTGGCTGGGGAGATATGTGAAAGCAGTCGCCGTCGCCACACAAACTCCGCCAGATCTGCCGGGCATGGTCGTACTCGGTGTGATCTCGTTGGCTCTCGCTCGTCGACTGCGCATCAAGATCCATCCGAGCTGGAGCGAGCCCCTCAACCTATACCTCGTGGTGGTGCTGGCGCCAGGCAACCGCAAGAGCGCGGTGTTTCAGGAGGCCACGCGTCCGGTCTTGGAATATGAGAACTATGCGGCGCGGCAGATGGCGCCCGACATTGAGCGAGCGCGGGCCCAGCAGGCAATCTTGAAGGCGCGGCTCGCCGAGCTGTCAAAGAAGGCCAGCAAAGCCCCGCGCGAACAGCAGGAAGAGCTGATGCGACAGGCAGAGGATGCCGCCCTCGAGCTGGCGAATTTCGAGGTGCCCGTCTCCCCTCGTCTGTTTGCCGATGACGTCACGGTGGAAAAACTGGTTTCCCTCGTACAGGCGCACGGCGGCCGTATGGCCGTGTTGAGTGCTGAGGGAGGCATTTTCCAAATCGCTGGCGGGCGCTACAGTCGGGATATCAACATTGAGTTCTTCCTGAAGGGTCATGCGGGCGATTCACATCGCGTCGATCGGATGAATAGGGCGTCGGAAAGCATCGATCGACCGGCCTTGACCCTCGTGCTGACAGTTCAACCAGGAGTGATCCAAGGCCTGGTCAAGCATCAGGACTTCCGCAGCCTGGGTCTGCTGGCACGGTTCCTTTACAGCCTTCCCGTCAGCACCGTCGGCTTGAGAATGATCGACCCGCCAGCCCTCCCTCGGGAGCTGGCCGAGGCGTATCGGATGAACATCCGCAGACTGCTCGAGCTGGAGTTCGAGCGTGACCCCCAAGGCCACTACATTGAGCGCGAGCTCATGGTGGGGCGTGACGCTCGGGTGCTGCTGAACGACTTCTCGACCTGGCTGGAGCCGCAGCTCGGAACAAGCGGTGCCTTGGCCAACATTGCGGACTGGGCCGGCAAGCTGGCCGGTGCCGTGGCTCGCATCGCCGGCATCCTCCACATGGCCGATCATGCCCACGAAAACTTCGGCAAGTTCGGGGTCGTCTCGGCGGACACCATGCGGCGGGCGATCACTCTTGGGCACTACTTGATCGAGCACGCCAAGGCCGCACACGCCGAGATGGGTGCCGACCCCGACGTGGATGAAGCCCGCTATCTGCTCGAGCACCTGACGCAACTCGGTCAGCCCATGGTCAGCAAGCGCGACCTGCACCGGGTGACGCGGGGGCGGTTCAAGACCGTTCGCGACCTCGCGCCGGCGCTCGGCCTGCTGGTTGATCACGGATACCTGGTGCCGTTCGACGATCAGCGTGGCGGACCAGGGCGGCGCTCGGAGTTCTACTCGGTCCATCCGTCGCTCCGGCGCGAGGAGCCGGCCACCGCGGCCGCTGCGGGGGATTTTGTCCATTCTGTCCATGAACTTCAGGGGGCGCCAGCCGTCGCCGGCAATTTTGTCCATTCTGTCCAGCCTAAGCGGGTGGACCCAGATGACATGCCCGATGACCCACAACCAACTGAGCCCGAGCAGGGAGAATTCGAGCTGACGTCATGAGGATCCTGCACCAGGGGATACAGGCAGGACTGAGGTTCAGCACTGCCGGGGATCGGCTGATCATCCGCGGCCCGCAGGCAGCACGTCAGCTGGGGATGGACATAATGGCCAAAAAGGATGAGGTGCTGCCGATCATCCTGCTGGTCGAGGAAATCCAGGATGAGGTCCGAGTGATGAGCATCGGCGAGGAGCCGGGCTTCGCTCGTTGGCCACAGGAGCATAAAGTGCAGTGGGCACGCAGCCTGATCCAGATCATTGAAGTATCCCAGCTCGAACCGCTGGTCGGCTCCGGCGATATGAAATGGCTGCAGCAGGTAAGCACCGGGCTGAGTAGCTAATAGTGGTTCTTGCAAGGTTGATACAAGGTTTGATGTCCCACGCGCGCGCGAAGCAGGGAAGCCGCACAAAGGGTAAGGTGCCGGGAAGGTTCCGCATCGCGTGCACGCGCGAGGATGCCGCAGGGTGAATGATGAATATGCATGATACTCCCGAACCCTTCAACATCGTGCCGACGACCCTCTACCCGATGGCGTGGCTGCGCGAGCGGCTGCGGGGGGTTGTGGACCTCTCGACCCTGCTCGACCGCACGAAGCTACGCAACAAGCGTAAGTTTCGCGACGCCATTCTGGGCAGCGAGCTGATCGAAGCGCTTGCGCGAGTCGAGCCCTACAGCAGCGAGTCGGTCGATGCGCCGGCCCCAATGCAGAGCAACCTCATGCGACCGATCCCCCGCCGGGGCAACCTCAAGACCACCGGCCCTACGGCCCGGCTTCGCCCCGACGATGTGAAGTGAGTCAGCATGATTATAATTCTCTTGACGAGGCCACGCCAATGGATGATAGTTCGCCTATGACGACCCCGATCCACAAGGACAAGAACAAGCGGCCGGTGACGGTCTTCCTGAGCCTGGAGGACTACGACAAGCTCGCGCGTGTGTGCGCGGACAACGGCGTCAGCCGGGCGGACTTCCTCCGCTCCGCGCTGGCGGTCCACCAGCGGATCCCGATGATCAACACCAGGCCGCTGTCGGGGGCGTGCCTGCAACTCCACGAGGCCCGGCTTGCGCGTGAGATGCGCGCGGCCCGCAAGCGCGACAAGGGCCGGAAGAGCTGAGCATCATGCCAAAGAAGCCGTTCCTCGAGTGGGGCCTTGTGAAGGCGCGCGAGCGTGAGGACGGGCGCTGGGTAGCCACCTGGACTGATCCGCTGACGCGCAAGTATATCCGGCGCGTACTGACGGCGGCCGACCGCAAGGAAGCCTTGGACACGGCCAAGACCATTAATGCCGAGCTGACGGTCGGGCGGGGCTTCAGCAAGAAGCTGCGCGGGGTTACCGGGCACACGATCAATGAGGCGAGCCAGGAGGCGATCCGGCGGCGCGATGCCGACCTCAGGACGCGCCAGGAATACGCCAAGCGCTTCAACCAGTTCCTGCAGTGGATCGAGGTCGAGATGCCCGGCGTGCAGGGCTGGGGTGACGTCACCGAGGCCGTCGCCCAGGGCTACGCCGACTACTGCCGCCGCTCGGGCATTGCTTTCGACACCATGCGCCAGCGCATCCACGCGCTCAAGTTGGTCAGCCGCTACATGTGCGAGACCTATCCCGACCTCTATCCACGCGATGTGGCGCGGGTGATCCGGCTCAAGCGCCCCCAGGTGGAGGATGACGGCGGCGGTGAGGTGTTGACGCCGAACTCACTGCGGTCGCTGCTGGCATGGCTGCGCGAGCACGAGCCGATGATGCACTGCTGGGCAGTGCTGTCGGGATTGACGGGCCTGCGCCAGCGCGAGGCGGTCTACCTGCGCCGCTGCGACGTTGACCTCAAGGCCGGCACGATCCGGATAGCTGCGCGACCGGTTCATGGACTTAAGAACCAGCACTCGGTTCGCACCTTGCCGGTGGGCGAGACGGTGCGCCTGGCACTGGCAAACTGGATCGAGCAGATGACTGTGCAGCACCTGCGCCAGGGCGAAGACTACCTGTTCCTCAATGCCGTGGGGCGACCGTTCGGGATGGACTATGCCTCACGAGTGCTGAGCGACTCGCTGACGCGCGCGCAAGGGGCGAGCATCAAACTACCTGACGACTTCATCAGCCGACGGCTGCGGGCGACCTTCGTGACGGCGATGCGCGGAGCCGGCGCAGACCTTGGCGAGCTGCAGGCCTACTGTGGCCACCGGCAGGGCACGATCCTTGGCGCGCACTACGATAAGATCACCTTGGATCGGCTGCGCAAGATCGCTGACCTGGCCGATGACATGGCCCACCTTCGAGGTGTGTTCGCGCCCCGAAAAACGACAACCAAATCGGCAGGATCCAACACCCGCCGCTGAGCCGAAAAATAAACTTACTTACATTAATCTTACATCCTGCAATCTGCTGTCGTTGATTTTATTGAAGTTACATGGCTGTAAAAGGGGACTTAAAATCCCCTGCCGCAAGGCGTGCGGGTTCAAGTCCCGTCCCCGGCACCAACCTCGTAAACTAAGCGACTACAATTATGCGGGGAAGGCAGGCGAAACCCGCGTCAGGGTTGGCGCGGGGGTTTTCTGCGTCGCAAAGTATGTGACCGCGCAACCATGAATATGGGGCCCCAGGCCGCGATACCCATACCCGTAGGTGGAGTCGCTCGGTCCATTCGTGCGCTGGCGCGAAATTTTTACCTTGTGAGCTAAGGGGCGCGGGAGCATAATTCGAGATGTACAGAAAAAATTTGGTCGATGAAGTGTGGCTTTTGCAGTGCTTGGCGCGGCAGTCGGTGCATTGAGATGCACGTCGTATGATGAGTTCCATGATGTTATCTTGCCAACCAAGGGAGAGATAACATGCGGCGCTTTCGAAACCCCCATGTTTCCATGATCCTGATCTACCTGATGGCCGTACTTCCGCCGGTCCCGGCGTGGGGGGCAAAGGCGAGCTATCCCTGCGGGGATCTGAACGCGGACGGCTATCTGGATGACCTCGATATCTTGATCATGACCGATCTGCTGCTAGGGAAAGCCTCACCCGATCGCGATCCCCATGCGGAGGCCGACTTTAATCGTGATAATCGGTTCGATGTCGCCGACGTGGTGTCGCTGGTCAACTACCGAGGCGACTGGGACGGGGACGGCGCTCCCGACCACCTGGACGACTTCCCGCTGGACCCCCATCGATTCGTCGGGACACTCGAGGCCTACGACCTTGACATCAATCGTGACGGCTACTCGGACTTGGTTAATTTTTACAGGGTGGATGGCGCGGCGGTGCTGTCGGGCGGCACCGCCCTCGACAGCGACGGGGACGGCATAGCCAACACCGATGAGGATCGAGGCTGGACCAATTCTTATGGCGGCCCGTTCATCACCGACTCGCTGCTCGCCGACACCGACCGCGACGGCCTGACCGATGGCCAAGAACGCACACTCGGCACCGATCCACTCAACCCCGACACCGACGGGGACGGCGTGCTGGACGGTGACGATGCCTATCCGCGGGATCCCACCCGCCATGCCTCCGGCACGGGGCTGCTCGGCGACAATTCACCTCGCCGGCTGACCCCGACCCAGATGCAGATCAATCTTGCCTGGCAGTCCGAGCGACGCCGGGAAGCCGGCCTCGCCTCGGCAGCTGTTTTGCAGAGCGCGGGCAGTTCGGGCCGTGGGCTGGGCTTTCAGGGCCCGCCGGCGGTGGGCTCCAAATTCGAGTCGATCCAGTCGGACCCTTTCAGCGGGTCCTTTTCATACTCGATTCCGATCAAGGTTCCGCCCGGGCGGGCCGGGTTCCAGCCCGACCTGACGCTGGTGTATCGCTCGACAAACGGCCATTCATGGCTCGGCCAGGGGTGGGACCTCAACCCGGGGCGAATTGAACGCTGGACCGCCGACGGAGTGCCCCGCTATCACAATCCCTCGGCGCCCCCGCCGCACGATGGCGATCCTTTCACCCCGCTCGACAACCCCGACCGCTACATCTTCAGGACAGCCGCCGGCGGACAGGAACTTGTTTTCACCGGCACCGAGCAAATCGGTGGACAGACCTGCGGCATCTATCACGCCGAGTTGGAAGCGGGCTCCTTCGCGCGCTTCATCCATCGCCCCGACGTGGCGAACCCCGCCGGCGGCGGCTGGGAAATCTGGTGGAAGGATGGGAAGAAATCATGGTTCAACCAGAATTTGGCGACGGTTGACAGCGTGATTGCCGGACCCGGCGGCAGGATTTTCAGTTGGGGGGTTGAGTGCGAAACCGATGCCAGCGGCAATGTAATCGAATACGGCTATCAGAAGCCCACCGGCAGCAGCAATTTATATCTGTCCAGCATCCGCTACAATTTCGTCGGCGTCGAGCCGATGGTCGAAATTGCCTTGGAGATCACTGGTCGCTCGGGCAACGAATCATGGGCCTCTTATCGCCAGTCGTATCGTGCAGGGTTCCCGATCGTTTCGGACCATTTCCTGTCGGGCATCACCCAGACCGTGGCGCACCGCGGCGAAATCCATCAGGGCCATCCCGACCGGGTGCGCCGCTATGAGCTGGCTTATCACGACCTTAATATCCAGGGCGGCCGGACCATTGCCTGCCTCGAACGCATCCAGGAACTGGGCGAGACCGACGATTGCGCCTTCCCGCCGGTGAGGATGGATTACTCGCTGTTGGCCAGCGGATTCACCCGGCGCGATACCGCCCTGCCGCCGGTCGAGTATCCCTTCAAGGCCGCCAGCGGCCACACCGGCACCGAAATCATGGATTATGACGGCGACGGGCTGCCCGACGTGCTGCGGCTGATATCGCGCTATGATGCACGCTACGTCTGGCGTGCGGCGTTGAACCAGGGAAGCTCCTTTACGGGCGTGGAGTCGCACCCCGGCCTGCCGCACTCGTTCTGGTTCGCCTTCTGGGGGATCTATCGCGGCGGCGACATCGGCACGCGCATCATGGACATCAATGGCGACGGGTTTGCCGACCTGGTCCACCTGCAGAAGACCCATACCGGCGCCTATGTGAAGAAAAAGGCGGTGAACACCCGCGCCGCGTTCCAGGAGGGAAGCGGCCTGGTTGAGCCCGGGCTGCCCTCGTCGAATGAGATTTTCGTGGTCTATACACCGCAGGACGGCCAAGGCACCGGCGTCGGCACCAACACCATGGACCTGAATGGGGACGGGCTGGAGGATTTCATCCGGTTGGACGAGTCGCGCGGGATCCGCGAGGCGGCCCTCAACACCGGCGCCGGCTTCGTCAAGGTCACGGCCAACCTGCCCTCCACTGCATACACCTTCCTGGCCGCCAACGGCCACACCGGCACGCAACCGATCGACCTGAACGGCGATGGTCTGACCGACATCGTCCGCCTGGTTTCCTATGACAGCAGCCGTCACAACTGGCGAGTGGCCTTCAATATGGGAGGCTGGTTCTCGGAACATGACGCACACCCGAGCCTGCCCGTGGATTATCGCTTCGCCTTCTGGGGGATCAACCGCGGCGGCGATATCGGCACCCGCGTGATGGACCTCAACGGTGATGGACTGGCCGACCTGATTCATCTTCAGGAGGTTTCCGGTTCGATCACCCGGCGGGCGGCATACAACACCGGCGCGGGTTTCATCGAGACCGGCGACTTCGGCCTGCCAATTTTCTACGAGTCCCCGCCGCTGGTCTTCATCTCACAGGGGAAGGATGTCGGCACGCGCATCATGGACCTCAACGGCGACGGTCTGGCCGACATCATCCGGCACGAGGAAAACACCCCTCGACTCGCGGCGATCAAGAACGGCGCGGCCGCCGCCAGCGCACCCAACTTGCTCATCCGGATCGACAACGGCATCGGCGGGACGGTCGATATTGAATATACGCCCTCGAACAAGGCTTGGATGCGGTTGCGCGAACCGGTCACGGGGCAACTGGAAGTCAATATCGATATGCCCTATACCAGGCACGTGGTTTCCAGCATCACGCGGCGAGGATTGCGCCCCGAAAACATCGATCCCGCACATCCGACCCGGGCGGGCACATCAGGGGAGGCCTTAACGACGCTGTATCGCTACAGTGTGGGCAGACACCTGGATCGCGAATTTCGTGGATTCGGCAAGGTCAAGGCGATCGACGCCCAGACGGGCAACTTCACGATTACCGAGTTTTACCAAGATTTTGCGCGCCGGGGCCGCGTGAAGTCCACCCGCGAGTACGTCGCTCATCGCAATGACTATCGGGATGGAAACGGAACCATCATCAAGCCGAGGGATGAAAAGGCGACGCTGCTGGCGGAACCGCGGCTCGTCAAGGAAACCCGCCACCGCTACCGCGTCGTCATCCATGAGGATGATCCATTGCATCTGAAGACTTTCACCGACACGCATGCCAAGCTCGGGCTGGCTGATTTCCCCCGGGGCGTGACGCTGGTGACCCCGGCCTGCACGCTGACGAGAACCTATGAATACAGCGGGCAGTATGATAAGAGTCCGCAGGATCTGCGCGATGACCAGATCGTGACAACGGCGCGGGAGGAGTTCTATGATGGCCGCGGCAACCAGATACAGAATACCAATTACGGGCAGGTCCGGCTCGTTGCCAGTAATCTCGACCAGCCGCGCATCGACGCGACCTTCGTGAACGATACGGGGGCTGGCGCCGATGGCCGGATCATTACGTCGACGCAATATGAACATCGCCGGTTGGGCAGTTGGATGGACGTTCCAATCCTGACCAACACCGCGGGCTTCTATACCTTGGGCACGGGCGCGCGCGAAGGCCAAGCGATCAAGCTGCTGAAGGCCACGCGTTATGATTACGACCGGCTCAACCGGCGCATTGCTGAAACCAGCGGGCTGGATACCGGACCCGATCCCAGCGTGCGCCTCAGTTATGACGAGCATGGCAACCGGACCAGGAAGATTGATTCGCTCGGCCGGCGCACGGTCACGAAATACGACCCTGTTTATCGCAGCTTCCCGATCGCTGAGATCAATTCACTTGGCCACGTTGAACACTATGCCATAGATCCCGGCACTGGCAACCTGTTGAGCCTGACCGACGCCAACGGCCGGACCCGCACGGCGCTATACGATGGACTGGGCCGCGTCACGGCGCAGCGGGGATCAACTGGACACACCGTGACGAGCTTCCAATATGGATTCTTGGAGGAGTCACCCACGCAGGCGGGCGTATACCTGCCCAACCGCGTCCGCACGATCGGCCACACACCGACCGGTGATGTTTGGAATGAAAAGCATTACGACGGGCTGGGGCGCGAATACCAGACACTCGGGCTGGGCCAGCGCGGGGCGGGCGATCCGATCCGGTCGGTGATCGAATTCAATGACCGGGGGATCGCCTGGAAGAGATCGCACCCGCATTGGGTTTCGGAGGCGCCCGAGGCGCATTGGACCTTCAACTTCATGGAAAACGACAATCTCGAAAAAACAGACGGGTTGAAACAGTGGGCCAGGGTGGGGCAAACCCGGTCGTGGATCCTGCGGGTGGAGCTCGGCCAGCTCAGCACAGATGCCATCATGGAAGAGATTCATGAATCACCGCTGTCGATCCGTTCGGTCAACTCCCGGTCGAGCGAGCGGCGCCGGGTATGGGACGCCTTCGGCAACCTGACGCAGGTGTGGGAGCCCAATGAGGAGGGGAATGTCGGCGTGCCGCTCGATCCGTGCGGGCGCCAGACGCGCAACAGCCATGACGCCTTTGGCCGGCTGGAGTATGTCCGGCGCAGCTTCGATCCGGATTTTGTCGAGCGCGATCCGGTGACGCGGATCCATTACGATTCCCTGAGCCGGATGACGCAACTGAACGATCCCGACACGGGAGTTACCAGCCATGAATTTGATGCTAATGGCAACCTCCTGCGCTCGATCGATGCGCGCGGGGTGGAAATCAACCGCCACTATGATGCGCTCGACCGACTGGTCCGGCTGAGTTTCCCCGACCTTGGGACAACCGCCACGCTCGAGCATGTCTACCGCTACGACACTGGCGAGGGCATGGACCTGATAGGCCGGCTGGCCAGCGTCCACTCGCCGGCATGCGAGGTCTCCTACTCATACGATGCGGAGGGCCGGCCGGTGCGCGTGCGGCGGACGATCGACGGGATAACTTATAATGCACAGGCGCAATACGATCTGGCCGGCCGGATGACCGAAATGGGCTATCCCGACGGAATGCGCCTGACCTATGGCTACGACCCCATCACCCAGTCCCTCGACTCGATCCGCGATCCCGATTCGGGACAGCTCTGGCTGGCCGACGTGCAGAGGAGCCGGTTCGACACGGTCGAGAGATTGATTCTTGGCAACGGGGTCGCCCGCATCAACAGCTTCGACTGGATTGGGCGAACGGCCGAGCTGCGGACCGAGTCGAGTGCGAACCTGCTGTCACGCATGCAGTACACCTTCGACGCCCATTCCAATATCACGCGCATCCGGGAGCTGGTTGGCCCTGCGCCGACGGGCGACATGCAATATCGGTATGACGCGCTGGACCGGTTGACCACCGCCTGGGGTACGACGATGTCGGGGTCGGATGCGGGAAACGAAATCCGCCCCCGCCATCGTTTTTCCTATGATGCGCTGGGCCGGATGACCCGTAACAGCCGTTTCTTCAATTCGGCGTATGCCGATTATTCGGCGGATTACGAATACTCGCTCGATCCACAGGCGGACCGGCCGGTCCATGGGGTCAGGAGCATCCGTCTGACCAAGGCCGCATCGCCGACGGTCTACGCGCACCGCTTCGAATATGACTCCGCGGGCCGGATGCTTCGATCCATTAACGAGGCGGGTGCCGTGGCCGGAAACGACTTGCAGCGCAATTACACCTGGGATGCGCTCGGACGCCTACGGTCGCTGAGCGACGGCAATGGCACGACCACCTTCGGATACGACCAATCAGGCAGCCGGGTCAAGAAAACCGATCCGGCGGGGCAGAGCGTTGTCTACGTCGGCGAGCTGATGGAAGTGTCGGCTGCCGGCACAACCCGTCACATCATCGCTGGGAACCGGAAGATCGGCACGATCAAGCCCAACGGGCAGAAGATTTTTTATATGACCGATCACCTGGGGTCCTCGATGCTCATCACCGACCAGGCGGGAGCCTTGGCCCAACAAATGGATTATGAGCCTTTTGGCAGGCTGATCGAGAATCAACGCAGCGGCAACTCTCTCGGCCTGCGCCATACCTACACCGGCCAGGAGGATGATTCGACGGGGCTGCTCTACTACGGCGCCCGTTACTACGATCCGCTCGTTGGAATGTTCATCAGCCCCGATGTCCTGACCCGCGGGCCTGCCGAATCCCAGCGCTACAGCAAGCCGGACCTGTTTGTCACCGCGCACGAGGTCCCGCAACGCTTCAACCGCTTCGCCTATTGTGACAACAACCCGATTATTTATATCGATGAGACGGGCGAGTTCATCCTGACGGCGATCCTGATCGGGGCGGCGATCGGGTTTACGACCTCGGTGATCACGGCGGCGGCCGAGGGTAAGAGTCTCTCGGACGCTCGCACGTGGGCCGATATCGGAATCGACACCGGGATCGGCACTGTGACGGGGGCGGTGGGGGGCGGCGCGGCGGTGGGTGTGGGCAGGATTGCCGCATCCCAACTGGCCAAAACGGGCATGAAGGCGGGGACGCAAGCGACGATAAAGGGCGTAATCGGCGGAATAGCCGGCGGCGCCGCCGGTGGTTTCAGTGGAGGCATCGGCAGCGGACTTGGCTCGGGAGGATACGCCTACGATGTCGGGCAGGCCCTGTCGGCCGGCGGGATTGAGGCAGGGATCGGCCTTGGCCTCGGGGCGTTGGGCGGCGCGGCGGGCGGCCGGATCGCGCGCAGCAAATCGCTCCGCCTGGAGGAAAAGGGGGCCAGGCACGCCGCCAGCACCCTCACCGGCAAGAAGGATTTGGGCTCACGCGGTGCGTTGAATATGTTGTCGGGATCGGAAGGGCGCAAGCTGCAGGCGCAATACGTCAGGGAGTGGACGGAATTCAGCGAGGAAATCTCAATTGGCACGCTCGAGGCAACGGTGGCGCTGCCAACCTCACCGATGAAACCAAATCTTGCCGATCAATTCTGATTCATCCACCTCGGTGGGATGGATCGTCTCTCGCGCGGCTATTGCTCGATCCATCCCAGGCTGCCCAGGGCGCGTCCGTCTCCAAGGCGGCCTGGCCGCATCATGCTGGAGTTATTTGGATTCAGACCATTGGGGCGCCGCGGGTCTCACGGGTGATGGTGGCGCCGATGGAGGCCAGCTTGAGATCAATCCGCTCGTAGCCGCGGTCGATATGATAAACGCGCAGAATCTCTGTTTCGCCTTGGGCGGCCAGACCGGCCAGCACCAGCGCCGCCGAGGCGCGCAGGTCCGAAGCCATCACCGGCGCCCCTTGCAGCCGTTCGACCCCCCGCACGCGAGCCTCGCCCACGCCCATCTCGATATCTGCGCCCATCCGCATCAGCTCGGCCACGTGAATGAACCGCTCGGGATAGATGCCCTCGCGGATGATCGACTCACCGCCGCTCAGGCAGAGCAGGGCCATGAACTGGGCCTGCATGTCGGTGGGGAAACCCGGGTAGGGGAGCGTCTGGATATTGGTGGGGTTGATGCCGGAGCCGGGACGCACGCGCACGCCATCGGGGAGCACCTCGACAATGACGCCGGCTTGGATCATCTTATCGAGCAGGGCGTTCATGTGGTCCGGGCGCGCGCCGACCACCATGACGTCGCCGCCGGTGATGGCGCCGGCCAGCAGAAAGGTGCCGGCCTCAATGCGGTCGGCGATGGTCGAGTAGACGATCGGCCGGAGCGAAGCGACGCCCTCGACCTCGAGCGAGGAGCTGTCGGCCCCGCTGATGCGGGCGCCCATCAGGTTGAGCATGCGGACCAGCTCGCTGACCTCGGGCTCGCGGGCGGCGCCGCGGATGACGGTCCGTCCGGGGGCGAGCACCGCCGCCATCAACACGTTGCAGGTGGCGCCAACGGAGGTGCCGTGGGTGCCCTCCAAGTTCATTTCGGCGCCCCTCATCGAGGTGCCCTCGGCGATGACGTAGCCGGCCTCCATGCGAATTTGAGCCCCAAGGGCCTCAAAACCCATCAGATGGAGGTCGATCGGGCGCGGGCCGATGGCGCAGCCTCCCGGCAGCGAGACCTTGGCCTGGCCCAGCCGCGCCAGCATCGGCCCGAGCACATAAACCGAGGCGCGCATCCGGCGCACCATGTCGTAGGGAGCTTCATTGACGTTGAAGCCGCGGGCGTCAATGGTGACCCGATCGCCCTCCTGGGTGACCTTGGCGCCGAGGCTTTCGAGCACCTCGGCCATGGTCTTAACGTCACGCAGCTGCGGCACATTGCGCAGCGTGCTGACGCCATCAGCCAGCAGGCAGGCGACCATCAGCGGCAGCACGGCGTTCTTGGAACCGCTGACGGTGATCTCGCCGTTGAGCGGGCGTCCTCCCTCAATCAGAATCCTGTCCATGTCACACTCGGGCGTTGGAATAGGGCGCGTGCCGGCCGAAGGCCGCGATCTCTTCATTCATAGCGCATGCATCGGCTGGATGCGATGGCTAAGTTGGCACCCGGGCCGCTGCGGGCGGGCGCGGAGCCACGGGCTCAAAGGGCGGTGAAGACCTGCTGGGCGGCGGCGAGGGTCAGGTCAATCTCCTCATTGCCGTGGGCCGCGCCGACGAAGCCGGCCTCGAACTGCGAGGGGGCGAAGTAAACCCCGGCAGCCAGCATGGCGTGAAACCAGCGGGCGTAGCGGGCAGTGTCGCTGCGGCGCGCTTCCTCATAATTGCGGACCGGCCCGGGCTGAAAATACATGCCGAACATTGAACCGACGCGAGCCAAGCTGATCGGCACGCCCGCCTCGAGTGCCGACGCAGACAGGCCCTCGCACAGCCGCGTCGTCTGCCGGTCGAGCTGTCGATAGATGTCGCCATCGCGCAAGAGGCGCAGTGTGGCCAGACCGGCGGTCATGGCCAGCGGGTTGCCCGAGAGCGTGCCGGCCTGATAGACTGGGCCGGCGGGGGCGATCATTTCCATGAGGTCGCGCCGGCCGCCATAGGCACCCACCGGCAGGCCGCCGCCGATAACCTTGCCCAGGACCGTCAGGTCGGGCTCGATGCCGTAAAGGACCTGAGCACCGCCCCAAGAGACGCGAAAGCCGGTCATGACCTCATCGAGGATGAGTAGCGCGCCGTGGCGGCGGGTCAGCTCACGCAGGCCGTCCAGGTAGCCTGGCTCAGGGGGCACGAGGCCCATGTTCCCCGCGACCGGTTCGAGCACGACGGCCGCGATGCGGGCACCGTGGGCGTCCAGCAGCGCCTCGACGGCGGGCAGGTCGTTATAGGGTGCGACGAAGGTCTCGGCGGTGGCGGCCGCCGGGACGCCAGGGCTGTCGGGCAGTCCCAGGGTCGCCACTCCCGAGCCGGCCTTGACCAGCAGATGATCGGCATGGCCGTGATAGCACCCGTCCATCTTGATAATGCCGGGCCGGCCGGTGGCGGCGCGCGCCAGGCGCAGCGCGCTCATCACCGCCTCGGTGCCGGAGTTGACCATCCGAACCATCTGGACCGAGGGCAGGGCCTCGACCAGCAGCTCGGCCAGCTGGATTTCGAGTTCGGTGGGGCAGCCGAAGCTGGAGCCTTGGCCGATGGCCTCGTGGAGCGCCTCAACCACCATGGGGTGGGCGTGGCCCAGGATCAGCGGCCCCCAGGAGCCGACGTAATCGATCAGCTCGCGGCCATCGACGTCGATCATGCGGGCGCCGCGGCCGGCGCGGATGAAGCGAGGGGTGCCGCCGACCCCGCCGAATGCGCGCACGGGAGAGTTGACGCCGCCTGGCATGATCTGGCGGGCGCGCTCGAAGAGCGATTCGGAGAGGCCGGTGGAGGGGGTCATCGTTGAATCCTTGGGGTGAGTGATCACGGGCGTTCCCAGCGCAGGGCGGCGGCATCGAACTGGCCCATGGGGTTGAGTCGGTAATTGAGCTGCGTGGCCGAGAGGAAAGGCTGGGTATAGAAATAAATTGGCGCCGCCGGCATCTGCTTCATCAGGTAGGCTTCGGCCTCCTGAAGCATGAGTTGACGCTGGGCGGGGTCTCGCTCGGCGCGGGCGGCCTGCAGCAACTCATCAAATCTCTCGTCGGAAAAGTGAGAGTCGTTGTTGTCGGCCTGGGACCAGAAAATCTCGAGGAAATTGACCGGGTCCGCGAAGTCGGCGACCCAGCCGTTGCGCGCCAGATCGAAGGACCCGTTGCGACGGTTGTCAATCAGTACGCGGAATTCGTGGTTCTCAATGGAGACGTCAATGCCCAGCTCGCGCCGCCAAGTCTCCTGCAGCACCTGGGCGATGCGCAGGTGGGACTCCAGCGTGTTGAAGATGTAGCGCAGGCGTGGGAAACCCTGGCCGCCGGGGTAGCCGGCCTCGGCGAGCAGGGCACGCGCTTCATCGAAGCTGGCATCCTGAAAATGGGGTGCGGGCGGCTGATCATAGAGCTGGGGCGGGACGAGGCCCAGGGCGATTGGTTCGCCGGCACGGGTGACACTCTGGACGATGGCGTGGCGGTCGATCGCCAGCGCCAGCGCACGGCGCACGCGGGGGTCGCTGAAGATTTCGCGCTGGCAGTTGAAATTGATGAAATAGGTGGCGACGTGGGGGGAGAAATGCAATTCGGGCCGATCGCGCAGTCGGTCCAGATCCACCCGGTTGACGGTGTTGGTGCCGTCAATCTCGCCATTCTCGAATGCGATCTGCTCGACCGACTCGTTCTGGATCATGCGCAGAGTGATTCGGTCAAGGCCGACGTTTTCGGCATTCCAGTAGTGGGGGTTGCGCTCGCCGACGATCAGCGAATTTGACTCATGGCGGACGAGCTTGAATGGGCCGTTGCCGACATAGGTCTCGGGGAGCGTGGCCCAATTTTTGTCGGCGCGGTCCACCTTTTCGTTGACCGGAAAATAGGCATGGTGGGCCACCAGTTCAGGGAAGAAGGGGGCAGGGGCTTCAAGTTCGACCTGCAGCAGGTCTGGCGCCAGCGCATAGACGAAGACCATCCCGGGCGAGATCGGGGGGCGCTCGTTCTGGAGCGCTTCACCCATCTGCTCGTAATAGTCGCGGGCGCCACGGATGTAGAAAAGCTGGTAGGCATACTCGGCGCCGAATGCGGGATTGAGCATTCGCTGGGTCCAGGCGTGATGAAAATCGGCGGCGGTGACGGGATCGCCGTTGCTCCAGTGAGCGGCTCTCAGCTTGAATCGCCAGCTTCTCCCATCGTTGTCGGATTCCCAACTTTCGGCGATCTCGGGCACGACCTGTCCATTTGCATCAATTGATGTCAGGCCTCGCATAAAGCAGGAGATGGCCTTGGAGGAGACGACGTCGGTGGAAAGTGAGGGATCAAGCGTGCGCGGCTCGCCACCTATATTGATGACGGCTTCATTGGCGGCGATCCGTTCCGCGCGTAAGTCGCCAAGGCAACCGGTGGCGAGCAGCAGGGAGGACGCAGCAGCGAGCAGCATGATGTTTTTGTACATAAGAGCTTTTCCCTTGTGGCTGGTCGCCCGCACCATCGCCCTTGCGTGGGCCATGGTTGATTGATTGAGCGTAGGATAACTGGCTGGGGGTGTCAATCGGCGGCGGCACAGGGCCAGGTCAAGAGGACCACGGCTGCGCCGATTTCGCGCGCGCCACGACCCTTTCGGATTGGATTGTCGCCTTGGATTGGATTACCATGGAGGCGGTCCGGTGTGTGACCATGCAGATCATCAGCGGGAGACGACGATGGAAGATATTTTTACCCGGATCAGTGCCGAGGAAGCCGTGGCACTGGTTGGGGATGGGATGACGGTGGCCACCAGCGGATTTACCGCGGCCGGCACGATTAAAACCTGCGGGCGGGCCTTGGCCGCGCGCGCACGGGCCGAACACCAGGCGGGACGGCCGTTCAAGGTCCGTCTGCTGACGGGCGCCTCGACAGGGCCCTCAGTGGACAAGGCGCTGGCGGAGGCCGACGCGATCAGCTTCCGCTTTCCGTACCAGAGCGACTCCACGCTGCGCAAGAAGATCAACAGCGAAGAAATTCCCTTCTTCGACCTGCACCTGTCGCATGTGCCGCAGTATGTCGAATACGGGTTTCTGGGCGAAATCGACGTGGCCTTCATCGAGGCCAGCATCGTCACGCGCGAGGGGCACGTTTACCTGACCACCGCCGGCGGCGCCTCACCGACCTACATGGACCGGGCCAAGAAGATCGTCATCGAGTTGAATCGCTATCACAGCCCCCGGCTGGCCGAGATGCATGATGTTTACCGGCCGGCGCTGCCGCCACGGCGGCGCGAGATCCCGATCTTCCACCCGCTCGACAAGATCGGCACCCCGTATGTGAAGGTCGACCCAGCGAAGATTGTTGGGATCGTTGAGACCGATGAGCCGGACGAATCGGGCGAGATGGCGCCCTATGGAGACGTGCACCGGGCGATCGGCGAAAATGTGGTCGAATTCTTCATCAATGAAATGAAGGCCGGCCGGGTTCCGACCTCGTTCCTGCCGATCCAGTCGGGCGTGGGCAATGTCGCCAACGCGGTGCTGGCCTCGATGGGCACGGATGCGCGCATTCCGCCGTTTTACATGTTCACCGAGGTTTTCCAGAACGCCTGCCTGGAGCTGATGGACGCGGACCGGATGGTGGGAGCCTCGACCTGTTCGTTGACGCTGACGGCGGCTTCGTTGCGTCAAATTTACGACAACTTCGACCGTTATGCGCAAAAGATCGTCATTCGGCCGCAGGCGATGTCGAACAACCCCGAGATCGTGCGCCGGCTTGGCGTCATCTCGATGAACACGGCGCTGGAGGCGGATATCTACGGCAACGTCAACTCGACTCATGTGGCGGGCACGATGATGATGAACGGGATCGGCGGTTCGGGCGACTTTACGCGAAATGCCTACATCTCGATCTTCACGGCGCCGTCGACCACCAAGGGCGGGAAGATTTCGACGATCGTGCCGATGGTCAGCCACTGCGACCATAACGACCATTCGGTGCAGGTGATCGTGACCGAGCATGGTTATGCCGACATGCGCGGCGCCGATCCCAGCAAGCGCCCCGACCTGGTCATCGATCGCTGTGCGGACCCGGCTTACCGGCCGATGCTCAGGGAATACTTGAAGGCGGCGCGCAAGGGTCACATCTGCCACGACCTGGGTCGCGCCTTCGACATGCACCTGCGCTTCCTCGAGACCGGCAACATGATGCCGGTCGCCGAGCGGGTAGAAGTCTAAGACTGCGGATTCACGAAACCCTAGCCGCC
>JAWLCE010000045.1:0-32418 GCA_041687335.1 Sumerlaeia bacterium | reverse complement strand
AGGCGCAGAGGAAACGGCCAAAGGTCGCAAAGGCAGGAATTGAATCATGATCGAGACCCATCATGATGTTCATAATGTCACCCACCCAAATCGCCCCCGCAACGACTTTGCGTATTTTTTCGGATTCTCTGCGACCTTTGCGAAATGAATGAAGAAGCAAAGTGCCGCCCCTCTGATCCTTCATGTTTTTGTCGCAAAGGCGCAGAGGAAACGGCCAAAGGTCGCAAAGGCAGGAATTGAATCATGATCGAGGCGCCTCATAGCCGTTCACGTAGCTGGCCGGGACAGGTCAAACAACAACGACCCCCTTGCCCGGGGAGGGCACGAGGTGGCGGAGGCGCGGAGGAAAAGGCGGAGAAGAAAGTTCGAACAAGCCGGGGCGGGTCAGGGGTCAGGGGTCGGGTTTGGGCTCGTCGGCGAGGTGGGCAAAGGGGTTGGGGTATTTGTCGGGGAATTCGCGCTCCCAGGCGAAGAGGAAGTCGTAGCCCGGCGCGGAGGGGTCGAGGGGTTTTGATTTCGGGGTGCCGGCGGGGGCGACGGGGGCGACGGAGTGTTCAGGGCTGGTGGGCAGGGGCGGGAGCTCGCGCATGCGGGTCAGGCGGTGATGCGCCCACCTTGTGCTGCGGATGGTATTTTCGGGGTTATCCATGTCGATGAGAACCGACGGGATGGTGGGGACGGCGGGGCAGGCGCGGACGGCGCCGGGGAGGCCCATGTCGGGTCGAAGACCCGACCTACCAACAAGAGCGGCGGAGCTGGCGCTGATTGGATTGATTTCCGAATCGGGGGCGGCGGCGGAGTCGGTTGGTCGCGCGGGCCTGCGGCCGGCGGCGAGGGGGGAGAACTTGAAATTTGCCAGCGGGTCGGAGTGGCCGGAAAGGAGGCAGCCCGCGAGAGTCGAGCATTCGGAGAGTTGGCGGGGGAGTGAGGCGACGGGCTCGGTGGCGACGGGCGCGGTGTTGGCCGGGGCGGGGTTTAATGGTGAAGCCTCGGAGGGCGGGGCGTCGAGGTGCTGCTCGATGAGGACGAGGGTTTTGCGGACGGCGGCAAGGCGCCAGAGGATCTGGCTGGCCAGGTCGAGCTGCTTGAGGTAGTCGGGGTCGAGCGGGCGATTGGGGCGGCCGGGGCTTGGGTTGGATGGGTCCAACAATTGGGCCTCGGCTGCGCGAGCCCAGGACTCGACCAGACTGCCGATGAAGGTGGCGCTGAGTTCGAGCGAGGCGATGGGGTCGCGGTGGTTCAAGCGGCAGGCGTCCGGCGAAGGGGAGTGGCGGCGCGCCGGTCGGCGGCGCGTGGGGGAAGTATAGGGCGGCGGGCGGGAAAAACGGAATTCCCTTGGGGGAGCTTAACGGGCCTTGGGGGCATGTAATCGGAATGGGACGCGGATTTGCGGATGGGGCGGATGGGCGCGGATTCAGAGGGGAGAAGAATGGGACGCGGATTTGCGCGCGGATTTGCGGATGGGGCGGATGGGCGCGGATTCAGAGGGGAGAAGAATGGGACGCGGATTTGCGGATGGGCGGATATGCGCGGTTTACGCGGGGTTAAATTCTCGGGCGCTACGGAATGGCGGGGGATGATAGGCCTGGTAATTAATAATGGGTTGTGGGTTTTGAGTTTTGGGTTTTGGTATTAGGGGCAGTTCATATAAAATGTTGTATGTTGCAAGTTTCTCGTTTCTAGTTTCAAGTTTTGGGGTTTTTGACAGCCACGATGATGAGGCCATCTCATTGTATTTTTACAGACCGGTGGGGCGCCATGCAGAGTGGGGTGGCGGGGGCGGCGTCCGATCCTTCACGTTTTTTTGTCGCAAAGGCGCAGAGGAAATGGCCAAAGGTCGCAAAGGCAGGAATTGAATCATGATCTTCGAGACCCACCATGTTGTTCCTGATGTCACCCACCCGCATCGCCTCCGCAAAAACTTTGCGTTCTTTTTCGGGTTCTCGGCGACCTTTGCGAAATGAATGAAGAATCAAGGGGGCGGCACAGGCCGCTCCTACGGAGCTCTGCGCCATGAGGGGAGTGGTTGCTACAAACAGGTCGCTCCTGACGGAGCTTTCAGCCCTTGGCGGGGTTGATGTGGAAGGCCCGTTTTTTATGGTTCTCTAAAAGAATTTGTGGGCGCTCGTACATGGTGTCGCCCCTGCCGGGGCTTATAGAATTCATTTGCCAATAACCCCGTGCTCACGCACGGGGCTAGGTTGTATCGCCCCTGCCGGGGCTTATGTGGTCGGCAGAAACGGCAAGGAATCAAGCTGTTCCTTGGCCTGGACAGGGGACTTCCAGAGCATCAACGGGTTAATGTCGCTAAACACATACCGCGCCCGGGGCTACCGATGTATCGCCGCTGCCGCGGCTTAGGTGATTGACCGAAGCCGTGGGGTGGAGCGATTCGGGTGCATCGAGGATCCATATGATTTTCGTGGTCCGTTGGAAACTGGTTGCTGGAGCACCGAACAGCGGCAAAAACAGGCGCAATGACCGATCTGGCGTCGGGAAACGACCCACGAATTCTTTTCAAGAGCCTTTTTTATATTTGCTGGATTCGGTCGGCCCATGCTGCGATGATGACGGGACAAGAATCATCAACAAGGACATGGCGCATGATCGTGAGAATCACCCTTCTACTGACGGGCCTGCTTTGCTGGACCCTCACGACTCGGGCGGCCGATGAAGCGACGGGCAATTGGACCGAGCATGGGGTTGTCGCCCCGGTCGGCCGGGACGCTTTGACGCTCGCCACCACCGATGGCGCCGGCCGGCAAGTCGTCTTCACCAAGCTGACCACCGGCGGAAAAATTTCCTACCTGTTCATCGATGCCGAAACCGGCCAGACGGAGCAGATCCATGTGGACAGCGCCACTCGCCCGCCGGAGGGTGTCGCGCTCAACCCCGAACGCATCGTCTATGATGCCGAGGACGGCCACCTGCTGGGAGTTGATCTCGATTCACGCGCCGTTTACCGGCTGGGCCGGTTTGGCACCGGCCTGGCGTTGGGCTTCCTGCGGACCGATGACGGCATGTTGTATCTGGGCATCTATCCCAGCGCCCACCTGTTCTCCTTCAACCCGGCCACCCAGGACTTCACGGACCTGGGCAAGATGAACAAGGAATCCTGGACCCAATACTTGCGGCCGCTGGCGTCCGATGCGTCGGGCTGGGTCTACGGCGGGATCGCGATGGAGCGGATGCAGATCGTCGGTTATAATCCCGCCACCGGCGAGATGCGCAAGTTTATCCCTGATGAAAACCGCTTCCGCGGATATATTCCCCAACTGTTCCGGGGCGTGGATGGCAAGGTCTACGCCCGGGCGGACCGCTACCAGGTCGGCGATGTGCTTGAAGTTCATGAAAACGGCTGGGGCTGGCATGCCCTCTGGGAGGGGCAGGCGACGCCGGTGGACGAGCCCGCGCGTCGCTCCGCCCAGGCCGACCAGATTGCCCTCGGTATGGGCGCGCGTTTCCCGGATGGATCGACCATTCGGCTCAACGTCAATGATCGTCAACTGTCGGTTTTCGAGTCCGGCCGGGAGGAGCCGCGCGTGGTGAGCTTCAATTACCAGAGCGACGGGGTGCCGATCTATAACATCATCGCCGGCCCCGACGGCAAGGTTTACGGTTCGACCGGTCACCCCATGCGCGTGTGGTGCTTTGATCCCCACGATGGCCAGTTCTGGGATCGCGGCCTGGCCAGCAGCGGGCTTCACACGAACCAGTTCGTGCGCCAGGGGGAAAAGCTCTACGGCACGGTCTACAGCACCGGCGCGATCTTCGAATATGACCCGCGCCAGGATTACAACGAGAGCGGCAAGGTCAACCCGCGCTGGTTGCATCGCGACACCGCTGCGTTCGACCTCTACGGCCGCCCGCGCGCCATGCTGGCCCACAACGACGGCCGGCATATCCTCGTCGGCGGGATGGCCGCCCGGGTGCTCTATGGCAGCGGGCTGCTGATATACGATATCGAGCGCGGAAGGGGGAGGATCGTTGATCGCTCGGCGCTGGTGCCCGACCAAGGCATCCAGTCACTGGTGTCGCTGCCCGGCGGCGACGTGTTGATCGGCACGACGACCTACGGGCCGACGGCGGCGAAGAGCCTTGGGACGCGGGACGCCATGATCTATCGCTTCAACCTTCCCACGCGCAAAGTCACAGGGCGCTGGACGCTTAAGCCGCGGACCCCAGCCGTGGCCGACATGATCCTCGCCGGCGATGGGCTGGTCTATGGGCTGGCCGAATCCAACCTGCTGTTCGTCTTCGACCCCGCGCACAACGAAGTGATCCGCACGGCCCAGGTGGACGGCTATGGGAATGTCTCGGGCTACCAGGCGCCCCGCTGCATGGCCATCGGGCCCGATGGCGCGATCTATGCGTTGTTCCAGCAGGCGGTCATCCGCATCGACCCGGCCACGCTCGAGCACAAAGCCATCTCCCGCCCCGCCTCGACCATCACGACGGGAATCGCCATCGTCGGGGACCGGCTGTATTACGGCTGCGGCACGCGCCTGTTCAGTTGCGCTCTAAAATAAGATCGAAGCTAATCGCGCCTCAGAGGCAGCTTCTGCTCCTGATGGTTGATTTTGTGGATTTCCTTCATGATCTGACGCTTCATAGCCGGGCCGGCACCGGCCATGCGGGCCATCTCGCCGTCGCTCAGGTAGCCGATGTTTTCGCGCCACTCCTTCTTGAGCAGCCGCTCTCGTTCGGCGGCAGCGAGATAATCCTCCAGGCTCAGGACCGGCAGCGGGAGGAAGTCCTCGCCCCGCGCTTGCCACTCCTCCATGATTTGCAGATGGCGGCTGAGCGACTGCTCGGGCGTCGCCTCCTCATCCAACATCTCGTTGTGAAAGCCCGGCGGCTGGCTGAGCGCATTCAGCCCATTGTTGGTGTTGCCCGTGCAAAGGAAGGTGCCATTGGCGAAGCCGGTCTGGAATTCAACCACTTTGACCACTCGCGGCAGGATGCGGCACAGGCTCAGCAGGCGCATGAACAGGCTGCGGAAACGAAGATGATAGATGGCGGCCGTGATCGACCCATCGGCGCTGGTCATCAGCCGCGTGAAGGTGCGCAGATTGGGTTGCAGCTTCGTTATTGAAAGATTCTCAATATCGGCGATTTTATGGAAGCCGAGTTGTTCAAGCCGGCGCTGGGATGCGTCGTAGAATTTGTGGTCCAAGTCCCTGAATCGACGCGCCTCCACCTGCTCGTAGACGTGCGTCTGGTCGTAAAGGGCCTGCAGGTTGTTGCGGATCTTGCGGCCGGCGGCCTTGGGGCCGAACCGGCGCCAGAGCAGCAGTAAGGCAACCAGCCAAATGACCAGCGCGAATATGTTCCAATTCATTTCTCATGGCAGCTTTCCTCCCGGAGAAGGCTCGGCACCAGGATCATTGGATTTTTCAAATCAGCCCGTCAGCAGCGCCTTGAGTTGGACCAAGCCGGCCTTGATGTAATTGACGAATTCGGCCGGGGTGCGGGCGTTGGCGAGGGTTTTCAGGATCTTCCCGGGGCGCAGGTAGAACTGGCGCATGGCGCGGCTGCGCAGGCGCTTGAACTGCTCCAGGCTGAGGTGCAGCCCGGGCATGGCGGGGTCGGCGTAGGCTTCGCGGGGAATGGCGCCGGGCTCAATCAGGCCCTCGGCGACGCAGATTTCGTAGAGCTTGGTGCCGGGGAAGGGATAGGCGTAGAAGATTTCGAGGAAATCGGGGTTCAGGTCGCGGGCGAAGCGGACCTGCTTGTCGATCAGCTCGGGGGTGTCCCACGGCAGCCCCATCAGCAGGTAGACGCTGGATTTGATGCCGGCCTCGCGTAGCATGGCGACCGCCCGGTAGGCATCCTCGACCTTGGCCTGCTTCTCGATGCGGTCGAGGGTTTCCTGGTCTCCGCTTTCGACGCCCATGGCCACGATCCAGCAGCCGGCCTTGCGCATCCAGCCGAGCACTTCAGGGTTGAGCGTATCGACCCGGCTGTTGCAGGCCCATTCAATGTCGAGACCGGCATCGAGGATCGCCTGACAGAGGCGGATGACCCATTTTTTGTTTTGGGTGAACAAGTCGGAGCGGAAGAGGAAGTTGCGGATGCCGTGGCGCTCGACGCATTCGCGGATCTCGCCGAGGACGTTCTCGACGGAGCGGTAGCGGTTGCGGGTGCCCGAGACCTGGTTTGCGAGGCAGTAGATGCAATGGAAGGGACAGCCGCGGTTGGTGACCAGCGTGGTCTGCAGCTCACCGGTGTCGGGGCGGAAGTAGAGCGCGTTGTTGGCGAGGTGGCGCGCTGGGTAGGGGATGGCGTCGAGGTCCTGCTCGAAGGAACGGTCGGGGTTGCGGGCCGGCGGGGCGTCGGCGGGGCGCCAGCTGATGCCGGCGACCTCGGCGAAGGGGCGGCCTTCCCCCAACTCGCGACAGCTGTGCTCATACTCGCCGCGCAGGACGATATCGAGCCCGGGGTTCTGCGCCAGCGTCTCGAGGTCCAGGGTATTGAAGTGGGCGCCCTTGGCGAGGGTGAAGATCGCGGGGTCGACCTGCTTGACCAGCGCGGCGGCCTTGAGGTCCTCGCTGAGGGAGGGGGTGGTGATACTGAGCAGGACGGCGTGGGGCCGGAGCCGGCGCAGGTCGGCCGCAAGCTCGGGCCAGCCGCGCTCCTCGCCGGGATAGTCGATCAGCGTCACCTCGCAGCCGGCGGCCTCGAAGCTGGCTGCGGCGTAGAGGAGGTCAATCGGCGGGCGCAGGGCGACGGTCTTGAGTTTGTCGATTGGCGTCTGGCAGCGGTCCTCGCGGATGAATTTGCCGGTGGGCGGGACGATGCAGAGGATGCGGCCGCGGGGGGGGATGACATTCGCACTCATGGACACGCTCGGTGGCTGATTCGGCGCCGCCCAAAAGGCCCCGCGGGTGGGGCGATTGCGGCGGGCGCTTCGCCTGAGGGTCAGTTTAAGGGTCCGCCGGCGGTGCGTCAAGGGCGGCAAAGGAAAACGGCGGGCTGGAGCCCGCCGTCATCGAAGAAAGAGTGGTGCCGAAGAGAGGACTCGAACCTCCACGGAGTTACCCCCACACGGACCTGAACCGTGCGCGTCTGCCAATTCCGCCACTTCGGCACGTGTCGGCCGGGGTGCGTGATGCAGTCCCCGACAGCCACCAAACCAAATACATTTACCCTGAAACGGGGCCAAACGCAAGCCGGAATTTGCGTTAATTTTCAAGGATTGGGCGATGAGCCGGTGCGGGCCTCAGTCGTTGTGGCGCGCGGTGCGCTCGCGCAGCGCCTCGGCGATCGCCTGCTCGAGCTGTTCGAGCTGGAAGGGCTTGTTGACGCAGCCGAGGGCTCCCTCGACGATGGCCTGTTCCACACGGGGGTCGTCGTGGTAGGCGGTGGTCATGATCGCCTTCTGGTCGGGGCGCAGCCGACGGATGGCCCGATACAGCTCCAATCCGTTCATCTCAGGCAGGATCAGGTCAATGAGGACAATATCATAGCCCTTGCGCTCGATCCGCTCGAGGGCCTCGGAGGCGCAGCCGGCGGCGGTGACTTGGAATCGCTGCTCGAACAGGCGCTCGATCAGGTCAATCATGAGTGGGTTGTCGTCGATGATGAGCAGCGAGGGGACGGGCAGGAACTGGTCGGGCGGGGTCGGCGAGTTGATGAACATCGGCTGCTTGTCGGCACCGATCAGGTCGATCATGGTGTCGTGATCGCCGTAGGGGATCGTCCGCAGCTGGTTGAGCGTCTTAAGCCGTCCGGTGACATCCTGAATGCGGCGGCACTGGCTGATGATCGTGCGCAGGTCGCGTGTTGTGCGCTCGTCAAGCTCGGGGGACTTGAGCATCATCAGCTCGGCGGTGCCCATGATGCCGGTGAGAGGGTTGTTGATCTCGTGGTTGACGCTGACGGCAAGCTGGTTGACGAGGCGCTTTTTCTGGCGCTCGAGCTCGCGTCGGCGCGCGCCCAGCAGCGCCAGCGCGCGATCGATGACCTGCTCGACCCGCTCGCGGGGCTGGTCGGGGTCGAGCGCGTCGACCGCGCCGGCAAGCAGCAGTTCGACGTGGCGGGCGGGGCTGAGGACGGGGGCGAAGGCGACGATGCACTGGAGCGGCCTCCCCTGGGCCACCCGCCTGACGAGTGACTCCAGCGTGCCGGTGCCGGGAGATTCGTAGCCGACAAAGAGCAGGTCCCATGCGGGATCATCGGCGAGGGTATCGAGGGGGTGACCGTCAAGCGGCACCCGCAGCAGGTCCGGGGTGCGCACGAGGACGGGCGCCAGGCGACGCTCGACCAGTCCGGTCGAGATGCCGAAGACGGTCCAGCGGATGTGGTTAGTTTCGGGCTGTTGAGTCATAAGCGTAACGAAGCCCCTGAAAGTGGGTGGACCTCTCCGCGTTTCGTATCGGGCCGCGGGTGGCGGCAGATGAGCGGTGTCTGGTATATTTTCGGGGCTTGACTTTAGGGTCTTTCCTGCTATGATCTGACTTTTGCGGTCAGGCCATGGGCGTGGCCAATAGATAGCATACCCCGATTCGGAGCAGAAAAGAAGACCATGCCGAATGTGAAATCCGCCGCCAAGCGCCTTCGCCAGAGCCAGAAGGCCCGCCTGCGCAACCGCGCCGCGCGTTCCACGATGCGCACCGCCGTCAAGAAGCTGCGTGACGCGATCGCTGCGGGCAACGTGGATGCGGCCCGCGTCCAACTGCCGCAGACGATCAGCGTGATCGACAGCACCGCGCGCAAGGGCGTCATCCACGCCAACACCGCCGCGCGGAGCGTCTCGCGACTGTCGGCCGCCGTGGCGGCGCTGGCCAGCGATCAGGCTGCCGCCCAAGGCTGAAATCCCGCTCCCAAGCCCGAGGCTCCTGAGCCTACGGGTTGTTAGTAAAATTCCCTTTTATACAAGCGCCTGCATGTGGGGCGCTTTTTGTTTTTTGGGTGATTTTGCGCTTGCAGCCGTTGTCTTCGATCCCTATACTCCCGTCGCTCCACCAACAAACCGGGAGGTTTCAACATGATGCGGATGACTTGGGCGGGACTGGCCCTGATGGTCATATTAGAGGTAGGCGGACTCACACCCGCAGTGACGGCCGAAACGGCTGAATCGACCCGCCAACTGCTCCTGGACGAGAATTTTGATCGGCTCGAGGAGGTCTTCGGGCAGGCGCTGGCCGGTCTCGACCCCACCGATTCAACGACCATCGAGCCGTTGGTGGAAGCCTATGATGGGCTTGGTTTTCAACCGAGTGACCTGGCGCTTTACGAGCGCTGGCTGATGCTTCACCCGAATTCTTCGTTTGCCCATGGCGCGCGCGGCGTCTTCATGATCGATTACGCATGGCATGCGCGCGGGACCGGGTGGGCCTACATGGTCAAGGCCGAGATGTGGCCACTGTTCGAGCAGCGGGTCGAGCAGGCGCGCCAGGACCTGCTCCAGTCGGTCGCGCTGAATCCGAACGATCCCTTTCCGCGCACCAGGCTGCTGACCGTGGCTCGGGCGCAGGGGCACCCATTTCAGACGGTGGCAGAGCATTTTAACGCCGCGCGTCAACTGGCACCGGGCTACCTGGGGCTCTATCTCGGGGCCATGGAATACCTTAAGCCGAAGTGGCAGGGAACCCATGCCGAGATGTTTCGCTTCGCGCGCAACTGGGCCAACCGGGCGCCGGCGGATTCCAACCTCGCGATGATCCTGTTCTGGGCGCATCACGAAATGTCCATGTTTTATAATCATGGAACTGAGTATTGGAAGCAGCCGGAAGTCTGGGCGGAGGTCGAGCCGATCCTGCGCCGGCTGCGCGAGAACCCGCGGTATGGCGCCGAGATGAGCAGCCACCTGGTGCTGCTGCACTTGCAGCGGGAGGAGCTTGAACTGGCGCGCAAGGAGATCGAGAGCCTGGGGGTGGACTTCGACCTGTCGGTTTTCAAACTAATCGACTATTACGTGTATTATCGTGCACGCTGCCTTGGGCCCGAGGGTGGTGATCGCAAAATACATTGGAAATGGTTGCGCGAAGCCACGGGGCGGCGCCTGCTGGCCACACCCGACGACGCCGGCATGATCTGGAGGCATGGTTTTGCCATGATGCGGCTGGAGGACTATCAGAATGCCCTTGGGATGTTGTCGCGGGCCCACCAGCTCGACCCTTTGAATCCGGATTATGCTTACGCCCTCGGGCAGGTGCTCATGTTTTTGAAACGACATCGAGAAGCCCTCGAGGTCCTGCAGCGCGTGGACGAGAGTTATATTTTTATCGGTGAAGTGCTCATGGCGCGCGGCAAGTGTTACCGGGCGCTTGAGGATTACGAAGCGGCGCTGGCGGAATTTCAGCGGATGGTCGATCTCGGTCACTTCGACGATGAACAATTAAAGATGTATCTCTCGGCGGCGATTAAGTGCGACAAGGGCGAAGTGGCGCTGGAGACGATCAACCGATCGCTGGAATGGCTCGAGCGGGATCCGGAGTCATCGGTCGATCGCCGGGTGAACCTGCTGCTGTATCGGTCGGACCTTTATCGATCGATCAAGGACAACGGCTCGGCATTGCAGGACTTGTTCGAGATCCAGAAGCTGACGGGGAAAAATGATGATCCACGGGTGGTTCCTCGCATGCTCAGGCTGACCTCGGCGCTTGCACCGCAACCCGGGATGGTGTCTCAGGATCCCGCGATGATGCTCGAGGAGGCTTTGACGACGCTGGAACGGGATCCGACGCAAGTGGAAGCCTACTTGAATGCGGCCCGTATGTTGATGCCGCAGTGGGTGCATGTGGAGGTGGCGGCCTTGATGGTTGCCGAGGCCGCCGCGCGGCTGGACGCCAACTCGCCACTCGAGCTGCGCCGTCAGGTGGCCGCGGTCCAGCGCAGTGTCGCCGACAGAATGGCGGAAAGGCCCATGCCAAAGCAATCCCCTCCCGACCAGACAGAGCCCCATTTGGGTCGTTTTGAGCCGCGACAGCGCTTGGATTTAGCCCAGCAACTCGTCATCAGGTATGGGGCCATCGATCGACTGGATGATGCCTGGCGGGTGCTGGATGAGATCGTGGTGCCGTTGCTGCCGCAAGCACCGGGCGATTCAGCGCAGGTTGTGCGGGTTTACCAGATCCTGAGGCACTCGGTGCGGCCCAATCCGTTCAAGCTGGATTAAGCCGCTCCGGACGGGACAGATCAAAGGTGAAGGGCCGGCCCCTGCAGGGACCGGCCCTTTGTTATGTTATATCCACGAACTCGCGCAGCAGTTGGATGGGGTGGAGGGCGGTGCGGGAAGTGGCGTCGGCGATCTGGTGGCGGCAGGAGAAGCCGGCGGCGAGGACGCGGGTGGCGGGGGCGGCGGCGCGCAGTGCGGGGAACAGGCGGTCTTCGCCGACGCGCATCGAGATGTCGTAATGCTCGCGCTCGTAGCCGAAGGAGCCGGCCATGCCGCAGCAGCCGGCATCGATGAGGGAGGCCTCGAGGCCCTCGGCGCGGGCGAGCAGGCCGAGCACGCCGTCGACGCCGTAGATGGCCTTCTGATGGCAATGACCGTGAACGAGGACCTTTTCGGGAGCGCCGGCGGGGGCGCGCCAGGGCAGGCGGCAGCGGCCGGCGGCCAGCTCGTCGAGCAGGAAGTCCTCGACCGGGCGCACGTGGGCGCGAACGAGGCGGCCGAGGGCGGCGTCCTCGACCAGGTCGGGCAGGTCCTCGGTGAGGGCGGTGGCGCAGCTGGGCTCGAGCATGAGGATCGGGACGCCGGCGCGGGCGAGCGGCTCGAGGCCGCGCAGGGTCTTGGTGCCCTCGCGGCGGGCGTAATCGAGGAAGCCCTTGGAAATGGCGGGGCGCTGGCAGCAGCCGGGGTGGACGACTTCGACGGAGTAGCCGGCGAGCTCGAGGATTTCGATGGCGGCGCGGGCGGGGCCGGTCTGGAAGTGCTGGCTCCAGGTGTCGGCGAAGACGGCGACGCGGCGGCCGCCGCCGGCGGGGCGCGGGCCGCGGCCGGCGAACCAGCGCGTGAGCGGCTGGCGGGCGAAGGCGGGCATGACGCGCCGCTTGTCGATGTTGAAGAACGTATCGAGCGCCAACCGGGCGGGGGCGCTGGCGGCCAGGATGTTGATCAGCGGGGCGAGCGGGCCGCTGGCGAGGCCGGCGCGCGCGGGCATGTCGCGGAAGAGGCGGTCGCGGCGCGAGGAGCCGTGGCGCTGGTGGTGCTGGTGCAGGACCTCGGCCTTGAGGCGCGACATGTCGACGTTGTTGGGGCACTCCTTGGCGCAGCCCTTGCAGGCGAGGCAAAGGGCCATCGCCTCTGCGAGGCGCGGGGCGGCAATGGCGTGGGCGCCGCCGAGCTGGCCGGTCATGGCGAGGCGCATGGCGTTGGCGCGGCCGCGGGTGGAGTGCTCCTCATCGCGCGTGGCGATGTAGGAGGGGCACATGGTGCCGCCGGTGGTCTTGCGGCAGGCGCCGACGCCGGTGCACTGCTCGACGGCGGAGCGGAAGCCGCCATCCTGGTCGCGGTAGTGGAACATCGGCGCGTCGAAGAGCTGGCGGTAGTTGTCGTGGTAGCGCAGGTGGCCCTCGACGGGCGGGGTGTCGATGATCTTCTGCGGGTTCATGAGGCCGAGGGGGTCGAAGAGCCCCTTGAGCCGACGGAAGGCGCCGTAGAGGCGGGGGCCGAAGAAGCGTTCGTTGAACTGCCCGCGGACGAGGCCGTCGCCGTGCTCGCCGCTCCAGGAGCCCTTGAAGTGCAGGACGCGCTCGAAGACCTCGTTCTGGATTGCGTGGAAGACCTTGAGCTCGTCGCGGTCGTGCAGGTCGAGCAGCGGGCGCACGTGAATCAAGCCGACGCTGGCATGGGCGAAGAGCGAGACGCGGCGGCCGTGGCGCTCGCAGATCGCCAGGACCTCGGCGATATACTGGGGGAGCACGTCGAGCGGGACGGCGGCGTCCTCGATGAAGGGGACGGGCTTGCGCGGGCCGGTGACGGTGGTCATCAGGCCGAGGGCGTTGTCGCGCATGGTCCAGACGTTGGCGATCGCGGCGGGCTGGAGCATCTTGGGCCAGGCGTAGCCGAGGCCGGCGGCGCGCAGGCGGGCAACCATGTCGTCGATCCGGGCCTCGACCTCGGCGGCGGAGTCGCCGCTGAACTCAACGACGAGGGTGGCGGCGGGGTTGCCCTCGACAAAGCCGCAGAGGTCGCGGGTGAGGAGGTTGACGCGGGCGCGGTCGATGATGATGCCGTCGGTGAGCTCGACGGCGCTGGGGCCAAGCTCGACGATCGGGCCGATAGCGCTCAGGCACTCGGTCATGGAGGCGAAGTGGGGGACGCACAGCGCCCGCACGCGCGGCAGGGGCTCGAGGTTGACGGTGGCCTCGAGGATGAGGCCGAGCGTGCCCTCGCTGGCGGCGACGATGCGGGCCATGTTCCAGGGGCGCGGGCCGGTGAAGGCGTCGAGGGCATAGCCGCCCGAACGGCGCAGGACCTTGGGGTAGCGCTCGATGATTTCGTCGCGGTGCTCGTCGATGAGGGAGGCGAAGCCGCGGTAGATTTCGCCCTCGCGGTCGGGCAGGCGGCGCTTGGCGTCGAGAGCGGCGTCGTCGAGGGAGCCGAGGTTGAGCACCTCGCCGGTGGCCAGCGCCAGGTCGATGCCGAGGACGTGGTCCTTGGTCATGCCGTAGCAGATCGAGCGCATGCCGGCGGCGTTGTTGCCGATCATGCCGCCGATGTTGGCGCGGCTGGAGGTGGCGGGATCGGGGGCGAAGTGCAGGCCGTGGGGCTTGAGCATGACGTTGAGTTCGTCGCGGACGAGGCCGGGCTCGACGCGGGCCCAGCGTTGCTCGACGTTGAGTTCGAGCAGGCGGTTCATGTGCTTGGAGCAATCGATGACGACGGCGCGGGCGATGGTCTGGCCGGAGAGGCTGGTGCCGCCGCCGCGGGGGAGGATCGGGGCGCCGAGCTCGCCGCAGAGGCGCACGGCGGCGAGGGCGTCGGCGCGGTCGCGCGGGACGACGACGGCCAGCGGGGTGATCTGGAACATGCTGGCATCGGTCGCGTAAAGGCCGAGCGAGAAGTCGTCGTCGAGCACCTCGCCGCGCACGCGCTCGCGCAGCGCGGCGGCGATGCGGCGGCGATCGGAGTCGGAGAAATCCGCCGGTGCGGCGGCTTCTATTTCAGTCGTTGCGAGTATCGGAGCTGTCGTGTCCATGCCTCACCCGTCAGCCAAAAGCTGAAAATATTATGGTGGCAGGCACGTCGGGCGACAAGGCCGAAGATCTTCAAGAATGATTCAAACGCCAAGGTGCCAAGCCAGCCAAGGTAGGCTGCCAAAAACCAAGTCCGAGAGAGACCATCGAGGAAGTATCATCGCGGGCATTGGTAGGTCGGGTCTTCGACCCGACGCGTCGGCTCGAAGAGCCGACCTACCGTCTCGTTGCGATATCTCGTGCCTTCAGGATGGTTGCATCAGGGTTTGCCGCGATTTGGGCGGGGTGATAAAATCCGCTGGGTGAGAGATGACCAGGCGGGGGGACCCATGATTTACGATTACGTCATCGTCGGCAGTGGGCTGTTCGGGGCGGTCTTTGCGCAGCAGGCGCGCGAGAACGGGCGCACGGCGCTGGTGATCGAGCGGCGGGACCACATCGGCGGCAACTGCTTCACCGAAGATTTCGAGGACACCGGCATCAATGTCCACCGCTATGGGACGCACATCTTTCACGTCAACAGCCGGCGGATCTGGGACTACATCAACCGCTTCACCGAGTTCAACCGCTACCAGCACCGCGTGCTGACGACCTACAAGAACCGGGTCTTCAGCATGCCGATCAACCTGGGCACGATCAACCAGTTCTATGGGCTGAACCTGAAGCCCTCGGAGGTCGAGGCGTTCCTTGAGAGTCGGCGTGAGCGGATCGAGACCCCGCGCAATTTGGAGGAGAAGGCGATCAGCCTGATCGGGCGCGAACTTTATGAGGCGTTCATCAAGGGCTACACGATGAAGCACTGGGCGCGCGACCCGCGCGAGCTGCCCGCCAACATCATCACCCGGCTGCCGGTGCGCAGCTCATATCATGACTCCTATTTCGATGACCGCTACCAGGGAATTCCGGCCGAGGGCTACACGCCGATCTTCGAGCGGATGCTGGACGGGGTGCCGGTTGAGTTGAACACCGATTACTTCGAGGACCCGGAACACTGGCGCCGGCGCGGGCGCACCTTGGTTTACACCGGGCCGCTGGACCGGTTCTACCAGTATGCGCATGGGCGGCTGAGTTGGCGCTCGGTGCGGCTGGAGTGGGAACGGCTGGCGGTGGAGGATTACCAGGGGACGAGCGTGATGAACTTCGCGGACGTGGAGATTCCCTGGACGCGCATCCACGAGCCCAAGCACCTGCATCTGGAGAAGACGCACAAGCCCGAGCAGACGGTCATCATGCGCGAGTTTCCGCTGGCGGACAACGAGCAGCCGTTCTACCCGGTCAACTCCGAGGCCGACAAGCGGACCCTCGCCCGCTATCAGGCGCTGGCCCGGATCGAGGAGGGTGTGGTCTTCGGGGGCCGGCTGGCCGAATATAAATATTACGATATGCACCAGGTGATCGGCAGCGCGCTCGAGAAGGCGCGGGCTCATCTGACGGGCAGCGAACAACCATGATCCGGTCGCCACGCCGCTGGCTTCGACGCCGGGTGCTGGTGGCGCGGGTCTTTTTCCGCCAACCGATCGCGCACCATGAATGGCGCTGGACCCTGCGCTGGCTCCGGAGCCCCCATGGACTGATCCTCTGCGCGCTGGCGCTGTTCGCGTATCCGCTTCACATCGGGCTAAGCACTTATGTTTTCCAGGTGAAATATCGTTACATGCTGTTGGCTCTGCTGCTGCTCTGGGCGCACCTGATGCGGCGGCGCTGCTTCATCCTCAATCAGCCCGACCGTCTGCGCGATCTGGTGCTGGCGCCACTCCACAACCGCGACCTGTTTCCCGCCCTGCTGATCGCGCCGGTGGTCATACCGCTGGTGCTGGGTTCATGTGCGAAGGCTGGTTTCCTGCTGCTGAGCCAGTTTCCGGATTTTTCCATCGTGGATGCGATTGGGGCCCTATTGGGGGTGATCATCACATCCTTTCTTCTGTTAGGTTACTTGGTAACTATAAGTATCTATGTCGGACAGGGTTGTTTCGGTCAGCCAGGATGGATTCGATTGATCGTCAACTATTGCCTTGTCTGCCTAGTGATATATGTTCCATTTGTTCTGGCTGCGGTGGCACTTATTGCGCTTTCGATGGGTGGATGGGTATCAAACTTCTTTGTTTCTATCAGCCTGATGCTGTTCATGCCGGTATCATTCCTCTATATGTTTTACTGGATCAGCAGGGAATCACTTCAATCCATCCGCCAAATGGACCTGATGGAAATTCTTCGCCGCCAACTTGAGGAGATTGATGCCCCATCGGAGCGATAGCTTCGGTGAAAGTCTTGCTGCCTCGAGGCCTGACACGTTCATGTTACGGCTCAAAAGTTGATGCGCACGATCTGGCCTGAGTCCTGTCCGGCAGGTTCCAGCCCATTCAGCCGGCGCACCCGATCGGTTCCGGGCTCGCCGACGATGAGGGCGTGGGGGCGCGGGGCGAAGACCGGCGGGCGGAACGTGGTGCCCTTGATCCTGACCGTGTAGATCGGCTCGCCCGTCGTCTCGTCGAGCACCTGGACGACGGGGTCCTGCATGCCCGAGATTTCCAGCGTCGGCAGCCATGCGGTGGGCGCGAGGGGCTGGAAGTCGAGCTGATCGACGGTGACCGGCCAGCCGGGATATTGCTCGGCATCGGGGCGGGTCACGTCGACGCCGCGCGGCCAGCATTCCATGGTGATCGTGCGGCGGGCGAGGTTGAAGCGAATCAGCCCATAGCCCTCGGCGCGGGCGCCCCACTCGCCGCCCCATTTGTCGGCGCGGGCGGGGTCGGGATTGACATAGGCGACGATGGTGTAGGGGTTGCCGAGGCCGTCCTTATAGTCGCCCGTGCGCGGCAGGGCGGTCGGCACGGCGCGGCTCGGCTCCTCGAGCGGGTCCCAGCGGCGCGGGTAGTAATTGACGATCGAGGGCACGCAGAAAGCCCAGGGGGCGTTGCCCCAGCCGCCGAGGCCATATTGGACGACGCACCCCAGGTGTTGGTCGCCGGCGATGTGGAAGGCGAAGGACTTCCGCAGGGCGTCGACGGCGCGGTTGCGGGCGGCCTGCGGCCAGCCGTTGCTGTCGAGGTCGGCGACCAGCCGGTCGCCGCGGTGGATGTGGGGCACGCCGGCGAAGATGGTCTGGGAGAGGACCGACTTCATCGCCACGCCCTGCCAGTCGCGCCCCCAGGCATCGAGGAAGGTAAGTTGGCGCTCGCCGAGCAGTTCGGCCCCCGGCACGTCCACGAGGCTGGGATCGTAGGTGGGATCAAGGACATGATCGGGCCGCGGGCCGAGCGGGGGGACGACGCCCTCGGGGCCGGTCTTGAACTTGCGGTCCTCGATGATGGCGAAGCCGACCCGGCCGATCTTGAGGCCCGTATAGTAGACACCGATGCCGCGCTGGATCGGTGTCGGATCGTAGGGGTCGGGCAGGTGGGAGGTCTGGGCGAACTCGACCTCGTTGACATATTCCACAGGCATGAAGTAGCCGCCATCGGTGCCGGCGGGAGTCGAGGCGGACTTGCCGGCGGCGCCCCAGATGTTGCCCTGGCCGACGTCGTGGTCGTCGGGGATGGTGACGGTGGGGCGGTCGCGGATCACGTCGCGGAACTGGAGGCCAAAGAGCAGCCAGGCAAAGAGATGGTCGGTGTGGTCGTAGACCTGGTCGCCGGAGAAAAACAGCAGGTCGGGGTCCTGGGCCTTGAGGTTGGCAATGAGGTCGGGCTTGAGGCGGCGGTCGTTGTTGCCGTTGCCGGTGAAGGCGGCGACAACGATCTCATCCTTCTCGACGGGGTCGCGGCGGATGAGGCCCTCGAAGGTGGCCCGCTCGCCGTGGCGGACGCGGTAGGGGACATCGAGGGAGGCATCCCAGCCCTCGATCCGGAAGTGGGCCGTCCAGCTCCGGTCATCGAGGCCATCGGGCTTGAAGGCGCCGTTGCGGTAGGAGTTCTCGCGCACCTGGTCGCGGGCGATCTCATGCCACTGCCCGTCGCGCTGGACCTCGAGGCGGACCTCGCGCGGGGCGTCCTCAGCGAGCGGGAAGAGCTGCGCCGTCAGCTTGAGGATGCTATTCTGGACCGTATAGAGGGCGAAGCAGATCTGCTGGTCAGGGGGGACCGGCGGGATGACCAGCGGGCCGCGCCGGCCCTGGCTGGTGAAGGCCTCGATGAAGTCCTCGCCGGGGGAGGTCGCCGCGCCGGCGGGCAGGGCATAAGCGCAGAGCCAAAGCCCGATCAGGATGCTGGCCGAGATCTTCAGTCGGTTCATGGCACGCCGCCCCTCCGCTTGGTTGAAAATCGATCTTATATATAAGGCAAAGCGGCGACAGATGCCAACGGAGACTTGGAGCCGGGGTGGGGGAGCCTCGGGCGGGGCGGAGTTATTCTCGCAGCATATCCATGTTGCCGGCGAGGTAGCGCCAGCCGCTCAGGATGGTGAGCAGGACGCAGAAGGACATCATCGCATGCAGGGTCCAGGTGAAGATCCAGGCGATCTGCCAGTCGCGAACGATGATGCGCTCCCAGATCTGGAAGTAGTCGAGCCAGTCGCGGGCGGCGAGGAAGACGAGCGCGGTGATGATGGTGGTCAGCTGGGCGATGGTCTTGTTTTTGCCCCAGCGGTCGGCGGCGAGGACGCGACCCTCGACCAGGGCGAGCTGGCGCAGGCCGGTGATGAGGAACTCGCGGGCCAGGATCAGCACGACCATCCAGGCGGGGAACAGCTCGAGCTGGACCATCATGACGAAGGCGGTCATGGTGAGCACCTTGTCGGCCAGCGGGTCCATCAGCTTGCCGAAGGTGGTGACCCAGCCGTGGCGGCGGGCGAGCGCGCCGTCATAGTAATCGGTCACGGTGGCGGCGATGAACATCAGCAGGGCGAGCAGGCGCAGGGGGGGCTGCCAGCTGGCGGGCAGGCCGAAGGAGGTGGGGGTGAGCGCCACCAGGAAGAAGGGCACGATCAGGATGCGGGAGAGCGTGAGCTTGTTGGAGAGGTTCATCGGTTCGCGACATATTCCCGTGGTCGTGGTTGCGACAGCGTGCAGCGCGGGCGACATCATCAGTCATCCCCAGCAGCATAGCGCAATCGGCAACGGGCTCCAAGCCAGAAGGCGCGGGAGAGCCAAGGAAGACATCTTACCGCTCGCGACCCCACGACCTACCATTCAGCAGGCCGTAGAGGCATCGATGCGCCGGGAGCTTGACCGGGTTGGCGGGGGGAATTAGACTGTGCGGGGAGGGCAGTGTGATGGCGCGGGGGGCGGTGATCCTATCCAGCGGCGGGCTTGATTCGACGACGGCCATGGCCATCGCCCGTGCCGAGGGCTATGCCTTGAATTCGATCTCGTTCGACTATGGCCAGCGCCACCGGCGGGAGCTGGATGCGGCCGAGCGGGTGGCGCGTTGGTTCGGCGTGGAGCGCCACCTGGTCGTGCCGGTGGACCTGCGCGGGATCGGCGGGTCGGCGTTGACCGACCAGATCGAGGTGCCGCGCGACCGTGAGTTGGAGTCAGATACGATCCCGATGACTTACGTGCCGGCACGGAACACGATTTTTCTGGCGCTGGCGCTGGGCTGGGCCGAGGTGCTGGGGGCAGCCGACATTTTTATTGGTGTCAATGCACTGGATTACTCCGGCTATCCGGACTGCCGGCCCGAGTATATTGAAGCGTTCGAGCGGCTGGCCAAGCTGGCGACGCGGGCGGGGGTCGAGGGGGCCGGGATTCGTATCCACGCCCCGCTGCTGCGCCTGACCAAGGCCGGCATCATCCGGCGCGGCCTGGAGCTGGGGGTTGACTATGGGTTGACCTTCTCCTGTTACGACCCGACGGCCGATGGGGCCGCCTGTGGGCATTGCGACTCGTGCAGGCTGCGCCTGAAGGGTTTCGCCGAGGCGGGATGCCGCGACCCGATCCGATATGCGGAAGTTCATTCATAAGGAAAGCGTGACGTGAGCAAAAAGAAGAAGGTGGAATTCGAGGCGCTCGACCGCAAGCTGGCATTTGAGGGGCCCGAGGCGATCGACACGGGAGCGCTGGAGACTTTTGAATATCAATACGCCGGGCGCAGCATCGAGATCGTCACGACCACCGAGGAGTTCACCTCGGTCTGCCCGTTTTCGGGGCTGCCCGATTTCGGCCGGCTGCGGGTAACGTACATCCCTGACGCCAAATGCGTTGAGTTGCGATCGCTCAAGTATTACCTGCTCTCGTTCCGTAACGTCGGAATGTTCTATGAGCACCTGGCCAATCGGATTCTGGAAGACCTGGAGCGGGTGTTGCAGCCGCGGCGGATCGAGGTGGTTTGTGAGATGACTGTGCGCGGGGGGCTGCAGACGACGATCCGCGCCGAAGCCGAGAAAGCGCGCGCGCCGCGGCGGAAGAAGGCGAAAGGCTAATGCCGGCCGAGCGCGAGCGCATCGGAATCTATGGGGGCAGCTTCAACCCCCCGCACATGGCGCACGTGCTGGTGGTGGCGTGGGCGCTGGCCAGTGGTGAAATCGACCGGGTTTGGGTCATTCCCACTGGCGGGCATCCCTTCGGCAAACAGTTGGCTGCGTTTGAGGATCGGATGGAGATGTGCCGGCGCGCGCTGGCTCCGTTTGGCGAGCGGGTGGCGTATTTGGATGTCGAGCGGGAGCCGCGCGTGCATTTTTCGATCGAAACGATGCGCGAATTGGCGGCGCGCCACCCGGAGCTGAGCTGGCGCTGGATCATGGGCAGCGACACGCTGGGGGATGCCCCGCGCTGGCGCGATTATGACCTGCTGATGAAGCTGGCGCCGCCGCTGGTGGTGCCGCGGCGCGGGGCTGGGGCGCAGCCGGAGGCGGCCGCCAAGCTGGATTTTGCCTTACCCAACCTCTCCTCCACGTTCATCCGCGAGATGGTGGCCGCCGGTCGGGGTCTCGAATTGGCAGGACTGCTGCCGCGCGGCGTGCTCGAACTGGTCCTCGAGCGCGGCCTCTACCACGAACCGGTCCACTGAATTCCATTCAAGCCCGCCGCCGCCAAGCCGATAAGTGTTACGAATAGCCGGTCCCGGGCCGGCAACGGTCGCTGTTGGCACAGGGGCCAGAGTGGGGCAGGATTGACGGGGCAGGAATGAGTGGCATCCTACACAAAACCATGCAGTCGCTCGAAGCGGCGCTGCGGTACAACCCGACCAGTTCGGAGCTGAAAGCTTCACTGGCGGAGGTTTACATCCGTATGGGGCGCTTCGACGAGGCCACGCTGGAGCTGTGCCGGCAGGCGCTCGAGGAGCAGGTGGATAATGTGCTGCTGCGCCAGGCGGGCGAGATTGGCCGGCTGATCGAGTTCACCCGCGAGCTGATCGCAGGTGAGCGCCCGACGCCGACCGATGAGGAATTGGACGCCCTGCTCGAGCAGTTGGATGATTTTCTTGCCCGGTCGAGCGAATGCACCGAGGGCTGGCTGGCGTGGACGGTGCTCCAACTGCTGCGCGGCGGGATCGATGCGGCGGCGGACGGGGTGTGCGTGCTCAAGCGGCTTGGCTGCACCTGCGTGGTGGAGAAGGTCGCGCCCGCGATCGAGCGGCTGCTGAACCGGGGGCGACTCAACCAGTTGGGGGCGGAGGGACTTGCAGAATTCTGCCGCCAGCTGATGCCCGAGACGGAACGGCTGGCGCTGCTGGAGCGGCATTTCGACCTGGGCCAGACGGCGCTGGGGCCGGTTCTGCTGGCGCTCTACCTGGAGCGCTTCCCGCTGGAGCGCCCCGAGGAGATGCCGGAGGATTCACGTAATCGGTTCTTCAATCTGCTGCTTGACCATGGCGACCCGGCGCTCTCGCAGCGCTGGATCCGGCGCGTGGCGCTGATGGGTTGGGAGGTTGGCTCGTATATTGTCGACCACTCGCGTGAGCTGATTGAGAACGAACAGCTCGACGAGGCGCTGCTGGCGCTCAAGCAGCTCTCGGTGGATAGCCATGTGCATGAACTGATCGACCGGATCGCGGTGCGGCTGGAAGAGCAGGGGGACTATGAGCGGGCGGCCGAGGTGCTTGGCTATTTAAATGAGAACGCATTGCTGGAGCGCGACGCGCAGAACCGCCACGAGAAGGAGATGGCGCGCGAGGCCGAGATCTCGATGGCGGAGTTGCAGATTCGCAATGGCCGATATGTTGAGGCGCTCAAGAAGTATGTCTCGGCGCTGAGCTATCATGTCGTGGCCGACCCGGCGATCCTGGAGCGCATCGAGGAGTTGCTCGAGCGGGCCCAACTGGAGGACCCGGACCCGCTGATTCGGCTGGGCCTGTATTTCCGGCGCCAGCAGGACCACCCCAAGGCGATCGACTTTTTGCAGCGGGCGCTGGCGATCCGGCCGGAGAGCGAGGAGTGTGTCCTTGAGCTGGAGGGGCTGCTGGTGGAGATTCTGAAGAAGAATCCCGACCTGCCGCATCTGCGGTTGGACCTGGGGGAGCTTTACCTGCGCAAGGGCCGGCTAGACGCGGCGATCGAGGAGCTGCGGCTGGCGGCGGCGGCGCCGGCGGTGGCCGAACGGGCGGGGCGGGCGCTGGCTGAGGCGCTGCTGGCGGCGGACCGGCCGCTGGAGGCGGTGGACCGCTACCGCAGCCTGTCGATCCAGGAAACCGATTTTGAGAACCTGCTGCGGCTGGCCGAGGTGCTGATCGAACGCAAGGCCAACCGAGAGGGGCTGCTGGCGCTGGGGATGATCGCGCGGCTGGCCCCGGACTGGCGCGACGTGGGGGACCGAATCCGGCAAATGGAGGAGGTGCTGGTCCGGCCGACCATCGAGGTGACCGGGGACCTGAAGATGCGCGAACTGATCGGCGACATGGCGGTGGGGCGCTATCAGTACATCGATAAGCTGGGCTCGGGCGGGATGGGTGTGGTCTACAAGGTGTTCGACTTGCGCAACCAGCGCACGGTGGCGATGAAAATCCTGCGCGAGGCACTGACGAGCAGCTCGAAGGCGCTGGACCGCTTTTTCCGGGAGGCGCGGATTGCTGCGACGCTGAGCCACAACAACATCGTAAACATCTACGACTTCAACATCAGCAATGCGGCGGGGCAGAGCTTCATCGTGATGGAGTATGTGGACGGGCCGGCGTTGCGCGAGGTGATCGACCGCCAGTTCCGCGACGGCATCGACATCAGCATGGACTACATCACTGAGATCTTGAGCTACATGATCCAGGTGTGCGACGCGCTGGGGGCGAGCCATGCGCGCGGCATCATCCACCGCGACATCAAGCCCGACAACATCATGACCAACCTGCAGGGTGAGGTAAAGATCACCGACTTTGGCATCGTGCACATCGAGGAGGCGACGCTGACGCCGACGGGGGCGATGCTTGGGACGCCGCGCTACATGTCGCCCGAGCAGGTCACGGGCAGCAAGATCGATGCGCGGCTGGACCTTTATGCGGTCGGCATTGTGCTTTATGAGTCCCTGATTGGCTCGCCGCCGTTTTTGACGGGTGACATCTCGTATCAGCAGGTCCACAAGCAGCCGGTGGCGCCGCGCGACATCAACCCGCGCATTCCGCAGCCGCTCAACGACCTGGTGATGCGCTGCCTGGCCAAGAAGCCCGAGGACCGCCACCCGAGCGCGGAGGTGCTGCGCGGGGAACTGTCGCGCCAGCTGTCGGACCTGGGCGGCTGCGCCAAGTTTGGGCACAATACCGATCGAACCGAAATGATCATGCCATCGGAGGCGGGGCCGTGAGGGTGGGCGCCGGGGCGCTTGCACCGTATGGCCGGCTTGCCTAGAATGGGCCGCACCGGTCCTGATGACGGGTCAGCAATGATATCCGGCCGCCGCATGACATGGCTTCAGCGTCCCGACAGAGCGATCTGCGCCCCCGACGATCCCATCGCATCCTTGCACTGGGTCTGTTTGCCGTGCTGGCGATCGGGACGATGCTGGCCTGGCAGAGCTCGTTGATCTACCTGAGCGGCCGGATGGTGGCCAACCAAGCCGAGGGTCAGGCAGCGATCGGCCGGCTGGCAGATTTTTTCAATGACCATATCCTTGCGCTGCGCCACGTGACCCAGTTCTGCGTCAGCATCGATCCGCTGACGGCGACGGCGGACCCGGGCGAGAACGACTTGCGCCAGTATGCGATCGGAAACTACTGCGGGGCGGTGCTGGGGCATACTCCGGGGCTGACGGCCATCATCGGGCTGAACCGGCTGGGGGATTTTGAATGGATGGCGCCGCCGGACCGGTTTTCGGCAACGGTCATCCAAGCGTTGACAGGCGACCCGCAAATGATGATGACCCTGAGGCGCGCGCGCATGAACCTGGCGATCAGCCAGCCGATCCTGCTGGGCAGCCACGGCGAGGGCGTCATCATCGCGCTACCGATCATCATTGGCCATCGCCATCGCGGTTACGTGGCGGGGCTGGTCTCGCTTCAGGCTCTGATCGATGAGTTGATCCAGCCCGAGCCGATGCATGCTTACCACACGCGCCTGGTGCAGGGCGAGCAACAGCTTTACCCGCCGGTGGCCCGCTGGCTGACTGAACCTGATGAGCCGCTGGAGACCGGGACCAGCGTCCATACACAATTGATCGGCGGCCAACGCTGGCAGGTAATGATGAGTCCGGTGATGAGCCCGCGCATTGCGCCGCTGAATTTGATCTCGAGCACGATCCTGCTGCTGGGCCTGGGGCTGGCGGGTCTGGCGGCGCGGTTGCTGTATCATTGGCTGCGGCGGGCCGACCAGCTTCAAGTGGAGGCCGATGAAAATCGCAGCCGTTTGGAGCATGCGGGCTTGAGCCTGCTGGAGGCTCGTTCGCAACTGGAACTGATCCTGAACAGCGTCGAGGAAGGGATCGTGCTCTACAATCCCGAGCGGGTGCCGATCCTTGCCAACCAAGCGTTTTTGCGAATGTTCGGGATGGCGGACGACAGCCGGCGCATGCGCGAGGGGGAGGGGCACCACGAGCACATGAGCCGGGCGCTGGGATCGGAGGCACGCTACTGGTCGCTGTTCGAGGCGTTGCGGCGGCACCCCGAGCAGCATTACACCGACGAGCTGACGCTGCCGAAGCCGGCCTCGCGCCGCCAGGGGCGGGTTTATGTGCGCCGGGCGTTGACGGTGACCGGCGCCGATGGCGAGACGCGCGGCCTGATCGTGATCTTCAAGGATGCGACGCGCGACAAAGCGATCGATCGGGCCAAGGAGGAGTTTCTGGCCAACGTCAGCCACGAATTGCGCACGCCGCTGGCCTCGATCAAGGGCTTTGCCGAGATGCTGCGGCGCGACCCGGAGATGGCTCCCGATCGGCGGTTGGAGTTCGCCAGGATTATATGTGAGGAGACCAGCCGCCTGCACCAGCTGGTGGAGGAGGTGCTGGACCTGCGCCAACTCGATGATGGACAGATCGCCTTTGAGCCGACGACATTTGATCTGCGGCTGGTGGTTGAGGAAATCGTCCAAGGCACGCGGGCCGTGCTTCTGTCTCGCGGCGTGGGCGTGAGGGTGGAGTGGTCGGGTAGTGAGGATCACCGGATGCAGGGGGACGTGGTCCAGATTCGCCGCTTGGTCCGCAACCTGCTGGTCAATGCGGTTAAATACTCGCCGGCGGGGGGGCAAGTCTTGATTCTTGGGCATGGCGGGCCCGAGCGGCTGGCACTCGAAATCCTCGACCAAGGGAAGGGAATCGATGACCGCGACCTTCCCCACATCTTCACCAAGTTCTATCGCGGCACCAGCCAAGGGGTGCACAAGGGGACGGGGCTGGGGCTGGCGATCGTGAAACATATCGTTGAGAGCCATGGCGGCCACATTGGCGTGCGCAGCGAGTCGGGCGCCACAACCTTCCGTATTGAGTTGCCGCGCCGCTACCTGTCGGCGGCTGCTGCCGAAAGCGGAGCCGGGACGGCGGCGGGCTTCAAGCAATCGAGCAAATGATTGTCGATGGGCGGGCAATCCTGTTTAATAACTGGCATGAGCAAGGCTGAACCGAGCACCCCGCCCCCGCCCTCCCGCGCCCAAGCGATCGCGATGACGCTGGTGGGGGTGGACTGGGGCGCGCGCCGGATCGGGCTGGCGCTCAAGCCGGCGGGGCAGGATTGGGCGTTACCCCTGGCGGTGCTAGTGGTGCGAGACGAACGCCAGGCGATCGAGGAACTGGGACAGATGCTTGAATGCCGGGGGGCCGAGGGCATTGTTGTGGGCCTCCCCCTGCACGCCGATCCCAGCCAGGCGCTGGAGGTGCGCCGCTTTGCGAGGCGGGCACGGACGGCCGCCGGGCCGGGGCGGCGCTGGTTCTTCATCGACGAGAGCCTGACCAGCTATCAGGCCGAGTCGGTCGAACAGGCAGGCTCGCGCCAACGCCGCAGTGACGACCTGGCGGCCGCACTCATCCTGGAGACGTTTATCGAACAATGCCGTTGACGCCGCTGCTATTCATCAGTCCGCGCATCCCGTGGCCGCTCGACACGGGTGCCAAAATTCGCACCGGCGCGCTGCTCGATGCGTTGGCCGAACACTATGCGATCCATTACGTGGGCTTCCTGCAGCCCGAGCTGACGCGGGCCCAGGCGCGCGAGCGGCTCAGCGGCACCGTGACCAACCTGCTGCGCGATGAACCGGCGCGCGGGCCGTTGGGGCGGATGTGGCTGGGGACGCGCACGCTCGCCGACAGCCGCCCCGTCACCATCGCCAAGTATTGGAACCGGGCGCTGGCGGCGTTCGTGCGCCAGTGGGATGGCGAGTATCCGAAGGGAATCATCCACGCCGACCACCTGCACATGGGCCAGTATCTGCCGCTGGCCACGCGCGCGCTGCGCGGACTCGACGAGCACAACGTCGAGAGCCTGATCCTGGAGCGACTGGCGGACCAGCATCGGGGACGGCCGTGGGCGCCCTACCTGGACGTGCAGGCGCGCCGGATGCGCCGCACCGAGGCGGAGCTGGCGGCCAAGGCCGATGTCGTCTGGGCGGTTTCGGCGGGCGACGCGGCGGATCTGACGGGGATGGCGCCGGGCTGTCGCCCCGAGGTGATTCCCAATGGCGTAAATCTGGATTTGGTCGCGCCACCGGCGGAGGGGCGCCGGCCCCAGCCGGGCCGGCTGGTGTTCGTCGGCTCAATGAATTGGCTGCCCAACCAGGACGCAATGATCTGGTTTGTCGGCGAGGTTCTGGGGCGGCTGGAAATGCGGCCGCCGCGCAGTGGGCCCTGGTCGCTCGACATTGTCGGCCATTCGCCGCCGGCGACGGTGCGGGCGCTGGAATCGACGCGCGTGCGAGTGACGGGCGGAGTGCCCGACGTGCGGCCCTATATCCATGAGGCGGAAATCTACGTGGCGCCGATTCGGATCGGCGGCGGCAGCCGGCTCAAGCTGCTCGAGGCTTTCGCGGCCGGAATTCCGGTGGTCTCGACCTCGATCGGCTGTGAGGGGCTCGAGGTGGAGCACGGACGGCAGTTGCTGATCGCCGATGACGCGGAAGGTTTTGCCGAGGCGGTGGACCGGCTGGCCTCGAACCCGCGCCTGCGCGAGGAGCTGGCCCTCAACGCCCGCCGCCACGTGGAAGATCATTACAGTTGGCGAGCCATCGGCCAGCGATTGGTGGCGTGCTATGAAAGTCGCCTGGCGGAGCGAGAGAAAACCGCCGCCCCGCTGGCCTGATCAATCCTGGAGACGAGTCCCGATGACCACACGACTGCTCATGATGCTGTTGGCGGGACTTGCGCTCGCCGCGCCACTGACCGCCCAACCCGCTGAGGACCCCAAGCCCGAGGGGCGGCTGATTTTTTCGGAGGACTTCGAGGATTATCCCGATGGCGCGATGCCGGAGGGGTGGTGGGCGGAGGGTCCCGAGTATGTCGGGGTCGAGCAGGGGCGGTTGCGGATCAAATCCGACCCGCCGATCCCGGGTCGGGGCGTCGGTGACAATTGCAGCATGTTTCATCGGCAGAAGTTTTCGGGCGACCTGCGCATCCGTTTCGACGCGCACATCACCAGTTCCTCGATCGCCTCGCACAACATCAACTTCTTCCTCTTTTACAGCCACCCAAACGGGCAGCCGCTGGAAGCGAGCAGGGAAGAGCGGGCACTCGGCAGCTACCCGCTCTATCACGACCTCAACGGCTACATCTTTACCTTCGTGAATCATAAGAAAACGGATGATGGGCGCTTTCGCATTCGGCGCTGCCCAGGATTCGAGCTGCTCGATGAGGCCTTCACGTATCACTGCCGGGTGGGGCAGACCTATCAGGTGGAGCTGACGCGGCGCGGGCACGAGCTGTCGATCGCGGTGGACGGCCGGCACATGCTGACGGCGACCGACGAGAAGCCGATCTGGCAGGAGGGGCTTCTGGGGCTGCGCACCTACCGCTGCGATATGTGGTGGGATAACATCAAGGTCTGGCAACTGGATTGAGCAAGCTGCCGACCTCCCGCCTGAAGGCGGGTAGGTGTCTCGCGTGGTGGTGGTGACGCATGGTCAGACGGAGGAGCAATTTTAGCTCCTTTTGGATCGGCATGTTTGTAGCAAGGCCGTTCCCCTTCCCTCAAGCTCCGTCAGGAGCGGCATGTGCCGCCGTGGGACCTTTAATCGAGGTTTCTGCCGGGGGAAAGCTGCACATGTCGCTCCAAAAGGAGCTTTGGGAAGAAAAGCGCGCGTTTCTACAAACATGTCGCTCCTGACGGAGCTATTTGGCCCCTACGGGGCTAATTGGCCCAGCCAGCTTCAGGCCCACGCCCAATCTACGCTAAATACATACGAAGGCGGGACTACGAACGGGTGGCAGTGCGATTCGGCACTCCATTCAGCGCGGGGCGAGGCGGGGCCAGACTTCCTCGAAGCGGGGGCCGGTGCGGTAGATCGCGAGCAGGGGGACGCCGAATTTTTCGACCGGCGGGAAGACTGGCTCGAAGAGGCCGGTCTCGGCCAGCGCGCGCTCAGGGCGGCTGAAGAAGCCGCGACGGAACTGCAGGATGTGGAAATCAAAGGGTGGCGAGCCGCCAATCTGGAGCGTGTCCTTGAGGCGGCCCCAGCGCTGCAGGTGCTCGAAATTGCGCTCGTGAAGCACCAGCGGCTTGATGCGGGAACCGTCGGGCAGGCTGTTGAGCTGGTCGATGACGGTCTGGTTAAGCGCCTCGCCCCAATAGATGGCTTCGAAGCGGTCGGCAGCCCCGGCCAACCCGCCGACCAGCGGGTTGTAGTAAGACAGCATGAACGGATAGTAGCGCCAGATGGCGCCGCCGCCCTCGACGAGCAGCAGCAGCACGAACGCGAAGGCGAGCCGGTGGATGAACCGGGCCAGGCGCGCGGGGTCGGACGCGGAGCGGCGGGCGAGCAACTGCTCGATCCGGTGGATCAGGCCGACAAAGCCCGAGCCGGCCAGCAGCGCCAGAAACGGGAAGACCGGCAACAGCAGGCGCACGCCGTCGTATTTGGGCGCGGCGGGCATGCTGATCACCGCCCACATCACCAGCGCACACATGAGGAATAAGGTGCCGTAGGGACGGCGGTGGGGCCGCATCAGGGTGCGCGCGATGCCGATCAGGATCAGCGCGAGCGCCAGCAGCGGAGTTGTGGTGAGGATCATCACGCTGGGGTAATGCCAGGGGGCGTTGGGCGTGGCGGTGTAGCCCCAGGTCTGGCCGAGGTAGAAGACGGCGGTCTTCTGGTGGATGGCGTGGAAGTAAAGATATTCGAGGAGGCGCTGGGGGGTGTCGTGCCAGAGCCAGGGCCAGGCGGCCACCATCACCAGCGGCCCCAGGGTCAGCATGGCGAACAGATTGTTCACGTAACGCTGGCGTGCGAACAGGTGGGCCCAGAGGATCAGCGGGATGGGCAGGAAGAAGCCGTTGAGCTTGGTGGCCAGCAGCAGTCCGAAACTGATGCCGGTCATGGCGGCCCAGAAGCGCGAGTCCAGCCCGCGCAGGAAGCAGAAGACCACCAGCACGGTCATGAAGAGGAGCGGGGTCTCGAGCGAGGCGAAGTGGGCATGGCCGAAGACGCGGGGGAGCGTGGCGTAGAGCACGGCCGCGATCAGGCCCGACATCGGGCCGAAGGCGCGGCGGCCGATCATGTAGATCAGCGCCAGCGTGAGGCCGAACAGGATGGCCATCGGCAGCCGCATCGCCTCCAGGTGGTGCCGCGGGTTGGCAAAGCTGCGCAGGGCCAGGCCCGACATGAACTTCATCATCGAGGGGTGTTCGGTGTTCTCGGACCAGTATTCGCTGATGGCATCGCGATCGAAGGGGCGCCGGCCGCGGATGACTTCGGTCAGCCAGTCGGCGGCCTTGAGCGAGGGCTCATAATAATAGGACTCGTCCCAGCTGTAGCCGACCCGGTTCTGGGTCAGCACGACCGAGGCATAGCCGGCGATGACCAGCAGCAGCGGAAGGAAACCCCAAAATAGCCTCATGATGAGCGGGGGGAGGGGAGCCTCACGCGACGGCCGAGCGGGGGCGCTGGCGTTTGATGTGCCGGGGGGCGCGGCGGGCGGAGGAGTCTCGCGGACGACCTCAAAAGCCAGCGGCGGGGGCTCGGGCGAGGGGGCGGTAAAAACGTGGCCCTGATCGGGCGGATGATCCTCGTCGAACCATTCGATATCCATGGGTGGTGGCGGGCCGCCGGGGGCGGGGCGGACGGCAGGGCTCTTTTCGGCCGCAGCTTCGCCGGTGGGCTCGACGATGTCGAAGCGGTCGGCGGGATCGTCCTCAGGCGGTTTACGCTCGTCGCTCATCGGCGTTGCATCTCTCCATGGCGCGGCGCGCTTGGCTGACCGCGAAATCATTGTGCAATGGGCCCGGGAGCAAGTCGAGCTGGATTGATTCGCGATTGGTCCAACAGGGATGTTCACGAAAGGCACGAAAGAGAACACGAAAATGAACTCATTCCCCGGCAGCTCTTGATGCTTTGATGGTGGTGACCCATCGTAAGGAGTCAACCTCGCATGCTCCGCTTCGGTCCGCCGTTTCATTTTCGTGCTACTATCCTTCGTTTTCTTGTTATCCTGCGAAGATTCGGCCGCCCCTTCAGGGCTCGGATGTTTTGGGCACCTTGACCGGGGGTTCCCTGCGGTCACCCCCGGCTACCTGCGATCGCCCCTTCGGGGCTGGGTTTTTGCGGAAAATGGGCAGGGAATCAACCCACGGCCTGTCAATCCCAACCTCCGATCTTCGTCCAAGCTCGAGACCTTGCTTTTCCTCGGCGTCCCTGCGCCTTGTATGTTTCATTTGAGCGGATGCGACCCTTGGCCATCTTGGCGTCTTGGCGTTCACGTCATTCGTGCAAATTGGTGTCCATTCGTGGCTGTATTTATTGATTGCGGCTCGGCCGCGCTGGGCCTGTTCGTGCTCCCCGTTTCGTGTGTTTGTAAAAAACCAATTCTTGAAAAATCGAGATCCGGCGATGGGGCCTCTATTGCGTCATCGGCACCGGGGGACGGAACTTGATCGGGCTCAGCGGATTGGGATGTGACGGCGGCGCCAGACCCGCCAGAGGAAGAGCGGGTTGCCGACCAGGTAGCGCCCGCCGAGACGCAGCGGTTCCTGAGCCAGACGGAAGAGCCACTCCAGTCCGGCGCGGCGCATCCAGACGGGGGCGCGCCGACGTGAGCCTGAATAATACTCAAGCAGCGCCCCGACGCACCACCACACGCGCGGGCGGCCCTGAGCTGCCCATTCGAGCGCGCGGCGTTCCTGACGGGGGGCTCCCATCGCGACCAGCACCAGGTCGGGGTCGGCGGCGTCGAGCTCGGCGCCCACGCGCGCGGCGGCGGCGTCATCCAGGTAGCCGTGATGCAGGTAGGCCAGGGTGAGCGCGGGCGCCCAATCCTGAAAGACGGCGGCGGCGCGTGCGACCTCGCTGGCGGGGCCGTTGCCGCCGGCTGGATCGGGCCGCCCGCCGACGATCGCCAGGCGCAGCCCCTCGCGAGCCGCCGATTCGAGGAACTCGCGCAAAAAATCGCCGGCGTTGATGCGCTCGGGCAGCCCCTCACCGAAACGGCGCGAGGTCCAGACGATGCTCTGGCCGTCGGCGTAGAGGCAACTGAGGTCGGCGAGCGCGCGTGCGTGGGCGGGATCGGCAAAGGCCAGGTTGACCTGCGCCGCGTTGAGATAGCCGACCGTGAAGGGGGCCTGCCGGGCCTGAGCCCGCGCCAGCAGTCGGATGGCAAACTCTGAAGTCCTGAGCCGGGTCAGTTGGAGTCCGAGAAAGGGCTGCATCGGGAGCGGGGTGAGCATAGCGGTGTGTCCCCAGTTGCAATCAAGGTCGCGATCTTATCTTAATGACCGAACGAGGGAAGATGCCAGCGCAGAGTCGCAGTCGGGGGCGGGGATGCGACAGGCGGCGGGCGGAGGG
>JAWLCE010000044.1:0-39767 GCA_041687335.1 Sumerlaeia bacterium | reverse complement strand
CACTCCCCCCACGCCATAACAATTCCGCACTCCCCATTCCACATTCCGCATTCCAAAAAAGGGTGCCCAGCGGCCGAGTTTTCACTCGGTTCCGCGTGGCACCCTTTTTTGTTGGTAGGTCGGCTCTTCGAGCCGACACGGAAGCCCATGTCGGGTCAAAGACCCGACCTACCGGGGCTCCGGCACTGCTTCCGCTATTGCTGCCTGGCACCATATTACAGGCCGCTCCTCCGGAGCTGTTTGCTCCTCAGGGGGCTGATGCGCGCCAGCCATCGGCCCTCGCTCAAAAAACCGACCTGCCCTGCCGGCGAGCTTTGGCTGGGGCGAATTTTTTTGGGGCATCCAGCGGCCGTCGCGTCTAGGATAAGGGCCGATGGCGAGGCCGGCGCCGGGGCCGGGCGCGGCCGGCGGACCTTCGGGAAGCATGAGCGGGGTGACCAGATGGCGATGCGCAAGACCAAGTCGACGGCGGCCGAGGCCGAGGATGCCCCGCGGGCGGCCTCGCTCAACGATGCGGCCACCCAGCGCGAGTTCTTCACCCAGCGCCGGCTGGCGCGCGCGCGCATCCCCGCCCGTTTTGCCGGCAAGTCGCTCGAGAATTTCAGCGCCCGCGACAAGCCGCGCAAGATGCTGGTCCACAGCGCCCAGGCCTACATCTCGGGCTTCACCTTCAAGACCGACTACCCCAAGGGGCTGATGATGAGCGGGTCGGTGGGGTGCGGCAAGAGCCATCTGGCGGTGGCGATCCTGCGCGGGGTGATCGAGAAGGGCTTTTCGGGGCTGTATTACAACTCGCCGGACCTGCTGCGCGAGATCCGCGCCACCTTCGAACCCAACAGCGACCTGACCGAGGACGACCTGCTCGAGGAGGTCACCACGACCGACCTGCTGGTCTTCGACGACCTGGGGGCCGAGAATGCCACCGGATTCGTGCTCGACCGCTTTTATCTGATCATCAACGAGCGCTACGAGGGCTGCAAGCCGGTCATCGTGACGACCAACCTGGACCTCGAGGCCCTGGAGAACCGGTTGGGGGGGCGCATCGTCAGCCGGTTGCTGGAGATGTGCGAGAGCTTCGGGCCGTTCCCCGGCGAGGACTGGCGCCGGCGCAACCTGCGCTGACGGCCGCCGCCTTATTTCGAAGCGGCAGGGGCGACCGGGGGCGGGGGGAGTTCCTTCGGCGCCACCGCCGGTGCCGCGAGCAGCAGTTGTTCGATGGCGCCACCGCCGGCCTGGCGGGCCAGCTCCAGCGCGGTCTTGCCGGTGGGATCGGTCGCGGCGGGATTGGCGCCCCGCTCGAGCAGCAGCCGCACCAGCGCCTCCTGCTTGAAGACCACCGCCGCGTGCAGCGGCGGGATGCCGATGGCCGGGTTGACCGGCGCGCCGTGGGCCATCAGCAATTCCAGCATCTCGGGGTCGCCGTTGGCGGCCGCCAGCGCGAGCGACCACCAGCCGGCCTGGTTCATCAGGTTGGGGTCGGCCCCGTGCGCCAGCAGCAGTTCAACCATCAGCCGATGGCCCTCGTGGACGGCGATCGCCAGGGCGGTCTCGCCGGCCACGGTGCGGGCGTCAACCTGCGCCTGGCGCTTGAGCAGCTCAAAGGCGATGTCGGTATGGCCGCCCGAGGCGGCGGCGTGGAGCGGCGTGCTCAGAATCTGGTCGCGCGCATTGGGATCGGCCCCGGCCGCCAGCAAGACGCCGACGGTCTCGAGATGGCCGTTGGCGGCGGCCAGGTGCAGCGCGCGCGTCTCGGCATGGCCGCTGGCGTTGGGGTCGATCCCGGCGTCCAGGCGGGCCTGGACGGCCGCGGTGTCGCCAGAGACGGCGGCGTCCATCAGGCGGCCGACGCCCCGTCCGCTCCCTCGCGTGCAGCCGGCCGTGATCGCCAGCAGGATCATGATTCCAAGCAGTTGGTGCCGCATCGCAGGTTCTCCCGAATTTATTCCGCGCCTCATCATGATAGGCCGCCGGCGGCGCGATAGGCAAGGACGGGCGGTGGCGGCGTGATGGGAATCCATGGACTTTTGCGCGGGGTGCGCCCTAAGCTCTCAAGAAACGGGGATGAGCCTTCCGCCTTCCTCAAACCATCACAGCGGGGAGAATGACTCATGAAAATGCGCTGGTTATGGGCAGGCCTGGCGGTGGTCGTGCTGGCTTCGGCGGCGCCGGCCCAGCAGGCTGCGGGGGAAATGCCGTCGCCGGATTCGATCCGGCAGGTCATGGAGCGAAGCTTCAGCTACATGCGCGACAACCGCATCATCCCGCCCAACTATGACATGACGGCGCGGGTGGCGCCCAACCAGATGCGCAATTCCTGGATCTCGGCGGCCTTCATGATCGGCGTGATGGAAGCCTACAAGGCCACCGGCAACGAGGCCTATCATGCCTTCCTGATGGAGGAGTGCGAGAAGATGGGTTGGATGGTGGGCAAGCGCCGGCTGGCCGATGACCATGCCATCGGCCAGGTCTACGCTGATCTCTACGCCATCCACCGCGAGCCGCGGATGATCCAGGACCTCGTCGCACGCTACGAGCTGATGATGACCCACCCGATGCCCGGGCGGCGCGAGTGGTATTGGTGCGACGCCGCCTTCATGGACCCGCCGACGCTGGCGCACCTCTACGCCGCCAACGCCGACGTGCGGCTGCTCGATTTCCTCCACGTCATGTTCTGGGACCAGAACGAGCTGCTCTATGACCCGGTCATCCGGCTCTACTACCGCGACATCCGCTACATGCCGCCCCATGGCCCGCGCATGGACCGCGATGCGATGGGCCGGCCGACGCACCTGTTCTGGTCGCGCGGCAACGGCTGGGTGGTCTCGGGGATTGCGCGCGTGATCGACAAGCTGCCGGTGGACGACCTGCAGCGCCAGCGCTACGTCGAATTGCTGCGCGAGATGTGCGAGAAGATCGCCGGGCTGCAGCAGGAGGACGGGTTGTGGCGGACCTCGCTGCTGGAGCCCGAGGCCTTCCCGATGCCCGAGACCAGCGGGACGGCCTTCTTCTGCCACGCGATGGCATGGGGGATCAACCGCGGCGTGCTCAATCGTAACACCTATCTGCCCGTGGTCCTGCGCGCCTGGGATGGGCTGGTCAAGGCGGTCAATGATGAGGGGCGGTTGACGTGGGTGCAGACGGTGGCCGCCAACCCCAATGTCGTTCGGCAGGAAGACACCCAGGAATACGCCGTCGGCGCGCTGCTGATGGCGGGGGCCGAGATGCTCAAGCTGGCGGAGCGCTGAACCACAACAATAACGTGACACCATGGGATCCTGAAAGCCGTCCGGCCGCCGAGGCAGCCCGGGCGGCTTTTTCGCGTTCTGACGCCCATCAAAAAAAGCGGGACGGCCATCTGATGAATTCCGCTTGACAGCCGGGTGGGAAATCGGGGAGATTTGTGGGGCACCCGGCAAGAGCCGTGTGGAAAAGACCACCAAAATGGATTTTGCGGATTGAATTGGGGTGGCGCCGGTGCCCCCCGCGACAGGATTCGGGCCATGGACCAGGTCTTCCTGGGCAACGAGCAGATGACGGTGGACCAGAAGGGTCGGGTCGGGATTCCCGCCCGCTTCATGGCGGTCCTGCGCGCGCTCGAGCCCCAGGCCCATGACCAGCTGGGGCTGATGATGACCCCGGACCGATCGATCAAGCTGATGCCGGCGGGGGTCTTCCGCGAGGAGATCGCGCGGGTCAGCCAGTTGGACGACCGGGTCGACCAGGAGCGGATGATGCTCAACATGGCGACCTCGCTGGCCGAGCTGGCGGTGCTGGACAAGCAGAACCGGGTCAAGCTCAACCCGATGATGATGGAGCTGTGCGGGCTGGACCGTCAGGTGATCATCGTCGGCAACCTCAAGTTCATGCAGTTGTTTGATGCCAAGGGCTGGCGTGAGCTGTGCGAGCGCAGCCTGGGGGCCTGGAGTCAGGCCTCGACCCAGGTCGCGCGTCGCGATCAGGCCCCGACACCGGTGCAGTATGTGATCAACGCGCCGCGGCCGGGAGAATGACGATGCCCGAGCCGCCGGCGCTGCACGAGCCGGTCCTGCTGGAGGAAGTGCTCAAGGTTTTGGACCCCCGCCCGGGGAAGGTGATCGTGGATGGGACGCTCGGGCACGGGGGGCATAGTCTGGCGCTGTTGCGCCAGATGGGAGAGGAGGGGCTGCTGGTCGCGGCCGATTGGGACCCCTGGATGCTCGAGACAGCCCGAAAGCGGATCGAGGCTGCTCACGTTGCCAGTTCCCGTTACAAGTTGATCCACGCCGACCACGCCCATTTGCTGACCGTACTGGCTGAGGTGCTTGCTGAAGCAGAAGTTGAACCCCCCGCACCCGACGGCATGTTGTTCGACCTCGGCCCCTCCACCCCACAACTGCTCGACCCGGCGCGCGGCCTGAGCTGGGAGAGCGGTGACGCGCTCGACATGCGGCTCTCGCCGGACGCTCCCGGCCCCGACGCCGCCGAGATCGTGAATGAATGGCCGGCCGAGGAGCTGGCGCGGATTTTTCGCGAGCATGCCGACGAGCGCTGGGCCGGGCCGATCGCCAAGCGGATCGTGCGGGAGCGGGAGAAGGCATCGATCCGGAGCGGCCGGCAACTGGCCGACGTGGTGGCGGGGGCGATCCCGCGCACGATGTGGCCGCCCAAAATCAACCCGGCGACGCGCGTTTTCCTGGCGCTGCGAATCGAGGTCAACCGGGAGTATGAGCGGCTCGAAGAGGTCCTGCCACGGGCATTCGAGCTGCTGAGGCCGGGAGGGCGACTGGCGGTCATTTCGTTTCACTCGGGCGAGGATCGCCGCGTCAAGGATTTCATGCGCCGGATGTCGACGGCGCCGCGGCCGCCCTGGCCGCTGCCCGAGAGCGGCGAGCCGGCCCTGGGGCGACTGCTGACCAAGGGAGTCGTGACGCCGGGAGCCGAGGAGCTGGCGCGCAACCCGCGCAGCCGCTCCGCCCGCCTGAGGGCGATCGAGAAGCTTTAGTCGGTTCGTTTCGCTGGAGGCGGCCGGTCCGCCGGGCAGGAGGAAGCCGTGAGAAGATCATCCCACCGCCAGGGTGCCATGCGCGCGCTCAAACCGGGTATGTTGCTGGGCCTGCTGGCGCTTTTGGTCTGGGTGCTGGGGCTGGGCGTGCTGCATCTCCATCTGCGGTTCAACCTGAACGACCTGCGCCGCGAGATGGTCGCGCTGCAGGCCCAAGAGGATCGCCTGCTCAACGAGATCAACACGCTGCGCGGGCGCACCGAGGAGTTGATGCAGCGCGACCGGCTGCTGGCCCTGGCCCAGGGCGAGTTGGGGCTGGTCCGCTGCGGCCCCGATCAGCGCGATACGGTCCGGCTCTCGGCCGAGGTGACGACGCGCTATGCGATGGCGCGCGCGGCCACGGCCGCCCATGAGGTCGACGAACCGGCCAAGGGCGAGGACAGCTGGCTGGCGGCTCTGGGCGAGGGCCTGGGCCTGGCCGGCCAGGCGCATGCGGCCGACCGCAATCGACTTTGAAGTCAAACCCCGTGGCGCAATAAGGCGCCCCATAGGAGGATTCTCGATCAGTTCGCTCCACGGTATGCCGCGCGCCGGCCGCTCCCGCAGCCGCCGTTCCTGCTCAAGTTGCCCTGTTGCTTGCTTCCGCCCGCGCGCATGACCCGGTGCAGACCCGGACAGCCCCGATTCTCCGGCACCCGCTCCCGTTGCTCCCGCTCCCGCTGGCGCTGCCGCTACCCGCCCAAACGCTTGGGGCTGTCCACACCAACGTTCCGACCGTCACCAGACGGGATCGCCGCCCGATCCCGTCCCGCCGCCCCTGGAGGTCCCGCCGGACTGCCCTTGCCGTCCGCCGGACACGCGGCACCGTGGAGAACGCCAGGCGCGCTGCCCGCTGGGGCAGCCACGGGGGCCTGGGCCTTGTCGCCCCGCCCCCGCCTGGCGCTTTCAAGCCAGGCGCTCGGCTGCAAAAGACGGGCGCCGATTTCATTTGACCGTCGTTGCCCATGCTGAGGAAGACCTATCGACTCCGGCAGATCCTGCTGGTCGTGCTCACGCTCGCGACCTTCGTGGTGATCGAATTGCGGCTCTATCAGGTGCAGGTGCGCCAGCACGAGAGCTTTCTGGCCAATGCCGAGAGCCAGCAGAACCGCTCGATCACGCTCAAGCCGCGGCGGGGCCAGATCCTGGACCGCAACGGCCGCACGCTGGCCACCTCGCACTTCAGCCACACGATCGTCATCAACACCAGCCTGATGCCCACGCCGGCCGATGATTTCCTGCAGGCCCTGGCGGCGGCGCTCGGCCGCTCGCCGGAGTATCTGCGCGCCCACTGGAGCGGGCGGCGCTATTTCCGCAAGGTCCCCGAGGAGGTCAGCGCGGCGGTGCAGTTGCTGCTGGCTTCGCGCAAGGGGCTCCACCCCCAGTTCATCGTCTTCGAGGATGAGAGCAAGCGGGTTTATCCCAACGACGCGCTGGCCGGCCACATCATCGGCTTCACCAAGCCCGATGCCAGCGGCGACAACATCGGCCAGGCCGGCATCGAGCAGGTCTGGGATGAACACCTGCGCGGCTCTTACCGCAAGTTGAGCGTGCCGGTCTACTCGTGGGGCCGCAGCATGGCCCCGATCGAGCGCGCCGAGATCGAGGCGACCTTCGGCCATGACGTCGTGCTGACGCTCGACGCCGAGATCCAGATGTTCACCGAGCGCGCGCTGCGCCAGCAAGTCAACCGGATGGGCGCCCGCGGCGGCGTGGCGGTGGTGCTTGACGTCAAGACCGGGGCGGTGCTGGCGCTGGCCAATTGCCCCGACTTCAACCTCAACGACTTCGCGCGCCATGCCCGCGAGGCTCCCGATACGCTGCGCAACCGGGCTTTGACCGACCCGATCGAGATCGGCTCGGTAATGAAGATCTTCACCACTGCGATTCTGCTCGATCAGAAATTGCTCTCGGTCGACGAGATTGTCGATGGCAAGGGCGGCTACGTTCAGTTGCACGGCCGGGGCATCAAGGACGTGCACCGGATCGGAGTGGTCCCGTTCACGCGCGCCTTTGCCGAATCCAGCAATGTGGTCTTTGCGCTGCTGAGCGAGCGGCTCGAGCCGGAGGTTTATCATGGGGCGCTGACGCGGTTCGGTTTCGGGCGCCCCAGCGGGATCGACCTCCAGGGCGAGGGGCGCGGCGTGCTGCGCGGACCCGAGCAGTGGACCTCGCAGTCGCGTGCCTCGTTGGCCATCGGCTATGAGAGTTCGGCAACGGCGATCCAAGTGGCCGCCGCGCTGGCGGCGATCGGCAACGGCGGCCGGCTGCTGCGGCCGCGGCTGGCCGCCGAGATCAGGGCGCGCGACGGCCGGCTGGTGCGGCGCTTCGAGCCCGAGGAAATTGGCCGGGCCGTCAGTCCCCAGGTCTGTCAGGCGCTGCTGGATTTGATGAGTGCGGTGGTTGATAGCGAGGAAGGGACCGGCGACGAGGCCCGTGTGGCGGGATTCAGCGTCGGCGGCAAGACCGGCACCACCGTCAAGCAGCTCAAGCGTGACGGGCGCAACCAGTATTACGCGAGTTTCGCGGGGCTATTGCCGCTGAGCGACCCGCGCCTCGCGATCTACGTCTACCTCGATGAGCCGCAAAACCAGAAGTATGGCGGGCGGGTGGCGGCGCCGGTCTTCCGTGAGATCGCCGGCCACGCCCTGCACCAGCTGCGGATTGCACCCGACCGGCCCGAGGAATACCGGCTGGCGCAGGCGGCGCTGGCGGCGCAGGCGGCCTCCAGGCTCGAGGCTGTCCCCGCTGCCCCGGCCGCCGACCCGACTGAACCCCACCATCCCTTCGACGGCCATGAGGCGGCGCAGGAAATCGCGGACGGGGCCGCCGGCGGGGGGCGGATTATGCCCGACCTGGCGGGCCTGACGATTCAAGATGTCTATCGGGAGCTTGCGGAGCTTGAAAAAGATGGGATTGAAGTTAAGATACAAGGGTCGGGAGTGGTGGTCGCGCAGGAGCCGGCCGCGGGCCAGTTGTTGCGGCCCCGTCACCGGGCAACCGTGAGCCTGGCGCTGCCTTCCGACGCCCGGGCAGTGGCCCGCTAGGCGCAACGCGCGGCGCCAGGATGGCCGGCCGCCCAGCAAGTTAGCCGAAAGCACCTGCATGCCTGCCTTGCTGAAAGACCTTTTGGCCGATCTCAACCTGATGACCTCAGGATCGATGCCCGCGGGCCTCGCGGTCGGGGCCGTGACCGATGATTCGCGCCGCTGCGGCCCCGGCGTCCTTTTTGTCGCCATCGAGGGCAACAAGCAGGACGGCCATCAATTTTTGGCCGACGCGGCCGCGCGCGGGTCCAAGGCGGCGCTGGTGTCGCGCGTCGATGGTCTGACGCCGCCCGAGGGGATGTCGCTGCTGGCCGTCGGAAATACGCGCCGGGCGCTGGCGCTCATCGCACAGCGGCTGGCGGGCGATCCTTCCCACCGCATGACCGTCGTTGGCGTGACCGGAACCAATGGCAAGACCACCGTCGCCTACATGATGGAGGCGATCTTCATGGCGGCCGGGCTGGAGCCGGGGGTTCTTTCGACGGTCAATATGCGCTGGGGCGGCAAGGTCGAGACGGCGGACCAGACGACTCCCTCGCCGACGGTGATCGCCGATCGGCTGGCGCGGATGGAGCGCGATGGGGTGCGGGCGGTGGCGATGGAGGTCAGTTCGCATGCGCTCGATCAGCACCGCTGCGACGGCATCCAGTTTGCCGCCGGGGCCTTCACCAACCTGACGCAGGACCATCTGGACTATCACGGCGACATGCGGGCCTACCGCCGGACCAAGGAGCGGTTCTTCACCGAAGTGCTGCCGGCCACGCCGGCCGCGGCGGCGGTGCTGAACATGGACGACCCGGCGGGGCGCGATTTTTCGCGCTCGAGCCTCTCCGCGCGCAAGATCGGCTATTCGCTCAGCCATGCCGGCGCCGATTTGTCGGTGGAGCGGCTGCGCTGTCGCGTGAGCGGCGGCATGTCGATTTATGCCCATTATAAGGGCGCCCCGCTGTGCATCGAGACGCCGCTGGTGGGGCTGTTCAACGCGGTCAACTGCCTGACGGCGGCGGGGCTGGCGCTGGCGGTCGGTATCGAGCCCGAGGCGATCGCCAGTGGGCTGGCCGGATTCAAGGGTGCCCCGGGCCGGTTCGAGCTGGTTCAGGCGGGGCAGAAGTTCCCCATCATTGTCGACTACGCCCACACCCCCGATTCGCTGCTGCAAGTGCTGCTCAACGCGCGCGGACTGGCGCGCCGCAACCTGATCGTGGTCTTCGGCTGCGGCGGCGACCGCGACCCCGGCAAGCGTCCGCTGATGGGCCAGTCGGCCGCGCGGCTGGCCAATAGGATTATCGTCACCAACGACAACCCGCGCAGCGAGGAGCCGGGGTTGATCGCCGAGGCGATCATCGAGGGCATCAAGGGAACGAGCCATGCCGGTCTGCGCTGGGAGGTCCTGCTCGACCGGCGCGAGGCGATCCGCGAGGCCATCGCCATGGCGCGCCCGGGCGACGTGGTGGTCATCGCCGGCAAAGGTCACGAGGATTACCAGCTGGTCGCCGGCGAAAAGCACCACTTTGATGACCGTGAAGAGGCACGTGCGGCGGTGACGGGAGTCAAAAACGAGAAATGTAATAGATAGTCGCGGGCACAGCGCCCTCTCCGTCCGCGGGCCAGCCGGCCCGGTCCTTTCAAGCCCACAATTCGAAGTCCGGATAATCCCACAACGTGACGCCATCGACTTTCACACCGCTCCACCACTGGACGCTTGCCCGGGCCGCCGCAGCTCTGGGCGCTGAGTATGATCCCTCGCTGGGCGACCGGCCGTTCGGGACGATCTCGACCGACACCCGCACGATCGGGCCGGGGGAATTTTTCCTCGCCCTGCGCGGTGAGAAGATGGACGGGCATCGCTATGCGCCCCAGGCGGCCGCGCGAGGGGCGGCGGGATTGATCGTCGAGCACGATTTCGCGGCGGCCGGCCTCCCCGAGGGGCTGCCGGTCCTGCGCGTGGCGAACACGCTGACGGCATATGGCGACCTGGCGGCGGCGGTGCGCCGGGCGTGGGGCGGGCCGGTGCTGGCGATCTCCGGCAGCGCCGGCAAGACGACCACGCGCCGGCTGGTGGCCGCCGCGCTGGGCCGCCAGATGCCGACGCTGGAGCCGATCCGTAATTTCAACAACCTCATCGGCGTCCCGCAGACGCTGCTGCGGCTGGAGCCGACGCACGAGGTCGCGGTGCTCGAGCTGGGCATGAACCAGCCGGGCGAGCTGCGGCGCCTGGCCGAGATCGCCCGCCCCGATGCGGCGATCCTGACCAACATTGGCCAGGCGCATATCGGCATGTTCGCCTCCCAGGCCGAGCTGACCAGCGCCAAGCTGGACCTCTTCCGCGGCTGCGCAGACGGCGTGCCGCTGGTGGTCAATGCCGGTTGCGCCGAGACCGTTGCCCATCTGGCCGAGTTCGGCGACAAGCATCCGCTGGTGGGGTTCAGCGGCTGGCAGGCGCCGCTGGCTGGACTCGAACCGGCGGTGCGGGTCATCGGCCTCGGCATCCTGCCCGACGGCGGCACCCGCATCGACCTTCAACTGCCGGGAACTCTACTGGAAAACCTCGACCTGCACGTCTTCGGTCTGATGCAGGTCGAGAATGTCGCCGCCGCCGCCGCGCTGTTGGCGGCGGGGGGATACGACCCGGCCTGGGTGGCCGAGGCGCTGCCCGAATTCAAGAGCGAGCCGCTGCGCGGGCAGATCGCCCAAGCGGGAGAGTGGACCTTCATCCTCGACTGCTACAATGCCTCGCCGGCGGCGATGGCGGGAGCGTTGGCGACGCTGGCCAGGATGCCGCTGGCGCCGGGGCGCCGCCGCGTGCTGGTGCTGGCCGACATGCTCGAGCTGGGCGAGCACAGCGAGGGGATTCACTGGGGCTTGAGTCCGCTGCTGGGGCTCATGCCCGACGCCCCACTCTATGGGCTTGGGCCGCGAATGTCGGCGCTGGCCGAGGCTCTGGCCGTGGCCGGGCACGACGCGCGCGGCTATGAGCGGCGTGAAGACCTCATCGCGGCGCTCGAGGCCGAGCTGCAGCCGGGCGACCTGGTGCTGTTCAAGGGCTCGCACAGCTTCGGCTTGGAAGAGGTCGCGCTGGCGCTGGCGCCCAATTGCCTTGAAAACGAGGGGTGACTGAGACGACATGTTGATTCTGCTGCTGGATTGGGTCCGTGAGTGGATGGGGAATGGATCGGCCGACCTGGGGCCGTGGCGCGTGCTGACGTTCGTTACGGTGCGGGCGGCGGCCGCGCTGGCGCTGGCCTTCCTGATGTCGCTGCTGATTGGCCCCTGGATGATCGACAAGCTGCGCCAGATCAAGGTCGGCCAGGTCATCCGCACCGCCAAAAGCGCGGGGGCGATCAACCTGGCGGCGATGCATGGAGCCAAGGCCGGCACCCCGACGATGGGCGGCCTGCTGATCATGTTCTCGCTGCTGTTGCCGGTGCTGCTGTTATGCCGGCTCTCCAGCATGTATGTCCTGCTGATGCTCGGGATGACCTTCGGCTTCGGCACCCTCGGTTTCTGGGATGACTACCTCAAGATCGTCAAAAAGAACCACCATGGCGTGAGTCCGCGTGGCAAGCTGCTGGTGCAGGGCGCGCTGGCGCTGGTCCTGGGCGCCTCGTTGACCTGGGGCAACTGGCTGGTCCAGTATCAGCCGGTGCCGGCCAGCGGCTATCCCTACCTGCTCGTGCCGTTCTTCAAGACGATCTACATCCATATGGGCGCGTTCTTCGTGCCCTACGTCATTGTCGTGCTGCTGGGAACAAGCAACGCCGTCAACTTGACCGATGGGCTGGACGGCCTGGCGATCGGCGTGGCCATCAGCTCCATCGCCACCTTCCTCATCGTCGGCTATTTGGTGACGCGCGTGGACTATTCGGGCTACCTGTTCCTGCCACATATCGGCGGCGGCGAGGAGATCGTCGTCTTTCTGGCGGCGCTGCTGGGGGCGTCGCTGGGCTTCCTGTGGTTCAATGCCCACCCGGCGCAGGTCTTCATGGGCGACACCGGCTCGATGGCACTGGGCGGGGCGCTGGGCACGGCCGCGCTGCTGCTCAAGCATGAGGTGCTACTGCTGGTCGTGGGCGGGGTGTTCGTGGTCGAGGCTCTGTCGGTGATCCTGCAGGTGGGCAGCTTCAAGCTGACCGGGCGGCGCATCCTGCGCATGTCGCCGCTGCATCACCACTTCGAGAAGCTGGGCATGCACGAGAGCCGGATCATCATTCGCTTCTGGGTGGTCTCGTGGCTGCTGGCGGTGGCGGGTCTGGCCATCCTTAAGCTGCGCTGAGGCGGGCCTCGATCAGCCAGCCGCGCTCGTAGGGCGAGAGCCGCACCAGCCGCGCGTCGGCCTCGGCGGCCTCATTGACGGCCAGCACTTCGAGCGCCGCCGGGGCGCGCAGGTCGTGGACCCGCTCGGCCAGATGCAGGAAGCCGAGTGTGTCGCCGCGCGCGAGGCGTGTGCCGGGGGGAGCCAGCTCCAGCCCGACCGGTTCGGCCGTCAGCGTCTCCAGCCAGCTCTCACTGAGCCCCAGCCGCAGCCGCCCCCCGCCCAGCTCCTCGAGCCAGAACGGGTGCAGGACGCTATTCTCCTCGATGGTTCCCATGCCTCAACGCCAGCGCCAGGTGCGCACGTCGTAATCCTTGTGATAAATCGCCAGCATGATGTAGCCGGTAATCAGGCCGCCCAAGTGGGTCAGGTGCGAGACGTTGCCGCGGCCCCCCATGCTGAAAATGGTAATCACGATCAGGACGGTGACCAACACCCAGGCCTTGATCGGCAGCACGCCGAACAGATAAACCTCGGCGTTGGGATAGTAGCAGGCAAAGGCAAACATGATTGCATTGATCGCGCCGGAGGCGCCAATGACCCAGGCATTGACCTCGATGCCAAAAATCATGGCCAGCGCCGCATGGATGACCCCGCCGCCGACAGCGGCCGTCAGGTAATAGAACCAGAACCAGCGCGTGCCCCAGCGGCTCTCCAGCGTGGTGCCGAAGAAAAACAGGATCAGCATGTTGAACAGCAGGTGCAGCACGCCCGCGTGCACGAAGGCATGGGTGAGAAAGCGCCAGACCTGCAGCCGCAGCACCGAGAGCGGCGGATACTGGCTCGTCCAGAAGATGAACCACTCGCCAAACCCGGGCTTGATCGCCCCCAGGATGTTGACCGCCAGAAAGACGAAGATATTGATGGCGAGGATGGTCTTGACGGCGGGGGTCAACACTTCATCGAGTCTGCGATTGAAATCAGTCAGGGCATTGCTCACGGGGCGTTGCTCTCTTTAAAGCGGGAATCGTCCGGGCCGGCACGCGCCGCGGCGCAAAAGCGTCAATGTTCAAGCTTAGGGACTCAGCGCAAAAATTGCAAATCAAGTCAGGGTGACATGACCTGGCTCCCGGTTGATCTTGTCCCAAGATTGGTGAGTCGTGCTTTATGATTCATGTGGTGACGGCATTTTCTCTTGCTAAAAATGATGCATCTTTTCAACATGGAATTGTAGAGGTGCGGCGCCGCATGCTTTGAATCAGATTCCGCGGATGAGGTGCAGGGTCATGGTGTTTGGACGGATCAATGGGATCGGCATTTTGCTGGCTCTGGCGCTGCTTTTGAGCGCCCCGCTGGCCCAGGCGCGCAAGCTCGACTTGCGGCAACTCGATCCCCAGACGGTGACCCGTCTGAACGAGCGCGCCCAGCAGCATTACGAGCAGGCGCTGGCCTGGCTCGATATGATCAATTACAACCAAGCCCTGCAGAGCCTCAACGCGGCCGTGGCGGCCGATCCGGCCAACCCGCACCTGCGCTTCATGGCGGTGCAGATGGCGGTCTACCTGGGCGACACCCGCGGTGGCAGCGAGTCGATCGGATTTTACGACATGGCGCTGGACCATCTGCGTGAGATTGCCGAATCCCCCCAGCTCAATGCCAACGAGCAGGCCCGCGCGAGCGAATACATGCGCACCATCGGCCGGCTGCGCGAGATCATCGGTGAGCGCGACCAGGCGCGCCTGAAACATGGGCGCGAGATCGCCCGTCAGTATGCGAGCCTGATCTATCCGGTCGAAGAGGAAGAAGAAGACCCGGCGGCCACCCAGTTCGGCATGCCCGGGATGCAGGGTATGCCGGGCATGCCCGGGGCCCAGCGGCCCAAGCAGCGCCGCAACACTGGCCCCGATGTGATGCAGCTTTACCGGCGGCCGATGTACAGCCCGCCGACCCCGCAACCGGAGCTGGTCCAACCGCCGGCGTCGGGTGCCACCTCGCCGGCGGGCACATCCAGCGATTCGGGCTTCACGCTGCCGGCCGGCCCGCAAGTCACGACCCCAAGCGGTCCCATCGGTACGACTACCGACCTGGTGGGCCCCGAGCCGCCGGCCTCTGAGCCTCCCACACCCGCTCCCGATCCCATGACACCCTGAGCCGGCGGCGTCGGCATGAAATACATCATCGCAATCATCAAGCCCTTCAAGATCTCGGAGGTCAAGCAGGCGCTGTCCGATATTGGCGTCGACCGCATGACGGTCAGCGAAGTCAAGGGCTACGGCCGCCAGAAGGGCCACAGCGAGCTCTATCGCGGCACCGAGTATCAGATCGACTTTGTCCCCAAGCTGCGTATCGAGCTGGCGATCGATGACGATGACCTGGAGCGCGTGGTCGAGGCGATTACCCGCGCCGCCCGCACCGATTCCATCGGCGATGGCAAGCTTTTCGTCTTTGAGCTTGAAGAAGCAATCCGCATCCGCACCGGCGAACAGGGCCCCGACGCCCTTTGATCGGCTCGCGCCTCACCTTCATATGAGTGAAGAAAAACAAGCCCTGATCGCCACGCTGCGCGAGTGCTCGCTGCTGATGGAGCTGCGGGGGGACAATCCCTTTCGCTGCCGCGCCTATGAAAATGGGGCGCGCGTGCTGGAGGGCCTCGAAGGTGGACCGCGCGATTGGCTGGCGGGCGGGTTGCTGGCCCAGACGCGCGGCATCGGCAAGGGTCTGGCCGATCGGGTCCGCGAATGGGTCGAAAGCGGACGGATCGAGGAAATCGAGCAGCTGCGGGCCGGCATCCCGGCGGGAGTCGTGCGCATGCTCTCGATCCCCGGCTTGGGCCCGCGTAAGATTCGCCAACTCTGGCAGAATCTTGGCGTCACCACGATCGAGGAACTGGAGGCCGCCGCCCGCGACGGGCGGGTGGCCGGGCTGGCCGGTTTTGGTGAAAAGACGGCGGCCAAAATCATGGCTGGCATCGAGCAGCGCCGCCAGCATGGCGAGCGGATGACGATCGAGCGGGCCGCCTACGCCGCCGAGCTGCTGCTGGGCCGGCTGCGTGCGCATCCCGCCATCGGGCGCGTCGAGCTGGCCGGCAGCCTGCGCCGCGCCCGCGAGACGGTCAAGGACCTGGACCTGATCGCCACCAGCTCCGACCCCGCCGCCATCATGAAGCTGTTCGTCGAGACCCCCGGCGTCGAGGAGATTGTCGCCCACGGCCCCACCAAAAGCTCGATTCGTTTGACCGGCGGGGTGCCGGCCGACCTGCGGGTGGTTTCCGCCGAGCAGTTCGCCGCCGGGCTGCAATACTTCACCGGCAGCAAGGAGCACAACACCGCGTTGCGCGGCCGCGCCAGACGGATGGGGCTCAAGCTCAACGAATATGGGCTTTTCCGCGAAGGTGAGGACGAGCCGCTGCCGACCCCTGATGAGGCTTCGATCTATCGACAGCTGGGACTGGCCTACATCGAGCCGGAGCTTCGTGAGAATCTGGGCGAGATCGAGGCGGCCGAGGCCGGCGCTCTGCCCGACCTGATCGGCGCTGACGACATGCGCGGGGTGCTGCATTGCCACTCCACCTGGAGCGACGGCCATAACTCGATCGAGCAGATGGCCGAGGCCTGCCGCCGCGCCGGCTACCGTTACCTCGGCATCTGCGACCACAGCCAATCGGTCCATTATGCCCACGGCGTCCGGCCCGACGAGCTGCTGGCCATGCGGGAGCAGATCGAGCGCCTGCGCGGCGAGATGGGGGACTTTGATATTCTTGCCGGCGCGGAGGTGGATATTCTTGGCGACGGCTCGCTGGACTATGACGACGGGATCCTGGCGGGGCTCGACTTGGTTGTCGGCGCGATCCACAGCCGCCTGTCGATGGACGGGGCGGCGCTGACTGAGCGGATCTGCCGCGCCCTGGCGCACCCGGCGCTGGCAATTCTGGCCCACCCCAGCGGGCGGCTGCTGCTCCGGCGCGAGCCCTCCGCGCTGGACTGGGAGAAAATCTTCGCCACCGCCGCCACCCATAATGTCGCCATCGAGATCAATTCCAATCCCTGGCGGCTGGACCTGGACTGGCGGCTCATCCGGCAGGCGAAGGCCGCCGGGTGCCGCTTCGCGATCAACCCCGACGCCCATGACACGGCCGGCATCGCCGACATCCGCTACGGCATCGGCGTCGCCCGCAAGGGCTGGCTGACCCGTGCCGACGTGATCAACACGATGAGCGCCGCCGAGCTGCGCGAGTGGCTGCGCGCGCGCCGCCAGAGGTAGCGAAGCTTTAAGCAGGATGAGCCTAGTCTAGCGCAGCATAGCCGCAACCAAAAAATGCAGCCACGAATGGACACCAATTTGCACGAATGATTTGAACGCCAAGACGCCAAGTTGGCCAAGGGGCGCATCCGCTCAAATTGAACCGCAAAGACGCAGAGGACGCAGAGGAAGCGCAAAGTGATCAAGCCTGGTCTGGATCGGAGGTTGGGATTGACAGCCGTGGGTTGATTCCTGCCCAATCCGTCAATAACCCAGCCCCGAAGGGGCGATCGCAGGCAGCCGGGGGGGGACCGCAGGGAACCCCCGGTCCGTACCAAAAAATCCGAGCCCTGAAGGGGCGGCAGAATCTTCGCAGGATAACAAGAAAACGAAGGATAGTAGCACAAAAAAAGCCCCCGGGCGCGAGGCCCGGGGGTGAAGTCAATCGGCTGGCAGGGGCCGCCTTCAGACGATGTAGGTGCGGGCGGTGGTGGTGCCGCCGCGGCCGGTCCAGTTGGTGTGGTGGAACTCCCCGCGCGGGGTGTCGATGCGCTCGTAGGTGTGCGCGCCGAAGTAGTCCCGCTGGGCCTGGAGCAGGTTGGCCGGCAGGCGCTCGCAACGATAGCCGTCGTAGTAGGCCAGGGCGCTGGAGAGGGCCGGCATCGGCAGGCCGATCTGGGCCGCCGTCGAGACCACGCGACGCCAGGCGTCCTGCGCCTGGGCGAGGGCTTCCTTGAAGAACGGATCGAGCATCAGGTTGGTCAGTCCGGGGTTGCGCTCGAAGGCTTCCTTGATGCGGCCCAGGAAGACCGAACGGATGATGCAGCCGCCGCGCCACATGAGGGCGATCTCGCCGAAGTTCAGGTTCCAGCCGTAATCCTTGGCCGCCGCGCTCATGAGCTGGAAGCCCTGGGCGTAGCTGATGATCTTGCTGGCGTAGAGCGCCTTGCCAAGGTCCGCGACCCACTGGGCGGCGTCGCCGGAGGCCTGCTCGCGCGGCCCGACCAGCACGCGGCTGGCCTCGACGCGCTCGTCCTTGATCGCCGACAGGCAGCGGGCGAAGACGGCCTCGCCGATTAGGGTGAGGGGCTGGCCGGCGTCGAGGGCGGCGACCGCCGTCCACTTGCCGGTGCCCTTCTGGCCCGCCGTGTCGAGGATCTTCTCGACAACCGCCTCGCCATCCTCGTCACGATAGCCGAGGATGTCGCGGGTGATCTCGATCAGGTAGCTGTCCAGCTCGCCCTCGTTGTAGCGGGTGAAGGCTTCGTGCATCTGGTCGACGCTGAGGCCCAGGCCGTCCTTCATGAACTGATAGGTCTCGCAGATCATCTGCATGTCGCCATACTCGATGCCGTTGTGGACCATCTTGACGAAGTGGCCCGCGCCACCCTGGCCGACCCATTCGCAGCAGGGCTCGCCGGCGTCGGTCTTGGCCGAGATCGCCTGGAAGATCGGCTTGACGTGCGGCCATGCGGACGGCGAGCCGCCGGGCATGATCGACGGGCCCTTGAGCGCGCCTTCCTCGCCGCCCGAGACGCCGGTGCCGATGAACAGCAGGCCCTTGCTCTCGCAGTAGGCGGTGCGGCGGATCGAGTCGGGGAAGTGGCTGTTGCCGCCGTCGATGATGATGTCGCCCTTCTCGAGGTGGGGGATCAGCAGCTCGATGAAGTCATCGACCGGCTTGCCGGCCTTGACCATCACCATGACCTTGCGTGGGGTCTTGAGCTTGGAGCACAGCTCGGCGATGGTCTGCGCCCCCAGAATCTGCTTGTCCTTGCCGCGCCCGGCCAGGAACTCGTCCACGCGCGCCGTGGTGCGGTTGTAGACGGCCACGCTGAACCCCTTGCTCTCGATGTTGAGCACGAGGTTTTCGCCCATGACGGCGAGGCCGATCAGTCCGATGTCTGCCTTGTCCATGTCCAATGCTATCCTTTCGCACATGATGTAATGGGTTCTGTCTCGGGGAACTGCGATTTGAGCCCCCACAAGCCGTAGGAGGGGTTGGAGATGTAGAACACTTCCTCGCCGCCGGGCAGGCGGTTCCAGCCGTCAATCAGCGATTCGGGCCGGTAATGTTCAACCATCTCGTCCAGATTGCCCCAGGTGAAGCCGACCGATTCCACCTCGTGGCGCGTCAGGGCGCCGGCGCAGTAAGTGATCTTGAAGCGGCCCTCGCTCGAGCCGTGGATCAGGTGCGCCGCCGCCGACAGGTTGTTGGCCAGCTCGGGGTGCTGGCGCACCATCTCCAGCGTGTGGTCGGTGCCGCGGTAGCCGTAGCGGCGGATCAACCGGTCGATCTCCTCGTCCTCGCCGAAGTGGCGCACGCCGGGGGCCAGCACGATCAGCTCGCCGCCGTCGGCCATCGCCATCCGCGTCCGGTAGATCGCCTTGTTGCCCAGCCAGGTGGACTTATAGGCGCGGCTGTCCAGTCGGACGATGACCTTCTTGAGCGGCTCGTCGATCAGCTCGAGGTTGACCTGGCGGCACAGGGCGGCCCCGCGCTGGAAGCAGGCCTTGTCGTTGCCGGCGTAAAGCCCGCGCGTGATCAGCTTGCCGCCCGGGCTGGGCGAGCGCACCGACAACACGTAGGAGATCGGCAGATCACCGCAAAACTCGCGGTCCATGTAGTCGAAGACGGCGCGCACCGGAGTCTCGGCCCGCCCCATGATCCGCTCCATGTTGCACGCCGCGCCCAGGAAGTGGGTGCGGTTGATGGTGGCCTGGCCGCCGGTGCCGACGTAGATGTTCTTATTGTGGTTGGCGATGCCGATGACCTCGTGGGGCACCAGCTGGCCGATCGAGATGATGCGGTCCCAGTTGCCCTCCACCAGCAGGCGATCCACCTCGCAGGGGATACTGTAGTCCAGGCGGCCGCCGCTGATCTCGCTGATGAACGAGCCGGGCACCTCGCCCAGCTTCACCAACCCCTCGCGCCAGTCGTGGACGCGGAACAACTCGTGGGGGACGCCGGGGAACATTTCGCTCAGTTCCTCGGCCGTCATGGCGACGTGGGTGCCCAGCGCCGGCAGGATTTCGACGTGGGCGCGTCCCTCCAGCCGCTTCCAGAGCTGAACGGTCAGCTCCCCGGCCCAAGAGTGGTGCCGGGTGAAGTCGGGGGGGATGAGCAGCACGCGCTTGAGGGGGCCAAGCTGCTCGAGCATCGTGTCGAGCAGTTCGCCGGCGCGGGCGGGGGTGATTTCGGCTTCCGCCGAGCCTTCGTAGAAGTATTCCATGTCACGAATCCAAACGTAAGAAGTGGGTCTCTTTCAGCTGGTTCAGTCGGTGCTCCAGCTCGGTGTTTCAGGCAGCAGCTTCCTGAAATTCTCGATCAAGGCTTCCTCATAGGCTCCGGCGAAGCTGCCGTCGAAGAAGCGGTCCAAACCCTCGCCGGCGAGCTGTTCCCAGCTGGCTTCCTCGCCCCCCGGGTTGATCGGGAAGAAGAGGGTATCGCCCTCGCGCGCCGCCTTGAGGTCGCCCAGCGCATCGCCGATCATCAGCTTGCGCTCGCGCGGATACTTGCCGCCGCCGGCGGCCAGCTGCAGGTGCTCGGTCTTGGTGCCGTACTCCTGGCCGGCGATCAGGCGGACATACTTGTCGATCCCATGCTCCTGCCACTCGCGCTCGAGCGCCTCGGCCGGGGTCTGGCTGATGCAGAGCAGGTCGGCACGGGTGCCGGCGCGCTCCAGGAACTCGATGACGAACGGGAAGGGCGTCAGGCCGAAAACCATTTCCTCGATGGCGCGGTTGACGGCCAGGCTCCACTCCATGACCTGCTTGAGCTCGTCGTCGCCGGTCTGGTCGATCTTTTCCTGCAGGGAGCTGTTGGAGTGGCGGGTCGTGCCGGCCATCCAGGCGCGCAGCGAGTCCAGCCGGGGCACCTGGATGCCACGGGCTTTGACTTCGCTGCGCTCGGCGAGCAGGTCCATCACCTTGATGAGGTCGGGGAAGCGGTTGGCGCCCCGCCACATCGAGTAGAGGTTGACGAACTCGCTCACCTCGCGCACGTATTTGCTGATCGATTGCAGGCCGAAGACGCGGATCGTATTGGGAACGAAGCATTCCTTCTGCTTGAGCTCCATTGAGTCAAAGACACAGCCGTCCGAATCGATGCCAATGAAAAATTCCTTGGTCGGCTGGAGGTCCTTGAGCGTCTGGGGCGAATACTGGGCCGTCGTCACGGAATCGGTGCCTTTCAATGCTGATCAGACGCCGCTGAAGGCGGAGAAGCCGCCGTCGATGGCAAGGATTTGGCCGGTGACGAAGGCACTGGCGTCGCTCGCCAGCCAGATCAGGGCCCCCAGCAGGTCGTCGGGGTTGCCGAAGCGGCCCATCGGCGTGTGCTCGATGATCGTCGTCCCGCGCGCGGTCAGGCTGCCGTCTTCCTCGGTCAGGAGCGCCTTGTTCTGGATTGTCAGGAAAAAGCCGGGGGCAATGGCGTTGACGCGGACCTGGCTCTTCAGGTCGCGCGCCATGTAGACCGCCAGCCACTGGGTGAAGTTGCTGACCGCCGCCTTGGCCGCCGAGTAGCCGGCGATGCGCGTGAGCGGGCGCAGCGCGTTCATCGAGGAGATGTTGATGATGCTGGTGGGGGCGCCGCGTTCGGCCATGCGCTTGCCGATCACTTGGGCCGGCAGGATCGCGCCGGCAAACAGGTTCAGGTCGACCACCCGGCGCAGCGCCTTCTCGTCGATGTCGAAGAAGCTCATCTGCGGATTGACCGTCGCCGAGGCCATGTTGCCACCGACGCCGCTGACGAGGATGTCGATCGGGCCGAAGGCCTGCTCGACCGCGTCGGCACAGGCGGCGGTCGATTCGGCGCTCATCGCGTCAAAGCGCAAGCCGATGGCCTCGATCCCCAGCGCCTTGAGTTCCTCGGCGGCCGCCTGGGCCATTTTCTCGTCCAGGTCCGCCAGCGCAACGCGCGCCCCGGCCAGCCCAAGGCCGCGGCCCATCGCCCGGCCCAGCACGCCGCCGCCGGCGGTCACCAGGGCAGTCTTTCCATCGAGCCGCGTCAGGCGCTCGAGTGCTTGCTTGGTATTCAGTTCCATCTTAGCGGGTGCCCGCCTCCCTGTAGGTTTCAATGCCAGTGAACTTGAAGTAGCGCGCCGCATTGTCGTGGCAGATGTCGCGCACGAGCCCGCCAAGCAGCCCCATGTCGCCCGGCAACAGACCGGACTCGGCATCCGCGCCGATCATGTTGCACAGGATGCGGCGGAAATACTCGTGGCGCGTGAACGAGAGGAAGCTGCGCGAGTCGGTCAACATGCCGACAAAGCGCGACAGCAGGCCGATCTGCGAGAGCGTCTCGAGCTGCTCCTCCATGCCCTGCTTCTGGTCGAGGAACCACCAGCCGCTGCCCCACTGAATCTTGCCCGGCTCGCTGCCGTCGTTGAAGCTGCCCGCCATCGCCGCCATCAGCGCGTTGTCGCGCGGGTTGAGGTTATAGAGAATCGTGCGCGCGAGGCGGTCCTTGCGGTCGAGATCGTCCAGAAAGCGGGCCAGTGCGTGGCCAATGGAGCCGTCGGCGATCGTATCGCCGCCCGAGTCGGGCCCCAGCCGCGCCAGGATGCGCGAGCTGACGTTGCGCAGTGCGCCGAAGTGATACTGCTGGGTCCAGCCGCGGGCGTGGTGCATCAGCGCCAGCTCGTGGAGCAGCATCGACTTGAAGGCGTGGGCCTCGAGCATGCGCGGAGCCGCCCCCGAGCGCAGGCGCTCGAACAGGCGCGCCATGTCGGCCCGGGTATAGTCGTCCGAGTAGATCGTCTCCAGCCCGTTGTCCGACAGCCGGCAGCCGCGCTCATGGAAAAACGCGTGGCGCTTGTCGAGCGCCGTCAACAGGTCGTCCAGGCTGAGGATCTGCACGTCGGCGGCCTCGCCCAGCTTCTCCAGGTATTGATTCCAGGTGGCGGTGCGCTCGACGGCCAGCACCACGTCGGGCCGGAAGGTCGGCAGCACGCGGACGGTAAATGAGGGGTCGGCGGCGCAGGCGGCGTGATGCTCCAGGTTGTCGATCGGATCGTCGGTGGTGCAGGCCAGCGTGACGTTGCTCTGGCGCAGCAGGCCGCGGCAGCTCATCGCCGGGTCGGCCAGCCGCTCATTGCAGGCCTGGCGGATCGAATCGGCGGTGGCTGGGCTGAGCAGCTCATCGACGCCGAAGTAGCGCTTTAATTCCAGGTGCGTCCAGTGGTAGAGCGGGTTGCGCAGCGTCGCCGGCACGGTGGCGGCCCAGGCCGCAAATCGCTCGGCCGGATCGGCCTCGCCCGTGATCACCCGCTCGGGCACGCCGTTGGCCCGCATCGCGCGCCACTTGTAGTGATCCTTGCCCAGCCAGACCTCGGTGATGTCGCCCCAGCGCTTGTCCTGGGCGATCTCGGCCGGCGGCAGGTGGTTGTGGTAGTCCAAAATCGGCAGCCGCTCGGCGACCCCGTGGTAGAGCTCGCGGGCGGTCCCGTTGCCCAGCATGAAGTCCTCATGGATGAACCCGCTCATGGGGTGCCTCCGCCGCGCATTGTCACCGTCGGCAGCCAGGTTGAGATCGGCGCCCAGAAGGCCACCAGCAGCAGGACCAGGATCATCGCCGCCAGGAAGGGCAGGATCGGCACGATCACCTTGGTGATCTTGATCCGGGCGACGCTGCAGGCGACAAAAAGTGCGATGCCGACGGGCGGGGTCGACTGGCCAATCCCCAGCCCCAGCACCATCATCACGCCGAACTGGATCGGGTCCATGCCGATCCGGTTGGCGATCGGCAGCATGATCGGCACCAGGATGATCATCGCGGGGGTCAGGTCGAGGAAGGTCCCGATCATGAGGATGATGGCAAGCATCATCAGCTTGAGCGCCCAGGGTGCGCTGCTGACGGCGGTCATCGCCTCGACGATCATCTGCGGGACCTGCTCGATGGTCAGCAGCCAAGCAAAGGGTGCCGTCGCGCCGATCACGAAAACCACGATGCCCGTGATCTTGACGGTGACCATCAGGATTTCGGGCATATCCGAAAATTTGAGGTCGCGATAGACCACCACCGAGACCAGCAGCGCCCAGAGCACGGCAATGATCGCCGCCTCGGTCGGGACAACCCAGCCCAGCATGATCGAGCCGACGACAAAGACGACCGTCAACAGCGGCAGGATGGCGCCGATGGCGGCGCTGATAAAGCTCTTGAGCGTGACGGTCTCGCCGGAGGGGGCATGACCCTCGATGCGGGCGATGATGTGCGCCATCACCATCAGCGACACGCCCACCGCGAGGCCGGGGAAGACCCCGCCCATGAACAGCTCGCCGATCGACATCCCGCCGATGACGCCCATCAGGATGAAGGGGATCGACGGGGGGATGATGATGCCGATCGAGCCGGCGGTTGCCTGTAAGCCGGTGGCGGTGCCGATCTTGAAACCCGAGCGCACCACCGCCGGCATCATCACGGTGCCGATGGCGGCCGTGGTGGCCGCCGTCGAGCCCGAGATCGAGGCGAACATCATGCAGGCGACCACGCTGACCATCGCCAGTCCGCCGCGCACCGTGCCCACCAGCATCATCGCGAACCGGATCAGCCGGTCCGACATGCCGCCCTTGCTCATGATCGCGCCGGCAAGCACGAAGAACGGGATCGCGATCAGCGGAAAGCTGTCGCTTTGCAGGTAGACCATTGAGGGCAGGATTTGCAGCTGGTAATCGGTATAGATATAAATCGTGACCGCGGCCGACAGCAGCAGCGTGAATGCGATCGGCACGCCCATCAGGAGCAGCACAACAAAGCTGATGAAGAGGAAGGCAATCATCTTACTCGACTCCTCCCTTGGGGTGGGCCGTGCCCAGCGCCGGGGTGCGCCAGGTCCGCATCAACTCCACCAGGTATTCCAGCGAGCGGATCACCATCAGCGCCGCGCCAATGGGGATCGCCGAGTAGGGAACGGACACTGGAATCTCCAGGGCCGGGGTCAAAATGCCTGCCCGGGTCCGCGTCCAGACCCAGCCGAAGTAGACCAGCAGCAGCAGCACGCCGGTCACCGCCAGTGCGCCGAACATCCTGGCCGCCACGCCCAGTCGCCGCGGCGCCATGTCAACCAGCACCTCCAGCGCGAAATGCTCCCGCTCCCGCAGCGCCATCGAGGCGCCGATGATGCTAAGCCAGACGAAGATGTAGCGGCTCAGCTCATCGGTCCAGCCCAGCGGGCTGTTGAGCATGTAGCGACCGCCGACCTGCATCGTACCCACCGCCAGCAGCAGCACCAGCAGGAACGAGCCGATCAGCTCTTCCAGATGGCGCCAAATCCAGAGGGGATGCTTGAACATTAGTTTCCGGCTCCCACCGTGGCAGCCGCCTGTGACGGGGCCGGCACCTGGGCCGGCGCCTGGACCGCGCGGATGCGCTCGACCAGCTGCTCAAAGCCCGGATACTTCTCATAATATTCAGGATAGATGCGCTCGACGGCCTGGCGGAAGCTGTCCAGATTGACCTCGTTGAACTTCATGCCCTCGCCGGCCAGCTGCGTGATGGCTTCCTGTTCGTATTCCTGCCAGCGCTGGCGCTCAAATTCAACCATGCGCTGGGCGACCTCGTCCATCAGCGCGCGGTCTTCGGGGGTAAAGCGCTCGTAGACCTGCTTGCTCATCACCAGCATGTCGGGGATCGCCAGGTGATGGGTCCAGGCGAAGTAGTTGCAGCCGGTCTCATGCATGCGGAAGACGATTGTGGTGGGGGGATTGTTCTCCCAGCCGTCGAGCACGCTGGTCTGGAGCGCCGTGTAGACTTCGCCCTGGCTCATCGGCGTGGCCGCGCCGCCCATGGCGTTGATCGTGTCGACCATCAGGCGGGCGTCCATCACGCGGATTTTGCGCCCGCGCAGGTCGGCGGGGGTGGTGATCGGGCCGCTGGTGGTCATGATGTTGCGGGTGCCGGCGTCAAGGAAGCCCAGCCCGTGCAGGCCGCGCCGCTCGAGCAGGCCCATCAGCTCCTGGCCCACTTCACCGTCGACGACCGCATACTCATGAGCCTTGTCACGGAAGATGTAGGGCATCATCATCACATTGAATTCGGGAACCAGCTGCGAGACGGACGCGACCGAGGCATGAGCCATCTCCAGCGTTCCGTTCTCGACCTGCTCGAGAACCGCCTCGGTGGTGCCGAGCTGGGCATTGGTGAACAGGCGCAATTCAATACGGCCATCGCTCAGCCGGGCCAACTCGTCGCGCATGAACATATAGGACTCAGACGTTGGGTGATCATCAGGCAGGTTGTTGGCCAGCCGCAGCAGGATGCGGCCGTCGCTCTGGGCGGCGGGCCGGCAGGCGGTAGCCGTCAAGGCAATCAGCGCAAGCAGTGCATAGGTTTTGATGGTGCGCAGCATTTTGATGACCTCCCAGTCGATCCGGTCGGTGGATCCGTCACTTCAATAGGGTTTGGCTGTCTTACGGGCAGTGCTGATTCGGCCAGCGTTCAGCCTCACGGCATGGCCGCGCCACCTGGGTGGACCTGAATTCGATAACCTATAGCCGCGCTGGGGGGTTGTCAAGAAAAGTCCACCCAATAATGCTTGAAAATGAATATTCACAAACATCAGGAGCGTCGCTCAAGTCCCGCCCCGTATCGTTCGCACGGCGGCCTCAAAGCGGTTCACATTGATGTTGCGGACTGTTAAATTAGAGGTCCGTGGCGCGACTAACCGGCGGGGATATGCCGATGCTTGCCCGAAGATTAGCCCAGATCTCGCTTGAACTTCCGCCGGCGCCCGCCGAGGGTCCCTGGCCCACCGAAACGCTTCTCTTTACCCAGATTCCGCTCGTCGAGGCCGAGGCCCTGATGCGCGAGGCGGTCCAAACGATCCAGGACGGGGCGGCCCCCGGCCACCGGCTCGTGTTGACGGAGCACCCCCTCACCTGCGCGCTGGGCACCGACCTGGCGCCGGAGGAACAGTCGCGACAGGAAGCCTTCTGCGCCGCCCATGGGATCGAATGCGTGGCCGACGGCCGCCGCGGCGGGGCGCGCTGGCTGGGGCCGGGCCAGTTGGTCGGCCACCTGGCGTTCGCGCTCGACCGCTGGCGGCGCGATCCCGACGCCTTCGTCGGGGCGATCGAGCGGATCGTGCAGGCCTCGCTGGGGCAGATGGGGGTCGTGGCCGAACGTCACAGCCGCGGCCGGGCGCTGGTCGTGGCCGGGCGCACGATCGCCACCGTCGAGACGCGCGTCACCCAATGGGTCGCCCGCGCCCGCTTTGTCATCCATATGAATACCGACCTGGAGGCGCCGGGCAGGGCCCCCGAGGGGGATGAGCTGACGACGCTGGTGCGCGAGGGGGTCGCCGTGGCGCGCCAGGATGAACTGGTCGGCTGGGTGCTCAAATATTATGAGGAAGAGCTTGGCTCGCGGCCGCTGATCCCGCAGCGGGGGACTCGACCGACCGCGCGCCCGCCGTGGTTGCGCACGCGCCTCTCCAGCGCCGCCGGCAGCGGGCGCGTCGCCTCGATCATCGAGCGGGGCCGTCTGCATACGGTCTGCGAAAGCGCGCGTTGCCCCAACCAGGGCGAGTGCTGGGGCCATGGCACCGCCACCTTCATGATCAACGGCAATGTCTGCACGCGCAGTTGCAGCTTTTGCGCGGTGCTGACCGGCCGGCCGCTGCCGATCGACGAGGGCGAGCCGCGCCGGGTGGCCGAGGCCGCCCGCGAGATGGGGCTGGATTATGTGGTGGTGACGGCGGTCAACCGCGACGAGCTGCGCGACGGCGGGGCGGGCCAGTTCGCCGCCACGATCCGCGAGTTGCGCCGGGCCGTCCCCCAGGCGCGCGTGGAGGTGCTGATCCCCGACTTCAAGGGCGACGCCGCCGCGCTGGCCAAGGTCTTCGAGGAGCGCCCCGACGTGCTTAACCATAATATCGAGACGGTGCCGCGGCTTTATCCGCGCGTGCGGCCCCAGGCGGTCTACCAGCGCTCGCTGGACGTGCTGCGCGCCGCCGACGACCGTGGCCTGGTTTCCAAAAGCGGCATCATGCTGGGCCTGGGTGAGGAGGACGAGGAGGTGGAGGCGACGCTGCGCGACCTGCGCGCCCACGGCTGCCGGATCGTCACCATCGGCCAGTATCTGCGGCCAAGCAATCGCCACCACCCGGTGATCCGCTACGTGACCCCCGCCGAGTTTGCGCGCTGGCGCGAGGTCGGGCTGGCGCTGGGTTTCGCGGCCGTCGAGTCCGCGCCCTTCGTCCGCAGCTCATACCATGCCCACGCCAGCTACGAGCGGACCGGCGTTTGATCAATCCTGGGCCGGCAGTCGGCCGGCGGTGCGGGCCAGGCGGATGATCTCCAGGTTGAGGTCGCGGCGGGCCTCGTGGGCCTCCAGCCGGTTTGCGAACAGGTCGGATTCCACCCCAAAAAGCTCCTCAAAATCGATCCGGTCCGAGGCGAAGTCGGTCAGGGAGAGTTCATGGATCGTCTCCAGGCGCGGCAGGATCGACTGCTCGAGCAGCACGACACGCCGGCGGACGATATCCAGATTTTCGAAGGCGGCGCGGGCCGTGGCCGCCGTCTGGCGCTCCAGGTCCTCCAGGCGCAGTTGGTCGGCGCGCAGACGGCGGCGTGATTCGGCAAGGTAGGCCTCCGCCTGCGCAAAGGCGGGTCCGGGGGCGTCAGGCCGGGGGTCCAGGCCCGATGGCGCCATGCGGTCCGCCCCCGCCTCGGGCATCATGCCGCGCTCGAAGGCGGCCGCGGCGGCGGCGCCGGGGGGGCGGCTCATGATCTCGCCCATCCGAATCGCGGCGCTCATGAGTTCCAGGCCGGCCCGCTGCACAAGAATCTCCTGGTTGCGCTCGAGCGCCAGCCGGCGAAGGGTTTCGAAATCATCCGGCCAAGGCGCCAGATCCTCGTCGGCGGGCAGGCCGAGCGCGGCGTCAATGTCGCGCCCCAGCAGCGCATTGATGCGCGACTGGCTGGCCAGTCGGCAGCAGACCTCCAGGTCGCGCAGGCGGTTGCGTTCCTCATCGAGTTGGTTGTGGACGCGCAACAGCTGGGACTGCGTGATCAGCCCCGATCGATAACGCTGCTCCATGACCGCGGCCAGGTCCTCGAGCAATTCAATGTTCTCCTGAACCGTGGCGGCGGCACGCACGAGGTACTGATACTCGTAAAATTCCTCGCCGGCCTCGACCATGCTTTCGCGCAGCGCAAGTTGCCAGGCGAGTTCGGCTTGGCGTGCCATCTGGCGCAGCATCTGGCCCTTGTAGGCGATGGCGCCGGGGAATGGGAAAAATTCGCGCGTCATCGGCTGGCCGGGGGCCGCGCCGGTGTCGATCTCCAGATAGCGCGTGAAGGCGCTGAACTGGCCAACGAGTCCTTCGAGAAATTCAGCCTGATCATACTGGTGCAGCGTCGCCTGCCATTCCTCGCGGGCGGCGCGCGCACGCGGGTTGCCAAGGGCCACCGCCAGCCGAAGGGTTGGCCATGACAGCGTGTCGGCGAGCTGGCGGTCGAGCCTGTCGGTGTCGCGCAGGGGCTCCAGTTGTCGCGCGAGCGCCTGCGGCTCCTCAGCCAGCAGTTCGGAGAGCAGCCGCAGAAAAGTGGCGTCGGGCTCGGCGGCCTCGGCGTCAAGGCGCAGCGCGGCCAGGTCCAGCGGCGGCTGGGCGAGGGTGGCGCTGGTCTCACCTTCGGCGCGGGCGGCCCATTCGAGCGTCTGCTCGTAGAACGAGCTGGCGTGGCCACGCTCGTAGTCGCGCAGGGACTGGCGATAGTGCGCCGTGCAGCCCGAGAGCAGCAGCGCGCCAAAGATGATGATGGGGCGCGGGGAGATCTTCCGTCGCCGTAGCTGGAGCGAAGCCGATCTCATGGTCGCGGCTCCTGGGTGGGCTCGGCGGCGGCGCGTGCGCCGATGGCCATCTCCAGCCGCCCGATGGCCTGGCCATGATCGGCGTGCGCCCGGTGGAGGGCGAGCTGGAAGTTGTGCCAAGCCATCGTCGTCTCCAGCAGGCTCGAGAACGGCTGGATGCCGGCGCGGGTGTCCAACTCGGCGCGACGCATGACGGTCTCGGCCTGCGGGATGAGCGTGGCGCCGTAAAGCTCCAGCAGGCGGCGTGTGAGGCGCACTTCGAAGAGCGCCTGCGCGACGGCCCGGCGCAACTGGTTGGTCTCCTCGAGCGCCAGCCGGGCAGCGGCTTCCTCGCGCGCGCGTCGCTCGCGCACCAGCGCCCGGTTGCGGAACTCCCAGATCGGCAGGTTGGCCCCCAGCATGCCCAGGTAGTTGCGGCTGGGGCCGCCGAGCCCGGCGATCTCAAGCCCCGGCATCAGTTCAGGCACGCGCGCCAGTTGGCCCAGTCGCGTCTGGTAGCGGGCGCGCTGGCGCTCCAGCCCCCGGATCGAGAGAATTTGCGCGTGCGTTTCCGCTCGCTGCTGGAGGGCCTCGATGTCATCGGCGACCTCATAGAGCGGCGCGTGGAGCACCGGCCCGATCGCCGTGCCGGGCGGCAGGTTGAGCTGTGCGCGCAGCGCCTCGGCCAGCGCCGCGCGCTGTTCAGCCAGCAGGATGCGATCATAGGCGAGTTGTGCCGCCAGGCCCTCGGCGCGAAAGGCCTCGCTCAGGCTCGCGCCGCCCTCCTCCAGGCTTTGGTAGGCGAGCTGGGCGCCATTGAGCAACTGCATCTCGATCAGGCGCGTGATCTCGGCGGCACGGTCGAGGTAGTAAAGCTCATACCAGGACTGCTTGACCTCGATCAGCAGGTCGCGCAGCGCGATCTCGTATTCAAGTCGCGCGATGTCGGCCTCGGCGGCGGCGACTTTTCCGCTTAGCCGCAGCGTGCCGGGCCACGGGATCGGCTGCATCAGTTGCAGGCTCATCCATTCGCTGTCGGTGAAGTCAAACATCAGCTCGGTCAGTTGCGGGTCGGGCGGGGCGAGTGCCTGCGGCTCGCGTTCGATGGCGGCGAGCCACTGGCGGCGCGCGGCCTCGAGGCCCGGGTTGCGCGTGGCGGCCAGCGCCAGGGCCTGATGCAGCGTTGGCGCGGCGGCCAGCGCCTCAGTGTCATTGTCTGCCAGCGGCGGCTGCATCTCTGCACGCCAGCCGGCGGGATCGTTGTCGGCGATCTCGAGCCGGGCGCAGCCGGCCATCAACGCCAGCCCCAGCAGCAGAACTCCCGCGCTCGCTTTCATGTTTGACCTCTCCGCCGATGCAGCTTGAGTTTGCTCTCCTCGACCAGGCAATAGAGCACCGGCACCGTGAACATCGTGATCAGCGCCAGGCTCATGCCGCCGATGGTCGGGATCGCCATCGGGATCATGATGTCGGCGCCGCGGCCGGTCGAGGCCAGCACCGGCAGCAGGGCCAGGATCGTCGTCGCGGTGGTCATCAGGCAGGGGCGCACCCGCCTTTGGCCCGCCGCCAGGGTCGCTGCTCGAATCTGCTCGATCGTCTCGTGCTGCTGCTCGGCGAACTTCTGGCGCAGGTAGGTCGCCATCACCACGCCGTCATCGACGGCAATCCCGAACAGCGCGAGAAAACCGACCCAGACGGCGACGCTCAGGTTGATGGCGTGCAGGTTGAACAGCTCGCGCATGTTGACGCCGAAGATGTCGAAGTTGGCAAACCAGTCCTGGCCGTAAAACCAGATCATCACGAAGCCGCCGGCCCAGGCCACCGCGATCGAGCTGAAGACGATCATTGTCGTGATTGCCGATTTGAACTGGAAATAGAGTATCAGGAAAATGATCGCCAGCGCCAGCGGCAGCACGATGCGCAGGGTTGCGGCGGCGCGCAGCTGGTGCTCGTAGTTGCCGGCGAAGCGGTAGCTTGCGCCTGCGGGCAGGCTCCACTGGCCGCTGTCGAGCTGGGTCTGCAGGAAGGCGCGCGCATTTTCGACCGCGTCGACCTCGGCCACGCCCGGCTGTGCGCCGAAGGTCACATAGGCGACGAGGAAGGTATCTTCGCTCTTGATCATGTCGGGGCCGCGCACATAACGGATGTTGGCGACCTGCGCCAGCGGCACCTGAGCCCCGTTGGTTGTGGCCACCAGCACGCGCTCGAGCGACTCAATATCCCCGCGCAGCTCGCGCGGGTAGCGCACGCGGACGGGGTAGCGCTCGCGCCCCTCGACGGTGGTGGTGACCGTTTCGCCGCCGATCGCGACGGCGATCGTTGCCTGAACGTCGGCCACATTCAGGCCATAGCGCGCGAGGCGCTCGCGGTCGATCTCGATCTCGAGGTAGGGCTTGCCGACAACGCGGTCGGCATTGACGGTCTCGGGAACGATGGCCGGCACCTGGCGCAGCAGCCGCTCGAGCTCGACGGCGACGCGATCGAGCGTGGCGAGGTCGGGGGCGCGCACCTTGACGCCCATCGCCGCGCGCATCCCCGTCTGCAGCATGACCTGGCGGGTCTCGATCGGCTGCAGGCGCGGGGCCGAAGTCGTCCCGGGCAGCGCCGCAGCCGCGACAATCTCGTCCCAGATGTCGGCGGGGGTGCGGATGTGGTCGCGCCACTGCCGGAAGGGCCGCCCACTGGGGTCGGGGATCAGCTCGCCGGCTTCGTCGCGAACGAACTCGCCGGCGCTGCGATCGTAGCGGAAATTGACCCGCCGGCCCGCCTCGTCGGTGATGTATTGCGGCTTGTAGTTGATCAGCGTCTCGATCATCGTGATCGGCGCGGGGTCCAGCGCACTCTCGACGCGGCCGATCTTTCCCGTCACCGACTCGACCTCGGGCACCGACTCGATCGCGCGATCCTGATGGCTGAGCACCTCGAGCGCCTCGCCCAGCGAGGCATGCGGCATCGTCGTCGGCATCCAGAGGAAGGAGCCCTCGTCGAGCGGCGGCATGAATTCGCGCCCGAGCCCGGGGAAGGCGTGCGCCGCCGCGACCCAGGGGGCGCTCAGCCGCACGCGCGCGGGGTCGATGCCGAGCCGCTCCACCCCCGCCGGGATGAAGCCGAAGACGCGGTTGAAGCCCAGCCACACCATCAGGCCGCCAAGGACCATCACCACCGGGATCGCGAGGAAAAGCGGCTTGTGCGCCAGGCACCAGCCCAGGATGCGGCCATAGGCGCGCAGGAAGAGGAGGAACACGCCGAGCAGGCCACCGACCAGCAGCACGACGAACAAAGCATTGCGGATAAAGCCGCGGCCGGGGCCGAGCGGTTCCCAGATGACCGTCAGCAAAAGCGCCACCAGCAGCGCGGCGACGGCGTTGATTGCCCATGGGCCGGCGTTGCGCCAGGGCGAGGGGAGCCGTTCGCGCCAGAGTTGCCAGGCCACCGTGGCCAGCAGCGCCAGGCCCGCCGCCGCGGCCAGCCACCAGCCCAGCCCCAGGCTCACCAGCACCACCCCCAACCCCGCCGCCCCCAGCCCAAACCACATCAGCCGCGCCGCGCGTCCGCGGCCGACCCGGCCGGCGATCAGCACGTGCGCCGCCGTCGGGACCATCGTCAGCGCGACGAAGGCCGAGGCCAGCAGGACGAAGGTCTTGGTATAGGCCAGCGGCGTGAACATCCGGCCCTCGGCTCCGGTCATCGTGAAGACCGGCAAAAACCCGATGACGGTGGTGCTGATGGCCGCCAGTACCGCCGAGCCGACCTCGCGCGTGGCGCGGTAGACGACCTCCAGCCGCGGCTCGGCGGGATCGGCCTCATCCAGGTGCTTGAGCACGTTCTCGCAGATGATCAGCCCCATGTCGACGATCGTGCCGATCGCGATGGCGATGCCGGCCAGGGCCACGACGTTGGCCTCGATCCCGACCAGCTTCATCAGGATGAAGCCGATCAGCACGGCCAGCGGCAGCATGAAGCTGATCACCAGCGAAGTGCGCAGGTGCAGCACCATCAGGATGACGACGATGATCGTGACGAGGATCTGCTGGATCAGCGCGTCGTTGAGCGTGCCGAGGGTCTCGTGGATCAGGCCGGTGCGGTCATAGAAGGGAACGATGGCGAGCTGGCTGAGCGTGACGCCGTCAGGCCACTGCTCGCGCGGATGGGCGCGCAGCCAGGCCAGCCACGGCTCCTGGTTCAGGGCTGGTCCGTCGAGCGCCGCGAACCCCTGCGCCTCGCCAAAGGCCGCCAGCGCGGCGGGCGAGGTGCGCGTCCAGTCGGGCACGGCGCGCGCGGGCAAGCCGGGCGCCACCTGCTCGATCCGCTCCTTGACGTTGTCGATGGCGGCCAGCGGGTTATAGCCATCGCGCACGACAACCACGCCGCCGACGGCCTCGGCCCCGCCCTGGGTCAGCACGCCGCGCCGCTCGGCGGGGCCCAGCGTGACCCGCGCCACGTCTCGCACGCGGATCGGCAGGCCGGCCTCGCCGCCGGCGCGCACGACCGCCGCCTCGATATCCGCCACCTCGCGGATGAAGCCGCGCCCGCGCACCAGGTACTCGACGCGGTTGATCTCGATGGTGCGCGCGCCGATGTCGAGGTTGCTGGCGCGAACCGCCGCGAAGACCTGCTCCAGCGTCACCCCGTGGCCGCGCAGCGCGTCGGGATCGACATCGACCTGATACTCGCGCACGTGCCCGCCGATCGAGGCCACCTCGCTGATCCCCTCGGCGGCCAGCAGGCCATAACGAACATACCAATCCTGCACCGAGCGCAGCTCCTGCAGGTCCCAGCCGCCGGCGGGGCGGCCGTCGGGATCGCGCCCCTCGAGCGTGTACCAGAAGACCTGCCCCAGTGCGGTTGCGTCGGGCCCCAAGGCGGGCGCGGTGGCGGCGGGCAGCAGGTCGGCCGGCAGGCTGTTGAGCTTTTCAATGATGCGCGCGCGCGACCAATAGAACTCCACCCCTTCCTCGAAGATCAGGAAGATTGAAGAGAAGCCGAACATCGACAGGCTGCGGACCTCGCGCACGCCCGGCACGCCCATCAACGCCACCGTCAGCGGGTAGGTCACCTGATCCTCGACATCCTGCGGCGAACGGCCGGGCCACTCGGTGAAGACGATCTGCTGGTTCTCGCCCAGGTTGGGGATGGCATCCACCGGCACCGGCCGGCGCGGCAGCCAGTCGATCTTCCATGCAAAGGGCGCTACTGAAATGCCCCAGCCGATGATCAGCAACGCCAGCAGCACGACCACCAGCTTCTGCTCGAGAAAGAAGCGGATCACGCGGTCAAGGAAGGTGGGCGCCCGATCGTTCATTGTTCAACCGTTGCCGGGTCGGCCGCCAGCTGCTCGCGGAACTCCCCGCAGCGCAGCATCGTCGCGCCAAAGTAGGGGTTAAAGATTTGCTGATCGACCTGCAGCCACTCCGAGCCGCGATTGCCGAAGGTCATCGGGCAGTAGGCGACCCAAAGCTCGAGGCTGCCGCCGTGGCCGAAGCGCCGGCCCAGCTCGATGATCGCCTCGGACCAGCCCTCGAACTGCGCGCGCGCCGCCTCGATGTCGAAGTGGGTGACGTGCTCGCGCCCCGCCGTCAGGCCCGCCGCCAGCCGCGCCCACACCCGCGCCGCCTCGCCCTCGAGCGCCGAGGCGTCGATGGCGTCCACCGCCGCATGCAGGCGCGGCGCAGCCTCGTGGAAGCCGGCCAGGTCATCTCGGGCCAGTGCCTCCTGCACCTCGATGTAAGGGGCGTAAATCGAATCGAGCGCCTGACGGAAAGCCGCGGGAACATCGACCGGAGTCAGCTCGGCGATCGCCTCGCCCGCCGCCGGCGCGTCCATGGCCGGATCGCCATGCTGGTGGGTCGGCGCGCCCCCGCCCTCGGGGGCCATCATGCTTGGCCGGCCCCTGATTTGAAGTTCGCTGTCGATCTTGAAGTTGCCGTTGGTCACGACCAACTCGCCCTCGGCCAGGCCCGCCTGAACAACATAATATTCCCCCGCGCGCGGCCCCAGCGTGACCTCACGCGCCTCAAAGGTCGGGCGCTCGGCCTCGGCCAGGCGCACATAGACCACCGCCCGCCGCCCCGTCAGCAGCGGAGCGGTGGCGGGAATGACCAGCGGAGCCGCTGCCTCCGTCCCCACCGGCGCATGCACGGTGCCGCGCACGAACATTCCCGGTCGCAGTCGCCCCTCCGGATTGGGGATATCGGCACGCACGCGCACCGTCCGCGTCTGCGGGTCAAGCGTGGGATCGATGAAGGCGATCTCGCCCTCGAAGGTCTCGCCCGGCCAGGACTCGGCCGTGAAGCTGACCGGCTGGCCCGGCGCCAGCGCCTGCATGTCGGTCTCGAAGACGCCCAGCTCGACCCAGACCTGGTCCAGGTTGGCCAGCTCATAGATCGGGTCTCCCCGCTCGACATAGTCGCCCTGGGTGGCGCGGCGCTCAATCACGACTCCATCGACAGGGGCATGAATCGTCAGGTTCTCGCTGACCTCGCCCCGCTGCTCGATCTCGGCAATCTGTTCGGGCTCCAGCCCGAGCTGGCGCAGGCGGGTTCGCGTCGCCTCCAGCATCGCGTCGCTCAGGCGCGACCGGCCGCCGGCGTCGCCGCGCCGGGGCGCCCCGGTCGCCTGGATCAGCTCGGCCTGAGCCGAAATCAGCTCGGGGCTGTAGATTTCGACCATCGGCTGGCCCTGCTCGACGCGGGCTCCGGTGATGTCGACGTGCAGCCGTTCGAGCCGCCCCCCGACCCAGGCGGTGATCGTGCGGCGACGCGTCTCATCGGCCTCGATGCGACCATAGAGCGGCAGCTCGACGGCCACCGCTCGCCGCTCCACCGGCCAGGTGCGGATCTCCATCAGTGCCGCCGCGCGCGGGCTGACGCTCAGTCGCGGCAGCTCGCCGCCGTCGTCATCGCCCTCGTCGCTCGGCACCGGGATCAGGTCCATGCCGCAGATCGGGCATTTGTCGTTCGGATTGGGCGAGCGCACGGAGGGGTGCATCGAGCAGGTATACATGGTAGGGCTGGCGTCGGCGGATGTGGTTTCAATGGTTGGCGGCGATGTTTCACGCCCCCCCCCGCCGCTGATCCGCCCTGCCGCGAAGGCGACGATGGCCAGAACGGCCGCCGCCATCAGCAGGAGGGTGACGGGATGCCGGAGGAAGGGTCGCTGCATGATCATCTTTCCTTAAACTTCAGTCTAACCTCAGGCGGCAGCGGAAGGGCTTGATTGGTTGCCGGCGCTGCGGGTTGTCTGCTGAATGAACGCGCAGTTTTCATGCCATCCCCTCTGGATGCCCTTAATGGACGTCTATCGCCGGATATCTCGAAATTGGCGGAGACAGGACCGGAAAAGCCTTCGGGCTGTGTCTCAAATGAGACAGTGTGGTCGTTGCATTTGAATCAACCGGGGCGCAGCCATTGCACGGGCCATCTTCGTCCTTAAGTGATCGCCGGGCCTCAGGCGGCTTGATCTTATCCTTGGTGACTGACAGTATGGCGCGCGGTCCGGTCGTGGCGGCCGGCTCAAAATTCTGGATGTCCGGGAGGATCGGGCAAATTGTCTGCAAATCAGGGTCCACTGATCGTCCAGTTTGGCGCGGGCAACATCGGGCGCTCGCTGGTGGGGCAACTGTTCGCCCGGGCGGGCTGGCGCGTGCTGTTTGTCGACGCCGCCCCTGATATCGTCACGGCGCTGCAGACCCGCGGCCGTTACCTCGTCCGCGTCAAGGGCGAGCGCCCTGCCGAGATTACCGTCGACGGCGTCAGCGCGCTGGCCGCTGACCAGCTCGAGGCGATTGCCGACGCCGTCGCCGAGGCCGATCTGATCGGCACGGCCGTCGGGCCGGCGGTGCTGCCCAAGGTTTTCCCCGCCATCGCCGCCGGGATCGTCCGCCGCAGCCGGCCGATCTCAATCCTCCTCTGCGAGAACCTTCACGCCGCCGCCGAGCTGGCGCGCCAGTGCCTGGAACGCCATCTGCCCGCTGGTTTTGGGCTCGAGGGGCGCGTCGGCCTGGTCGAGACGAGCATTGGCAAGATGGTGCCGATCATGCCCGCCGAGGTCCGCCGGCGCGACCCGCTCGAGGTCTGGGCCGAAGACTATAACCAGATCCTTGCCGACCGCGCCGGCTTCATCGGCGAGCCGCCGGCGGTCGCGGGGCTGGTGCTGCATGCCCACTTCGTCGCTTATGTCGAGCGCAAACTTTTCATCCACAACCTGGGCCACGCCGCAGCGGCTTATCATGGCCACCTGGCGAAGATGACCCACATCTGGGAAGCCGTCTCCGACCAGCGGATCCGGGCGCTCGCGGAAGCGGCGATGTGGGAATCCGGCCGGGCGCTGATCGGCAAGTTTCCCGCCGAATTCACCGAGGCCAACCAGCGCGAGCACATCGAGGACCTGCTGCGCCGGTTCGGCAACCGCGCATTGGGCGACACCGTCTATCGCGTCGGGCGCGACCTGCCACGCAAACTGGCACCCGGCGACCGCTGCATCGGGGCGCTGCGCCTGGCGCGCGCGCAGGGGATCGAGCCGACCGCCATCCGGCAAACGATCGCCGCGGCGCTTTGCTTTCAGGCGACCGACGAGCAGGGGCGCCCGTTTGAGCCCGATCAGGCGCTGCGCCGCCGCGTCACCCAGGAAGGGCCTGCCGCCGTGCTGAGCAGCCATTGCGGTCTCGACCCGCTCGGCGAGCGCGAGGAGATCGAAGCGATCAGTAATTTCTGGCAGTCGTTGAACCGGGCGGGAATCACGAGCTGACCGGCTTCTCAATGTGCGTTTTGGCCACGAAATCACTGTTGACAGCGGCGCGCCGGCGGATTAGCGTTACAAACATCTTTGAACACTGGAGAACATCAACTCCATGGCCGCCGTCCCAAGTCAACCCAGATTACCCCTTCCATTTCGGCCGGTGCGCGCCTCGCTGGTCGAGCTGCTGGGCAGGGATTACGTGGAGGCGGTTTGCGCCGGTCATGCCTGGCTGACGGGGGAGGATGTCGCCCCGTTGCGCGCGCTGGCCGGGGAGCCGGTCGATTTCCTGCCCGCCTCCTTCATGAGCCGCCAGCTCGAGCTGCTCGACCGGACGGGTCAGCCATCAGGAATGGGCCCGCTGCCCGACTCGCCGGCCGGCGCCTCCACCCAGCGCTTTCAGGAGGCGACCCGGATCCAGGCGGCACCGCTGACCGGCCTCGGCATGTTTCGCCTGGGCGAGGGGGGGCGGCTCTACCTGACGACCAAGAGCGAACATTATCATGTCCCGCTGGGCCACGCTTTTCCAGGCTACCAATTGATCGACCGCGCGCGCGCCTTGGGCATTCCCAATGCGACGCACAACAACACGCGCGGCTATGTGACGCGGCTGCTCGAGGAGCGGCTCGTGGCGGCGGCCAACGGTCTGGACGAGACGCAGTCGGCCCGCCCGCTGATCGAATCGACCGAGACCGACGGGCTCAACCGCGTGCTGAACCTGGAGACCGGCAGCCTTGCGGTCGAGGCGGCGCTCAAGATGCTGCTGGCTCGTTTTTACCGGATCCAGCCCGAGAGCGACCCGCCGCGCTACGAGGGGCGCATCCCGGTTTTCCTGGTGATGGGCAATGAGGACGGCGGGCTGCACGCCAATTATCATGGCACGACGGTGCTGACCCAGGTGCTGCGCGGGATGTGGGAGGGGATGTTCGCCAAGTTGAGCCAGGCGGGGATCTTCCAGGTCCGCGCCATCCGGCCCAACCGGCTGGAGGACCTCGAGGCGGCCTTTGCCGAGTGCGACGCCGGCCCCACCAAGATTGCCGGGTTCTTCCACGAGATCGTCATGATGAACTATGGGGCGGTCCTGCTCGAGCCGGAGTTCCTGCGTCGCGCCTATGAGCTGTGCCGCGCGCATGACGTGCCGACGGTGGTCGATGAGATCCAATCCTGCATGTGGTCGCCGGGGTTTTTCCTGTTCCGCGAGTACGGGTTGCGGCCGACTTTTGCCGCCATCGGCAAGGGTTTCCCCGGCGGCGAATACCCCGCCTCGCGCATCCTCTTCAACGCCCGCATGGACAACCGTCTGCCGCAATTCGGCGCGCTGGTCACGAACGGCCAGGAGGAATTGGCTGCGATCGCCTACCTGGTCACGATGCGCTGGGCGGCGGCCAATGCCGATGTCACGCGCGCCATCGGCGACTACTATGAGTCGCGCCTGCGCGAATTTGCCGATGCCCATCGGGGGCAGATCGCGGGCATCAGCGGCATGCGCCACATGTGCGGGATCGTCTTCGAATCGCTGGAGGCCGCCGGCGGCTTCGTGCGGCGCATGACCGAGATGGGCTTCGACATCAGCGCGCAGACCTACAAGGCGGACTGTCCGCCGGTGGTGCTGACCAAGCTGCCTTTGATTGTGACGCACGAGGTGGTGGATTATCTGCTCGGTCGAATGGAACAGGCGATCGG
>JAWLCE010000043.1:0-43085 GCA_041687335.1 Sumerlaeia bacterium | reverse complement strand
GGGCTTTTTGAACTGTATCCACCCTTTCAGGGTGGAATGTCGGTGCCAGTTGCCAGGGGCTCCAGAGTCGGCTTGAAGAGCCGAACTACCCTTTATTTCGAACAGGGCCTCCAGAGTCGGCTCGAAGAGCCGACCTACCCTTTACTTCGAACAGGGCCTCCAGTGTCGGCTCGAAGAGCCGAGCTTCCCTTTTGGCCTTCAGCTACCGGTCGGGTCATGCGAGAATGGAACGGCCGGAAACACCCGGCGTCATGGGTCCACTCGCGCCGTATGAACATGCCCCGACCGATGCTTCACCTGCCCGACAACATGCACTACGAATGCGTCCGCTGTGGGCTCTCCTGCAGCCAGGGATGGGAAATTGCGGTCGACCCGGAGCAGGCTGGAGAGATTCTGGCGCGGCCGGCCGAGGCATTGCGGCAGGCGGGGGTTGGCGATCCGGGCGCGGCGGTCGTGGAGAGCCCCTGGACACCCGGGCGTCGGGCCATGCGAATGGATGGGCACGGCCGCTGTTGCATGCTGGGGGCGGACAAGCTTTGCGGCCTGCACAAGCTTTACGGTGAGCAGGCCAAGCCTCGCATCTGCCGTGGGTTTCCGTATCGTTTTGTCACGACGCCGTTCGGCAGTTTCGCGGGGCTCAGCTTTGCCTGCACGGGCGTGTTGACGGAGGCCGGACCGCCCGTGGCCGCCGGGCGTGAAGAGCTGGCATCGATGCTGGAGTGGCATCCCCATCGGCGCGTGGTCGACGTGCCCCCCGAACTGGCGCCGGCGATTCCGTTGGATTGGGAGCAATATTTTGCGCTCGAGGAAGATTTGGCGGCGCTGCTTGATCCCAAACTGGGGCCGATCGGCGAGCGTTTGCTGATGCAATTTCATTATGCGCAGTTGGCGGGGCGGCTCGTGCGGCAGGCGCGGGAGAGCGCGGGGCGGCAGACGGCGGGTCCCGAGGCCAACACCGAGCCCCTGACGGTGCTGCAGCGGCGGGCAAGGGGCGAGGGGAGCGCGCCCTGGGCGATGCTGCGCCAGCTATCGGGGCGGCGGCGGGGCTCGCCGGTGCTGCGCCGCACGCTGCTCGGGTTGGCCTATACGCTGGCTGGCATCAACCGCCGTCGCGAGGGACGCCTGTGCGGCTATTTCTCCGCCGTGCGCGGCTATGGGGCCTTCGCGCTGGGACGGGGGCGGCTGGTGGTGGGCTCGGGGCGGCCGGTTTCGTTGACGCGGTTGCTGGCGGTTCGATTTGATCCGTGCCATCCCGAGGCCGATGCGCTGCTGACACGATTTTTCAGGCACCGGCTGTTTCGCAAGGATTTGCTGGGGTCCGAGTCGATCCAGGCCGGATTGCAGTTTCAGTTACTTTACTGGGGCTTGATACATTGGCATGCGGCGGCACTGGCGGCGGATGATGGCGCGGACGAGGTGCGCCTTGAGCACCTTCGCGAGGCGCTGCGGCTTGTGGAGATCCAGCACATCACGCATGCCCAGCTGAACCGGCTCTTTGGGCAACTGCCGCTGGTGCGCTCGCTGCTGGACCGGATGTTCGAGCAGCCGCTTTATGCCGTTTCAATGGCCCGCCCCGGATCAAGCAATTCTTAATTTTCGAAAACTGCTGCGGCCTTGCGCTTCCAACGAAGCCAAGGTCCCAGCGCCAGCCAGAACAGGGTCCAGATCGCAACCAGCGGCAGCAGACTTATGGGGCCTTGCAGACCCAGCCGGGTGCCCCAGTTGGGGGAGATCGCGCCGCGCAGCCAGACCGCGTGCAGGAGGTTGAGCATCGGGCTGGGCCACTGCTTGACCGAGGCGGGCTCCAGCAAGGCCTCCTGTGGCAGGCCGACCCAGGGTTGGGGGTCGAGTGCCACAGGACCCAGGTTCAAGAGCGCGCCGGCGAGGCCGATCATCAGGGTTGCGAGACGCAGCCATGAAGGACCACGCAGGAGTGGAGCAAGTCCGACGGCCAGCAAAGCCAACGCCGGGATCAAATGGCGAGGGGCATAGGCCCGCCCGCCCCACCACATAAAGTAGGCGCTGGCGTAGAGCAGCAGCAATGTCAGCAGTGCAAGGGCCGCGATCGATTCAAAGCGCCCGATGCGCCCGCCACGCCCGAGCAGCCAGAGGCAGCCGGCGACCGCCAGCAGCACCAGCGGAAACCAGGTGAAGATTCCCATGAAAGGATGGAAGGTGATCAGCCAGGCCACCCACGGGCGCGGGATGGTTGCGCCCATCAGGCCGCGCTGCATCTGCTCGCGGAAGAAATCATCGTATTCAAAGGCATAGGGTGAGCCGAAGGTGCCGAAGATGGCATAGACATAGATGAAGTGGCCGGCGATGCCCAGCAGCCCGCCCAGCACCCAGGGCCACAATCGCCGGATGCGGACGGCGATGAAATGATGAGATTGATTTTCACCCCGGGGCGCCAGCGCCACGAGCACCGTCACGATCAGCGCCGCCAGCGCCATGGTGTTGAGCGTCCACGTTGCCAGGCCGAAGAGGAGCCCGGCGAGGAAGATCGTGCGGCGCAGGGGGGGGCGACCGGCCCATGACGGGCGCACCAGCAGAAAGCCGCCCAAGGCCAGCGCGCAGGCGGGCAGGTAATTGTAAAAGAGGATGGCATAGCCGAGCAGCGGGGTAGCGGCGATCCACAGCGCTGCGGCGCGAGCAGCCGTCGCGGGGGCGACGCCATGGCCGATCAGCAGCGTCGTCAGCAGGGCCGCAAGCAGAGCGGCCGCCCCGCCGATGGCCAGCCAGGTCGTGAAATGGCGGGCGGCGTCGAGATCGAGTTCCAAGGGGCCATGCAGCGCCAGCAGGCGCCAGAAAGCGTATGGCGGCACTCCCAAAAGCGGCGTGACGGGACTTTTATCACTGTAGAACCGGCCGCCCACGTAGGCCTTGTCGCCGGTCTCGGTGGGGGGGTAATCATGCCAGTCGTCGATGCTGAGCGTGCCCTGTTCGACGATGGCCAGCGTCAACGCCCACTGCGAGTTAACATTCCAGCCGGGGTAGGGATTCTGAAAATAGCCGCAGGTCAGGAAGACCAGCAGCCCGGCCCAGAGCCAGGCCCGGAAGCTTTGCTGGCGGCTGCCGTCGATTGTCTGCATTGCGAGCATCCCGCTTTGCCTGAGGAGCCTCAAAAAAGAGAGAGGCGGCGGACCGTTTTCATGGGGAAAACGATCCGCCGCCCCTGATTACTGCGGGTCTTCGTTCAGGAGGAACGCCTCGCGCGGAATCGAGAGGCGATACCATCCGCGGCCGTTCTGGTGGAAGCCGGTGACCAGGGCCGGGACGCCTGCCGGCGCCGTTTGCCCGGAGGCACCCTGCATCGCCGCCTCGATGCTGCGCATGTAACCGATGAAATCAAAGTCCATGTAAAAGACGCCGCCGGCGGGCGCGGAGGCCACGGAGCGGGCGGGTTCGGAAGCGACGCCGTCCATCAGGGAATCAACCAGTGCATCGACCGGGTCGCCGATGGTTGCGAGCACAAGGTCGCGCCAGCGGACGATTTCGAAGGGCATTTCACCGGCGAACATCGATTCCATCATTTGCCGGTCGATCGCGCTGGCCTGCTCGGTCGGCGTGAGCGTGACGCGATAGCTGTGAATGGTCAGGCCGCGATAGTTCCTCTGCGCGGGCTCCGAAATTTGCAGGTTCATGCCGAGCCGCTGATAAAAATCGGGCAGCGGCCCCTGCTCAAAAGTGTTGAGCGTTTCACTGACACGACTCATCAGGAATTCGGCATTATCTGGCGCCATGATATAGCGGACCTGCATCGGCCGGTCGGCGCGGGTGGTGCCGCTGAAGGCGGTGGTCACTGCCCCAACACCCTCCCAGCCGCTCAAGAGGGTGCGCAGTTGTTCGACCAGTTCAGGCTGATTGGGCAGCGCCAGCACAATGTACTTCATCACGATGTCGTTGTAATGCTGCACGTTGGTGATGGTCATCTGGCCGCTGAAGTCCTGACGGCCGAGGAAGCGGGTCAGCTCGGGGGCCTGGATCGGACCGGCATTCAGCGCGCTGGCGAGGGCGGTGGTGGGGCGCGCCTCGACGACCGTCGAGACATCGAGGGCGTCGGGGTTGAAGTCGACTCGCACGACGAGGGTTCCCATCTGGTCGAGCAGGTCCATCATCGCGGAGAACTCCGCCATGATGATATTGTTTAGTTCGGGCGAGATCGGCGCGGCGGGCTGCATCATCTGCATGCCACTGCCGATCATCATCGGCACGAACTGGCGCAGCATCGGTCCATACATCGCCATCAGGGACTCAAGGTCGAAGAAAAGCTCGAGATCGGAGATCATCGGCGTGTCGCGCAGGGCCAACAACGAAGGACGCGCCTGTTGGGCCATCGCCGCGGATTGCGGATCGTTCGCGGCTGAAAAGAGCACGTCTCCATCCTCGAGCCGCTCGGTCTGGAGGCCCAGGTGATCGAGTTGTGCATTGGGGGTGAGCGGCAGGATGCCCGCGACTGGCACCGATTGCTGCGCAAAGTTGATCTGCGGCCAGATCGCAATCACGGCATCGCGGCCAGGCTGAAACTGGGCAAGGTCAAGTCCCTGGGAAGCCAGGTGGCCGCGGATGGCCGTGCCGTCGAAAGTGGGTTGGGCGAGGGAGGTCCAGGCGCCCAGGCGATCAACCGTGGTGTTGGGGTCGCGCATGCGCATGTAGACGGCGAACGCGCCGCCGGCAGGGCGGATGGCCTGGGGGATCTCGACCGGTTCGGCTTGGCGAACCGATGGCATTTCGCCGGCCGCGCCAGCGCCGTCGCTGCGGGGCGAGCGATCGCAGCCCGTTGAGGTTAGAAGCGTGGCCGCCAGCAGCCAGAGTAAGCACCATTTGACACGCATGGATGGTCTCCTGTATCAGTTGCGGTCTGGCGATTTTGCGGAAAAGATGAATCGTCCGTAAAACCGAGAAGGTCATCGTAACACAGTGGCCTGAAAAATAAAGCTCACTGCCACATCAGCGGGAAGTAAAAAATTGATGTGAGTCGCCTGATGCATGATCCACCAACGCCTCTGGTCTCTGTCATCATCCCGGCCTTCAACAGCGAGCGGTTCATCGCGCGTGCGATCGATTCGGTGTTGGCGCAGGACTGGCCGGCCATTGAAGTGATCGTCGTCGATGATGGCTCAAGTGACGGCACGGGCGATATCGCGCGGCGCTATGGTGAGCCGGTGCGCTGCCTGCGCCAGCCGAATCGCGGTCCAGCCGCCGCGCGCAACCTCGGTCTCGGCGAGGCGAGGGGTGAATTTGTTGCCTTCCTCGATTCCGATGACGTCTATCTTCCGGGCCGCCTGCGCCGGGGTCTGGCGCCGATGCTGGGGGATGAACAGGTTGTGTTGACCTGGAGCTATTGCCTCGCGCGCCATGGCGACGGGCGCGGCGAAATCCACGGGCTGCGGGCCGAACGAGGGCGGATCTTTCCGGCGCTGGTTTTCATGCCCGCCACCATGCATACCCCAGGGGTCACTTGCCGGCGCAGGCTGCTTGAGCAGGCGGGTGGGTTTCATGAAGACCTGCGGGCCTTCGAGGATCATGACCTGTGGCGGCGCCTGGCCGAGCTGGGCCGGGTGGTTGCGATCGAGGAGCCGTTGGCGGTGGTTCATCTGCGACCTGATTCGCTTTCGGCCGGCGCCGATTATCAGAGAATCGAGACCGCCTGCCGACAGATCGTGGAGGCGGCGCTGGCGCGACGACCTGAGCTTTATGGACCCCACCGGGATACCATCCTGGCTGACATGTGGTATTTCCTCGGCCGTCGCCGCTATGCTGCGCTTCAGATGGGGGAGGCCCGAGGCTGCTTTGTCCGCGCGCTGCGCCACCGCTTTCATCCCGTGGTGCTCTACACTCTGCTCAAGTCCTATCTGCCTCATTATTTGCTGCTGAAGCTGCGCCGTTTCCGACTGCGACGCGAGGCCGACCGCTACCACAAGCCGTTGGACCTCTGAAGCCAATCGGGTGCATTCCGCCACTCGGATCAGGAATTCCATGGCTTTTCTGAATTGGGCCCGGAGGACTTTGACCCTTCGCGCCGCGCCATGAGAAAATACATCCATGGTGGCAACTTACGACCTCATCGTCATTGGATTGGGCATCAACGGAGCCGGCATTGCACGTGACGCGGCATTGCGCGGCCTGAAGGTGCTGGCCCTTGAGATGAATGATCTTGGGGCCGAGACTTCGAGCTGGAACAGTCGGTTATTGCATGGGGGTTTGAATTATCTAGATCAGGGTGAACTGGGGCTGGTGCGCACCCTGCAGTGCGAGCGCGACAGGCTGCTTAGAAATGCCCCCCACCTGGTGCGGCCGCGGCCCCTTGTGATGCCACTGCGGCGTGGCAGCCGGCGCACCCCGTTCAAGGTGCGTATGAGCCTGATTGCCTATGATCTGCTGTCGATGCCCAAGGCGCTAGCCCACCACCGGATGCTGTCCGTTGAAGAGACACTGATACGGGTGCCGGGGTTGGGTTCGGAGGGGCTGCTCGGTTCCGCATTATTCTGGGATTGCGAGCTGTTTTATCCCGAACGGCTGACACTGGAGAACGTGCTGTCGGCGCGGACGGCAGGCGCAGAAATCCGCACCCACACGCGCGTGGACCGACCTCTGATTGAAAATGGCCGCATTCGTGGGGTGGCCTATACCGACCTGATGGAGAACACCTCGGGCGAAGCGCGCGCGCCGGTGGTGCTGAATGCGACAGGGCCGTGGGCGGACCGGGTCCTGGCGACGCTGGGCCTTCCGCAAGGGCGCCGGGTGAGCGGGCTCAAGGGCAGCCATATCATTGTCGATCATTTCCCGGGTGCGCCGGATGGACATATTCTATGTTTGGAATCTCGAGATGGGATGCCGCGGTTTGTCATCCCCTGGAATGGCGTGTTCTTGATTGGCACGACCGAGCGCCCGTTTGAGGGGGATCCGGCGGAGGCGGTCGCCGAAGACGATGAGGTCGACCAGTTGATCGAGGATGTCAACGCAGCGATTCCGACGGCCGGATTGACCCGCAACAGCGTCCTTTATACCTACGCCGGGGTGCGCCCGCTGTTTCATCGTGAAACCCGTCGCGTGGGGGAGCGCATCTCGCGTCATTTTGTGATCCTTGACCATGGGGTTCGTCTTGAGGGCCTGCTCAGTGTCGTCGGGGGAAAATTGACGATGTATCGGGAGTTGGCGCAACAGGCGGTGGATCTGGTTTTTTTCAAGCTGGGGCGCCGACCCCCGCGCTGCCGAACGGCCACGCTGCCTTTACCGGGCGCCGAGGGGGACTTGGTGCGTTTTGGCTGGAACTTCATCATGCGCTCGGGGCTGCCCGAGCCGGTGGCGCGGCGACTCGTGCGCATTTACGGCACTCGAGTGCGACTGCTCGAGGAGATCTGGAATGAAGCCACTGAGCTCAAGGAGCCGCTCGCGCCGGACACGCTCGTCCTGCGGGCCGAGGTTGTCATGGCCTTCCGCCACGAGTTGGCTCGCACGCTGGGGGATGCCCTGCTGCGGCGGACGCTGGTGGGACTGGAGCCGAACCAGGGGCGGTCGGTGACCATACCGGCGGCCGCCGTCACGGTCCAGTATCTGGATTGGAGTGAATCCCATGCCAAGGCTGAGCTGGCCCGATATGAGCGGCAGCTCGAACGCTTTCGCGTGCCCGAGCTCAACATCAGAAAATGAACCGACGGCCGGTGTGATGGGAAAATTAGAGCTCGCGGCGGGCGCCGATGCCGACGGTCAGGCCAATGGCGGCCATGCAGGTCAGCATGAAGGTGCCGCCGTAGCTGAAAAAAGGCAGCGGCAGTCCGGTCACCGGCAGCATTCCAATGGTCATGCCGATGTTGAAGACGATGTGGGTGGCGAGCATGGTCGCCAGCCCCGTGATGATCAGCAGGCCGAACAGGTCCGGAACACGTTGGGCCTGGCGGATCATCAGCCCGATCAGCAGCACCATCAGCCCCAGAACCGTACTTCCGCCGACGAAGCCAAATTGCTCACCAACTGTGGGAAAGATGAAGTCGGTATGGAATTCGGGCAGGAAGCGGAAGTTGGTTTGCGTCCCGCGCCCCCAGCCCTTGCCGGCCAGCTGGCCCGAGCCCATCGCGGTCTGGGACTGGATGATGTTGTAGCCCTTGCCCAGTCGATCGGCTTCGGGGTTGAGGAAGGTCAAGACGCGCTGCTGCTGGTAGGGCTTGAGGTGCGGGTAACCGGCCGCGGCCACGCCGACGCCCGCTAAAATGAAGAGCACGACGACCCATTTGCGGATGCCCGCCACCCAGAACATCGCACCCACCACCGGGACGAAAACCAGTGCCGAGCCCAGGTCGGGCTGGATGAGGATCAGCCCCATCGGCAGGCCGGCGATCATCAGCGGCACGATGGTGTGGAATAAACCGCGGAACCGATCCATCCGCGAGGCAAGGTAATGCGCCATGACCAGGATCAGGATGATCTTGCCCGGTTCGGCCGGTTGCAGATTGAAGAAGCCCAGGCCATACCATGAGCGCGCGCCCTTGATGAACTGGCCCTGGACCAGCAGCCCGACCAGCAGGGCAATCAGGATGCCATAAAGCGGCCAGATCAGCGGACGCAGGCGCCGGTAGTCCACTACGATCAAAAAGACCAACCCCAGCAGACCGATGCCACACCAGACGAGCTGACGCTTGGCATAGCCAGCCAGCGGCCCCGGCCCGTCGCCGGAACTGGTTGCTCCCCACAGCGTCACGATGCCAAAGAGGGCCAGGGCGAGGGCGGTCAGGATCAACAGCCAATCCACGCGCGGCAGGATGCGGTAGGGAACCATGCGGAAGAGGGGGCGTTGCATCGGCAGACGGACCATCCTGGGCGGGCGATCGACCGCGCTCCGGGTTGCATGTATCATGCCCGATGGCGGGCCAAATGGAAACAGCGAAGCGCAGGTTGAAGTTGAGTCAGAGGGTCATTGGAACATCCGGTTGTGGCTGAGGCAGTCGCACAACTCACGGTAAACCCGCATGATGCGCTCGTGGCTGATGATGCCGCCGAGCGAGTTCAGGATGCGGCGGGCGAGCGGACCCTGCCCAAGGATGACGCGCAGCGGGTCGTGGTGTTCGGGGGCCAGCGAGGGGGCCAGGTCGGAAAAAAGTTTTGCCCACAGTTCGGCGATGCTGCACTCGGCATCCAGACCAAACATCGCCAGATAGCGCCGGTGGCGGATGAGCGCACGCTCGGCATCATGGATTGACGCCAGAAAAATCTCCTCCAGCGGCGCGACCGGCCAGTCCTGCTGGACTTCAAGATCGGCCCAGCGTTCTGCCACCAGCGCGCGCAGCAGGGCGACGATCAGGGCGGCGATCGCAAGGTCGGCGCCGGGGCACTCCTGCACGTCGAGCAGGCGGATTTCGATGGCATTGCGCTGAAACCTGGCGATGGCCCCCCGTGAATTGAGCCACTCATGCTGCAGCAGGCCATCGGGATCATGGGGCGCGATATCGTGATAAATGCGGCCCAGCAGCCGCTCGCGATACGTTTCGGGGGTGAAGATCGGCTCGGGGATGACCCGGCCGGCGATCGACGGCACCCGCTTCTGATTGAGGCGGTAGGCCTCGAGCCGTTGATCGAGTGAGCCGGCGACGAGGCCATCGACCAGCGGCGAAGCCGCCGCCAGCGCCGGCAGGATCGGCAGCACCAGCCGCACGGCGGCATGCAGGCGGGCGAATTCATCCTCGCCGGCAAAGGGCAGGTTCAGGTGTGCGCTCTGCAGGTTGGACCAGCCGTGGCCGCGGCAATCGAAAATCCTGTCGTATGCCTGATAGATCGCCGAGCAGCCGTGGGGCCAGAGGCGCGCCTCCCGCCAGGGATCCATCCAGGGATGCATGGCCGTGGGCATCAACCGGGCGCCGAGGGGGGCCAACAGCTCATCAATGTGCCGGACATGATCGGCGAAGTGGCGGGCCAGCCCGGTGAGAGCCGGGGCGGGGCCGTTGGTCTTGAGCTCGATGACGTGGAGCATCAGCTCGTTGGACCAGGCCAGCTCGCCCAGCTCGACCTCGCCGCTGGTGTCGCCGCCGGCGGCGAAGAGCACGCGATCGGCCAGCGGCGCCACGTCCAGCGTCTCGCGGTTGACGATCATGTATTCGAGCTCAATGCCGAAGCCCTTGAACAGGTGGAGCGACATCACTTCCCCTTCTCGTGGCGCTGCTTTTCGATGCGCTCCAGGAAGACCCGCATGATGGCGCGGTAAATTTCGTCCTTGAGTTCGCCGTCCTCGAAGCCGGCGTCGATGCTCGGATTGTCGTTGATCTCGATGACGTAGACGCGCCGGCCGACCTGCTTGAGGTCGACGCCGTAGAGCCCGTCGCCGATCAGGTTGGCGGCCTTGAGCGCGGTGGTGACGACCGATTGCGGGGCCGCCGCCAGCGCGACCGCCTCGACGCGGCCATACTCCGTGTCGCCGGTGCCGTTCTTCTGGATCTGCCAATGGCGGCTGGCCATGAAATAACGGCAGGCGTAGAGCGGCTTGCGATCGATGATTCCGATCCGCCAGTCGAACGGGGTCGGGATAAATTCCTGGCCGATGATCAATTCTGATTTCTCGAGCAGACGCTCGGCCTCGAGCCGCAGTTGCGCCTCATCGTCGGCTTTGACGACGCCCTGGCTGAACGAGCTGTCGGGCTGCTTGAGGATGCATGGCAGGCCGACCTGGCGCGAGAGGTCATCCACATTGTCCTTGTGGACGACCACGGTCTTGGGGGTTCGGATCTTGTGGCGCGCCAGCAGCTCGGCCAGATAGACCTTGTTGGTGCAGCGCAGGATCGACTTGGGGTCATCAATGACGATCAGGCCCTCGGCCTCGGCGCGGCGCGCAAAGCGGAACGTGTGATGGTTGACGCGGGTGGTCTCACGGATAAAAAGCGCATCGAACTCGGCAAGACGGCCGTAGTCATCCTTGTTGATCACCTCGGGTTCCAAACCGAAGGCGCGTGCGGCGCGTTCGAAGCGCTTGAGCGCGCGGGGATTGGAAGGCGCGTGTGGCTCGCCCGGGCTGTGCAGGATCGCAAGATCATAGCGGGCGGAGGATTTTTTGCGCGGCGCATAGCGCGGGCGCGCGAAGTAATCCGCCGCTGCCTGCGCCACGAACGGCCAGTGATCGGGCGGAATTTCATTGGCACCGATCGGGCCGATCCTCACCAGCGACCATTTCTCGTCCTGGATGAAATGCGCCCGCAGCAGCGGCGCGCGGAACAGGTTGAACAGCTCGCGGCTGAGGCGGTCGTGTTGACGCGCGACGTTACGGCCGAAGTAAATGCTCAGTGTGAATTCGCGCGAATGAATCCGGTGCAGGCTCGTCTGGATCAGCTCCTCCATCTCATCGCTGGCGTAGCGGATCATCGTCATCGACTTCATGTCCTGGATCGTCGAGATCGAGGGCAGCGGCCGATGACCGCGGGCGGCGGCCAGCAGCGAGACGTAGTAGCCGATGCTTTGGTAGCGGTAGGAACGGCAGAGATTGAACAGCAGCGTGTCGCGGCCGTGGTGCTGCTCGGGGTTGAGCAGGTAGGCCTTGGCGGCAATGACGGGAATGTTGGGGATCTCGAACGGAAAATGCTTCGGGTTGTTGACCACAATGAGCGGTTTCATTTGGGGGGCTACCTTTTGCCCGGCTGCAGGATCAGCAGGTTGGCGTCATCAGTCAGGACGCCCAGCAGGATCGCACAGATCAGCCGGCCAATGTCGACCTCATAGTATTGGGATTGAGATACAGGATTGGGATGGAGGGGGTCGGCCACGAGAACCGTCTTTTTCTCCTTGTCATATCCGCAAAGGACCACGAAATGGCCCTGGGGCTTGCCGCGGATGTCATCTTCATCGTCTTGCGGCCCCCATTCCCTCATCGAGCGATAGAGATAGGTCGAGGACAGTCCGGTCAGGATCGGCGTGCCGCGGTTGAGATACTTGCGGATCAGCGAGCTGGTCAGATCCTGAAAACGCAGATCGCCCCCGAGGGTGATGAACTCAAGCACCGCCTGCGTAGCGGCACGCAGCCGCTGGCCCTTTTTGACCGCCACCTGCGCCAGCAGTTTGTCGGCCAAGGCGGGGCGGGGTTCCTCGAACCAAGTGGGATCAAACAGCTTGATGTTGTAGGTGTAGATCGTTGCACGGTAGCCGCGCCGCAAGGCCTGACAACCGAGCCAGACGGCGAGCGTGCCGCCCTTCTTGAGGCGCGGGGTGTCGCGGATGACCCGATGGAGCTCGACGGGATCGTTGAAATAGTGAAACACCGCGTGCAGACAGGTGGGTCCGCAGGTGAAATCGTCGGGTTGAGGCAGGATCTCGAGGTGCAACTGGGTATCCATCGGCGCGCGCCCCCCGGCGCAACCGATTGCGGGCGCGGGGAGGGGTTTCGCCCCCGCCCGCGCCCCGTTGGCCAAAACTCAGGCCCGCTCGACGTAGGCCCCGGTCTCGGTGTTGACGAGCACCTTGTCGCCGGTCTTGATGAAAGCGGGCACCTGGATCACCAGCCCCGTCTCGAGCTTGGCGTCCTTCTGGATGTTGCCCGAGGTGTTGCCGCGCGCGACGTCATCGACGGTGTCGATGACCTCAAAGGGCATCTTGAGCGGCAGTTCGAGGCCGATGGGATTGCCGTTCCAATAGCCGACCTGGACCTCGGCGTTGGGGATCAGGAAATTGGCCTGATTGCCAATGAACTCGGGCGCCAGGCTGAACTGGTCGTAGTTCTGCTGGTCCATGAAGTGAAAGCCCATGTCGTCGTTGTAGAGGTACTGACACATGCGGCTTTCGACCTCGGCCTGCTGGGGGTGATCGGCCGAGCCGCGGAAGGTGCGCTCGACGGAACGCCCGTCGATCAGGTTCTTGAGCTTGCAGACGACGAAGCTGCGCAGATTGCCCGGCGTGCGGAGCTGCCAGTCGGTCACAACCCAGAGTTGGTCGTCCACGACGATCTTGTTGCCGGGGCGGAGTTTGCCTGGATCAATGGTCGGCATCGGTTGTTTTCCTGTTCACCTCATGGATTGGTATCCTGCAGGCCCGCAAGCCACAGTTCCAGCCATATTTTTACCGGAAAATGCGTTGCAGTCAAGGGGGGCGAGTGCCTTTGCGGAGGCCGGGCCGGCGAGCGGCGGCTGATTTTTGTGCATCTTTACAATGGCGCACAGGGAGGCTTTTTCCTAAGGTACTGGTTTGACAGGGCCGACCGGGGCCAAGGCGCAGGGCAGGAGCGGGCGATGGCGATCCAGATTTACAACACGATGACGCGGCGCAAGGAGATTTTTGAGCCGATCGATCCGCCGCGCGTGACGATCTACAACTGCGGCCCCACCGTCTATGACCGTTTCCACATCGGCAACGCGCGAAATTTTGTCTTCATGGACGTGGCGCGGCGCTGGCTGGAGCGGCGGGGTTATCAGGTTCGCTTCGTGCAGAACCTGACCGACATCGATGACAAGATCATCAACCGCGCCCAGCGCGAGGGGATTGAAAGCCATGACCTGGCCGAGCGGTTCATCGGCCATTATTTCGAGGATGCCGGCAAGCTGCACGTGCGCCCGGCCGACGAGCACCCGCGCGCAACCCAGCATATCCCGCAGATCATTGCGCTGATCGAAACGCTGATCACCAAGGGGCTGGCGTACGAGTCGGGCGGGTCGGTCTACTTCGGGGTTCGCGCCTTTGGCTCATATGGACGGCTTTCGGGGCGGCGAGTGGAGGACATGCTCGAGGGGGCGCGCGTCGAAGTCAGCGAAGAAAAGCGGGACCCGCTGGACTTTGCGCTCTGGAAGGCGGTCAAGCCGGGCGAGCCATCATGGGAGAGTCCCTGGGGGCCGGGGCGGCCCGGCTGGCACATCGAGTGCAGCGCGATGGCGATGGCGCACCTGGGCGAGACGATCGATATCCACTCTGGAGGCACCGACCTGACCTTCCCGCACCACGAGAATGAACTGGCCCAGAGCGAGGGCGCCACTGGCAAGCCTTTTGCCCGCTACTGGATGCACAATGGTTTTCTCAACATCGACAGCGAGAAGATGAGCAAGTCGCTGGGGAATTTCCTGCGGGTGGACCAGGTGCTCGAGCGTTGGCCGGTGGCGGCGGTGCGGCACTTTCTGCTCTCGGCGCACTACCGCGCGCCGCTCGACCTGACCGAGGATGCGCTGCGCGATTCGGCCTCGGCGGTCAGGCGCATCCAGGATGGGATCGAAACCATTACGAAGCTGCTGGCGCTGGAGGGCGCTCCGGCTGGCGCCGAATCCGAGGAGACCCGCGCGCTGGCGGCGCGCTTCGCCGAGGCGATGGATGATGATTTCAATACCCCGCGCGCGCTGGCGGTGCTGTTCGATGCCATCAACCACATCCACCAGCTGCGAAACCTTGCGGGGCAGGGCGAGGGGAGGGATGCGGCGCTGGGTCAACTGGCCGGGCTGCTGGCCTTTGCGCGTGAAACGGCTGAATTCTTCGGGCTGTTGGCCGAGGAAGCGACGGAGCCGGCGCAGAATGATCTGGTCGAGCCGCTGATGCAGCTGTTGATGGAGGCCCGCAAGGTGGCGCGCCAGAAGAAAGCCTTCGAGATCGCAGACATGATCCGGGATCGGCTCGGCCAGCTCGGCATTGCGCTGGAGGATCATCCGCAGGGAACCATCTGGAAAAGGAATTCATGAAATCGGTTGCCCAGTTTCCCTATGAGGAGGTCCGCGCGCGGCGCGGGCGTTGCATTCACCCGGCGCGCACGCGTGCCCAGGCCGATGTCTATGAGATCGAGTGGGAAGGCCAGCCCGCAATCCTGAAGGACTTCACCGGGCGGCCATGGTTGATTCGCCGCGTCTGGGGGCGGCTGGTGGCGGGGCGCGAGGTGCGCGCACTGGGGCGGCTGGCCGGCGTGCAGGGCGTGCCGCGCCTGATCGGCTGGGCGGGTCCCGAGGCCTTCCTGATGGAACGGCTGGCGGCGAGACGGCTGCCGAAGAAGGGCCAGCCCGCGCCGCCGGACAACTTCTGGCTCGACTTGCGCCGTTTGTTCCATGAGCTGCACGGCCGCGGGATCGCGCACGGTGACCTGCGGCGACTCAACCTGATGATCGACGAAAAGGGCCAGGCCTGCGTCATCGATTTCGCGACCTCGATCAGCGTGCGCGGGGCGGGCGGTGGGGTGCGTGGGTTTTTGTTCGAGCGTTGCCGCCGCATCGATCGGGTGACGCTGGCGCGGTTGAAGGAATCATATGGCGAGGAGCTGCTCGACGAGGAAGATCGCACGTGGCTGCGGGCCGAACCATGGTATCTGCGGGTGGGGCGTTTTCTTAAGCACCAAGTGCTCGGCTGGCGCAAGCCGCGCCACTGGCGGCGGCTCTGGCGACGGCTGCGTCCCCGCGACTAACTCATCCAGCGTTGTGAATCATCGATGTTTTCACGCAGCCGGCGGGCGAGTTTTTCCTGACGCTCGATGAGCGGCTGTTGCTCGGGAACGCCCTTTAACTTGCGCTCAAAGGCGGAACGCGCAAGCTCGGCCTGGTGCAGGATCGCGATGAAGTCGCCACGGCGGCGGGCGAACTGCATCAAGAGTTCGAGCTGTTCCAGCAGGGCGTGCATGACGGCGGCGTTGCTGGCGCCATAGAGGCGGAACTGGGCGAACGCCGCCTCCAGCACCTCGCCGGTATTCCAGCCGCGAGCCACCAGGCGCAGCCGGTGATTTTCATCCAACCGATAGGGCGACGGGTAGTCACGCTGGACCAGCCGGGTCAGGCTGGAGCCCAGGCGATCGAGGCAAGTGAAAGCCGTAAAGGGATCATTGGTGCTTGGCGAGAGCGCACGCACGGCCACCTCGACCAACTCCTTGATCGCACTATCGATATCCTGGCGCGATGTCGGCCGATTGCCGATCAAAAAAATCAAATTCATCCGGTGGCTGTTGTCCGGGTCGAGTCGTGAGGCAGGCCAGACGCGCGCGATCGACATTCCCCGGGTGATGAAATCCCCCGGCCGGCAAAGCAGGTCGAGCACCAAATCCAGCTCGACGGCCAGCTCCATCATCCTTTCGTCGTCGAGCGCTTCAAGGTAGCCCTCGCGCTCTGCGCAGAGAGTGCCGAATTCGGGGCCCTGCCGCTCCAGCCGAGTCGAGATCTCATCTTCACTGATTTCGCGCAGGGGTGATTCGCCCAGTTGTTGGGGATAGAGCCGTGCAATGGTTTGATCCAGATCGGCGGCAACATTCTTGAGGAAGTAGGAGGGCTGGATCAGGATCGCAATGGTATGGAAGAAATAGATCAGGATGGCCAGGCTGAGCAGGGTCAGCAACAGGCCCAGCGTCAAAGAAAGATGTGGAACAAAGTCAGCTTGATCCTCGCCGCGGATCCAGAACATGACCGTCAGGCAATAGATGCTGGTGCCGACAAAGAGGCCGAGCGAGAGTCGGACGGTGCGGTTGCTCATGAACGTGCGCAGCAGCCGCGGGCCGAACTGGGAGGCGGCGATCGAAAGGGTCACCATGGTGACCGAGAAGACGATGCCGGCGACGGTGACAATGGCCGTCGCGATGGAGCTGAGGAAGTTCAGCGCCGTCGAGGCATCCATTTTGATCCATGGAAACCAATATTCGAGCCATTTTTGTGTCGTGACATCCACCAGCGGCACGACGATGGCAAGCGCCAGACCCAGCAGCAGCAGCAACCCCGGAAGAAACCAGAAGTTGGCACGCAAATCGTCGCCGATATTGAGCAGCCGCGTTCGCATGCGAAGCCCTTCAGGACAAGATGAATGGATTTTATCATATCGTGCGGGCGGGGAAGAAAAAGCGGGCGACGAAATCAGGGGCGCGGCAGCCAGATGGTGTAAACACGCCGCAGGCCGTGGAGCGCCTGCGCGTCGGCCGGATGGTAGTTGCGCCGGATGGCGTCGGCCATGGCGGGCGTGTATCGCGCATAACTGCTTCGCGGCACGGTCAGGTCCTCATTCACGATGAGGGCGGCGAAGCGGCGGGTTTCGATGAGTTTAAGGAATGGTGTTTCGTCCCAGCGTCCTTCGCGGGCCAGCAGGCTGAGCACGAAGGGGTCCAGCCAGACCTGCCGGCCGGCCAGCAGAGTGAAAAAGGGCTCCTCACTCAGCAGCTCGCCCTCCACCGAGCGCAGGCGTGAGGCCAGTTGACCGGCCACGATACGGTCGTCGGAGGTCGGGTTGGGCGTCGAAAAGACGATGCCTTGAATCTGCCAGAGCCAGCCGGCGTGGGCCAGCAACAGCAGGCAGACGGCCACCCCCGCCACCCGCGGCCAAATCGGCCGCGGCAGCCAGGATGTCCGCTCAGGAAGTGCCGGCTGCGTTGCGTCCAATTGAGTCGCGGGCAGCACCCGGCGCGTCAGGCCGCCATCGAGCAGCCACCCGAGGCTGATCGCCAGCCAGAGTGCCACCGCCGCCAGTGGTTCGAGAACGTAGTTGGGCGCGGCGCCAACCTTGGCATAACTGACCAGCGAGAGCACGGCCAGGATTGTATAGATGCCCAGCGCGTGGCGGGCATGGCGCGGGATGCGTTCGTTGCGCACCAGCACCAGATCAGGTTGGCGGCCAATCCTGCCGATCGCCGAGACGCTGCGCCACTCATTGCGTTCGAGCCAGCCCAAAAAACGCGCCGCCGCCGCGACCGCGAGGGCCAATATCATGAAGTGGTGGAAGTACCAGATCTGGTTGCGCATGACCATGCGCCAGCCGGCCCAGTCCATCACGTTGGCGTTATACAAAATGATATGGCGCAGGAATCGTCCGCCATGGGCGATCTCAAGCGCCGCCAACGCGAGGATCGACACCGCCAGCGCCGGCCCGGCGAACCATAGCAGCCGCCGCCGATCATGCAGCGCCAGCGCGATCACGGCCGCGAGCGGGGCCAGCACGGCGGTCTGGCGCGTATAGACGGCCGCCACGAAGAACAGGCCCGAGACCACCAGCGTCCAACGCCGTCGCCGTGAGGTCAGGAACAGGCCAAGCCCCGCCAGGGTCAGGGCCAGCGCCGGCAGATCGACCCTCACGAAGGGCGACCAGTGGTGGACCTCATAACTGACCAGAAAAAGCGCCGCCGCCAGCAGGGCCGGCAAGATCCGGCGCGTCAGCCGGGCGGCGATCCAAGCCAAAAGGGCGGCGGCCAGCAAGGCGGCGCCGATGGTCAGCCAGCGGCCGCGGGTGAGCTCCCAAAGGCTGGCCTCACGGCCCACAAGCGGAGCATAGGCGGCGATGAAGAGTGGCGGGTAGTTTCCGACCAGAAACGGTGGGGTCTCGATGGGTGGATAAATGGTCTCGCCGCGAGCCAAGGCGGTGGCCTGCTCGAGGATGAAACCCTCGGTCGGATCCAGCTGATAGGGATAGGCCAGCGAGGCTTGCCAGCGGTGGAACAGCTCGAGGCCGAGCACGAGCAGAATGGCCAATGCCAGACCCAACAGCCCCGCCGCCACCCAGTCGGTGATCGGCCGGCGCGAGAAATTCAACATTCGGGGCTGGTTCATCGACAACCCTCGCGGCGAAAGCGCGCCAACAGGATATTTCCAAACTAACAATCACCGGCGCAGGGCGCAATCTTTAACCCACCGGGGCGGATGTGGCCGCAGAATCATCCGGTGGTGGCGTGGCGGTCGGCGACTGCCCACGCAGTCGATTAATGGAGTCCTCGATCTCGGCAATGATCTGACGGATCAATTCGACGGTGTATTCGCGGCTGAAGCGAGCGAGCTGGTCGATCATCGGGGCCAGTTCATTCTTGACGCTCTGCCACTGCTCGGTCAGTTCCTCGATGGCGGCCGGGCCCTGCTCGCGCATGTAAATGATGAAGGCTTCGAGTCGCTCCCGGATCTGGCTGAATAGTTCGCGGGCCTCCGGGCTGTTGAGCCTCTGGCGGGCCTCATCGGCGGACTCGCGCAGGTTCTCCAGCCACTCCGCGCTGCGAAGGCGCATTGACTCGATGGCGGGGCCGCCGCGCTGGCGCAGGGTTTGGCTGACCGAATCGGCTCCCTCTCGAATCGCCTCGGTCGCCCCACCCAGGCGGTGGCGCAGCTTCCAGACCTGCAGGTCAAGGATGTCGTCCAACCCCTCGACGCGGGCGCCGCTTTCCATCGCCGGGGCCGTCGAGTCGGGGGGGTTGTAGATGGCCACCGTCTTCTGCGCGGAGACGTTGGGGATCGACACGCTCTCGATGGCGGCCGTGGAATCTGCGCGCACCTTCTCGGCGTGATTGGGCGCGATCCGAACCTGGACCTCGACCACCGGCGGCTGGGACGAGACCAGATCGACGGAGCGCACGGCCCCCACATCGACGCCGTTGAGCTGGACCTTGTCGCCCGGTTGCAGGCCGCGGGCATCCTTGAAGACGATGGTATAGCTCAGGCTGCGCACCTGATGGGCCAGCACGATGGCGGCAATGACCAACACCGCGAAGCTGACGACTCCGAGCAGCATCATGCCAATGCGACGTTCCTGGGTCATGAGAAATCACCTCCGGGACGAGCCCGACGCTGGGGTGAGCCCCCTGCCTGAAATGACGCACGGCGGCGGGGGAACGTTTCATGCCACGGGCCTTTGTGCCCCTGAAAGCAGCGCCCCGGCGCCTGACCCGGCCGCTCCGAGGTGGAGTGGCCAAGGCGGCGCCGGGGATGAAGACAGACAAATGCGGTCTGGTCAGAGCGTCGGGCGTGGCGGTGCGGCGGCGCCGGCCGACCCCGCTTCGATCTCCTGAATTCTGGCGCGCACCTGCTCGATATTGATCAGGCCGAACTGGGCGGCCGTGGGCTGCTCACGATACTGCTCATCAATGGCGCGCAGGATTTGGAGGGCGGTGGCGTTATCCCCCTGGGTGCGCTTGATCTGGGCAATACGTTCGAAGCTGGCCCAGGCCTTGGGATCGGCCGAATCAAGCGTGATCAGCTCGCGGAAATGACCTTCGGCGGAGTCCAGCTCACGCAGCTCCATCATCGTCAGCCCCAGCAGGTAGAGGATGTCGATGCGCGTCGCCTGGGACGGGTTCAGTTCAAGCGCCTGGCGCAGGCTTTCGCGGGCCTGATCGTGCTGCCCTTGTTGGGACTGGGCCAAGGCCGTCTGATAGGCCTGTTCGGCCGCGCCGCCACTGCGAGCGGGTCCGGGGGGCTGGACGGCACCGCCGTTGATGCCGCCGCGGCGTGCCAGCGATTCGATCGTCACGGAAACAGCCTGGAACTGCTGGTTGAGCCGTTCCATCTGCTGCTGCTGGTCGCGAATCATACCCTCCATGCCGCTGATCGAGCCCTGCATGATCGAGGTCTGGCTCTGGACATTCTGGTCGATCTGGGTCAGGGCAAACGTCAACTTGTTGTCGAGCGCCTCCTGAAGGCGGCGCTGCTCGGCCAGCTGCTGTTTGATGTCATACAAATCACGCGACATCAGAGAGGTTTCCTGGGGCGCCAGGGCTGCGCAGCCAGTCAGGCCGAGCAGGGCCAGGCTGGCTGTTGTCATGAGTGCCATACGATGCAGCTGAAGGTTCACTTTGGTCTCCGCCTGATGCAGATGAGCCCGGCCGGCGGGATTGCCGGCCGGGTGAAAGCCACGCGGGGCAAGGGACGGTTCAATAATATACCATGAACTCAACGCGCCGGTTCTGGGAAAACTCGGCCTCACTGCCGCCCAGCGCCACCGGCATCTCCTCGCCATAGCTAATTGTGTGGAGCCGCGCGGGGTCCACCCCACGCGAGGCCAGATAGGCCGCGACCGTCTTGGCGCGGCGCTGACCCAGATTGAAATTATACTCCACCGACCCCCGTTCATCGCAATGTCCGCCGATTTGAATGTCATAGTTGGGATTGGCAAGCAACCACTGGACGTTGCGATCGAGGGTTTCCTGAGCCTGAGAGCTCAGGTTGTCGCTGTCGAAATCGAAGTAAACCGTCTGCAGTTCGCTGACCGTTCCAGCGGGGCTGCGGACCGGCTCATTCTCGCTCATCAGTGCCGGATCGATCGTGGTCGGCGGCGGCGGCAGGTCGGGGTCGATCGGCTGCACGCCGGTGCCGGTCTCGGGATCGAAGATCGACGGCGGCGGCGGCAGCGTCACCGTTCCCGGATTATGCAGCGTGACGGACTGAGCGCGCGGGCGCCAGAACTGCCACCACGAGGTGCGCGGTTTGGTCCGCGAGCAGCCAACCGGCCCCAGGGTCAGCAGCACGGCCACGGCGAGTATGATCCAGGTTCCGCGGGTGTGGGTCCGGCGGGAAGTAAGCAAGTGCATGTGTCGAGTCCTCCTGGCGACGGGGGCCGCGCTGCGGCCGCCGCGGGTTCGAATGACTGCCGCAGCACGCGGCCAAGCCCATTCAAATCCCCACAGCAATCTAAGTCAACGGCTGGCCAGTTTCCAGCCCGAAATGGGGCGCCACCGCTGACACCGCATAAGATTCGACGCGGGCAAATAAAGTTTGTTCCCAGGCGGGGCAAATCTGCCGGTTGCTGGTCGGAGGGGGCCACCCGTTTTGGTTGCGGTTTTCATGGGGCCGATTCAAGATGATCCGGCATCTGGCCGCGTCCCTCGGCTCGGCCACCCATCCCTTACCCGCGAGGCTTGCCCCCATGATCCTGGAGACTTTTGACAACTGGCGCAACCGGTTCACGAGCGAGCCGTGGATCAAGATTTTCGAGACACTCGAAAAGCTCGGCCCCGACACCCCCGATGGGCGCGTGGAGATTCAGGGCGATGAAATCTTCATGGTCGCCATGGGTTATGACACGCGCGAACGGGCCAATGCGGTTTTCGAAGCCCATCGCCGCAAGATCGACATCCAGATGGCGCTGGAGGGCAGCGAACGGATCGAGTGGGCGCCGCTGAAGGGTCAGATCACCAAGACGCCCTATGACGAGCAGACCGACGTCGAGTTCTTCGAGCACCCCGAGGGGGCACTGCCGGCGGGTGCCGACATGCGGCCCGGGATGTTCATGATCCTATTTCCCGAGGACGCCCACATGCCGGCGCTGCGCCCGACCGATGGCACGCCCCGCGTGCGCAAGGTGGTGGTCAAGCTGAGCGTGGACCTGGTCGGGAAAATCTGACAGGCCGCTTCTTATAATTCATCATCATAGTCGGCCAGACGGGGCGGCGGCGCGGCAGGCCCATCCCGCGGCGGGAGCGGCTTGCGCGCGAAACGCTCGAGGATCGGCGGCAGTGCGTTGTCGACCCATTGCATGCTACCCACGACGGTCAGGTGACAGATGTCGTTGAACATGGCGCCCTCGCGGGGGATGAGCGCGGCCTGGTCAACGAGGATGATCTCGGGACGTTGGCGGGCCAGCTCGCGCACCGCCTCGTTGTGGGCCGCAATGCCGGCCATGACAAAGGGCGGATGGCCCCAGAGCTGGGCCGCCGACAGATGCAGGGTATAATCGAGCTGCTTGCCGAGGAAGCGCTGGTGGGTGTAGTCGGGCGGCAGATGGGCGGCAAAAGTCATCAGCATGAGCGGGTCGCCACGTTCGGCGGCCAACTCGGCGAGTGTGCGCAGGTTCTCCTGGAATGGCTGGCGCGTCTTGATCTCGGCCCCGTGGGGCAGCCACTGGGCGGGCAGGCGGTCGGGACTCAGGCTATCCCGCAGGCCCAGCCGTTCGCTCAGGCGCACCCAGCCCCAGCGCAGCGTGAACGGGAGCGCCAGCCAGCGCCGGCCGACCCGCTCCTCGTGCAGCAGCATCTCATACCACGCATAGTGTGAATAGTCGGGTTGAAACAGCTCAGCGGGGACGTTATTGGCGCGGAAGTCGTTGATGCCGTGATAGACGATGATCATGTCATAGCGGTGGCGCCTCAGGCGGCGGTATTTGATCAAGCTATCAAGGGTGGTGTGGCCGTCGGCGCCCAGGTTGTCGATGCGCACGGGACGGCCGGTGGCGGCGACCAGGCGCTCGCGCAGGACTTGCTCGACGGCGCCCCAATGGGGCGCGACGGCCGAACCCCCCAGCAGCAGGATGCGGAAGTCGGCGTCGTAATCGGCAAAATCATTGTATTGGACGATGTGCAGCTGGGGATGAAAAACGCGGTAGAGGTGCGCGGGCACGCGCAGCGGTGAGACGCCGGCGAGGGTGCTCCAGCCGGCGCGCGCGACCATCTCGATGGCCATCAACACCAAGACCAGCAGGGCGAACTGAAACAGGCGGCGCAGGCGGCGCCTTCGTGACGACATCGGGGGCTTGGCTGGAGTCGGGTTCATCAGGGGGATGATAAGGGTTTCGGGAACGCGGCGCAATCCTGTTGCGCCATGTGGAGCCGTGCCGGGATGGCATAAAATTAATGCCCCATCCGCGCTGCCCGTGCTAGATTATCTGGCATTGGACCCTTGTGACTTCCCAATGCTGGAGGATAAAAAAAATGAGCAGCCCTGACCGTCGTGAGTTTCTCAAGCAATCGCTGGCCGGCGTGGCCGCGCTGGGGATCGGCCTGCCGCTTGGCGCGCAGGAACCCGTCGCGCCGGTTGATCCGAATGGCACGATTCGAGTGCCGGGCAAGGTTGATCAGCGGCGGCTGGGCAAGACCGGCGTGGAGGTTTCGGTGCTCGGGCTTGGCCTGGGCAGTGTCTTCCTGCGCAACTGGGATGAGGAGAAGGGCGAGCGCGTGCTGGGCGAGGCGCTGGACCTTGGCATCAATTACTTCGACACCGCCACCGAATACAAGACCCAGCCGCTGCTGGGGCCGTTCGTCGCGCGCAATCGCGACCGCATCTTCCTGATCAGCAAGTCCAACAAGCGCGACTACGACGGCTTCATGCGCGACTTCGAGAATGCGCTCAAGGAGCTGCAGACCGACCATATCGACCTGTTCCACATCCACGCGCTCCAGCCGAAGGACGGCGAGCTGGTCCAGCAGGCTGAGCCGGATTGCCTGCGCGCGGTGCGCAAGCTGAAGGAAGAAAAGGCGATCCGTTTTTATGGCCTCACCGGCCACTCCGGGGCCGGCATCCTGATGGACGCCATGCGCGCCTGGGACCCCGATGTGGTCATGACGGTGATCACCAGCCTGCGCAACGCGCAGAATGACGAAGGCCGTTACGTGTCGGAGCTGCTGCCGCTGGCGCGGGAGCGTGGCATTGGTGTCGTCGCGATGAAAGCGGTGCGTCGGTTTACCGAGGGCGTTCAGGGGCCGCAGCTGGTGCGTTACCCGCTCAGCCTGCCGGGGGTCAACGTCGCCAATATCGGGCTGGACCTGAACATGCTGGACATGCACCGGAGCAATATCGAGGTGGCCACCAACTTCGCGCCCATGACCGAGCAGGAACAGGCGCAACTGCTCAAGCAGGCGCAATTGGTTCTGGCCGGGACGCAAGCCCCCTGGCTTGCGCCGGGCTACTGCGACGGTCAACTGAGCTGAGGTGTGGAGTAAGCATAGGTGATGAGACGGGCGGGACTTACGCCTCGGGCATTCAACGATGTGATCGGGTTCTTCAAGAATTGGCTGGAGCGCACGACCGTTTATGACGGCAAGTGCATTTACCTGTGCCTGCGGTCGTAGACTTCGGCCTGGGCTGGAGTAGTGTCGATATGGCCAACGCCGCGCTGATCATTCGCGTGCGGACCTCCAGCACGTTTGATGTGATCACACGCCGGATTGCGCGCTAAATCGCAGCTTGAGGATGCATGTCGTCCCTGCTGGGCTGGTTGATGATGTGCCGGGTGGGTAACCAAGGAAAAGGTCCGCCGGGTGAGGGCGGGCATTTGTTGACTTCATCAATATGGTCAGCGCAGCGCCGATTCAACCGCCAGATTCTTGATGGCTCCGCGATATGTCCGCACAGTTGTTTGGCCTGGGCGCAGTTGCGGCCCCAAGACAAAACAACATTCTACAACCGCCGCCATGGCCATGTGCTGGGCGGCGGTCGACTTGGCATGGCCGGGGACGACCACCATGGCGTCCGCACCGGGAGCCTCCACCGCTACGTCGCCACGCCACAGACCGCCCTCCTGCCGGGCCAGACCACGACTGGAAGCGATGGGGTACAAACGGTCGCCGTCGCAGGCCAGAAAGATTGCGGTGAACGGGAAGGGCGACTCGACCGCATCCACAGAATCAGCACCCATACCGTCGCGAGTAGCGATGGCCATGTCCATGGTGAATGCGACTCGATAGCCAGCGGCAGTGACGGTGATATCACAAGCTGGGGTAACGCATTGGTAGGCGATGGAGGCGAAGCTGGCGGCTTCATAAAGCCCGTCAGGATCGAACAAGCCGCCAATATCCGCAGCCCCATCTGACGCCACAAAATACTCAGCTCCCTCTCCATCCAGCGACACAAGCTGGCCAGCCTCCCAATCATGTGCCAATCTTGTCGCGCACGCGTTCGGCGTTTCGGCCCGCCGCTCCACCACCAGCTCCACCATCTGGCTCGCCCCCTGCTCCAACGGCTCGACCGCCAGCCCCGATAAGTTGGGCAGCGCCGCCAACTGGCCCGCCGGGACCGACGCAACCGTGACCGCGCCTGAGACGTTGCGTCTGTGCGCGTTGTAAGCCTCGCTGGCCTTCACCCCCGCCCATCCCATCACGCCGACGATCAGCGCAACCAGCGCCCACCCTGCGTAACGCTCCATTGGCATCTCACCTATAACAAATTAAACACATCCTTTTAGTAAATGGTTGGTGGGCGTGGGTGTCAATCTATATCTGCCAGCCCGAAAAAAATGGGCGGGAGCCGTAAGCCCCCACCCATTAATTGGCCGTTAGGCGGTGCTGGAGCGCATCCGGGCGGACGACACGCCGACCACCATCACCAGCGGGTATCAGTGGGATGCGATCAGGCGGGTCTGGCTGATACCTCAACACTCGTCAGGCGTAGTAATGGAATTTTTCGGTCACAAGGTCCAAAGTTGCCACCCAAGCTCCAAAGCCATGCCAAGTGGGCGGTGCTTCTGAGCTCCGCCGGCGCCCATCGGGTAGTGCGTCGCCGATCAGTAGCGCATCAAGGCCGCCACGCCGCCGTGCGACAGCAACCACTGGCGCGGCTCGCCGCCGAGCGGCTCGATCTGGACCCCATCCACCAGAGCCTTTTCCATCGCATGTTCAAGGATGTTATCGACCTTGCGGCCGGGTCCGCCGCAGGCCGGGCAGTTCTTGAAGGGCTGGGTATCGAACATGCCGCAGTTGGTGCAAACGGCGCCGACATGCTCGCTGAAATCGGCCACGACCAGTTTGTGGACGCGGCGTTCGACCAGCCCGCGCAGTGACTCCTGCAGGCCAAGGACGCCCTGACCGCCGTCATAATGGCCCTCGCGCAGCTGATTCACCAGTTCCTGCTCGGTCTTGCGCTCGTGCTGTTCGTTGACCTCGTGGGCGCGATCAAGAATCTCGCTGTCGGATTCATGCTTGAAGTCGACGGGGAAAGAACCGATGAAGCGGCGGGCGAGCTGATCGGGCAGCAGGTGCACGAATTCGTTGACCGTCTCAACCGGACCGCCGACGACCAGCCGCTTGAAGGGAATTTCGCGGTGATACATGCGGGCCAGCGCATCGACCACCTCCTTGAGGTGGTTTCCGACCTGCACCTCAATGTGACGCTCGAAGCGCCGTTGCGACCAGCCGCCACGATCCATCTGACGCGGCACGCCCGGACTTTCAATGCGCTGATGCTCGTGAGCCGAACGCAGCTCAGTGGTGAAGATCTTGGCGTCGTTGCGCTGGACCAGCACCACCGCCATCATCGGGTAGTCGTCCAGCATGCGCGCCAGGATGGAAGTCTGCGTCGTCTCGGCGACCGACAAATGATTGGGCAGCAGCACGTCAAGGCTCGCCGTCTCCCAGAGCTGGGCCGGCTGACAGGCAAAGATCACAACGCCACGGCCCTCGCGTGGCAGTGTCTCCAGGAAGGATTCGATGCGCTGCTGCTCGCGCTCGAGCGCCGACCGCCGGTGGGGGTCCTGATTGGTCCGCAGAAAATGACTGATCAAGCCCTTGAAGTGTAGCTGCGGCTGGCTTCGATTGTAGGCCAACCGCGGATCGAGCCGTATATAGCAGGAAACGATCAGATCCTCATGCTGGATGGCCGCCAGTTCCTCAACGCGTTGAAGCGTGATCATGCTTCTGTTACCTCCGCCGTAGATTCCATCTGCTTTATTTTATCATGCATCCGGCGAGGGGACCTAAGGCGGGCACGGTTGGGCTGGCCGTGAGACAAAAAGGCGGCGGCCAAGGGGAAAAGACTTCCCTCGCGGCCGCCGCACGGGTCTCCAGTCACGGATGCCGGTTATTTCCGGCGGGCTTCCTTGTTGATGCCGATGGTGGTCATGCTGCCCTCGGCCAGCTTGGTCAGCTTCTTGTCACATTCCTTTTCCTCAGTCAGCGTCTGGTGGAGCAGGTCCTGTGAGTCGCGCAGGTCCAGGTGCTTGGCATATGAGGAGACGGTGCCATAGACTGCGATTTCGTAGTGTTCGACGCGCTGAGCGCAGGCGATCAAAGCGGCGTCCTTGACGGCGGGATCACCCTGCTCGATCAGGTGCTGCTCGCACTCCTTGAGCAGCCCTTCCATGGCCTCGCATTTTTCGCCAAGCGGGCTCTCGCCGAGGGCATTGAAGATCTGGTCGAGCCGACGGACATGGCCCCGCGTCTCCTCGAGGTGTTCCTCGAAAGCCTCACGCAGGTCGCTGGCGGTCGCGGCGGCGGCCATCCGGGGCAGTGCCGTCACCAGCCGATTCTCGGCATCGTAAGCATCCTTGAGTTCGTTTATGAAAAGTTCTCGCAACGTTTGCATGGTTTTCCTCCTGAAAAACACGCCATCGTGAAAAAAGTGGTTCCCACTCATGGGTCGTCATGTCTTGGCCGGAACATCGAGGAAATCATGCGGGTGCCAGGGTCAAGGGTCTTCATTCCGGCTATGAATCCATTTTAGCAATCCGGGCCGGAGGCGACCAAAGACTTTATCTGGCGATGTTTGGGAGCCGTTGTGGGCTATTGCAGAAAACGGATTTGGCTGAAGGGAAAGATGCGCAGGAAGGCACGGCCCTTGACGGCCTCCAGGGGAACACCGCCCCAGTAGCGGCTGTCGCGGCTGCCGTGGGCATTGTCGCCAAGCACGTAGACTTCGTCCTCGGGTACGTTCATTTCGACAATTTCGCGGCGACCGCCCGGGATGCGCTCGTAGAGGATTTCCTCGGGCGGTACATCCTCCGAATTGGCATCGATGAAGGACTGGTAATGCTGGCGGCTGAAAAATTCAGGCTGCCGCACGGTTTCACCGTCGGCCATGAGGCGGCCGTCGGGGGAAAACCTGAGGGTTTCACCAGGTTCACCGGCGACCCGCTTGATGTAGATGGGGGTGTCGGGGTCATAGATCACCGGGGGGACCTTGAAGACCACGATATCGCCGCGGCTGGGTTGGCGGAACAGGTAGGGAAGCTTCGTGACCATGATGCGGTCGTTCTGGGTCCGGATCAGCCCGCGATCCTTCCAGTCCCGGTATTGCTGGGGGGAGATCGGCAAGCGCTGATCAAAAATGAAGCGCTGGCCGTCCCAGCGATACATGAGCGGGCCGAAGGCGCTGGAGGCGTCCCAGAACAACAGTTCTTCGTGGCCATCACCGGTGACGTCGACATGACTGACGTTGCCCCCCAGCAGCGTCGGGGTCATGGAGCCGGTGGGGATTTTGTAGATTTCAACCACGAACATGCGAATGAACATGACGAGGATGAAGATAAACACGAGTTCATCGAAGAGCCCGCGGGCGCTCATGGCGAATCCCACGCGAGGCTTGGCTGAAGGATTGGCGGGGGCATCCTTACGGCCGGGGGCGCTGGGGCGGTTGAGGCGGCTCAACGGTGGTGCGGTGCCCTCAAGGAACTGGCGGCGGCCGGGCCGCGCGCGGAGCGGCCGGATGCGCGCTCATCGTTTCCATCATCGCGTTGGCCGGGCGGACTGGCCAGCATTTTTTTAAATGATCATTTGCCGATCGTGTAGGTTTGGTTGTAGTAGAAGTCGCTGATTTTCACCAACTCTTTGATATGTTCGTCAGTATGGGACGTGTAGTTGTCCTTGACGAACTTGAAAAGACGCGTGGCATCCTCGTATTCGCCGCGGCGCTTATAGAGCAGCCCCATGTCGAGCATCGACTTGGCTTGGATGAAGTCGAATTCGGGGTATTCCTTCATCAGCTCCTCGAGCTGGGCGATCGCGCGGCGGTCGCGGCGGCGCGAATTGGGCGCATGGCGATCATCGTCAAGCCCGGCGTCCATTTCGATGACGTTGAGCTTGGCCAAGGGTGTGAATTCGCGATCGGCGGGATAAGCCTCGATGACCTTGGACCAGGCGGCGCGCACGCGGGCGCGGCCAGCCAGGTAGCGATTCTTGTCCTTGATCAGCAGCGGCAGGTTGGTGTTCTCACGCGTCATACTGGCATAGGCATATTGCTTGGCAGGGGTCTCCTGAACCGGCACCAGCACCTTCGCATGTTGGGCACGATTGCACCCGGTGCCCAGTAGTGGCGCCAGCATCAGCAGCGCGAGACCCAGCCGCAGGATAAATTTCATGAATTGCCGACCTTTCGCTCAATCACGACGCCGTGCGCGCCTCAACATCATCGTGGCCAGATTGGGGTGACTGTCAAATGAAAATATTCAGCCCATGGTTGGGGGGGCGAGGCCTGCTGAATTTTGATGCCGAGGACCGGCCAGTTGAATATGCTGCAGACGTGAAGTTCATCTCCAGATTGAGGTGTATCCCATGTTGCGCTACTTGATCATGATGGTTTTGTGTCTGGCATTGGCTGGGCCGGGTGTTGCCGGTGAGGCTGGTTGTGCCCTGGACCAGGAGCCGTTGCGCGTGGTGGCGGTGGCGGATGCCGAGCAACTCCAGCGCGCGGTGGCCGATGCCCGTCCGGGCGATCGGATCGAGCTGGCCGATGGCGACTACGATTTGGAGCAGGCGCTGGTGGTGAGTGTCAAGGCCACGGCCGAAGCCCCGCTGGTCATTGCCGCTTCCAACCGTTTGGGCGCCCGCCTGACCGGCGCCGCCGGCATCATGCTGAGCAACTGCGAGTATGTCGGCGTCGAAGGGCTGGCTTTTCTGCACAAGGCCAATGGTCCGGCGTTCTCGATGAACGGCTCGCGCCACTGCCGGCTCAGCCAGAGTCATATTCGCCTGCGCGAGCCCGTGGTGACCAACCCGCTCGAACACCGCGTGACCTGGATCAGCTTGAGCGGCGAGAACTCGGGCTGGAATCGGATCGACCACAACCTGATCGAAGAGAAGCGCAATGCGAGCGTCATGCTGGGGACCGGAGGCTCCGGAGTGGAGACCGGTAACATGTCGACCCGCCATGACCGCATCGACAACAATCATTTCCGCAACTTCTACAAGGGCACCGGGAATGGATTCGAAACCATTCGGCTGGGCTCGAGCACTTACTCCCACTCCAGCGGCTTCATCACCGTCGAGGATAACCTGTTCGAGAATTGCGATGGCGAGAGCGAGATTATTTCGGTCAAGTGCAATGACAACATCTTGCGGCGCAACACATTCCTCAACTGCTATGGGGCACTGACCCTGCGCAACTGCCACCGCTGCACGGTTGAGGGCAACATCTTCATCAGCCAGGGCAAACGGGGCTCGACGGGCATCCGCCTGTTCGGGCAGGACCACCGCATCCTCAACAACCACATGCAGGGGCTGGATGGCGCGGGCATCATCATCCGCACCGGCGATATCGAAGCCCGCACCCGTGCGCGCTGGGAATATGAAGCCGATTCCCCCGATGGCGTGCTGGATCCTGTCGCCTGGGGTGGCTATCAACGCCCTGAGCGCACCCTGGTAGCCCATAACACGATCGTGGACTGTGGCGACGGCATCAGCATTGGCGACACGCGCGCGAATTACCCGCTGCCCCCGCGCGACGTCGTCATCGAGCACAATGTGGTCGTGCTGAGCGGCTCAGGGCTGCCGGTGCGGGTGGACTCGCCGCCCGAGAACTGGACATGGCGTGGCAATACGATGATTGGCCCCGAGGGGCGCTTTGAACTGCCCGCGGGACTCGGCAGGATTGAATGACCCGGGATGGCAGGGTGCGGTTCAGGACGGCACAGAAGCGATCAGTGCGGTGGCCATCGCTGCGATGCCTTCGGCGCGGCCGGTGAAGCCGAGTCGCTCGGTGGTGGTGGCCTTCAGGTTGACGCGGCCGGGTTCGATTCGAAGGGCCTCAGCCAGGCGCGCGGCCATCGCCGGCAGATGCTCGGCGAGCCGGGGCTTCTGCGCGATGATGGTGGCGTCAATGTTGACGACCCCCCAGCCCCGCTCCTCGAGCAGCCCGTTGACAAAGGCCAGCAACTCGATGCTGTCGGCGTCCTTCCACTGGCGATCGGTGTCGGGGAAGTGCTGGCCGATGTCGCCCAGGCGCGCCGCGCCCAACAGCGCATCGGTGATGGCGTGGGCGAGCACGTCGGCATCGCTGTGGCCGGCCAGCCCCAGCGGATGCTCGACCTGAATCCCGCCCAGGATCAGCCGGCGCCCTTCGGCGAAGGCATGAACGTCAAAACCCTGTCCCACGCGCCACGGTGCTTCTGCCTGCATCGCCAGCCCCTCCTGTTCAGGTCCAAATGGTTTAGCGTTTTTCAATCGCCGGCGTCAATGGGAATACACTTTGAATGGGTAAATCGGGTCTTCGACCCGACATGGCCTCCAGTGTCGGCTCGAAGAGCCGACCTACCTTCCCCGGCACGAGCTGGGGTCAGAAGATGCGCTCTAATCAATCCAACCGCGAGACGACGTAGTCGCCGGCGCACAGGCGCAGGCCGAGCCGTTCATAAGCTGCGACGGCGGGGATATTGTGGGCTGAGGTGCGTAATTCGCAGTAATCGAAACCCTCGGTTGCCTCGCGCGCGAGGGATTCGGCGACCAGCAACCGGCCGAGCCCTTCGCCGCGCAGCCCCGGTTCGATCAGCACGAAGTCGAGGATCAGCGGGCGGCGGCCGAGCGCCCGGGCGAAGGACTGGTTTCGGAGGTAGGTGACAAAGCCGCGGCCGGCTCCGGTGGGGTCGCGCAGCACGTAAATGCGCCACGCCAGACCGCCCAGGCAGCGCTCCAGCCAGCGGTCGAAGAGTGCGCGGGTGCGGTCGGGCGCCAGCGCGGGGTCGTTGAGATAATGGGTGGCGCCGTGCGTGCGCGAGCCGATATCGCGAATCCAGCCGGCGTCGGCATCAGTTGCCAGCTCGACGCGCCAGCCGGGGGGCGGCTCGGGCGCGAGCGGGGCGGGCAGCGGCACGGACAGCTTGAGCGAGACATCGACCAGTCGCCAGCGGGCATCCTCGAACAGGCGCAGGCTGGCCATGTCCTCGACGTCAAAGCGGGCCGTCAGGTGGCGATGGCCGGCCGCATGGGCCGCGTCGGCGATCATCTTGAGCAGCGCGGGGCCGGACGCTCGCTCCAGCATGATCCAAGGTTGAATCTTCGCCATCGGCAGTTGGTAGATTTCGGAGTGCCACGGGTCGTCAAGCAGCCCGGCGAAGGCGACGGGTCGGCCATCGACCTCCGCCAGCCAGTGCGCCGCGCCGCGCTCGATGGCGCCGCGCAGGCCCGCCAGAAAAAAGTCGCACTGACGCTCAGGATCAAGCTGCTGGGCGCGCCGCTGGGCCTCCTTGAAAGGATAGGCGCGCAACAATTGCTGGATCGCGGGCAGGTCATTCAGCCCCGCCGGGCGGACGCTGGGGGCGGTGGCCTCAGTCACCGTAGTGGCGCTGGATCAATTGGCTGACGGCGTCGTAGTCAGCCGGCAGGCGCTCGAAATCCTCGGCAAGCCCCTCCAGAGCCGCCAGCGCGGGCGGCGTCTGGGGCGTGATGCCGATGACCTTTTCAATCTCCTCGGGGAATTTCGCCGGGTGGGCGGTTTCGATGGCGACCGCGGGGGCGCCAGCGAGCGGTTCGATGGCGATATAATCCATCAGCCCACGCCAGCCGACCGCCCCGTGGGGTTCCAGCAGCAGCCGATGGCGCTCCCAGGCATCTTTGATCGTCGCGCGGGTCTCGTCATCGCTGACCGAGGTTGAGAACAGGTCGCGCCGCATCGCCTCGATGTCGGGGGCGCGGTGGATCTGGCCGGTTTCATCGAGCCAGCCGCCATAAACACTGACCAGGCGCGCCAGGTTGCTTGGGTGGCCGACATTCATGGCGTTGCTGACACAGGCGAGGCTGGGCTCGAGCTTGCAGTAGTCGCCGCTGGTCAAGAAGGCGGGGAATTCGTCATTGGCATTGACCGGAACGACCAGCTTCTTGATCGGCAGACCCATGGCGCGCGCCAGCACCGCTCCCATCATGTTGCCGAAATTGCCCGAGGGGATCGAGATGACCAGCGGCTCGCCCGGCGTTGCCACGCGCGAGGCTGCGTAGAGATAGTAGACCGATTGCGGCAGGAGGCGGCCGATATTGATCGAATTGGCCGAGGAGAGCGGCACGGCGGCCAGCGCCGGGTCGGAAAAGGCGCGCTTGGCATAAGCCTGACAGTCATCAAACTTGCCATCCACCGCAACCGCGCGCACGTTGCCGCCCAGCGTCGTCATCTGGCGGCGCTGGCGGTCGCTGACCTCGTCGATCGGGAAGAGCACAAGGACCTCGATGCCATCGACGCCATGAAAGGCGCTGGCGACGGCGGACCCGGTATCGCCGCTGGTCGCGGTCAGGATGACCAGCCGGCGGCCATCCTCACGCAAAAAGCGCCCGATCAGGCGCGCCATCATCCGGGCGGCAAAATCCTTGAACGAGGCGGTGGGGCCGCGATCCAGCCGCATCACGTGGACCCGGTCGTAAACTTGTTCGATCGGCACCGGATAATCATAAGCGTCGCGGCAAAGGGCGGCCAGCACGGGGCGATCGATGACGCCTTGGGCGAAGGGCCAGAGCACTTCCTCGGCGATTTCGGCGTACGCACGGTCGGCAAAGGAATCCATCAGCTCGGGGGGCAGCGACGGAATGCGGTCGGGCAGGTAGAGCCCACGGTCGGGTGCCTGGCCGGCCAGCAACGCCCCCTTGAGGTCAACGCGGGGGGACTGGCCGTTGGTGCTGTGAAAGAGGATCGGGCCCATCGAGCGACTTCCGGTGGTGGTGGGGCAGCGCGCGGCGCATCATCCGCAATAAGATACTATGGCGCCGCGACCTCGGCAAGCGTTCCATCAGCCATTTGCCCCCGAGGGCTATATGAAACCTTAACTGGCTGAGCCGCCTCTATTGTTGCCGCAATTGGAGTGCGCGGGTGAGCAGGTCAGGGTGATCCGGGCGTGCCGTTAGCGCCACGGCCAGATCACGCAGTGCCAGCGGTGTCTGGCCGAGATCCTCTGCCAGTTGCGAACGCAGAAACCACCATTCGGGCAGGGTGGGGTGGGTCTGGCGGCCCAACTGCAGCATTCGCATGGCCAGCTTTTTATCCTGCTGCCGCATCGCCTCGTGATAAATCCAGACGATCAGGCGGATGTCACCGGGGTTGCGCTCGAGCGCCTGCTCGATGGTGGCAATTGCGGCTTCATGGCGGTCGGCAAGCAGCTGAAAGCTGGCCATGGTCAGCGGAATGTTGATGTCGAAGGGGTCCAGCTCTTGCGCCTGGATATAGAGCCTCAGCACGCGCCGATAGAGCGATTCGCTCCAGGTGGGGGACTGGGTCATCGTCTGGCGCCAGGATGACGCCGCCGCCATCCGGATGGCCGGGTCCCAGGGATTGAGCCGCATGGCGCGGTCGAGCCGACTCTGCTGGATGGCGGCCGGGAGCTGCATGCGATCGGTGTTGCGCAAAATGGATTGGCCGAGGGTGGGCATGGCCAGCGCAATGGTCAGGGCCAGACCCGTGGCGGTCCAGCCAACGGTGCCCAGGCGATGACTGAGGGGCGCCACCGGAGCCTCACGCGCGGGATCACGCCGCGCCTTGACCAGCGCCAGCGCCAGCCAGCCGGATAATGCAAAAATCGACATTTCGGTCCTAGGGCCGCCCGTCAGGAGCAGTCCCCCGGTCAGCAGCAGCGGCAGGCTGGCCCAGAATGCCGCGATTGGCATCAGCGGCTCCTTTTCGATGCCCCAGCGGCCGCGTGGCCACATGATCATATAAATCAGCATCAGCATCAGCAGCCCCAGGGCCACCAACCCTCCCGTGCCGAGCAGGGTGCTGATTCCGCCCCAAGGCGGGGCGACCATCGTCGCGGGCAGGGCGAAAGCTTCCATCAGCCGCTCCAGTGTGCCATGGCCCCAACCCAGCAGCAGCGACTGCGTCCAGAGCAGCTCCTGCTGGCGCAGGCCCTCGTGCAGCGCGAGGGCATCGGACAGGTGGGCCGGCTGTTGGAGCTGGAACATCTGCCAGCCGATCAGCGAGCCGACGACGAAGGAGCCGACGCGCATCACCATGCGGCTGGCGGCGCCTGCGAATTCATCGCGGCGCAGACGGAATCTGAAGCTGCGATGCAGCAGCGGGATCTGTCCGGCCAGCCGTGCGAAACGGCGGCGGTAGATTGCCAGGCGCAGCGCACCCGCCGCACCCAATAAAACGCCCGGCACGGCTGTCACAAAGACCGGGTCGAGCCAAACAGGCAGCATCTTATTTTGCGCCGTCGCCAGCGCTACCAGCGCCCCCAGTCCGAGGGCCAGCGTCCAAATCGCAAAGGCGCGGTCGGGCTGGGCCGAAGCCATCAGCCAAAGCGAAGCTGAGGCCAGCGCCAAGGCCAGCAGGATTTGCAGCTCTCGCAGGCCTTCCGCAGGCAGGGGGCCATTGAGCGAAAGGATGCCTCGAATGGCGGGCAACGCCAGTAGCAATGCCAGCCAGAGCAGGTGGCGGCTGCGCAGGACCGGTCGCCCCGACAGGCAAAGCGTCAAGGTGGCCGAGGCCGTGGCCAAGGGCAACACCAGCCACAACCGCCACTGGGCCAGCGGCGAATCCAGGCTCAGAGCCAATAAGGACAAGGCGAGCAGCAGCATGATGTCCCGCAACCAGTGCGGCCATCGCGGCTGGAGGACTGGCCAGGCGTCGGCTCTGAACCAGTCGAGGAAAAGTTGCAGGCGAGAGGTGCGCTGTTTCATGCCGCTCCAACGGGCGCAGACTTCATTGATCAGACTCAATGGGGCCGGGAGTTGTCAAGAGTTGATGGGCGAGGGGAGCCTTCGATCCTTCGTGCTTTTGTCGCCAAGACGCAGAGGAATGGCCAAAGGACGCAAAGGGAGGAATTTCTTACATGTTCTTCCATGACCATGGATGATGTCACCCGCCCAGTATCGACTTCGCCACGACTTTGCGTTCTTTGAGCGGTTCTCTGCGGCCTTTGCGACGAAAATGAAGAATCAAAGGGGGAGCGGTGGTGGGGGATCGGTGTCAGGCGTGGCGAAAAAATTCAGGGCCCATCGTGGGCCCTGTGAGACGGCAACCCCGCCTCCGTCTGAATGATTTCAGGCGTCATGGCATCCTATGGGACGCGCTTGCCGCCGATCAGACCCATGAGCAAGACGATCACGAATACAATCAGGAAAACGACAAACAGGATCCACGCAATCGATGAGGCGGCCCCGGCGATGCCGCTGAAGCCCAGCAGGCCCGCCACGATTGCAATGATCAGGAATACAACTGCCCAATATAGCATGTTTCAATCCTTTCTGCAGTTCAATGGTCTCGGTTTCTCCATATATTCTATGTCAACGCGGTCAGCAGGCCAAATAATTACAAGTGGGTGGCATCTATGGCGGGCATCTTGATAGAGCTCTGGAGCCCAACGAGGGTAGTTCGGATCATCGAGCCGACATGGCTTCAATGTCGGCTCGGAGAGCCGACCTACCCTCCCGAGCCGTGGTGGGAACGCAAGATGGCACTGCCCGCGGCGGCGAGTTGACAGGATTTCTCATTATTTGTGGTGGCTATGTATGATGGAAAATGATGACATGAACTCACGCAACTGATCGATACCGGAATTTTGACCGAAAGAAAGGCTGCACTTGTGTCAACCCATGCTCACCGCGACGATTCAATCTTTCAGGATGCGGTCAAGCGACTCGATCGCGCCGCCCATTTCGCCCAGATTGAGAACGAGGTGCTCGAACGGCTGAAACACCACAAATCGATCCTTCAGGTATCGATTCCGGTCCGCATGGATAACGGCTCGTTGCGCATCTTCACCGGCTTTCGCGCGCGCCATGACGATACGTTGGGCCCCTCCAAGGGCGGCATTCGGTTTCATCCGGACGTGACCCTGAGCGAGGTCAAAGCCCTCTCTTTCTGGATGACCTGCAAGTGCGCGGTGGTCGGTCTGCCCTATGGCGGGGCCAAGGGCGGGGTCATCGTCAACCCCAAGGAATTGTCGAACATGGAGCTGGAGCGCCTGAGTCGAAGTTTCATCCAGCAGATCGCCGATTTCATCGGGCCCGATACCGATATCCCCGCGCCGGATGTCTACACGAATTCCCGCATCATGGCATGGATGGCCGATGAATACGCCAAGACGGTCCGGCATTATGAGCCGGCGATCATCACGGGCAAACCGATTGAGCTGGGCGGCAGTCTCGGTCGCGACGATGCCACCGGCCGCGGCGGATACTATTGCCTGATCGACCTGGCGCGCAAGCGCGGCTGGAAGCCCAACGCCATTCGCATCGCGGTTCAGGGATTTGGCAACGCCGGGCAGGCGATCGCCCACCTGCTGCACGAAGACGGCTACCGCGTCGTTGCCGTCAGCGACTCGGGCGGCGGCATTTTTAACTCTGACGGGCTCGACATCATTCGCGCACAGAAGGTCAAGGCGGAGACGGGGCGCGTGCAGGCCGCCCTGGAACAGGGGTTGCATGCCGAGCCGATCAGCAACGAGGAGTTGCTTGAGCTGGACGTCGAGGTGCTGGTGCCCTCGGCGCTGGAAAATGTGATCACCGCTGAGAATGCCGAGCGGGTCCGCGCGGGGGTCATCCTGGAGCTTGCCAACGGGCCGACCACCACCGAAGCCGATGAAATTCTCAATCGGCGAGGTGTCTTCATGCTGCCGGATATCCTTGCCAATGCCGGCGGGGTGACCGTCAGCTATTTTGAATGGGTGCAGAACAAGTGCCGGTTGGCGTGGACGCTCGACGAGGTCCGTCACCGCCTGCGGGAGATCATGACGCGTGAGTTCAACAATACCTATGACATGAGCAAGGAAAAGAACATCGACATGCGAACGGCGGCCTACGCCCACGCTTTGACGCGGATCGGCCGGGCGGTGGATACGATGGGCACCCGGCGCTACTTCGCATCCAAGTAGGCATTAACCACCGGCGGCCAGGCTGTGGATGGCCTCGTAGAGTTCTTCGGCCGAGCCCCCCTTGGTGAGGTAGGCCGCGGCGCCCGCTTCCCTCATCAGGGCCTCGGTCTGGGGGTCATCATTGACCGACAGGCCGATGACGCGCACATGCTCCTGCTCGCGCTTGATGTGGCGGGAGGCTTCGATGCCATTCATTCGAGGCATATTGATATCCATCAGGACCACGTCGGGCTGGAGCGCCTGAACCCGCTCAATGGCCTCGAGTCCATCGGCGGCCTCGCCGACGATCGTGATGTCGGGATAGTTCTCCAGCAGGCTGGAGATCCCCTCCCGCACGATCGCGTGATCGTCCACCAGCATCACGCGGATTTCGCCGCCTGCGGTGGGCTCGGGCCGCGCCGGGGCGATCATCACGGGTTGAATGCTGGGGGCGGCAGGTTGCTCCTCGGTTTCCATCGCGATCGGCACGCGCATCCGGGCGCGCGTGCCTTCGCCGGGTTTGGATTCCACGATCAATTCCCCCCCCATCGCCTCAAGCCGCTCCCGGATGCTGAACAAACCATATTTGTCCGGCTTGCCCTGCTCGCGGTTGACGGCCGCGGCATCGAAGCCTTTGCCCTGATCCGTCACTTCGGCCGTCAACCAGCCATCCTCGTAATTGAGGCGCAGGTGGGCCTGGTCCACGCCGGCATGCTTGACGGTATTGAACAGCAATTCGCGCACCCCCTGAAAAATCATGATGGCTTCATCGTCAGGCAGGTGATCGGGGGGCGCCTCGCCTAGTTCTACCTGGACATTCAGCCCGTGGGGGCGCATCTGGTCGCCCAGCCACTGCAGGCCGGCAAACAATCCCGATTCATAGAGCACGGTGGGGCTCAGCTCGGCAATCAGCGTGCGCGTATAGGTCAGGCATGAGCTGAGCAGTTCATTGATCTCGCGGCCCAGCCGGCGCTCGCGTTCCCCCTCCAGCCCCGTCTCGATCTGGTTGATTTTAATGCGGCAAACCACCAGCAACTGGGCCAAATAGTCGTGCAGGTCCGTGGCCAGCCGACGCCGCTCACGGTGTTCGGTCAGGATCAACTCCGACGCCATCTGGCGCAGCCGTTTCTGGTATTGCACCAGCGAATGAGTCCGCTCCAGCACGCGCCGCTCAAGGGTTTCATTGAGCTCGCGGATTTTTTGTTCGGTCTGCTTGCGCTCGGTCACGTCAAGGGCCATCCCCACCACCCGGCGGGCCCGACCCCCGTCGTCACGAATCACCTGGCCCTGATCCTGAATCCAGCGAGCCTCGCCCGTGGGCAGAACGATCCGGTATTCAACATTGAAATCGCTCAATTCAGCGATGGTGCGCTCCACCTGTTCCGACATGAACGCTTGATCCTCAGGATGGATGCGCAGGTAGTACTCGTCAGCGTGCAGGTTGGCTTCCTCGGGCGTCAACCCCAGGATGCTGACCGTTTCCGGCGAGCGATAGGCGCAGTTGTGATCCAAGTCGATCTCCCAGGCCACCGCGCGCGAGACGCGCAGTGCCTGGCGCAAGCGTTCCTCATTGATGCGCAGCGCCTGCTCGGCCTCGAACTGGTCATTCACGTCAGTTAGGGCACCCACCCATTCAACGACTTCGCCATCGTTCAGGATGGGGACTGCCCGTTCGATGAAGTGGTGGTAGGAGCCATTGCGCATTGCCATGCGATATTCAGACTGAAAATATGTCCTGTCGCGAACCGCATCCCGCCACTGACGCTCGACACGCTCGCGATCTTCGGGATGGACGATCTTGAGCCACTCATAGCCGTAGGCCTGTTCGGGTGGGATTGCGAGGTCCTCCTTCTGTACCGAGGAAGTCTCAATGATGCCGCCATCGCGGCCGGCGATCCAGACCACTTGGTGGGTGGCCTCGCTGAGGTGGCGGTAGCGCATCTCGGCGCGCTGGCTGCGCTGCCGCTCGCGCCGCTCCGACATGACATGATTGACCAGCAGCGCTCCCAGCAGCGCCACCAGCGTGCCCATCACCAGCACCCCCTCATCCAGCCAGCTTTGCTGACTCCTGAGAGCAGCTGCCGTTGGCATGACGGCAATGTCCCAGCGGATTAAATCCTGGACCTCCACGGCCCGGGATGAAAGGAAAGTAGAATTACCTAGACCGGGATCGCGGTCATAAACAAGTTCCCCCTGATCAAATATCTGAATTTCGTAGCCGGGGGCAATCGATGCGGGAAGCATGCTTCTGGTGGAAGCGGCATAGTTGAACAGGCCGCAATAATACCCAAGCAGTTGTTCGTTTTGCCAGATCGGATGAATCAGGATAAAGTGAAGATCATCCTGCCACTTGATGGAACCTTGATAAGAATTGCTGCCCGACGAAGCGGCCCGCAGAAAAGCCCGGCGCAGCTCGTTGTCGGTGGTGATCAAGGCGCCCTCGAATTCCACCATTTCGGGGGGATGCATCCATGACACGCGCAACTCTGAATCCACCAGACTCAGCGCTACGATGCTGGGGAAGATGTTACGTGCCAGTGCGGCATCCAATTCCCAGTTGGCTCGCGGGGGCAGTCCGAAAATTTCAGCCCGCTGCGTCATTCGCCGCAATGAATCGACTTGGGGGGTCAGTTGCAGCTGAAGCGCCACGGCCGCTTCCTCAGCCACCTGATCGCTGTTTTTCTGAATCATCTGGCTCTCATAACGGTGGAACATGAGTGCCATGAAGATGGTGATCGTCAGCAGTACCAGTCCCACCAGCAGCGCCGGCAGGTTGCGCCGATCAAACAAGCGCATGGGCGAAAGCCTGGGTTGCGGGCCCGTGGCAGATTGACGCATGTGAGCAACCACCTGAAGCTCAATTGGAGGGCGGGGAGAATCCTCCCCCATCTATTCTATACCGCGCAGGCGATTAGAGCAAAATTGACATCCGCGGCAGAGGCAGGGTTTGTCGAAGGCTTTTAGAGCAGTTGCCAGAAGTCTTTTCCATTTGCAGCCGGTTGCGAGCGGCGGCTGAAGGCTCGCTCGACCGCCTTTCGGCACATCCTTTCGGCAACAGCTCTAGTCCGTGAAAATCCGCTCGACGGCGTGGATGTTATCCTCGCCATAGCCGGCGGCGGCGGCGCGATTAAAAAGATCCAGCGCGAGGGCGATGCCGGGATATGTTTGATCGGCGCCCGCGGGCAGACTCTCGAGCGCCTCGAGGCAAAAACCCAGGTCCTTAAGCAAATGGCGCAGGCGGAAACCGGGAGCGAAGTCGCGCGCCAGCCAGCGCGGCCCCAAATTGGCAAGCGACCAGGAACCGGCCGCCCCCTGGGTGATGGCGGAAAGCACCTTTTCCATGTCCAGCCCCAGCGACTCGCCCAGCCGCATCGCCTCATCGGTGGCGATGGCATGAATCGCAACCAGCACCTGATTGATAATCTTGGCGCGCTGGCCGTCGCCGTGGCGCGGGCCGATGTGCACGATCGTGCGGCCCATCGCCTCGAAGGCGGGGAGCGCCATCTGATAAGCTTCGAGGGGGCCGCCGCACATGATCGAAAGCGTGCCGGCGATGGCGCCGGGTTGACCGCCACTGACGGGGGCATCCAGGTAAAGCGCGCTCCGCTCAGCCGCCAGGCGGGCGGCAAAATCGGCGGTGGCCGCGGGGGAAATGGTTGAGTGATCGATGACCAGCGGCGGCGGATCATCCCCGGGGGTCAATCCGTTTGCGACCCCCTGCTCGCCAAACAGCACCTGCCCGACCGCCTGGCTGTCCTCGACGCAGATCATGATGAGCCGGCGGCCCTGAGCCGCCGCGGCGGGAGTGGCGGCTACCCGTGCCCCCAGCGCGCGCAGGGGTTCTGTTTTGGATGCGGTGCGATTGTAGACCACCACGTCATGGCCGGCGCGCAGCAGGTTGGCGGCCATCGGCGCGCCCATCAGCCCCATCCCCAGGAAGGCGATCTCCATCGCCGGCTCCTTTCGCGGTCAAGGTGTGAAATTCAGCGTGCGCAGGTGCTGGCGGGCGCTGAGCGCCTCGGGGGTGTCGGCGGCGATCTCGATGACGCGCCGGTAGCTATTGTTCTGAGTGACGGCGTCGCCGAGCGCGCCGGCCACATGTCCCAGCGTCAACAGCGCCTGTTGGTTGGAGGCGTGAGTTTCCAGCACGGCCTCGAAAGTCTGGCGCGCGCTTTGAAGATGGACGCGGGCCTGATTGGGATCGTCCGCCTGCATGTCGCGGCCGAGAGAATAGTATTCCCAGCCGAGGCGGATGCCATATTCGGGATTGGCGGGATAATACTGGAACGCCTGGCGATAGGCCTCAATCGCGCCCGAAGTGTTCTGCTCCCGGATCGAGTTGCCCTGCTCAAAAAAAATCTGGGCCAGCCGTCGATCGCGGCGAGCCGAGGGCGGCAGCGTACGCAGCTTTTCGATGGCGAAGGAATATTGGCCGGCCTTAACAAAATTCATCGCCTGCTCGTAGTCGGCATCGTGGCTCACGCGCGGGGGTTCCTTGTCGAGCAGGCCGCGCTGATCCATAAAATAATAAATGCCACCGCTGGCCGCTGCCACCAGACACAGACCCACCACCACGCCGATCAGGATCGCTGAGAGCGGCCCGCGCTGGTGGCGACGGGCAAACTGGCTCGGCTGTTCCGTGCGCGCCGGGCCGGCCGGTGCGTGATGCGGTCGCTGGTTTGTGCCGGACCGGGTGCCACCCGTGAAGACGGAGCCCGAGGGTCGACCCGTGATGCGTGCGGGTTGATGGTCCAGCGGCACGGGTCCGGCGACAATGACCGGCCTGGCCGGGCGTGGCGCCGGAGGATTGGCGTGAGCCATTTCCGGACGGGAGCGGTTTGGCAGCGCAGTCTTGACCGGTTCGGGTTGCGAAACTAAGGGCGGCTGCTCGCGCGGGCGCAGCATTCGCCGATCGAATGCGGGCGCCGGCGGGGGGGGGGCTGGGGCCGGGGGCGGTGGAGAAGACGCCT
>JAWLCE010000042.1:0-43870 GCA_041687335.1 Sumerlaeia bacterium | reverse complement strand
CCGCCTTCCCCCGTATAAAATTCCGCACTCCCCATTCCTAATTCCGAATTTATTAAAAGGGTGCCCTGCGGCCGAGTTTTCTCTCGGATCCGCGTGGCACCCTTATTTTCGTTTTAGATTTGCTTACGCTCCCGCCTGAAGGCGGAACTACGAACCTTCTTGCACCGGCCTGAGCTCCAGCCGCGGGAAGAGCGGCTCGCCTTTTTGGATATCGGTGCCTGGCACCGAAAATATTATCTCAAATTGATGTCCGCGCAAATCCGCCCCATCTGCGAATCCGCGTCCCATTCTCCTCCCAATCCGAAAGCGATTGATTCCGCGCGTCGTTTCTGTCTTTCTTTTGGGAACACGACGCGGCGGAGCCGCCGGGGGGTGAATACCATGATTCGCATAAACCGACTCCATCCGCAGGCCTTGGCCGGCTGCCTGATCCTGCTGCTGGCCGGGCTGATCCCCTTGGGTTGCGGTTCGAGCGATGAGCCGGGGGCGCAGGCCGAAGCCGGCGAGGTGATCGTCTACACCGCGCTGGATCAGATTTACTCCGAGCCGATCCTGGCCGAATTCGAGCGCCAGACCGGCATCCGCGCCCGCGCCGTCTACGACAGCGAGGGGCTCAAGACGGTCGGGCTGGTCAGCCGGCTGCTGGCCGAGCGCGATCGCCCGCGTTGCGACGTCTTCTGGAACAACGAACTGATCCACACGCTGCGCCTCGAGCGCGAGGGGCTGCTCGAGCCCTATGTTTCCCCGGCCGCCGAGTCAATCCCGGCCACCTTCAAGGCGGCCGATGGCGCCTGGACCGGCTTCGCCGCCCGCGCCCGCGTCATCGCCTGGAATACCAACCTGGTCGACGAGGCCGACGTGCCGCGTTCGATCGATGAACTGGCCGACCCGCGCTGGCAGGGGCGCTTTGCCATCGCCTATCCGCTCTTCGGCACGACGGCGACTCACGGGGCGGTGCTGTTTGCGGAGTGGGGCGAGCAGCGCGCGCGCGAATATTTCGAGGCGCTCAAGGCCAACGGGGCCGTCATCGCCGAGGGCAACATGAGCGCCTGCCGGATGGTCGCCGCCGGCGAGATCGCGCTCTGCCTGACCGATACCGATGACGTCTATCTGCTGCGCGGGCAGGGGTTGCCGGTCGATGGCCGGCTGATCGGCCACGGCGGGGAGGGGGCGCTGCTGATCCCCAACTCGGTGGCGCTGATGCGCGGGGCGCCCAATGCCGAAAACGGGCGCCGGCTGATCGACTTCCTGCTGCGCCCCGAGACCGAGGCGGCGCTGGCCAATATGCCCTCCAAGCAGATCCCGCTGCACCCGGCGGTTGAGGGCGTCCCCGAGGATGTGCGCGAACTGGGCGCGGCGCCCTATTGGGAGATCGACTACCCGGCCGCGGCCGCGGCGTTCGAGGCCAGCGCCCGCTTCCTCGGCGGCCTGTTCGCGCGGCCATGAGGCTGGCGCGGCTGTGGCCCGCGCTGGCGCTGGCGCTGGTGGCGGCGCCGCTGGCGCTGTTTTTCTCGGAGCTGCTCGCCCGGCCGCTGGCGACCCTGGCGCTGGCCGTCGAGCATCCGGGCGAGGGCGGCCGGCTGGCGCTGGTGCTGGCTCGCACGCTGGCCCTGGCGGCGCTGGCGGCGACGGTGGCGCTGGCCGCGGCGTTGGCGGTCTTCGTGGCCATTGAGCCGGCGCTGGCGCGGGGGCGCTGCTGGCCGGCGCTGTTCATGCTGCCGCTGCTGGTGCCGGGGCACTTTGTCGCGATTGCCTGGATCCAGTGGCTCGGCTACGCCGGCTCGCTGACGGCCGCGCTCGGCCCGGCGGGGGACGCGCTGCCGCGCCTGCTTTACTCGCTGCCGGGGGTGGCGCTGGCGATGGGGCTCAAGGCCTATCCGCTGGCGCTGGCCTTCCTCTGGATCGGCTGGCGCGCGGCGGGGAGCGCGCCGGTGGAGGCCGCCGCGCTGCTGATGCCGGCGGGGCGGCTCTGGCGGCGCTTCCTGCTCGGCTGGATGCGCCCCTGGCTGGCGGCGGGCTGGCTGGTGGTGCTCGTCGCGACGCTGCTCGATTACTCGATCCCTTCGCTCATGCGGCTGCACGTCTTCAGCGTCGAGATCGTCAGCGCGTTCAATGTTTATTATCGACCCGAACAGGCGATGGCGCTCTCGCTGCCGCTGCTGGCGGCGAGCCTGACGGCGGCGGCGGCGCTGGGCTGGCTGCTGGCGCGCACGCGCTGGCCGGTGATGGGCCGGCGTCCCTGCCGCCTGCCGCGGCTGGCCGGCCGCTGGCGCATGGCCTGGGGGCTGACGGCGGCGGCCGTGCTGGGCGTGGCATTTGTCGTGCCGACGCTGCTGCTGGCGCGGATGGCCGGCGACCTGGCGGCGATCACCGAGACTTGGGGCGCCTCGGCGGGCCAGATGCGCGCCAGCCTGGGCTGGAGCGCGCTGGCCACGCTGGCCGCGCTGGCGCTGGCCGTGGCGCTGACGGGGGCCGGGCTCTGGCGGGCGCGCGGGCGGGCCGCCGCGCCGACGGCGGCGCTGATGCTGCTGCTCTACGCGCTGCCCGGCTCGGTGCTGGCGATCGCGCTGATCCGGTTCTACAATCGGCCGACGCTGGGGGCCCTCTATGATGGCGGGGCGATGCTGCCGCTGGGGCTGGCGGCGCTGCACCTGCCGGTGGCCTGGCTGATCCTGCGGCTGCGCGCTCTGGAGACCCCCGCCGCGCTGGTCGAGCTGGATGCGCTCGCGCCGGCGCCGCCGCTGCGCCGCTGGCTCTGGCTCGCGGCGCCCCGGCTGGCGCGGCCGGCGCTGGTGGCGGCGGCGGTGGTCTTCGTGCTCTGCATGAACGAGACGCAGGCCTCGCTGCTGCTGGCCGCGCCGGGCCAGGAGACCCTGTCGGTGCGGGCGATGACGCTGCTGCACTACGCGCCCGACCGGCTGGTTGCGGCCTATTGCCTGACGGCGTGGGCCGTGGCGCTGGCGCCGCTGCTCGCGCTCTGGCTGGGGGCGCGGCTGGCCCGCCCGATCCTGCGACGCTGGATGCCCGATCATGACCTCGATTGAATGCCGCCGCCTGGTTGTCCGCTACGGGGCGCACGCCGCGCTCGACGGGCTCGAGCTGTCGCTGGCTGCCGGCGAGTGGGCCGTCTTGATGGGGCCCTCCGCCAGCGGCAAGACCACGCTGCTGCGCGCGATCGCCGGGCTGGAGCCGGTCGCCGGCGGCAAGTTGCGGCTGGGGGGTGAGGACGCCGCCGCGCGCCCGCCCCATGCGCGCGGGGTGGGGCTGCTGTTCCAGGAGCCCAGCCTCTGGCCGCACCTCTCGGCGCGCGCCAACGTCGAGCTGGCGCTGGCCGGCGGGCGGGCGGCGCGGCGGGCCGAGGCGCACGGCTGGCTGGAGCGGCTGGGCGTGGCGCACCTGCCGGGGCGTTTTGCGGCCGGCATCTCCGGCGGGGAGCGGCGCCTGGTGGAGTTGGCGCGCACGCTGGCCTCGCGCCCGCGCGTGCTGCTGCTCGACGAGCCGACCGCGCACCTGGACCTGCACCTGCGCGGGGAGCTGCTGGCCCGCCTGCGCGCCCTCCACGCCGAGCTGGGCCTGACCACGCTGCTGGTCACGCACGATCCGCCCCCCGGCCTGGCCGCCCACGACCGCCTGCTGTTGATCGAGCGCGGCCGTTTGATCCACGACGCGCCGCTGGCGCAACTGGCCGCCGCCCCCGACACCGATTACACGCGCGAGCTGCGCCGACGGCTGGCGGCGCCGGCGGGGCTTGGCTATTGACCCCTTCCTCAGGGGACCGTTAAGATGGCCGTTGGCGGTATGCCGGGGTCATCAGTTTTTATCACGCGCAGCGGCGCGGCGCGAATCCGAATCCCCAGCCGGTCCCCGCCCCGGGAGTGGCCGCGTGCTTTTCTACCTGATAGAAACCGTAACGGTGCTGGTGTTGCTGGGCGCGCTGGCGTGGGTGGTCGTGCTGCGCCGCCGCGTCCGGCGCCTGCGCGCGCTCAACCGCCAGTCCCAGAAGGAACAGGAAGCGGTCCTTTCGCTGATCGACAAGCTCGGCGAGAAGATCACCAGCAAGATCGACCTCGACGAAACCCTGCGCATCATCACCGAGTACATCGTTCAGGCGACCCATGCGGAATCGGGCGCGATCTTTGTCGTTGATGACGAGGGCCGGTTGCAGGCGCGCGTGGTGCAGGGGCGCTTCCCGCCGCTGCACAAGGCGGGCCAGAGCGAGGCGGGCGACGAGGACTGGTCGGCCGATAACCTGCTGCAGGACCGGATCGAGCCGGGCGAGGGCATCCTGGGGCTGGTCCTGATGGAGGAGGAGCCGCTGCTGGTGACCGACCCCGAGAACGACCCGCGCTTTCCGCGCGACGCGGACCTGCAGGCGCGGGTGCACTCGATGATCCTCTGCCCGCTGCGCGTGCGCGGCAACGTGCTGGGCGTGTTCGCGGTGGTCAACAAGCGCGGCGAGCCCCACTTCGACTCGCGCGACCTGGCGCTCTTGCAGGCGCTCTCGGACCAGGCGGCCGTCACGGTGGACCTGGTCAAGCTCTACGACGTGCTGGCCGAGCAGCAGCGGCTTGAGCAGGAGCTGTCGGTGGCGCACGATTTTCAGCGCATGCTCCTGCCGCGCCACTTTCCGCGGCTGGAGGGCTTCGAGCTGTTCGCGATGAGCGAGGCGGCGATGATCGTCGGCGGCGACTACTTCGACTTCTTCGAGGTCGGCGACAACCACCTGGGTCTGGTCATCGCCGACGTCTCGGGCAAGGGCATCCCGGGCGCGCTGATCATGGCGATGGTGCGCGCCGCGCTGCGCGCCGAGGCGCGGGCGATCCTCTCGCCAAAGCAGGTGCTGATGCGCGTCAACCAGCGCGTGCTCCAGGACACCCGCCAGAGCGTCTTCATCACGATGATCTATGGCATCCTGGACCTGCGCAGCGGCGTGCTGCGCTTCGTGCGCGCCGGCCACGAGCCGCTGCTGATCCTGACCCAGGAGGGCGAGCGCGTGGTGCAGGTGGCGCCCGAGGGGATTGCGCTGGGCCTGGTGGGCCCCGACATCTTCGAGAACAATGAGGAGGTCGAGGTCCAGCTCCACCCGGGCGACCGCGTCCTGCTCTACACCGACGGCGTGATCGAGGCGATGGACCAGAGCGCGGTGGAGTATGGCCGCGAGCGCCTGATCGCGCGGCTCAAGAGCGCTCGGCGGACCAATGCCGAGGGGCTGATCCAAAGCATTGCGCAGGATATCCACCAGTTCACGCTGGGCATCCCGCAGCACGACGACATCACGATGCTGGCGTTGTGTGTGACTGAAAACGCCAAGCTCGGCGTCGACGGCGAGACCGAGGTCGAAGGGCGCTTCGAGATGGTCCAGCGAAGCCTGCACGGCCAGAAATTCGAACGTTGAGGGTCCGGAGGCCGATGTGCCGATGAAACCACCGAGCGAAAAACCCGATCCGGTGCCGGCTGTCCCGGCGCCGCGCCCGCGCCGCCCCCGCACCGGCAAGCTCGACCGGCTGGTCGGGCGGCTGGTCACGCTCAACCGCCTGCACGCGGCTCTGCGCTCGACGCTGGACCTGGAGCACCTGCACTCCATCATTCTGGCCAGCCTGATCTCGCGCTCGGGGCTCTCCTATTCGCGCGCCGCCGTCGCGGTTTTCGATGAGGCCAGTCAGAGCTTTCGCGGGCGGGCGGCGCTGGGCGCGCGCAGCCGCGCCGAGGATGAGCGCTTCCATCAGGAGGCCGATGCCGAGGAGGAGGCGCTGGCGGGGGTCGTCCGCGACCTGGAGGGGATGGATTCCAGCGGCGAGGAAAAGGCGCTGCTGCGCCGCTCGATGCAGGACCTCTCGCAGCATTCATTCTGGATCACGCTGAGCGAGAAGTTTTCCCTGCCCGAGCTGAACCAGGTCATCCGCGGCGTTGAGCTGTTCATCGAATCGGGGGATGAGCCGGGCGAGGGCCGCCGTTTTCTCGCGGACCTGCAGGAGGCCCCCGGCGCGCGGCTCTATCGCCGCGCCGAGCTGGCGGCCTCCGACCTGCCCCCCAACCTGCTTGAGCTTTTGCCCGGCGACACGGTCTGGTCCATCGTGCGCACCAACCGCGGCCCGCGCCTGCTGGTTGTGGCCGACCGCGCCTTTCAGCGCGCCCCCCTTGGCGAGCTGGACCTGCTGCAGATGGACTGGTTCTGTGGCCAGGTCGCGCTGGCGCTTGAGAATGCCGAGATGTTTCGCGACCTGGACGAGACCTACCAGAGCATGCGCGCGCTGGACCAGCTCAAGAGCAACTTCCTGGCCACGATCAGCCATGAGCTGCGCACCCCGCTGACCGCCATCGGCGGCTATGCGCAGTTGCTGCTGGGCGGCAAGATCGGCAAGCTGACCCCCGCCCAGCGCGAGATCATGGAGCGCATCCTCGCCCACGGCGACCTGCTGACGGGCAAGGTCAACGACATCCTCGAGATCGCCGAGCTGGAATCGAGCCGGACGCGCTCGCCGCAGATCCAGCCGGTGGACCCCCTCTCGGTGCTGATGAACACGATGCCGCGCCTCGAAAAGCGGCGCGCGCACAAGGACATCGCCATCGAGCCGGTGGTCAGCCCCCCGATCCCAGAGATCCTGACGACCCCGATCTCGCTGGAGCGCATCCTTTTCCACCTGCTCGACAATGCGATCAAATTCGGCCGCCAGGGGGGCCGGGTGCGCATCTCATTCGAGCGCGAGCGCACCGACTTGCGCATCGCCATCGCCGATGATGGCATCGGCATTGCGCCGGCCCAGTTGGAGCCGATCTTCGAGGCCTTCTACCAGGGTGACAGCCGCTTGACGCGCCATTACGAGGGCCTCGGCATCGGGCTGGCGATCGTCAAGAAGCAGCTCGACCTGACCGGCGGCCGCATCCAGGTCGTCAGCGAGGTCGGCCGCGGCACGACCTTCACCATCATCTATCCAGTGGCATGAGGGGTCATCGAACCGACATGGCAACCGCCCCAAATGAATGAGATGAATTTGAACGCTGCCATCATTGTCGAGAACCTTTGCAAGAGCTTCAGGGTGGCGCGCGCGGCCGATGAGCTTGACCCGCGTCGCGAGCGGCTCGGCCGTCGCCGCGATCTGTTCCATGCCCTGCGCGACGTGAGCTTTGAGGTCCGCCGTGGCGAAACTTTCGGCATCATCGGCCCCAACGGTTCGGGCAAGTCCACCCTGCTCAAGATCCTCGCCGGGGTCAGCCAGCCCAGCACCGGCCGCTTCCTCGCCCATGGCCGCATCGGTGCCCTGTTGGAACTGGGCGCCGGTTTCCACCCCGACCTGACCGGCATCGAAAACGTCTATCTGGCCGGGGCGCTGCTGGGGCTGAACACGCGCGAGGTCAACCGACTGCTGCCCGAGATCATTGGCTTCGCCGAGCTCGAGCGTTTCATGGACATGCCGGTCAAGCATTACAGCTCGGGCATGGCTTCCCGGCTGGGCTTCTCGGTGGCCACGCGGCTGGCTCCCGAGATCCTGCTGATGGACGAGACCTTTGCCACCGGTGATCTGCGTTTCCAGGCGCGGGCGATGGAGCACCTGGTCTCGATGCGGGCGCGCGGCCACACGATGCTGCTGGTCAGCCACAACCAGGAGCTGATGGGTCAGCTGGCCGACCGGGTGCTGTGGCTCGAGCGCGGCCGCGTGCGCATGATCGCCGGGCCCGATGAGGTGCTGCCGGCCTACCGGAGCGAGCGTGGCCGCGGCGGCGGGCGTCGTGCACCGGGAGGAATCGGGCGCAATGTGGCAGGCCTGTTCGAGCCAGTCATCCCCGGCCCGGTCACGATTGCGTCGGTCGGCTTGGAATCCCCCGCCGCCCCCGGCCTGCATACGGAGCTGGATCTCGACCTGCATGACCCGCTGCGCGTGGTGATCGAGCTGGACCACCCCGCCGAGCGCCCCGCCGAAGTCCTGATCGAAACCGCCTGGGCGCGCGAGGAGGGCAAGGTCCTTGCGCAGTCGCGCACGCTGGCTGCGCTGGAAATGGGCGCGCGCACCCGGCTGGTCCTGGATTTCAGTCCCTGGTCGCTGGTCGGCAGCCCGTGGCGCCTGTCGGTCGGCCTGGCGCCGGCCGACGCGGGGCCGGTCGCGGGCTGGTTCGACCGTCGCCATGATGTCGCCTGCATCGAGCTGCGCCACCCGCACCCTTATGAGCTGCCGGTGGTGACCAATCTGCCGGTGCGCTGGAGCTGCGGCTGATGGGCGCCCGCGCCCACTCCCGCTTTTGGGCCCTGGCAATCGTGGTGGTGGCCGGGGTGGCCTTCTGGCCGGCGCTGCGCAATGAATTTAACTACGATGATCGGCCGCAGGTACGCGAGATCGCCGTGCCGGAGAGCGCAGGGGAGTGGCTGGCCGCCCCCTTTGAGCCCTGGTGGCCGGCGGATCATGGCAAGAACCTTTGGCGGCCGCTGCCGCGCATGACGATCCTGGTTCAAAAGGCGCTGCACCCTCAGCTGCCGATGTTGTTTTTTGCCGTCAATATTCTGCTTCACATTGGCGTCAGCTTAATTTTGTGGGCGTTGGCGCGGCGACTGGGCCTGTCGGCCGTGGCGGCCGGGCTGGCGGGGCTGATCTTCGCAATCCACCCGATCCACGTCGAGCCGGTCCATCAGGTCGTCGGCCGCGCCGAGACCCTGGCTGCGCTCGCGATACTGGCGGGCTTGTGGTGCTGGACGCGCGGGGGCTTGCGCGGAGCGGCCTACTGGCAGCAGCCGCTGGCGCTCGGGATCGCCATGGCCTCCAAGGAGCACGCCGTGGTTTATCCGGTCGTGCTGGCGGCGGCGACGCTGGCGCTGCCGGCGGGGCGCCCGCTGCCTCCGGGCGCGGTGCGCTTCAGCCTGCGCCCATTGCGCCGGCCGGAGTGGTGGCTGTTGATGGCGCTCCTGGGCGCCGTCATCGCGCTGTTTCTGTTCGGGCGGGCGATGGTCACGGGAGGACTGATCGAGCCGGTCTCACAGGTCCCCTTCCATGAGAACCCCCTGGCCCAGCTCGGTTTTTTTGAGCGTCTGCCCGGGGCGCTCGGCTTCTTCTTTTACACTCTGGTCCAGATGATCGCCCCCTTCGGGCTCAGCCCCGACTACTCGGTTTACTCGCTGCCCTATGACAGGGGCTGGGGCTGGCCGCTGGCCTGGGGCGGAGGGCTGGCGCTGGTGGCGCTGGCCGGCTGGTGCGCGCGCGATGCCTGGCGGGGCGGGCGTGGCTGGCTGCTGGCGGCGGCGACAATCGCCCCCTGGCTGCTGATCTCCAACATCCTGTTCACCATCGGGACGATCCACGCCGAGCGCCTGTGGTATCTGCCCTCGTTGGGCATCTGCCTCGCGCTGGGTTGGATGCTGGCGCCACTGGCGCGCCGCCTGCCCGACGGTCAGTTCCGGCCGGCGGTCATGCTGCCGGTGCTGTGGTTGCTGGTGCTGCTGGTGGCCAACCTGTTTTATGCCGGCGCCTGGCGCGATCAGCTCGGCCACTCCTGGTGGACGGTGCGGCGCTTCCCCGACAGTTGGCGCGGCAACGTCAACCTCGCGCGCGAACTCTACATGATCCGCCAATTCGAGACCGGGTTGCGCCATGCCAGCCATGCCGTCGAGCAATACCCCGATGGCGCCCTTGGCTGGAATTGGCTGGGGGTCAACGCCATGTTCACGGGGCGCTTCGAGCAGGCCGAGGCGGCCTTCACCGAGGCGTTGCGCCTGGAGCCCGAACTGCACAAGGTCCACAATTACTGGGCGCTGCTCGAGCACCTGCGCGGGCGGCCCGAGGCAGCCCTGGAGCGGCTTGAAATCTACCTGGCCACTGGCGATTCTCCCGACCCGGAGCGCCAGCGCCGCATGTTTCAGGAACTGCTCGCCGGCCGCGGTGGCCAGATGTCGATTGACGCTGGCGACGACAGCCTGTAAAAAACGATGGACGAATGTGAACCAACAAGGGGCGATCCACGTGATGTCGATGGATAAGAAAGTCAACCTCTCCGAGCGTCAGATGCCGACGCACTGGTACAACCTGGCGGCGGATCTGCCCGAGCCGATGGCGCCGCCGCTGCATCCGGGCACCCTGCAGCCGCTGGGGCCCTCCGAGCTGGCCCCGCTGTTCGCCGAGGCTCTCATCGAACAGGAGATGTCGCAGGAGCGCTGGATCGAAATCCCCGGCCCCGTGCGCAATGCCTACCGCGCCTGGCGGCCCACCCCGCTGGTGCGCGCCACCGGCCTGGAAGAGGCCCTCGGCACGCCGGCCGAAATCTGGTTCAAGAATGAAGCGGTCAGCCCCGCCGGCAGCCACAAGCCCAACAGCGCCCTGCCGCAGGCCTATTACAATGCGCGCGAGGGCGTGCGCCGGCTGACCACCGAGACCGGCGCCGGCCAGTGGGGCAGCTCGCTCTCCTATGCATGCGCCCAGTTCGGCCTGGCCTGCACCGTCTACATGGTGCGCGTCAGCTATAACCAGAAGCCTTACCGGCGGGCGATGATGCGCGCCTGGGGGGCCGACTGCATCCCCAGCCCCAGCGACCGCACCGAGAGCGGACGCAAGGTGCTGGCCACCACCCCCGAGACCAACGGCAGCCTCGGCATCGCCATCAGTGAGGCGGTCGAGGACGCGATGAGCGCCCCCGACGTGCATTACGCCCTCGGCAGCGTCCTCAACCATGTCATGCTGCACCAGTCCGTCATCGGGCTGGAGGCGCGCAAGCAGTTTGAGATGGTGGAGCGCTGGCCCGACGTGCTGCTGGGCTGCTGCGGCGGGGGGTCCAACTTCGCCGGCTTTGCCTTCCCCTTCCTGCCCGAGAAGCTCGACGGCACGCGCCCCAACCTGCGCCTGGTCGGGGTCGAGCCCGCTGCCTGCCCGACGCTGACGCGCGGGCGGATGGCCTATGACTTCGGCGACACCGCCGGCTTCACCCCGCTGCTGCGCATGTTCACGCTGGGCAGTAGCTTCATGCCGCCGGGGCTGCACGCGGGCGGGCTTCGCTACCACGGCATGGCGCCGCTGGTTTCGGCCGCGCTCGAGCAGGGCCTGATGGAGGCCGTCGCGCTGCCCCAGCTCGAGACCTTCGCCGCCGGCCTGCTCTTCGCCCGCACCGAGGGAATCGTTCCCGCCCCCGAATCCTGCCACGTCATCCGGGCGGCGATCCTGGAGGCCGAGCGTTGCAAGGCCGAGGGCCGCAAGTCGATCATCGCCTTCAACCTGAGCGGCCACGGTCACATGGACATGGCCGCCTACGACGCCTACCTCGACGGCCGCCTGACGGACCATCAGTATGAGGAGCAGTCGCTGGTCGACTCGCTGGCGCACCTGCCCAAGGTTCAGGAGCAGGTCTGACAGCATACTTGAGACCCGGCATTCGGCGCCCGTCCGCACCCGTCGGCGGGCGCCGATGTTTTTCCGCTCGACCATCGACTCGAAGCTCATTAAAATGAATCGCCGATGGGGGTGGCACCACCAAAGATGGACTATCAGGACAACCAGAACGAGGGCCAGGCGGCGACGATCGGGCTCGACCCGGAAAGCTGGGTCGATGAGCACGGCGACGCGCTCTTCCGCTATGCGATCGTGCGCCTGCGTAACGCCGAGCTGGCCGAGGATATCGTGCAGGAAACGTTCGCCGCGGCGCTGCGGGCCAAGGACAATTTTGCCGGCCGCTCCACCGAGCGCACCTGGCTGATCGGCATCCTCAAGCGCAAGATCATCGACCATTTCCGCCGCCGCTGGCGCGAGGTGCCGGCCACCGAGCTGGCCTCCGGCGAGCAGGAAGACATGCTGATCCAGGCGATGTTCGACGAGCGCGGCCATTGGCAGAAAAACCGGCCCCTGACCTGGTCCAACCCACAGATGGCGCTGGAACAGAAGGAATTTTTCGCCGTGCTGCAGGGCTGCCTGGACTGCCTGCCCGGGCGGCTGGCCGATGCCTTCACCCTGCGCGAGATCGAAAACCTCACCACCGAAGAGATCTGTCAAGTTCTCCAGATCACGCCGACCAATTTGTGGGCGATGCTGCACCGGGCGCGCATGCGGCTTCGCCAATGCCTTGAAGCCAAGTGGTTCGGGAAGAACCAGGGGAGTCCCAGCGCATGACGAGCTGTCGGGAATCAACCGATCTTTCATCCCTCCGGCTGGACCAGCGGCTTTCGCCGCGCCAGTGGTTCAAGTGGAGCCTGCACAACGTGGTCTGCCCCTTCTGCAAGCGGTTTGGCCAGCAAATCTCGATCCTGCACAACTTCTGCAACCGCTTCGGTGAGACCGCTCATGAAGGACAGGCCCTGCCCGGGTTGAGCGACGAGGCTCGCGAGCGGATCAAACAGCAGTTGCGTGGGAAGATTTAAGATTTAGGGAATCGAAAGTCTTTTGTTCTCGCGGTGGGTCGGGTCTTCGAGCCGGCATGGCCAAAACGTCGGGTCTTCGAGCCGGCATGGCCAAATTGTCGGCTCGAAGAGCCGACCTACCCTCCCATGCGCGTGGTGACTCGCCATTCGGCTTGACTATTCGTCCCCGCCAACGCTCAATAGGGGGGCGGTGTTTCCACCGCGGCCAAGCCCCGGCGATCCTGCTGACAAAGTCCCCGGCGGCACTCCAGCGAAGGACATGACGCATGGAACTGAAGGGTTCCCTGGTCGCGATCGCAACGCCCTTTCACAACGGCGGCATCGATGTCGAGGCCTACCGGCGACTGATCGAATTTCAACTCGACAACGGCACCGCCGGCATCGTGCCCTGCGGCACCACCGGCGAGTCGGCCACCCTGAGCCACGAGGAGCATGAGCACCTGATCCGGCTGACCATCGAACTGGTGGCCGGGCGCGCGCTGGTGGTGCCGGGGACGGGCTCCAATTCCACGCGCGAGGCGCTGCGGCTGACGCGGGCCGCGCGCGAGGCGGGCGCCGACGCCGCGCTGATGATCACCCCCTATTACAACCGCCCCACCCAGGAGGGGCTTTTCCGCCACTTCTCCACGATCGCCTATGAGGTCGATCTGCCGATCATCATCTACAACATTCCGGGCCGCACCGGCTGCTCGCTCGAGCCCGAGACGGTGGCCCGGCTCGCCGACGCCCACGAGAGCATCGTCGGCATCAAGGATTCCACCGGCTCGATGGACTGGACCAGCGCCGTCTGCGCGATCGAGCGGCTCAAGGTCTTCTCGGGCGATGACTCGGCGACCCTGCCGATGATGTCCCTGGGTGCGGTCGGCGTGATCTCGGTGCTGGCCAATATCGCCCCGCGCGCGGTGGCGGACCTGGTCGGCCGGGCGCTGGCCGGGGACTGGACCAAGGCGCGCGCCATCCACCGCCGATATTTCCGCCTGATGAAGACCCTGTTCATCGAGACCAACCCCGCCCCGGTCAAGGCCGCCATGGAAATGATGGGCCTGATCAGCGGCGACATCCGCCTGCCGCTGGTCCCCATCGGCGAAGCCAGCCGCGATAAACTGCGCGTGGCGATGGAAGAGGTCGGGCTGGTGAAGTAGCGGTTCCGGATGGATGTGCAGAACAAGGATCGCAAATATGGCTCCAAGTTATCTTGGTTGCATCCAGATGCGGTCAATGTCTCACCCTGAAAGGGTGAGCGCAGTTCAAAAGCCCAGGGTGAGCGCAGCGTAACCCTGGGTCAGCCCAGCCAACCACCCGAGCCCTGAAAGGGCGACACAGTCATATGTCCCAGTCCCTGTGCCAGATCTACGCGCACGCGATCTTCAGCACGAAGAACCGCGTCCCGTTCATCAAGGATGACATCAGGGCGGAATTATTCGGATTTATGGCAGGGGTGTTGGAGAAGCTTAATTGCCCTGCGATCGAGATCGGGGGCGTTGCGGATCATGTCCATGTGCTCTGCAAAATGGCCAAAGGCATCGCGCCCGAGAACCTGATCCGAGAGTTGAAGATACCGTCTTCGCAGTGGATGAAGCAGCAGGGCAACCGGTTTCCAGACTTTCATTGGCAAAGCGGATACGGAATTTTTTCGGTAAGTCCGAGCACCCTGCCGAAAGTGCGTGAATATGTCATGAGGCAGGAGGAGCACCACCGGAGTGAATCTTTTCAAGATGAGTTTCGGCGGTTCCTGGCGCGGTATGAAATGAATTACGACGAACGATATGTTTGGAGTTAACTGCGGCACCCTTACAGGGTGCGGGATTGGCGGGGGGCACAACCCAGGGTTACGCTTCGCTCACCCTGGGCTTTTTGGACTGCGGCACCCTTTCAGGGTGCGGGATTGATGAACCTAGAGTTTCGCAGCGCTGATTCTATGAACTGATTCCGAGAGGTCTGTTGTTAAATGCTCACCCGTGATGCCGATGGACGGATGATGATCGAGAAGGTCGCGCTGGCGGCTTTGGCGAAGAAGTATGGCACGCCGCTCTACGTCTACAGCCATGCCCAGCTGGTCGAGAACCTGCGTCGGCTGCGCGAATCGTTCGCGCCGGTCGCGCCCCTGATCGCCTACTCGATGAAGGCCAATTCCAACGGCGCGATCCTGCGCACGCTGCTCGCCGAGGGCGCGGGGCTGGATATCGTCTCGGGTGGCGAGCTGGTGCGCGGGCTGGCCGCCGGCGCCCCGGCCGATAAGATCATCTTCGCCGGCGTCGGCAAGACGCGCGCCGAGATCGAGGCCGCCCTGCGTGCCGGCATCCTCGCCTTCAATGTCGAAAGCGAGCCCGAGGCCGAGGCGATCGATGAAGTGGCGCGCAAGCTGCGCCGGCGCGCGCCGATCGCGCTACGGGTCAATCCCGACGTCGACGCCGTCACCCACCGCTACATCACGACCGGCAAGAAGGAAAACAAGTTCGGCATCGCGTGGGACAAGATCCGCAAGCTGTGCCGGCGGCTGGCCGCGCTCAAGGGGATCGAGCTGGTCGGGCTGCACATGCACATCGGTTCGCAGATTGTCCAGGCCGACCCCTACGTCGAGGCGCTGGGGCGCGTCGCCGAGCTGCTGGCCGTGCTGCGGCGCGACGGACACCCCCTGCGGCTGCTCAACCTGGGTGGCGGCTACGGCATCGCCTATGAGGACGGCAAGTCTCCGCTGGACATGGCCGACCTGGCCGCGCGGCTGGTGCCGGCGCTGGCCGCGCTTGAGGCCCGGATCATCCTCGAGCCCGGCCGCTCGATTGTCGGGCCGGCGGGCGTGCTGCTGACGCGCGTCGAGTATCTCAAGCTCGGCGAAAGCCGCCGCTTTGCGATCGTCGATGCCGCGATGAACGACCTTGTGCGCCCGTCGCTCTACCAGGCCTATCACCGCATCGAACCGGCCGAGGCGCCGCGGCGCGGCCGTCGCCAGGCCTACGATATCGTCGGCCCGATTTGCGAGTCGGGTGACTTTCTGGCCAAGGAGCGCGAGCTGGCGCCGCTGGCGGCCGGGGACCTGCTGGTCGTTCGTGATGCCGGCGCCTATGGCATGGCGATGGCGTCCAACTACAACTCGCGCGGGCGCGCCGCCGAGGTGCTGGTCAAGGGCGCGCGTCACGGCCTCGCCCGTCGCCGCGAAACCGTCGCCGACCTGGTCGCGGCCGAAGAGCTGCCCTCGTTCATCAAATAGGAAAAGGCCGGGGCGGAACAGCCGCGCCCGGCCTTTGAATTAAGTCTCATTCGGCTATTTCAGGCTTCGGCAACCTCTTCCTCAAGTATCTCCCCCGGGACGGTCAACTCCTCGATCATCGCAATCTCCTGGTTGCGTGCCTTCTCGCGGCTGGCGGCCTTCTTGTCGCTCTGCTTGGTCTTGGCCTTGCGCACCTGGGCCTCGACCTTGTCGACCAGCAGGTCGATCGCCTCGAGCACCTCGGTGGCGGTGACGGTGGCCTCGACCGAGAGGCGGCCGGCGCGGAAGCGGCATTCAGCGGCGTGGTGCAGCTTCTCGTGCGTCAGAGTCACGCTGATTTCGTCGACCTGGCTGCACAGCCGGCGCAGCCGATCAACCTTCTTGTCGATATAGCGCTTCTGCTCTCCACTGATGGTCATATGCCGTCCGGTGACTTGAAGTGGCATGGTTGCACTCCTCGGGAAGTCATGATGGTTGGACGGCTTGATGAGCCGTCCATGGCGTGGGATCGCGTGAAGCGGGAGTCCTCCCTTGCTGTTGATGATCCGGGCCGATCAGGTCTGCATGTAGAACCGTTCGCCCAGATAGAGTCTGCGCACGTCCTCGTCATTGACGAGCACCTGGGCGGGGCCATGGTGCAGGATCGTGCCTTGATGAATGATATAGGCGCGGTCGGTCACCGAGAGGGTCTCGCGCACGCTATGATCGGTGATCAGCACGCCCAGGCCGCGCCGGCGCATCTGCTGGATGATCTCCTGCAGCTCCTCCACGCTTTTTGGGTCCACGCCGCTGAACGGCTCGTCGAGCAGCATGAAGGAGGGCTCGATGGCGAGGGCGCGGGCGATCTCAACGCGGCGGCGCTCCCCGCCCGAGAGCGTGTAGGCCAGGCTGCGCTTCAGGTGGGTCACGCCCAGCTCCTCCAGGATCATATCGAGCCGCTCGCGCTGCTGGGCGCCGCTCAGCTCCGTGGTCTCCAGGATCGCCATCACGTTCTGCTCGACGGTGAGCTTGCGGAAGATCGAGGTCTCCTGGGTCAGGTAGCCCATGCCGGCGCGCGCGCGCTGAAACAACGGCAGGCGCGCCACGTCGCGGCCCTTGAGCAGGATCTGACCTGAGTCGGGCTTGATGATGCCCACGATCATGTTGAAGGTGGTGGTCTTGCCGGCGCCGTTGGGCCCGAGCAGGCCGACGACTTCGCCGCGGCTCAGGTTGACGCTGACATCGTTGACCACGCGCCGCCGGCCAAAGGTCTTGACCAGGTTTCTGGTCTCGAGCGTCTCAACCGTCGTGCTGGTCACTGCTGTAGTTGTCAAAATCAATCCGCCCCGCACTGTAGCTGAATCTCAGATCGGCCAGCTCGCGCCAAACTTGAATGAAAGCGGCGGCCGATCGGGGTTTACTCCGCTTCCTACACTGAATATCCCCCACCCCTGCGCGCCCTGTCAAGATCGATGGGCCGCGCTTGCGGCAGTGCCGACCGTGATAAAAAACAGACACCCGCACGGCCCGCCGCGCCGCTGCCGGCCGCATCCATCCTTGGACAGATCGAGGTGAATTGGGCTCAAATGGAAGCAGTCAATCAAAGCCTGGATGCATGGAGACTTCACAATGAGGCCGTACTTTGCGCGCGTCATGATTGCCCTGCTGCTGGTCATTGCGCTGGTGCTGGGGGGCGCGGCACTCCGCCAGCTTCAGTTCGTCCTGATGCCGCTTGCGATCGCGATCTTCATCGTCATGCTGCTGCGGCCGCTCGAGCAGCGCATCTTCCGGCGTCTGCGCTATCGCTGGGCGAGTATCAGCCTCACGATGCTGGCGCTGCTGGTGGTGCTGGCGGCCTTCATCGGCGCGATCTGGTGGGTGTTCTGGATGGCTTCCTTCGAATGGCCGCAATATCGTGACCAGCTTTACGGGCAATGGGCGCAGGTCGAGGGCTGGCTCCGGGAGCGCGGAATCCCGGTGCAGAACATGGCGCCGGAGGATAATGTCGAGCGCATCATGGGTTGGGTCGGAACCGGCCTGCAAACCACCCACACGGTTCTGGCCGGCCTGATCCTGATTCTCTTCCTGATCATCCTCTTGCTGCTCGAGCTCGACCAGTGGCGCGAAAAACTCAAGACCGCCGCCGGCAGTGGGCATCAGCGCAGCAACCTGCTCGACATCGCCGAGGTCGCCTCCGCAAGCATGCGAAAATACCTCTGGGTGCTGACGATCATGAGCGCACTCTCGGCGATCACCGGCGGGGCCTGGCTCTGGATCATCGGCGTGGATCTGTTCTATCTCTGGGCGCTGCTGATCTTCGTGCTCAGCTTCCTGCCCATCATCGGCTCGATCGTGGCGGCCATCCCTCCGATCCTGATGGCGCTGCTGCAAGGGGGGTGGATGCTGGGGCTGGCGGCGGCGCTGGGTCTTCTGGCCACCGAGCAGGTGATCGGCAATTTCATCCAGCCCCGCATGCAGGGGCGCAACCTGAAGATTTCGCCGCTGGTGGTGCTGTTGACGCTGCTGTTCTGGGGCTGGGTCTGGGGGATCATCGGCGCGTTTCTGGCCCTGCCGCTGACCGTGACGGTCGTGGTGATCCTCGCTCATTTCAAACCGACCCGCCCGGCCGCGCTGCTGATCAGCGACATGACCCGCTACGATTCGCTCAATGAGGCCTATCTCGGCGAACGCAGCGGCGAAAACCCGCCGGACGAGTAGGGTCTCGGCCGGGGGTCAGTCGCACTTGCGCGCGGGGTGGCGCTCCATCAGGTTTTTCTTGAAGTCGATCGGCTTGCCCGCGTCATACTGCCCCGAAAAGCAGGCCGTGCAGTAGTTCTGCGTGCGCGGGACGACCTGCATCAGGCCTTCCACCGAAATGAATCCCAGCGAATCGCAGCCGAAGTGGCGCGCCATCTCCTCGACGCTGAAGCGGTTGGCAACCAGCTCCGCCTCGCTCGGGGTGTCGATGCCGTAAAAGCAGGGGTGCTTCCAGGGCGGGGCGGTGATGCGCAGGTGGACCTGGCGCGCCCCCGCCCGCCGCAGCATTTCGACGATCTTGATGCTGGTGGTGCCGCGCACGATCGAATCGTCGACGACGCAGACGCTCTTGCCCTCCAGCAGCGAGGCGACGGGGCTGTACTTCAGCTTGGCGCCGAAGTTGCGAATCCCTTGGTCGGGCTCGATGAACGTGCGCCCGATGTAGTGGGAGCGGATCAGCCCGAGGTCGAATGGGATCCCCGCCGCCTTGGCGTAGCCGATCGCGGCCGCGTTCGAGGAGTCTGGAATCGGGATCACCAGGTCGGCCTCGACGGGATGTTCCTGCGCCAGCCGCTCGCCGAGGGCGTGGCGGATCTGGTAGATCGAGCGGCCGTGCGCCAGCGAGTCGGGCCGTGAGTAGTAGATGTATTCAAAGACGCAGAAGCGCTCCTCCACCGGCGGGAAGGGAAACTCGTGGCGGATGCCCTCCTCGTCCACGATCAGCATCTCGCCGGGCTTGAGCTCGCGCAAAAGCTGGGCCCCCATGATGTCCAGCGCGCAGCTCTCCGAGGCCACCACGGTCGCCCCGTCCAGCTTGCCGACGCAAAGCGGCCGGATGCCGCGCGGGTCCCGCACCGCCACCAGCTGGTTCTCGCGCAGGAAGAGCAGCGACCAGGCGCCGCGAATCCGGTATAGCGAGGTCACCAGCGATTCCAGAAAATGATCGCCGGCCGACTGCGCCACCAGGTGCAGAATGATCTCGCTGTCGGCGGTGCCTTGGAAGATCGCCCCGCGCGACTCCAGCTCGGCGCGCAGCTCGGCGGCATTGATCAGGTTGCCGTTGTGCGCGATCGCCAGTGAGCCGCCGCGGTAATTGACCAGCAGCGGCTGGGCATTGGCAATCCGGTTGGAGCCGGTCGTGGAGTAGCGCACATGGCCGATCGCCATCGGGCCGGCCAGCTCGTCGAGCCGGTCGCGCGGCGAGAACACATCCCCCACCAGCCCCTTGTTCTTATAGATGGTGAGGTTGTCGCCGTCGCTGGCGACGATGCCGGCGCTCTCCTGGCCGCGGTGCTGGAGCGCGTAGAGCCCCAGATAGGCCATTTTGGCGGCCTCGGGGTGGCCATAGACCCCGACGATGCCGCATTCCTCGCCGGGCATTTCCGAAGACAACTGGAGGTCGAAGGACTCGCTGTGGCTCAAGGTCGGGGGCTCCTGGTGCGGCTGGCTCCGGCGGGCAGGGCCCAGCCGGCTCCTTCAATTTAGCGTGTTGCCCCGCTGATTTCCAGCGCTGATCCGGGTTTCTTCACGAGCGGCTCCGCTATGCAGGGTTTGCGCAGCGGCAGCGGCTGGAACGATCCCTTTTTGCGCGCCGAGCTGCCCCCTGAAATCCCTAACATGACTGGATTCAATCATCTGTCAAGTGGCATGGCGTTTGCATTATCACATCTCAAGGCGCGAGCGCCGTAAATGCTTTTGATGATGAACGGATGTCTGACCATGAACAGCAAGTCAAGCAACGAAGGTCGCCAACCTTTCCTGATCCTGCCCCCCGGCGCCGACGGCCGCTACGGCCGCTGGCTCGGTCGCCCCGCCAGCAGCGACCGCTCGACTTCTTCAAATCAGCAGACATCTCCCCAGTCGCCCACTCCTGGCGTGGAAAACGGCCGCTCGTGTTGATTGGGCGCAGCTCGTGCCGGGAGGGTAGGTCGGCTCTTCGAGCCGACACGGGAAGTCATGTCGGGTCGAAGACCCGACCTACCACTTCGCTCAGTTAGGGATTGACCGGCAAAATTGAACGTGGTGGGCTGAAGGTGGAGGCCCATCGTGCACGAGGATCAGCGACAATACGGCGGGGGATCGGCGGCGGCCCGTTATTGGGACGGCGTGCTCGACCCGCACAATCTGGAGCGCGCCCCGTCGGCGCGGCTGGAGGATGAGATCGCCTTTGCCGGCTCGCCCGACCTGCTGGCGGCGCGCGCCTGGCTTTCTCCGCCGGCGGCCCGGCCGCCCCGGCTGACGGTCGACCTGGGCGCGGGGCTGGGGGCGGCGGCGTTTGCGATGGCACGGGCCGGTCACCGGGTCGTCGTGGTCGAGACCTCGCCGGCGCGGCTGGCCGAGCTGGTCCGCCGGGCCGAACGAGCGGGGGTCGCCGACGAGATTTTGCCAGTCTTGGCCGCGGCCGAGGCGTTGCCCTTCGCCGAGGGTTCCATCCCGGCGCTCTACACCCGCTCGGTGCTGATTCACGTGGACTTGGAGCGCGCCGGGCGCGAGCTGGGCCGGGTGCTGGCCCCCGGGGGGCGGGCGGCGCTGATCGAGCCCACGACGGGCAATCCCTTGGTCAACATCTATCGGCGCACGCTGGCACCGGCGGCCTGGGCCGGTATCACGCGCTACTTTGACCCCGAGCGCCAGCGCCGGCTGGCCGAGGCGGCCCTGCCGGGCGCGCCGTGGGGCGTCCGGCCGTTCTATCTTTTGGGTTTCCTTGCCTTTGTGTTCCAGTTTGCGCTGCCCAGCCCGCGGCTGTTCCGCTGGACGCTGGCGCCGCTGATGGCGCTGGATCGGCTGCTCTTTCGATCGGCGGCGCTCCGGCGGCGGGCATGGTTCGGGCTGATCGAGCTGGAGAAGCCGGCGGCCCCGCCTTCGCCAGAAAGTTGACGCCTCACTGCCCCGCGATTGTTCAAAAATTTGACGACCAGTTGCCGCGCCGGGAAGTTTTTTCCTGCCCCTCAAGCCCCTTGAAGCCTGAACCTCCGTGTGCACTCATTTTGATCCTAAAATCAACGCAAGCCTAAGTAGTTCAATGGTTGGCGAGTATTCTTCATGACAGCCGAGAGCCGGTTTCCGGTGGGCGTCAGAAAGCTGTCGCCGCGCGGGCGGGGCCTGCGGCAGATTCTGCCCAGCGGTGGCACGGCAGTTGCGCCATCGGGTTGCGGCGGAATCTCCCGGCGAGGTTGGCATCGTGCCATTGCGTCTCTTCTCACTACTTTTGCTGGCGTTGGCGGCGGGGCCGTTGGCGGCGACCGCGGCCGAGCCCGGGCCGGCGCTCGCTGACGTGGCCACAACCACCACGACCCCCCACCGTCTGGTCGACGTGCGGGTGCGCCCCCTGCCCGAGGCGCTGCGCGTGATGCTGGTCTTCGACCGCGCGGCCCCCTACCTCATCCGCCGCGATGAACAGCAGCCCCGGCTCTGGATCGACCTGATCCATACGCAGGTGGACTACCTGCCCCCCGAGCTGGGTCGGATCGCCGACGACCGGCTGGCGGGGATTTGGCTGCGCCGGCAGGATGCAACGCGCGCCACGCTCGAGCTGCGCCTCTTCTCGGGCGAGACTACCGTCGAAGATTTCACCCTCAGCGATCCGCCGATGCTGGTGATCGACCTGGCGCGCACCGACCGGCCGCACCTGCGGGTCGCGGCCGCCTCGACGCCCGCCCTTTCCGACGGACTGATCGGCGCGCGCGGGGCCGTCGTCCCCGGCCATTGGCTCGATGACCCGACCAGCGGCAGCACGCCGGTCGTGGCCGCGCCGGAAACCGCATCCGACCCGAGCAGCCCAACCCAGCATATCGAACTAGCCGCCGGAGTCGCCGCCCACACCACCGATACGCTCACGACCGCGTCCGTGGTCCTCTCGCGCGCCGGCACGGCACCGGCCGACGAGGCGCTGCGGCGCGAAACCGGCCCCACCGCGGCCGATTATGATTATTTCCCGATCCATGCCATCGAAGTGGGCAGCCAGCTCGCCCAGGAGACGCTCGACGCCTTCATGGAGCGGCGCTGGGCCAGCGCGATCAAGGGGCAGGAGGGCGTGCTCGATCGGGCGCTGGCGCACCTGCGCTCCAACCCGGTCAGCCGCGAAACGATTTCGATGATCTACCTGATGGCCGAGGCCCGCTGGCAACTGGGCCAGCAGCAGGGCCCGGCGGCCATCGGCGACATGATCAATTTCTATGAGCAGGCCGTGCGGGTCTACTCCGCCGGCGAGCTGGCGAGTTTTGCCCACTGGCGGCTGGGCCAGCTTCACTACGAGCAGAAGAACCATCAACTGGCCCTCGAGCACCTGCGCCTGGCGATGCAGGCCGAACCCGCCGAGTTGCGCCGGCGGGCCTGGCTGCTGGCCGGGGAGTCGCTGCTGGGGGCGGGGCGCCACAAGGAGGCGCTCGACCTGACCGAGCGCCTGGAGCAGGGGCTGCGCGACCAGCCGACGATGCTGACGCTGGCGCTGATCCGGGGGCGCGCCCTGACCGAGCTGGGTCGGCACGAGGAAGCATCCCTCGCCTTTGCCGAGGCCGACAGCCACGACGCCCATTGGATCCAGCGGCTGCCGGTGGCGCTGGAGGCGCGTGTCGAGGCCGCGTTGCACAGCGGGCGGCTGGATGAAGCTCGCACCTTGATCGAGCTGCTCCACCAGATGATTTCGGGCGACGAGGAGCGCCGCGTCCGCCTGCTGCTGCTCTACGCCGAGGTGCTCGAGCGCGCCGGTGAGGAGGACGCCGCCGCCGACGCCTACAACCAGATTTTGACGCGCCTGGGCGAGACCCCCGACGGCGCCGAGCTGCAGAAAAAATTGTTTGCCCGTTGGCCCGATGACGTCCTGCGCGGCGAGGGGCTCTACTGCATGCTGCTGTTCCGGCGCGGGCAGATCAAGCAGGCGATGACGGAGCTGGACCGCGCCTGGCGCCAGTGCTTGGCCGAGGGGATCGAGACGCGCCCCCTGCTGCCCGCCATCCGCGCCATCCTGCCGCCCTTCATCGAGCACGCGCTCGACCAGGGCCAGTATCACGATGTCATGCAGGCGTGGCGCCAATACGGCTTCGCCATCGAGGAGCAGGACGCCCGCCGCCGCTGTTTCGTGCCGCTGGTGGATGCGCTCGAGGAGCTGGGCCTGGAGCGCGAGGCGCTGGGCGTGCTCGCGCGGTTGGAGCGCGAGGGTCTGCTGATCGGTCCGCGCACCTTGCTCCAGACCGCCCGGCTCAAGTTCCGGCTCGGCCAATACGAGGCGGCGCTGGAGGGGCTCGAGGCCCTGCACGAGGAAGAGCTGGACGGCAATCAGCGCATGGCGCTTTACGAGCTGCTGGCCCGAACCTATGGCGAGCTGGCCCGCCCGCTCGAGGCCGCCCAGAGCTGGCAGCTGCTGGCCTCCACCCCGGGCCTCGATGGCGTGCTGCTGGTGGATGCGTTGCTCGAGGCGGGAGAGCTGTTCCTGGAGGCCGGCATGCCGCTGCAGGCGGTCGAGCTGGCCCTTAAGGGACTGATCCACGAGAAGCGCGCCCAGTCGGGCGAGGCCGCCGCGCCCTGGCCCGCCGTCACCTCGGCCCATTTGCGTTTCCTGCTGGCGCGGGCCTACGACCGCCAGCGCGATCATGCCCGCACCGTGATCGCCGCCGAGGACGCCCTCGCGGGGCAGGCCCTGCCCGCCGAGACGGCGATCCAGACGCGCCTGCTGCTGGCGGGTGCGCGCCGGCAACTCGGCCAGTCGCGCGAGGCGCTGGCGCTCTATGAGGAAGTGGCGGGCGACCCGGCCGCCCCGGCTCCCTGGCGTGATTATGCCCGGCTGATCTCCCGCACGATCCGCTGGGACATGAATCATTCGCAATGGACGGTCGACTGGACCCCCGGCGAATGAACCGGCTTCGGCCGCAACTTGAAAATCTGGACCAACGACTCCCGGAAGGCGACCCCCTGCCATGAACGCTCTCCCGCTCGCTCCCAGCCTGCCGATGCAGGCGATCCTGGTCTCCTCGCTGCAGAACCTGACCATCGGCGTGCTGGCCGTCGGCCGCGATGGGATCGTGATCGTCGCCAACCCGGTGGCCTGCGAGCTGCTCGGGCGCGATCTGGACCAGACCGCCGGTCGCCGCGTCAGCGAGGTGCTGGCCGCCGCGCCGGGATCGGCCGCGTTGCTGGCAGCCTTCCATGATCCCAAGGCCCAGCCTCTGCGGCGCGACTGGACCCGCCAGGGCGAGGCCGGCGATCTGCTCACGCTCGAGTTGACCGCTTCACGAGCCGAGCCGCCTTGGGATGACCAGCTCGCCGGGCTCGTGCTGATCGAGGATGTGACCGAGTTGCGCCGGCTGGTCCGCCAGAACGAGCTGCGCTCGCGCCTGACCGGCATGGGCGAGATGGCGATCGGGCTGGCCCACGAGATCCGCAATCCGCTCGGCTCGATCGGCCTGCTGGCCGAGACGCTCGAGCGCGAGCTGGAGGACCGCGAGGAGCTGGCGCAGCTGGCGGCGCAGATCCTGGCCGGCGTGCGTTCGCTGGAGCACCTGGTTTCCAATACGCTGGAGTTTGCCCGGCCGCGGCGGCTGGCGGTCACGCGGGTCAGCCTGGCCCAGGCGCTCGCCGATGCGCTCGGCTGGGTCGAGCACCCGCTTGTGCAGAAGGGCGCGTGCCTGGAGTTCGACATCTCACGCGCCCCGCAGGGCTGCATCGCCGGCGACGCCGAACAACTGCGCCAGGTCTTCCTCAACCTGCTGCTCAACGCGATCCAGGCGGTCGGTGAGGACGGCCTCATCTCGGTGCGCCTGGAGTCGGCCGAGGCCGGCTGGCGCGTCCTCATTCGCGACGACGGCCCCGGCATCCCCCCCACGATCATCGACAAGATTTTCGACCCCTTCTTCACCACGCGCGACAAGGGCTCGGGCATCGGCCTGGCCGTCGCCCATGCGATCGTCACCGCCCATGGCGGCCGCATCCAGGTCCAGAGCGAACCGGGCCGGGGCGCGACTTTCAGTGTCTATCTGCCTGAGAACATTGCCATCGAGGAGCGCTGAGGAAATGACGCCGAGCCAGCATGCACGATCCAGCCGGGATGAGAACATGAATTCAGAATTGCCCGATGGACTCCAGTCCCTGCAACTCACGACCCCTCGCCCAGCTCACGCGCGGCGGGGGACCGTGCTGGTGGCCGACGATGAGCCGGGCATGCGGCTGGCACTGCGCGAGGCGCTGACGCGCTCCGGCTGGGTGGTCGAGGCCGTCGAGAGCGGCGAGGCGGCGCTGGCCCGGCTTCAGGCGGGCGCCCCGGCCGACCTCTTGCTGAGCGACTGCCGGATGGGCGGCATGAGCGGCCTGGAACTGCTGCGCGCGGCCAAGAAGCTGCGCCCGCAACTGCCGGCGATCCTGATGACCGCCTACGCCACCGTCGAGGATGCCATCGCCGCGCTCAAGGATGGCGCCGGGGATTATCTGCTCAAGCCGTTCTCGCTCGATGACGTCCTGCGGGCCGTCGAACGCGCCGTTGGCCCGGGCGGCCCCTCGGCTCCCGTCGCGGCGGCGCGCACGCTGCCCAAGGCCACCGACGCCATCGCCACTTCGCCGGCCATGCGCGCGCTGTTTCAGATTGCCGCCGAGATCGCCCCCGCCGAGGCCACCGTCCTGCTGAGCGGCGAGAGCGGCACCGGCAAGGAGGTGCTGGCGCGTTTCATCCACCGCCGCAGCGGCCGGCGCGGGGCGTTCGTCGCCATCAACTGCGCCGCGTTGCCCGAGGGGCTGCTCGAAAGCGAGCTGTTCGGCCACGAGAAGGGCGCCTTTACCGGCGCGATCCTGGCCCGCAAGGGCCGCTTCGAGCAGGCCGACGGCGGCACGCTGCTGCTCGACGAGATCAGCGAGATGCCGCTGGCGCTGCAGGCCAAGCTGCTGCGCGTCATTCAGGAGAAGGAAATCGTGCCGGTCGGCGGCAGCGAGCCGCTGCGGCTGGACGTGCGCATCATTGCCACCACCAATCGCCAGCTCGAGCAGGCGGTCGCCAACGGCGAGTTCCGCCAGGACCTCTATTACCGGCTCAACGTGATCGGGCTGCCGCTGCCGCCCCTGCGCGAACGCGCCGAGGATCTGGAGCCGCTGACGGAGTTTTTCCTCAATAAGTATCGCCGCCCCGACCGCCCCCCGCGCCGGCTGGCCCCCGAGACCCTCCCCTGGCTGCGCGCCCAGCGCTGGCCGGGCAACGTGCGTGAGCTGGAGAACATGATCGAGCGCGCCTGCCTGCTGGCGCGCGGGGAGCTGATCACCCCCGCCGATCTGCGGCTGGATTTGACCGGTGCCATTCGTCCCGCCGCCGAGGCCCCGATCGCACCGGCCGCGCCGCTGCCCGAAGCTCCCGGCCAGCCCGCCACCCTCGAGGAAATGGAGCGACGGATGATCCTGCAGACGCTCGAGCGCACCGGCGGCAACCGCACCCGCACGGCCGACCTGCTCGGCGTCAGCGTGCGCACCATTCGCAACAAGATTCATCAATACGGTCTGCACGAGCTGGCCGGCGCGTGACGGCTTTGATTCTTCAGATTGATTGAGATGTTCACGAAAGGCACGAAAGAGATCACGAAAATGACTCCAGCCCTCGGCTGCAATTGATGCTTTGATGGTGACATCGTCCCAGTCAACTTGCATGTTCCACTCCAAGATGGGCGTTCCTTTTTCGTGTCGATTCGTGCTCCTCATTTCGTACTACTATCCGTCGTTTTGCTTGTTATCCTGCGAAGATTCGGCCGCCCCTTCAGGGCTCGGATGTTTTGGGCACCTTGACCGGGGGTTCCCTACGGTCACCCCCGGCTACCTGCGATCGCCCCTTCGGGGCTGGGTTTTTGACGGAATGGGCAAGGATTCAACCCACGGCCTGTCAATCCCAACCTCCGATCCAGGCCAGGCTTGATCGCTTTGCGGTTCAATTCGAGCGGATGCGCCCCCTTGGCCATCTTGGCGTTCACATCATTCGTGCGAATTGGTGTTCATTCGTGGCTGCATTTTTTGGTTGCGGCTCGCCGCGCTGGGAGTTTCGTGCCGCTTCTTTCGCTTTCCCCCTCAAGCGCAAATATCGTATAATGCTTTCAACAAAAATGGCGGGGTGAGCATCATGGCGGAAGTTCAAGACGGCGATAACGTAAAAATTCACTACACCGGCAAGTTCGATGACGGAACCGTTTTTGACAGCTCCCACGGTCGCGAACCGCTCGAGTTTACCGTTGGCGAGCACGCCCTCATCCCGGGCTTCGAGAAAGCCGTCCTCGGGATGGAGCCGGGCCAGACCAAGGAGACGCGGATTGTCTCCGAGGATGCCTATGGTCCGCATCATGACAATCTCGTGATCCGCATCGGGCGCGAGGAATTCCCCCCCGACATCGAACCGCAGGTGGGCCAGGTGCTGCAGATCCGCGGCGATGGCGAGCATCCCTTCCCCGTCACCATCACCCATGCCGACGAACAATCGGTCACGCTGGATGCCAACCACCCGTTGGCCGGCCGCGACCTGAATTTTGAGATCGAAGTGATCTCGGTCGAAAAGCCGACGACAGAGGGCTGAAGCGTATATGGCTTCACTCCCTCGAAGCTGAACATGCAATGCATTGCGCTTTTCGATTTCCGAGCTGCATGCAAAATTCTGCAACTGGGCTGGAAGCGGCATTGTGCCGCCATCTGCCGTTCCGGCAAAAGCTTGCAAAATTTTGATTTACCTCATAAAATCATTACGGTCGCGGATTGGCATAACTCCTGCTTATTTGCATGCAGAAGGTGCTTTGCACCTGTTTGCAATCTACTGGCGGGTCAAATAAGACGATGTTCACGCTATCCAAATACCTCAGCCTTGGCTCATTGATGCTGATTTGGCTGGTCTCCAGCGCCATGGCCATTCCTGTCAACCACACTCTGGTCGATGCACCGAACTATTCAGGTTCGCGCTCGATCGGCAACGGCGTGGTCGGCAGTGGCAACTATGCGACCGGCACCAGCGCGAGCTGGAATATCAATCTGGTGGAGGGCGGTCTGGTTCATTACCAGTACAGCTTCTCGGTGCCGCGCACCGACATCAGCCACTTCATGCTTGAGGTTAGCAACAACCTCAACCTCTCGACCGATTATTTGCAGTCCACGTTGAACCCCTCCAATGATTCTCCCAAGCTCTGGACGGGCGGGCAATCCAACCCCGGCCTGCCGACGGGTCTGTTCGGGATCAAATATGAGGAACTTGGCGGCGTGCTGACGGTCAACCTTGAGTTCCTCTCCACGCGCCTGCCGATGTGGGGCAGCTTCTATCTCAAGGGCGGCTCCAGCCACAATGCCTTCAACACGGGCCTCAACAACTTGGCCTCCGAGAACATTCTGGACTTCATCGCGGTGCCCGACTCGGTCCGGCCCAATGATCCCCCCAGCCCGGTGGTTCCCGAGCCGGCCACGCTGGCGCTGTTGGGCATCGGCCTCTCGGGCCTGGGCATGATTCATCGCCGCCGCCGGCGGAGCTGAGCGGGCCCTGAGATTCAACCTTCACGGCCGGAGCCGGCGCAGCAGCGTCGCTCCGGCCTCTCTTTTTTCAAAGCTGAATCAAAACAAATCCACGCCGCGTCGCCGGGCCAGCCGCTCGATCCGCTGCCGGTAACTCGGCTCGTGGCGGGCCGGCTCCAGCCCGGCGGCGGCGAGGTATTCGCGCAGCAGCCCGCGGCAGGCATCCCCGGCCGGCAGGCCGTCCCCGCGCAGCGAGGCCAGCATCTGGTAAAGGTTAAAGGCGCGCCCGCGCGTCGACAGCGCGCCCAGCCGCCCCCCGTCGATGTCATGGACCTGGAACAACGCCAGCGGATCGGCTGCCGGGTCCGCAAAGCTGGCGCCGGGGGCGAGACAGAAGTTCTTGCTCAGGCAGTCGGGGTGAAAGAAGCCGCGCCCGTGCATCGCGGCCAGCAGGCGCGCCAACTGGCGCAGGAACGGCTCCAGCGGCCCCTGTCGCCCCGTTCGCACCCATTCGGCAAGGGTCCCATCGTTGGGCAGCTCCAGCGTCAGCAGAAAACTGGCCGCCGAGTCGGGGCCGTCGCCCGCGCCGGGGATAAGCAGCCGGCGCGCGGATACAATCGCCCACGCCAGCGGCAGCGGGGTCTGGAACCCCAGCGCCCCCAGCCGCCGGGCCAGTCCGAACTCGCGGCGCGCCTTGCCGCCGGTCACCAGATTACCCAGCCGCCGCCGCAGACTGTTGAGCAGGTAGCGTTTGACGTAGACCGGCCCGGTCAGCTCCGCCCCGAAGCGGCGGGCGTCGGCCACGCGCAGCACCTGGCGCGAGTGGCTGCGTTTGACGCACAGGATCCCGTCGGTTTTGCCCTCGCCGGCGTGGCGCCGGCTGGCCCAGGGCAGGGCCGTAAAATCGAACCTCGCGCAGGAGGCCAGCGACTGCCCTCGCCAGCCGGGCCGCCCCCGCCAGCGCACCGCCGTCTGCTCATGCTCCATCGTGGTCATGCTCAGTTTCCGGTGAAAATTTTCGTGCCCACAGGCAGAGGCGCGCCTACCGGCCCCGCAACAGTGTCGGCGCTTGCGACGCCGCCGTGCAACATGATTCGGTATGGGAGGGCGGTCGGGTTATCATCAAGTCATGGATGAGCCGGAGCCGACGATCGATCCCCTGCGGCGGCCCGAGCGGCCACTGCTGGCCTATGATGGCGAGTGTCCATTCTGCCGGGCGATGGTGCGGCTGGGCCGTCGCCTGACCGGCGAGCGGGCGCGCTTTGAGCCGCTCCAGCAGGTGGCGGGGGACTTCCCGGAGATTCCGCGCGCGGCGTTCGAGCGCTCGGTCCATTTGATCGAGCCCGATGGTCGCGTCAGCAGCGGCGCCCATGCAACATTTCGCCTGCTGGCCTTGGCGGGTCGGGGCTGGGGCCTGCCGCTGCGGCTCTACCGGCGCGTCCCCGGCTTTGCCCCCGCCAGCGAATGGGCCTACCGCTTCATCTCCAACCGGCGCCCCCTGCTTTCGCGTCTGTTCGAGCGCAAGCCGCGCTAGCTTCGACCTTGGGCGGCCAACCGGCCCAGTAGCAGCCGTACCGCCGGGGCCGGACTGAGCTGCCCAAAGACCGCCCGGATCACCGCCACCCCATAAGCGCCGGCGTCCAGCGAATCCTTTGCCCGTCCCGCATCGATCCCGCCCAGCGCCAGCACCGGCCCGGGCGCGCAGGCCGTCAAGCTGCGCAGCGGACCCAACCCCAGCGCCGGTCCCTTCCGCGGCGAAACGAAGATCGGGCTGAGGGTGATGTAATCATAGCCGGCGGCGAAGGCATTCATCGCCTCGGCGGGCGAGTGAGCCGACCAGCCGCGCAGTGCGCCCTCGCCCAGCCGCGCGCAGGTCTCGGCATCAGGCCCGCCGACCCCGCTGTGGATGCCGTCGGCCTCGATCTGGCGCGCCAGTTCAAGCCGCCGGTTGACGATCAACTGCGCTCCATGCTTGCGGGTCAGCCGGCGCAGCCGTTCGGCCTGCATGGCCAGCAGCATGTCGCTGACCCGTGCATGCTCGCGCAGCATGATCGCCGGCAGCCCCGCCGCCAGGGCCTCTTCAACCTGCCGCTCCCAAGCCAGCTCAAACAAAAAACCGGGCGGCGTGATTGCGATCAGTCGCGGGCAGGACGCATGCAGGGGGGTGATCGGGGGGCTCATGAAACTCATCCTTATATGATTCAATACCCGCGCCCGCCCCGGCGCAAGGGGCTCGTGCGTGCCCCATGTGCTTTTCGACATTCCGCGCCGCCGGGTCAAGCCGATGGTTAGGATTTGAAGGGCAGTTCGAGCAGGCGCTGGTAATGCCGGTCAAGGCGCGCCGCTGCCGCCGCCCAGGAAAACTCCTCCAGCGGAGCGCGCGGCGGTGGCGGGTCGCCGCGGCGTGCCTCACGGATCAGCCGCGCCATCTCCGGCACTTCACCCACCAGCATGCGATCGGCCAGCGCCTCGAAGCCGCGCATCCCGAATGGCGTCGTCACCACCGGCAGCCCCGCCCCCAGCGCCTCGATCAGCTTGATGTTGCTGCCCGAGCCACTTTGCATCGGGTTGAGCGCCAGGTCGGCGGCATGCAGCAGCTCGAGCGAGTCCTCGACCGGCCCGAGCAGCGTCACGCCCGCCGCCGGCTCCAGTGAGCGCGCGACCCGCCCCGCCACGACCAGCCGGATCGGCTCGCCGCGCAGCGCCGGCGCGATCTTCCCGGCGATCACTCGCGCCGCCTGGCGATTGGGCTTCACGTCGGCCCCGATGAACAGCGCCACTTTTTCATCCTCGGCAAAGCCGAACTTTTCACGCGCGCGCCGGCGACTTTCGGCGTCGGGCGGGGCGATCCGGCGCGCGTCGAAACCATTGGCCACCACGGCCAGTCGCGCCGGCTCGAGGCGGGTGTTGCCCTGCATCCAGTTCGCGTCAGCCGCGCAACAGGCGATGACCCCGTCGCTGCGCTCGATCGCCCGCCGCTCCTGCGCCTCCAGCCGCCTCCGCCAGCTCGCGCCCAACGGGAACCGCGCCAGTCGCGGCGCCCACCAGTCAGCTTCGATATTGTGGGCGCCATAGACGATCCGGGCCCGGCCGCGCACCGCCTCGGCCGCCCGCAGCCACCAGGGCAGCTCGCATTGGATGATATCGAATTCCTCGACCGCCACTCGCCGCGCCAGCTCCCGGCCCAGCCCCGCCAGCCACAACGGCAGCTCGCAGGCCGGCGCCAGCCGCAGCCGGTCCGCCAGCAGCGCCAGATCCAGTCGCCAGCTGTGGCGCTCCTCGGCCGCCAATCCCTGCGCGTCCAGCCGGCGGCGCGGGTGGTTGCGCGCCACCAGCCCCACCAGCTCGACCCGGTGGCCCAGCCGCCCAAGCTCCGCTGCCAGGTGATGGATGCGCAGCTCCCCGCCGGAGACCGGCCCGGCCACCCGGCCGGCGGACAGCATCAGGATGCGCAGGGCTCGCGGGGTCGTCTCCATGCGCCCTACGATGCCCCCCTGCCGCTGGAAATGCAATTGGCAAGGCGTCCGATCGGGGCGGCGGCAGGGTTTTTCTCAAGCCCGGAACCGAATCGGCCGAAAAATAGATGGACATCCCCTGTCGTCGGTACAATGGTAATGACGTTGTGCCGACAATTAAGGGGTCATATTCGGCCGCCGCTGCGGATCAATGTTCCGATTCAGCCAGGAAAGGCATGAAAGCCATGCCCGAGATCATTATCAAACTGGGCGACAACATCCGGAAGTATCTGTTCGTGCAGGACCGCCTGCGAATCGGACGTGCGCCCCAGAACGAAATCCACATCGACAACCTGGCCGTCTCACGGTTGCATGCGGTGATCGAGCGCCATCCCGAGGGCTACATCATCCAGGATCATGAAAGCTCCAACGGCACCTTCGTCAATGGCGTGCGCATCCATCGCGTCCAGATCGTCGATCGCGACGTGATCCAGATCGGCAAGCACGAGCTGTTCTTTTATGATGCCCAGTCAGCCCCCGCGCCCGCCCCGGTCAGCCCCGACCAGGACGAGCACACGGTGCTGGTCAACCACGAGCCGCCGCCGGCGGCCGAGCTGATCGTCACCAAGGGTCGCCGCCAGGGCGAACTCATCAAGCTGGACGCCATGCAGGTCACACTGGGGCGCGATGCCGATTGCGAGCTGCGCTTCACCGACTGGATGATCTCGCGCCGCCATGCCCAGATCCTGCGCCGCGGCGGCAAATACATGATTTTCGACCTGGGCTCGTGGCGCCACACCACCGTCAACGGCCGCCAGGTCGAAGAATGTCCCCTCGTGGACGGCGACGTGATCGGGCTGGGCCAGAGCGTCACGCTCGAGTTTCACCAAGCGGTGGCCCAAGAACAGTCCACCCCGCGCCGCGTGCCGCGTGAACTGGCGCCGACGGCCCCCCCCTCCGCGGCGGAGGCCGACCCCGCCGTTGAGGCGCAGCCCCTCCAAGCCACCGATTTCAGTGGCCTGTTGGACCTGAACCCGCAGCCCGAGCCCGAAGCCTCGCTGGACGATTCAGCCGGGCCCGACGCCGAGGAGCTTCCGCCTGCCCCGGCCGCCGAGGCACCCGAGCAGGACTGGCTCAAGTGGAGCGCCATTCCCCCGGCTCAGCAGCCCCAGCCCGACGACAATCAGGACGTGGAGCAATTGCTTGAGGACCTGGCCGTGGTCTCGCTGCGCGAGGCTGCCGACGTGACCAGCAGGTCGATGAAAGACACATCGCCATCCGCCGTCCCGACCCCGCCCGACGATCTGGCCGGCGAGATCGCCATGTGGGAGCAGGCGCTGGCCAATAAAAGCCCTGCCATCCGGCGTCAGGCGGCACGGCGGCTGAAGCTGTTGACCGGAAAAGATTATGACATCGATTGAGCCGCGCCGACTGGCTGTGCTGTCCGACATCCACGGCAACCTGCACGCCCTGGAGGCGGTGCTGAGGTCGATTGACAGCTTGCGCCCCGAGGCCATCGTCTGCCTCGGCGACGTGATCGGCTACGGCGCCTTCCCCAACGAATGCATCCAACTGCTCGCAGACCGCTCGATCCCGACCATCGCCGGCAACCACGATCATGCGGCCATCGGCCGCACCGATATCTCGTCCTTCAACGAACTGGCGCGCCAGGCCCTGGAATGGACCCGCGGCCGGCTGACCGCCGAAAACGTCCATTGGCTCGGTCGCCAGCCCTATCAGATGGCGTTGGGGGAATTCTTTTTTGTCCACGCCACGCCCGAGTTTCCACAGGAATGGGGCTACGTCCAATCCTTCGGCGCGGCGCGGGCCGCCTTCGAATCCTTCCGTGAACCCTTCTGCTTCATCGGCCACTCACATCAGCCGTTGCTGGTCCAGTTGGAGAACGATGAAATGAGCTGCCCCGATAATCTGCTGCAGCCGATCCCGATCCGCGATGACGTCCGCTACCTGATCAACGTGGGCAGTGTCGGCCAGCCTCGCGACCGCAACCCCGCCGCCTGTTTTGTCCTGGTCGACTTGGATGAGAAGCTCATCGCCTATCACCGCGTGCCTTACGATGTGCTCTCGGCCCAGCAGGCCATTCGCCAGGCCGGCCTGCCCGAGGAGCTCTACGTCCGTCTCGGCTACGGCTGGTAACGATCCCCGCCGCCGCTACTCGACCTGCCCCGAGTCGCGCAGCGCCTGGCGGATGACCGGCTCAAAGCTATCGGACAGCCGGACCATGCCCAGGTCGGTCAGGTGCGAGCCGTCGACCGTCACCCCGTCCTCATCGCCCAGCTGGGGCGGCCCCTCGATGTAATAAAGCCCCTTGACGCCCTCGGCGACCAGTTCTTCGTAGGCCGCGCGAAGGGCGGCACGGCTGCTGTGATTGCGCGCGGCGCTGCCGGCCTTGAGCCATGCGGCCGAATAGTCGCGATCCTCGGCGAGGATGATTGGCGTGCCCGGGTGGGCCGCGCGCAGCGCGAGCACGGTCGGCTTCGCGCGCTCGGTGATTTCATCAGCCTGCATGTTGGGCAGGTTGTCGAGCACGAAGACCGCCGCGTCCAGCTCGCACAGCAGCTCCACCACCGGCTCCTGCATGCGGCCGTTGCCGCTGAAGCCGAGGTTGAGGGCCGGCCGGTCCAGCCGTCGCGACAGGATCGAGGAGTAGAGCATGCCCGACCGCGAGGCGCAGCCCCCCTGGGTGATCGAGGTGCCGTAGAACACGATCGGCTTGGCGCGTTCGGCGGGCCGGGCCGGGGCCGCCTCCACCACGCTACCCGCCGGCACGCCCAGCTCGGCCTTGAGCACGCCATTATAGGCCGGCAGATAGAGCCGGTATTCGCGTCGCTCCGCCGGAATGTCCGAGACCAGTTCCTTTTCATTGTCGGGCGCGCCGGCGGGCGAGGCAAAACCAAGCCAGCGCCAGCGCTCCCCGTCGCGCGCATAGAGGTCGAAGCCGCTGTGCACCAGCGGCGTCATGTGGTGCATGTAGGTGGAGCTGTTGCGCAGCGTCCAGCGCACCGACATCGCCGGGGCGTCAGTGACAAAACGCACGTTGATTCCCGCCGAGTTCTGGCTCAGCCGGTGGACCGAACCGTCGACCTTCCCCTCGGCGCGCGCCGGCAGCCGCTCCCATGGCGTCGCGGTGTCGCTCCAGCCCATGCCCTCGACGGTCAGCTCGCGGAGGTCATGCCACTCCAGCTCGGCTGATTGGACTGGCGCGACCGCCAGCCAGAAGATCGCCAGGATTGCGACAAGCGGCCCTCGGTTCATCTTCTTGCTCCCTGTTGAAAAGTTGTCAGCTCAATTTCCGGCCTCATCATAGCCCGCCCCACCGGCATCGGCAACTGCCGCATACTTCCCTTTCGGGGCGATGGAAGCCTGTCGCCCGGCTGTTCAGCCCAGGCCCAGCAGCTCGGTCGCCGGCAGGAAGTCACGCATCACCCAAGGCGTCCACATCCGGCAGCGGACCCAGTCCTCGCTGCGCTCGGCGATCGCCAGCAGCCGCATCCCCGCCCTCCGCGCCGACCAGAACCCATGGATCGAATCCTCGAACACCACGCAGCGCGACGGCGCCACGCCCAGCCGCCGGGCCGCCAGCAGAAAGCTGTCCGGGTGGGGCTTGCTCTGCATCGCCGGCGTGCTCCAGACCAAGGCGTCGAACTGGCGTGCCAACCCCAACTGTTCGATCAGGAAAATCGCGTTGGAGCGCGGCGCCGACGTCGCCAGCGCAATCCGCAGCCCGCGCCGGCGCGCCTGGTCGATCAGTTCCTTCAATCCCGGCCGGCCCTGCTCGCGCCCCGCGATCAGCTCCCGGAACAGCGCCTCCTTGCGCTCGCCCAGCTCCTCGAAATCGTTCCGCTGCCGCCCCTCGGGGCCGAACCAGGCCTCGAAGATCGCGCGGTTCGTCTTGCCGAAGCCGTTGTAGGCCACCTCATACTCGCGCTCGCCCAGGCCCAGCTGCCCCACCAGTTCGCGCCAGGCTTCCATGTGATAGCGGCGCGTGTCGATCATCGTGCCATCCATGTCGAACAGCAGCGCCCCGATCGGGCGCTGGGCGCCATTGGCCGGGGCTCCGGAAGTGGAATGAATCAACATGAAATTCCTTCATGAAAAGTCAGATATCTTGCAAGCGGCCGCAGGATCCGCATAATGTCAGATTAACGTCGTCGGTGGGCGCTTGCAAGGCCGCCGGCCCCAGTCCATCGGACCCGCGCTGCCATGCAGGAATTGACCGCCACTTTTTATAATTTTCGCCTCATCGACCTGCTCGATATCGGCCTGGTCGCCGTTTTTTTCTACCTGCTGTTTGCGTTGCTGCGCGGCTCGCGTTCCAACATTGCCCTCATGGGCTTCATCTCGTTCCTGACCGCCACGCTGCTGATCTACCTGTTCGTGCGCACCTGGCAGATGCAGGCGATGATCCTGATCTTCCACAATTTCTGGATCGTCGTCGTGCTGGTGTTCCTCATCGTCTTTCAGCACGATTTCCGTCGCGCCTTGACCAACCTGGGCCACGTGCGCTTCTTCCGCACCTTCTTCGCCAGCCGCGAGAGTGATGTGGTCGACCAGGTCGTCTCGGCCGTCAACGTCATGAGCAACCGCAATGTCGGCGCCCTGATCGTCATCGAACGGCGCAACCCCCTCGATCCCTACACCGGTAGCGGCACCAACCTCGACGCCGCCGTCTCACCCGAGCTGATCCGGACCATCTTCACCCCTTACTCGGCGCTCCATGATGGCGCGCTTATCATCCGCGGCGACCGCCTCGTTGCCGCCGGCTGCATCCTGCCGCTCTCCGACGAGCAGTCACTGCCGAGCGACCTGGGCACGCGCCACCGGGCTGCCTTGGGCATGGCCGAGGAGACCGACGCCGTCGTGGTCGCCATCAGTGAGGAGAGCGGCGCCGTCTCGCTCGCCGTGGATGGTCATTTCGAGCGCAACCTCAGGATCGAGGATCTGCTGCGCCGCCTGCGCCGCGAGCTCAACATCCGCCTGACCCCGGAGGAAGCGGAGGCCGAGCATGAGCCATGAAACCACCCTGCGCGAGCATCTGCAGCTGATCTTGCCCGCACTCTTCATCGCGCTGGTCATCTGGATCATCGCCCGCCAGCAGGAACTCGAAACCACGTGGGTCACCGGCGTGGGCGTCGTCGTGACCCAGGTCCCCCCCTACATGGATGTGTCGCGGTCGCCCGACGAGGTGCGCATCCGCGTGCGCTACCCCTCCGAGCTGCACAATTGGGTGGTTGCCCGCAACTTCAGCCTCCAGGTCGATGCCCGCGGATTGTTCATCACCGAGACCGAGCGCCTCAATGACCAGCTCGTGCTCCAGCGCGCCGACTATCAGGTCGAGCCGCGCCTCGTCGAAAGACTCGGCCTCCCCCACTCCATCCACGTCATTGATGTGGAGCCCTCCCAGGTTCAGCTGACCGCCGCCTTGCGCACACTTGTCGTTCAGGTGGATATTGTCACCACCGGCTCGCTGCCCCGCCATCTCGAGTTGATCGCGCCTCCCCAGGCACAGCCCTCCGAAGTGCAGGTGACCGGGTCGGTGGCCGCCCTGGCGCAACTTGCCGAAACCAAGCGCCTGCCCACACGGCCTGTCAATCTCGGCGCCGTCTCCGGCAGCGGTCAGGTCTTCCCGACCCTGGAACTGCCGCCCGAGGTTTATCTGGTCAATCCGGCGCAACGAACGGTCACTGTGGATATCGGCGTGGTCGAGCAGCGCGAACGGCGCGTCTATGAGCAGGTGCCGGTGACCGTGCTGGCCCTGCCGGGTGAGCTTACGGCCCTGATCGATCCGCCGGCCGTCGATGTCGAGGTTGAGGGCCCGGCCTCCTCGCTCAACCAGCTTCAGAGCGAGGACCTCGAAATCTATCCGGTGCGCGATCCGGTCCCCGAGCCCGGTCCGCCGCAGTCGATCGGCGTCGAGGCGCACCTCAAGCCCTCCGCCCCTGCCCAGTTGCGTGGTCAGGTGCGGGTGCTGCGCGTAATTCCCAACCTGGTCAACTTCGAGTTTGTGCCCGCGGCGCCGCTTCCGCCCGCGGAGTCCCCTGCCGTCCAAGACTGAGAGGATAAACCCCACGATGGCCACGCTGTGCGTCAATATTGATCATCTCGCCACGCTGCGCCAGGCCCGGCGCGGCACCGAGCCGGACCCCGTTCTCGCCGTCGGCATCGTCGAGCAGGCCGGCTCCACCGGCATCACAATCCACCTGCGCGAGGACCGGCGTCACATTCAGGATCGCGACGCCCTGCTGATCCGTCAGGTCGTCCGCGGCCACCTCAACCTCGAAATGGCCGCCACCCCCGAGATGGTCGAGCGGGCCCTCACGCTGCGCCCAGAGATCGTCACCCTGGTCCCCGAGCGGCGCGAAGAGGTGACCACCGAGGGCGGACTCGATGTCGCCCGCCAGCTCGAGCCCCTCCGCGAGACCATCCGCCGACTGCAGGAGGCCGGCATCGAAGTCAGCCTCTTCATCGACCCCACCCGTGAACAGGTCGACGCCGCCCGACGCTGCGGGGCGCTCCACGTCGAGTTCCACACCGGCTCCTACTGCAACGCCCGCGCCGAATCCGACCGCCTCCACCACCTGCGCGCCCTGGCCACCGCCTGCGAGCTGGCCCACGCCCACGGCATCCGCATCAACGCCGGCCATGGCCTCAATTACCACAACGTGCTGCCGGTGGCGGCGATCCCCCACATGCGCGAGCTCAACATCGGCCACTCCATCATCAGCCGGGCGGTCTTTTCCGGTCTCGGCCCGGCCGTCGCAGAAATGGCGCGCCTCATCGACATGGCCTGTGCCACCCCTGAACGTTTCCTGATCGACTTAAAGGCCTCCTCATGAAGATTCTTTACCTCTGCGCCGACCCCGGCATCCCCGTCTTCGGCCGCAAGGGCTGCTCAACCCATGTCCGCGAAACCTGCCTGGTGCTCGAGCGTCTCGGCCATCAGGTGCGGCTGCTCTGCTCCAACGACGACGGCGACCGCGACGGCAGCTCGCTGCAGGTCGACCTGGTGGAGCCGCCGCGCTCGCGCAAGCTCAGCTTCGACGGCCGCCACATCCTGCTCAACTACCGCTTCGGCCGCCGGCTGGACCAGTTGGTGCGCGAGTGGCAGCCCGATGCCATCTATGAGCGCTACACGCTCTATAATACGGCCGGCAGCCGCGCCGCCCGCCGCTACGACCTGCCGCGACTGGTCGAGCTCAACGCGTTCCTGACGCGCGAGCAGGAAGGCCGCATCCGCCTGGGTTCGTTGGCCCGCTTCGTCGAGCGCCGCATCGTTCGTCAATCCCCCTGTATCATCGTCGTCAGCGAGCCGCTGGTGCGGGAGATCTCCGAGCTGGGCTTCCCGCGCGAGCGCATCGTCAAGATGCCGATGGCCGTCGATTTGCACCGCTTCAGCCCCGGCGACGGCACCGAGACGCGCCGCCGGCTCGGCCTGGAGGGGGTCTTTGTCATCGGCTACGTCGGCACGCTCTCGGGCTGGCATGGGCTGGAACTGCTCGACCAGGTGGCCGCCCGGCTGCGCCAGCTCCAGGCCCCACCCTTCGCCTTCGTCGTCATCGGCGGTGAGGGTGAAAAGCTCGAGCTCAGCCGCCGCCGCGTCCGCGAGGCGGGCCTGGCCGATCATGTCCGTTTCATCGGTTCGGTCTCCCACGACGAGATCCCGGCCCACCTGCGCGCCCTGGATGTCGGCGTCGTTCCCGATACCACCTACTGGTCCTCCCCCGCCAAGCTGTTCGAGTATCAGGCCTGCGGCATTCCAGCCCTTGCCCCCGACTATCCGGCGATTCGCGAGGCGATGGACCACGGCTGCGAGGGCTTCATCTTCGAGCCGCTCCAGGTGGAGCGGATGGCGCAACTGGCGCTCGAGATGATCCGCGACCCCCAGCGCACCGCTCAGATGGGTCAGTCCGCCCGCCGGCGCGCCGAACGTGACCACTCCTGGGAGGGCAACGCCCACCAGATCGTGGAACTCTTCGAGCGCTACGGCCGGCCGCCGGCCCGCTGACCCCACCACCCGCTGCATGGGTAAGCGATTACACAAACCAAGTGAATTCAGCCTTGCAAAGTTGGCAGGGGAATTGCTTGAGACCTTGCTGAAGCGGCTTTAGGCAGCTCCAGTCCATCTTGAGGTCCCAACATGAACCGCCCACTCAACTCCCCCGAAAACCCCCGCAATGCCAAGGCCGTGGCGGCATTGCTCGATCGCGTGCGCAATCTCGATGATGACGCCCGCAATCGCCTGTTGGCCATGCTGGATGATGAAATGGACCTGCCCTACCTGGATGTCATGGAGCGCGAATACGCCAGTTTCTTCCGCCAAGTCTGCCCCGAGCAGGCCGCCATGCTGCGCGGCCGCTTCGTCAACGCGCTCAATAGCCAGCGCGAGCATCTGGTCGGCCTTGTGCGCAACGCCTTGCAGCAGGACTGCAACGGCTTGCACAATGAGGATCTCGGCCACGCCGCCGACTTTTAACCAACCCCGCCGCTTGCCTGCACCAAAGGGGCCCCGGCGATTTAGCCGGGGAACCCCCCGGTGCGGCGGCCAATGATGATCCTTCCTTTGCGTCCTTGATCCAAAAACTTGGCCGCTTTGCGACAAGGGGCGTCACTCCCACCATCTGCTCTTGAGATTCCTTGGCAGCCGCGTCATGCTGGCCGCATTGCAAGGGTTCGCCGGGCGCAGGCTTGGTCGGCACCCGTCATCATTCTGCATCGCCAAAGGAGCGTGAGATGAAAGCCATCCTGGTTGGATCTGCACTGTTTCTAATGACAAGCGGCGCCTTTGCGGCCGAGGCCGCCGTCGACACGACCGTCGATCCCGCCCCCCAAGCCACCGTCACCACCGTCGGCGAGCAGTTCCTGCCGCTTTTCAATGGGGTCAACCTGGTCGGCTGGAAAGTGCGGACGCACCATGGCCGCCACTGGAGCGTGGAGAACGGCGAACTGGTCGTCGGCCCGAACAAACGCGACGCCGAGGGGGGCGCCCGCGTCCTCTGCACGGCCGACAAATACCGGAACTTCGAAATCAGCTTCGATTTCATGGTCTCCGCGGGCGGCAACAGCGGATTTCATTTCCGCTTGGGCGATGACGCCGATGACGGCCTCGAAATCCAGTTGCTCGATGATTACGCCGAGAAGCATGCCAACCTCAAGCCCTGGCAGTATTGCGGCTCGCTTTACGGCATGGCCGCTCCCAGTGAGCGCGTCAGCCGCCCCGCCGGCGAATGGCAGACGATGGTCGTGCGCCTGGTCGATCAGGACCTCACCATCACGCTCAATGGCACCCAGATCGTCCAGACCAACATGGAACAGTACATTACCGAAGTGCCGGATCGGAGCGAATCCCTGAAGCGGCGCGAAGGTTATCTCGGATTCCAGAATTACGGCGTCCCCACGCGCTTCCGCAACGTGATGATCCGCGTGCTTGACTGATCTCCCCACTTCAACGGCCCAATCGCCCGGGCGGCGGCCTGATCACAGGCCGCCGCTCCTTTGCATCCGGCCTGATCCGTCAATGGAAAATTCCCGACCATCCCATCGGGGCAAATTCCAAAAATTAGCGGATGGCGGAGTTGTTGATTTATCATGGAAATAATAGATGTGATCTTGGCGAGCCGTGAGCAGCAAGGATGGCACTCCGGTCGCCTCTACATATGGGACGCATGTTCCGAGAGGAGCTTAGGACGCATGCTTCGAAATCGTCAAGTCACCGCCACCAAAATGCTGGTCGTCGATGATCACGCGGTGGTGCGCTATGGCCTGAGCCAGTTGATACAAACCGAAACCGACATTGAAATATGTGGCGAAGCCAGCGGCGTTCAGGAGGCCCTTGGTCTGATTGCCATTCATGCACCCCAGATGGTCGTGATTGACCTCTCACTCAAGGATGGCAGCGGCATCGAACTGATCAAACAGATCAAGAACAACCACAACGGGGTGCGCATGCTGGTCTGGTCGATGCACGACGAATTCCTCTTTGCCGAGCGCGCGCTGCGCGCCGGTGCCATGGGTTACGTTTGCAAGGATGAGCCGATCCAGTGCGTGTTGGATGCGATCCATCAGGTCCTCAAGGGCAAGATTTACCTGAGCGAACGGATCGCCGATCGGCTTCTGGTCCATATGGCCGGGGGCGATCAGGACGGCGGCCGGACCACCCTCGAGCAGCTCTCCAATCGCGAACTGGAAGTCTTCGAGCTGATTGGGCGCGGCTACACCCGCGGCCAGATCGCCCAGAACCTGCACCTGAGCGTCAAGACCATCGAGAGCCATCAGGAAAACATCAAGCGCAAGCTGTTCCTCTCCACCAACCAGGAGTTGTTCCGCCGCGCCGTGGCCTGGGTCCTGGAGCGCAAGGAAGCCTGATCCCCGACGCGCCGCCTTAGGGCACCGCGACCGCGGCCGGGTCGGGGGCCGCCACCCTCTCCTTCGGCTCAACCATGCACAGGTGCCAGCCGGGCGAAAAGAGGCCCAGGCGGCAGCCTTCCTCGTAGTAGCGCAACAGGCCGCGCCGGGCATCCTCGTCAAAGTTGTAATCCACGTTGCGCCTCAGGTAATCGTGCGCCTGGCGGGGGGTCAGGCCATCCTCGCCGCGTGCGGCCCAGCGGCGCGCAATCGGCCCGAGCCGTTCCTGATTCGCCTCTTTGACCTGCTCCAGAAAAGCGATCCACTCAGCGGCGGGCGCGGTCGGCGCCGCGGCCCACACAGCAAACACGCTGGGCAGGCGCGTCCAGCGGTGCCAGAGCGACCCCAGATCCAGGATCGTGGCCCCCTCGGCTCGCAGGGCACCGCGGGCGGCCAGCGCGCGCGTGCCGATCAGCACTTGGGCTTCTCCCCGACGCAAGCTCACCTGCGAACTCGGGGCTGTCAGCGCCAGCGGCCGCCCGGGCTCGAGTTGGCGGCCCAGCCGCTGCGTAAGCAGGATGCGCGCCAGCGCGTTGCTGGTCATGGAGTGGCTGTCGGGACGCAGCACGCGCCACGACTCCGCCCGGCCCAGCCCCGTGACGATCACGCTGCGCACGGCCCCCCGCGCGCCGATCATCGAGCCCGGCGCCACGCGCCACTCCGGGTGGGCGACGACCGCCGCCACCGGCACCATCGCCATGTCGAGCTCACCCGCCTCCAGCCAGCAGACCAGCCGGCTCGGCGGCCCCGCCCTCAGCGTCAGCCCCGCGCCCGCATAATGCTCCAGCCCCTCAACCAGCGGCCGCATATTGAGGTATGAAACCACCCCCAGCCGCAGCGGCGGAAGATCGGCCAGATCGGCAGGATTGATGCATGACGTCATGAAACTCATCCCGACAAATATTACCGCCGCCACAAACGAAAATTCAATTTGCTTCATTCAGGCTTATTCTCTGCGCGGCCCAGAAGTGGTAGGTCGGGTCTTCGACCCGACATGGCGTCCAGTGTCGGCTCGAAGGGTGTTTTCCCGTGGCGGCGGCGCCGCGCCGTCCATCCGCGTCCCCTTCTTCTCCCTCCCGCCAGATTGGCGATCATTGCCTGCCGGCCCTGCTTGCGCCATAATGATTGGTCGAACCATCCGTGCCGCCCAAGAGGCTCAATTTCATAAGGGCTCATTCCATGTTCGCTCACCCCACCCGGTTGATTTTGTTCTCGATCTTCCTGCTCCTCGGCGCCGGCTGCGGTCGCGTCCCCCAGACCCACAGGCTGAACGCTCCGCCGCCC
>JAWLCE010000041.1:0-46517 GCA_041687335.1 Sumerlaeia bacterium | reverse complement strand
GCCATAACAATTCCGCACTCCCCATTCCACATTCCGAATTCCAAAAAGGGTGCCCAGCGGCCGAGTTTTCACTCGGATCCGCGTGGCACCCATTTTTGTTGGTAGGTCGGCTCTCCGAGCCGACATTTCATGCCTGAACACCAATGTCGTGTCGAGCATATGTTTAGCGTGACGCACGGGTATGGCACCGGCATTCCACCCTGAAAGGGTGGGCACAGTTCAAAAAGCCCAGGGTGAGCGCAGCGTAACCCTGGGTCTGCCGGCCAAATTCCCCGAGCCCTGCAAGGGCGACACAGTGGCAACCACAGGGGGGGCCATGTTCAGCGAGGTTCGACCCGACACCTCGTCCTCGACATCGCTTCCATGCCAGGCGCGCCACTCATTTCAAGAGCAGCTCGTGTCGCCGCTTCCGCGGCTGGGGGGGAGGGAACAACGTCATTCACCGCCCTCGTGCCCGGGGCGACGGCCCTCCTGCCGTTGAATACACTGGACCTAAAAATAGTTTGGTCATAAAGTATACTCAGTTCCAGCCGGGGCCGAAACGATGATCGGCAAAGGGCGTTTGCCCCGCCGATGTTGCCTGATGCGAAAAAACGCCACCGTCGCGAATTCATGCTTGGAAGCGACGGGTTTCCCTAGTAGATTGAACCGGCCAGTGCGCCCGGTGGCGCATGGTGAAAGGTAAGTGTCATGTCCCGAGGCGAAATGTTTCCACATACGTTCCACATCCCGGTCATGGGGACCGGTTTCACCATCGATACGCCCCTCAAGGTCGCCCGCTACGGCATCGCCTCGGTCATGTCGATCGTCGATGACGTGCTCGTCGAACAGATGCGCCGCTTTCACAGCGAATCTGCCGGCGAACCTTACGAGCCGATTGAAGCGCGCGAGGAAGACTCCCGCGCCCGCCGCATCACCGCCTATCTGGACCTGGTCGACCGACTGGTCGCCCGCCAGAGCGCCGAGCTGCAGGCCTCCGATTTCGACGACGAAAAAAGCGAGATCAACCGCTACTTCCGCCTGCTGCCCGAGGGCGAGCTGCGCGCCCGCTGGGACCAGATGCGCCAGACCGGCGACCCCGCCGAGCGGAAGCGCCTGCAGGAGGAACTGCGCCCGCTGGCCGTGCCCGGCTCCATCGACGTCAACATCATGACCAAGGTTGATGCCGACCGCTGGAAGGGCGGCGAGAAGCTCCCCCCCGAGCACAGCGACGCCATGAGCGCCCTGCGCGGCTACGGCCGCTCCACCCTGCGCTCCTCGATCATCTTCTCGGCCGGCCTCAATCAGAAACTCTACACCTACGCCGCCCAGTTCGAGGACTTCCTGCCCGGCGCCGATGGCGAGCCGCGCAAGAAGATCGTGCTCAAGGTCAGCGATTTCCGCTCCGCGCTGATCCAGGGCAAATTCCTCGCCAAGCGCGGCCTCTGGGTCTCCGAATATCGCATCGAGTCCGGCCTCAACTGCGGCGGCCACGCCTTCGCCACCGACGGCTATCTGATGGGCCCGATCCTGGATGAGTTCAAGAAGCGCCGCCCCGAGCTGCCCGGTTCGCTCTTCACGCCCTATAACGAAGCCCTCGCCGCCCGCGGGGTCGCCCCGCTCGACGCTCCGCCCCGGCTGCGGATCACGGTCCAGGGCGGCATCGGCACCGCCGGCGAGCAGGAACTGCTGCTGCGTTACTACGAGGTCGATGGCACCGGCTGGGCCACCCCCTTCCTGCTCGTGCCCGAGGTCGCCAACGTCGACGACTACTCACTGACGCGACTGATCGAGGCCCGCAGCGAGGAGGATGTCTACCTGAGCGAGGCTTCCCCCTTCGGCATCCCCTTCTGGACACTGCGCCACTCCCCCAGCGAGATCGCCCGCCGCAAGCGCATCGAGGAGGGCCGCCCCGGCAGCCCCTGCCCCAAGGGCTTCCTCAAGCTGCACAATACCGAATTCACCGAAAAGCCGATCTGCACGGCCGCCCGCGCCTACCAGACCCTCAAGCTCAAGAAGCTGACCGAGGACGACCTGACCGAGGAGCAGCGCGCGGTGATTCAGCGGGGCGTGCTCGCCAAGAGCTGCATCTGCCATGACCTCGCCGGCGCCATCACGCTGAACATCGGCATCGACCCCGAGGCCACCCCCGCCGTCTGCGCCGGCCCCAACATCGTCAACTTCTCACGCATCGCCACGCTCGAGGAGATGGTCGGCCACATCTACGGCCGTCTCTCGCTGCTCGCCAACCCCGACCGCCCGCACATGTTCCTGCGCGAGCTGTCGCTCTACGTCGATTACCTCAAGAAGGAAATCGACAAGCACTCGCTCGGCCTCTCGCAGCGCACGCCTAAATACTTCCGCGAATTCCGCGAGAACCTGCTCCACGGCGTCGAGTATTACAGCCGCCTGGCCGAGGAATTCATCGAGGACCAGCGCGCCCGCTTCGAGGACGAACTGGCCCGCCTGCAGGCCGAGATCGAACAGCTCCCGCTGCTCGATCTGGTCAAGTAAACTTGCATCTTAAAAAGAAGAGTGCGGCAGACGGGCTGCCGCACTCTTCTTTTCATTTCAATCGTTTTCAGCCTTCCACCGGCTCGGGCTGGCCCGAGGCCACCGAGCGATAAAAGGCATCCGCCACCTTGAGCGTCTCGAACATCTGTTCGGGCGTCACGGGCGGCGCGGCGTCCTCGCGGACGGCGCGGGCAAACGCCTTGAGCCAGCGCAGCCCCATCTCGCCGCCATAGCCTTTGACCGGCTGGCTCTCGATCTGGATCCGCCGCGCCCGCTCGCTCTCACCCAGCGACTCGTGCCGGCTGACCAGCAGCAGTTCATCCACGTTGCCCTCCCAGGCCGGCGCCCACGAGGCAACCCCCCGCGTTCCGCGCAGCGCGACATAGATATCGCGCGAACCGGGATACTCGGCCGGTATCGTGTAGCTGATGTCGAGCATCGCGTGGGCGCCGTCCTCGAACTCCAGGATCGCCTGGGCGCTGTCCTCGATGTGGCGGTTGGGCGGCCCGAACGGCCCGCTCATCCGGCCAAAGACGCTCCGCACGCGCCGCCCGGTCAGCCACATCAGATAATCGATCCAGTGGACGCCCAGGTTCCAGAACGGCCCGCCGCGCTCTGCCGCGTCCAGCATCCAGGGGGCGTTGTCGCGGATGTAGCGCTCGGCGCCACCCGCGTTGAGCCGCGCCTCCATCGTGTGCAGTTGGCCCAGCAGCCCGCCTCGCACCGACTCCGCGATGCGATCGCTGACCGGATGATTGCGCCAGCAATAGGGAGAGCTGATCTTGATGCGCGGGTGGCGGCGCGCGACATCAAGAATCTGCCGCCCCCCCGCCAGGTCCGCCGCGCATGGCTTCTCGACGATCACGTGCTTGCCGGCTGCCGCGGCGGCCGCGACCGCCTCGGGCATCTGCGAGTGCGGCAGGAAGATCAGCACCGCCTCGATGTCGGGCCGGTCCAGCAGCCGGCGATAATCACTGGTTGCGTCCAGGCCGAAAAACTCGTTCTCCCGATCCAGGAAGGGCTCGTCGGGATCGCTGATCGCCAGCAGCCGATACTCGGGCAACTGCGCCCAGAGCGGAAAATACCACCGCGGATGCTGATGGTGCAGGCCGATGATGCCGATGCCTATCGGTTTCATGGATGTTCCTTTCGATGTGGGCGTGGGGGCCGTTCCCCCTCAGACAGCTTAGGCATCCCGCCGGCCGATTTCACGGAAAACCGACCGGCGGCGGCGGGGTTTCACCCCCGCGCAACCGGGGCGTAGTCGGTGTATTCAAATGCGTAAATCCGGCGGCGGGTGGGGTCGGCGTTGATGTGGGCGGCGATGATCTCGCCGACGAAGATCGAGTGGTCGCCGGTGACCAGTTCGTCAGTCAGGCGACACTCGAAATTGGCCACCGCATCGGTCATCAGCACCGAATCGATCCTCGTCGCGGCCTCGATGCGCGAGCCACCACGAGCCAGCTTGTCCATCGAACGGCCCGAGGCCGTGCCGTAAAGCACCGTTTCGCGTTCCTGGCCCTCAGCCGGATAGGCGATGACAAATTCACCGGCCTGGCGCAGCGCCTCAAAGCTGTGGCGCTGGGGCGCCACCGAAAAAGCCAGCATCGGGGGCATCCGTGACGTCTGCATGATCCACGACAGCGTGATCGGATTGTGCCGGCCGTGGCGGTCCTTGACGATCCCGATGGCCAGCAGGTCGGGCAGGCCACGCTGAAAACACTGGCTCGCGCTGGCGGCAACTTGCATGATGGAACCTCCACTTGTGGCGTGCGCTCGCCCGTTTATATTTGTTACCACCGGCGTGGCTGTCAAGAAGCGCCGTGGCCCGGCGCGCGACCTTCGTTCACAAGTGCGATCATGACCACGAGCAAAGGAAGCAGACCATGCGTAACAAGTTTTTCGGGTTGATCATCCTGGGGGTGCTGGCCGGGGCGCTGCTCATGCCCGTTTCGCGCGCCCAGCAGCCGACCACCGGCCGGGCAGCCGACGCCCAGCGCACCGAGCGGCGCGCGCAGCGTGAGGCCCAACATGCCGAGGAAATCAAGGCCGCCATTGAGTCGATCGCGCGCGCATTCGAGGCCCAGGACCTGGCCGCGCTCGGCGAGCTTGTCAGCCCCGACTGGCAGCTCTACAGCGCCCGCGCCAATAAGCTCAGCGCCGAGCGACTGTTCGCAATCTTCGCCGAGCGCTTCCCCGAAAAGAACCTCCACATCAGGCTCAGCGATATCAAGGTTCAGCTGCTCGGCAACGGTGGCGCCTTCGCCACCTATGACGGCAAGCTCGGCCCGCGCGGCGAGGAGGGCGCCGACTTCATCTTCACCAGTGTCTTCCGGCTCGATCGCGAGACCAATCGCTGGATCAACGTCCACATGCACGAGACCATGCGTCCGACCAACTGACCCACCAGCTCAACCGCCCGCCCGGGGTGGATGGATTGCAGGAGGAAAATGACCATCATGCAACGCCGCGACTTCCTGAAGAACAATCTATCGGCCTTGGGCGGGGCGCTGCTGGCGGGAGCCTGGCCAGTGGCCGCGCCGGCCGCCGGGCAATCTCCCCGGCCCGTTCAGATCGAGCCCGGTATCAAGCTGGGCATGCGCCTGCCTCCCGGACTGGGCACCGCCGAGCTGAATTTTCTCAGCCAACTGGGGCTCACCTGGTGCCGGCTCGACCTCAATGGCGAGGACGCCGCCCCCGACCGCCTCGCGCAAACCCGGGATACCTATCAAGACGCTGGGGTGCGCATCTACACCGTCATGAACCGCGGCATGCGCCACCCGGCACTGCTGGAGGGCGGACCCGAGCGTGATCGGCAGCTGGACCAACTGGCTGATTTTATCGCCCTGCTCGGCCGGCTCGAGATCCCGACCTGGTCCATCAGTTGGAACGGCCTGCTGCCCAACTCCCAGGTCTACAGCACCGGCCGCGCCGAGATGGACGGCCTCTCCACGCGAGTCTTCGACCTTGCGGAATATCGCCTGCGCGACCGCCCCGGCGAGCGGCGCTGGTCGGCCGATGAGGTCCGCGCGGCCTTCAAATATATGATGGATCGCCTGCTGCCGGTGGCCGAGTCCGCCGGCGTGCGCATCGCCGTCCACCCCGACGACCCGCCGATTCCCGAGCAGGGCGGAGTGGCGCGCATTTTTTATTCGCTCGACCACTACCGCCAGGCCTTCGAGCTCTGCGACAGTCCCAACCTGGGCATCCTGCTCTGCATCGGCACCTGGGCCGAGGCCGGCAGGGCGGTCACCGAGCTGGATCCCGCCGACGCGGTCCGCTGGTTCGGCTCGCGCGGCAGGCTGATCGACATCCATTTCCGCAACGTCCGCGGGACCTTGCCCCGTTTTCAGGAGACTTTCATGGATAACGGCGACGTTGACCTGCAGGGAGTGATGGATGCGCTGGTGGAGGTCGGTTACGACGGCCTCGTCGTGCCCGACCACATCCCTGCCTTTGGCATCGATGGTGACCTGGCGCGCACGCTTGGGGGCGGGGAGTCCTCGCCGCTGCACCCGGCCGGCCTGGCCTACAGCGCCGGCTGCATGCGCGTTTACCTCAATAATGCAATGCGCCGGGCGGGGCTTGCCTGAGCAGCGAGCCCGACCCGGCGCCTGTTGTCAGCTTCAGCTTGCCGGCAGCCGGTCAGGCCGCCGCCAGCCGCTCGAGCACCTGCAGGTTCAGCATCAGAAAGCGGGGGAAGTGGTAGTTCTCCATCCGCCCGAAGTTGCCACTGTGCTCGCCGCGCCGATCCGCCACGACCTGCCAGACCTCAAACGGCCCGCCCTTGATCAGATACGAGCGCCGTACCCAGGGATACAGCTCATTCCACAGCTCCAGCGCCCAAGGGTCCCTCGTCGCCTCATACAGCATCATCGCGCCGATCAGCGCCTCCTGCTGGACCCAGAAGGTCTTGTCCAGCGTGTAGCGGTGCTCGTCGACATGCTCGGCGCTGCGCAGCAGGCCGCCGTAGACGCGGTCTTTCGCGACCTCGACATGGCGCTTGAACCGTCCCGCCAACATTTGGAACAGATCCCCGTCGCCCCGCCGCTGCGCCTCGTCCATCGCCATCCAGAGGGTCTCGATGGCATGGCCCAGGTAGCTGAACTGCGCATAGAACTCATGGCGCGACATGTCATGGCTGATCACTTCATTGAGCAGCTCAAAGCGGGGGTTGTGGTGGTGCTCGATGATTGCCTCGAGGCTGCGGTCCGACAGCGCCCGCAACTCGGCATCGTCAGGCCGCTGGCGCAACATCTGCGTCGTCAGGCGCACCAGCACCATCCAGTGGCCCAGCACGCGCGCCCCCGTGATATGCGCCTCGTCCCCCGCCATCTGCGAGCCCGGCACATAATCAGGGCGGTCATAAAGGCGCACGCACTTGAACAGGGTCTCGCGCGCCAGGTCAACCCAGCGGGCCTCACCCGAAGCCCGACTGAACTCGGCCATCCCCTCGGCCACGAACGTGTCGCCATAGATTCGGCCCGAGGACTCCGCCGTCGGCTCGCCCTCGCGCGTGTAGCGCTCCGGCCAGAGCCGTCCCTCCCCCTCGGGCTTGTGGGGCATGAGAAATTCGATCGAGCGTCGCGCCACCTCGAGCCATTCGGGGCGCTGGCCGAAATGGTTGAAGAGGTAGCTGTAGACCCACGTGCCGCGCCCCTCGTACCAGATGTATTTCCCGGTCGAGATGTGCTCCCCGGCGGGATTGATATTGCACATGAACCCGCCGTATTTTCGGTCATTGACGAAGCGGTCCTGGAAGGGCAGGTAATGCTCAAACAGGTCGCGGCGGAAAAGATCGCGCAACTGGGCCGGCGTCTGCCCCGCGATGCTGGCTGGTGCCGGCGCGGCCGGACCGCCCGCACCCCCCATGCCCGAGGCGCCGAGAGCCGTCGGCGCGCCACCCAACGCTAGCAGTCCGCCCAGCGATGACCCCAAAAACCCGCGTCGATTCATCATGGTGATTCTTCCTGAAGGAAATTCATTGCTTCCAGCATTTTGATTTCCGCCCCGAAATACGCAAGCACTTTCCTCTGCAAACACAGCAACCGGGCTCGCCGCAAGGCCAGCCCGGTTGAAGGCGCGCGATCGAGTTTTCAGAAATTGTTTTCGTCAGGCGCGAGTGCGGCGGCTGCGGCGAACCAGCAGACCGCCCAGGCCAAGGCCCAGGCCCAGCAGCCCCAGCGTCGCCGGCTCGGGCACCACCGGAACAAACACTTGTTGCGAGCGCACGCCCCAGATGTCGGCCTCGCCGCCGGCATACCAGAAATTCGAATAGAGGTAAACGTATGGCCCGTTGCCGCTGAAGATGCTGTCGGGGACATAGAGATAGAGATCGGCAAACCCAGGGTTTTCCGTATTGATGGTGACCATGTCATCGTTCAGGTCGTAGAGCGAAGCGCTGAAGCCGGCCGCGTGGTCCAGAAGGTCGGCAACCGACTCCTGATAGAACCGCAGATCATAGAGCAACAGCAGGGGCGAGGCGGGGCCATTCGTGGCACGCAACAGAAACTCGCGGTAATGAACTCCGCCCAGGTTCACCAGCGGGATCGCCGACAGCGGCAGGGCGCTGGCAAAGGTCTCATTATATTGGAATGGGGAACCGGTGGTGTTGTAGCCATGCTGAAAGAAATCGCCTTGCATCCCGAGGAAAGGTGAGAACACGCCGCCACCGATCGGATCGATGGTATGGAAGATGGCGCCGTTGATCATGCCGCTGCCGTCGGCCGGCAGGTTGAGCGCGATGGCCCGCACGGGCAGCGCGGCCAGCAAAACCAGCATGAGAAGACCGAGTCGGCGGATCATTCGCGGGAACATGGTCGCCCTCCAGGTTATAGGCGGGATTCAGCCATCAGGCATATCTCTACAACACCATCAGGCAAAGCCTGATCCATGCCGGTCCGCGACAATTGCGTCGAAAAGCTTAAATGGTTAAATTTCAATTATCCACAGGGTGCCTTGCTTGTCACCGGCACAACTGCCAGCCTTAAAGACGCAATGATATGCAAATTCGAATGCAGGCAGGTGCAACCGCAGGGGGCGGTCGATAACTACTCTGCCTGACGGGCCCAGAGGTCATAAGGCTCGGCGCGCTCGATGCGCGCCATGACGAACTGGCCGACCTCGAGCGGCCGCTCCGCATGCACATAAACCTTGCCATCGATCTCGGGGGCCTCGCCGGCGCCGCGACCGACCCAGGCGGCGTGCTCGGGATGCCAGCCTTCGATCAGCACGCGCTCGACGCCACCGACGCGGGCCTGATTCTTTTCGAGCGCGATCGGCGCCTGGGCGACCATCACCGCGTGCCAGCGCCGGCTGCGGGTGCGCGGGGCGACCTGGCCCTGCATCCGGCCCGCCGGGGTATCCTCCTCCGGCGAATATTCAAACGCCCCCAGCCGGTCAAAACGCAGCCGCTCGATCCCCTTGAGCATTGCGCGGTGCTCGGCGACGCTCTCGCCGGGGAACCCGACGATCATCGTCGAGCGCAGCACCAAACCGGGGACAGCCGCCCGCATCCGCTCCACCAGCTCGTAGGTATTGCGCTCGTGGAAAGGGCGCTTCATCCGGCGCAGCACCGCCGGGTCCAGGTGCTGGAGCGGCATATCCAGATAGGGCAGCACCTTCGGCTCGCTGGCCATCACTTCGAGCAGTTCATCGGTCACTTGACCGGGATAGACGTAAAGGCAGCGAATCCAGAAGTCTCCCTCCAGCCGGCACAGCTCCCGCAAAAGCCGGGGCAGTCGCCACTCCGGCCAGCGATCCACGCCCCAGGCCGACAGGTCCTGTGCCACCAGGTTCAGCTCCCGCGCCCCGCGCGCCAACAGCCCGCGCGCCTCCTCCAAAACGATCTCCGGCGGCACCGAGCGCAGCTTGCCCTTCATCAGCGGGATCGAGCAGAAGGTGCAGCCATGATTGCAGCCGTCGCTGATCTTGAGAAAGGCATAGGGGCGGTTCTCGAGCGGGCGCCGACGCATCAGGCGATAGATGTCCACCTGCGGCTCGGCGGCCAGCTCAACCGTGCCCGCCTCCTCCCGGCCGTCGGCCGTCAGGATCATCTCGGCCAGCCGCGCGAACTGGCCGACCCCGACCATACCGTCGATCCCCGGGATCTCCCGCATCAGCTCCTCGCCGTAGCGCTGGGTGAGGCAGCCCGAGACGAACAGCCGGCGCGGGTCACCGGTGCGCTCCTTGCGCTCGGCCAGCTGGACGATCGCCTCGATGGATTGCTCCTTGGCCGGCCCGATAAAGCCGCAGGTGGTCACCACGACCGCGTCCAGCGGCGCATCGCCCTCGCGGCGGGTGGTCACCAGTTCGCAGCCGGCCTCGTCGAGCAGCCCGGCCAAGTATTCATTGTCCACGGTATTCTTGTCGCAGCCGAGCGTGACGATGCCGATCCGAAGGGTGCGGGCGGGAGCGACCGGAGCGTTGCGAGCTTGCATTTTGTTCCCATTCGGGCGTCAATGGGGGCAGCACAGACCGCCCCGGCGCCTGCCGCCGCGCGGGCGCTGGCATCACTTTAACAGCGGCGTCGTAGTGGAACAACCCCAAACCCCCGGCCTGTCCCGACCCCATGGCGCCGCCGTAAGCCCGCGCCCGCTGGCTGGCGTCGTGCTGGCGGCCGTCCTCGGGCTGGGCGTCTGGCTGCTGGTCGAGCAGGCGCTGCGTTTCCAATGGCGGCGGATCCTCGCCACGGATTTTTCGCCGCCCTGGCAGGGGCCCTGGCGCTTCCCCACCGAGTCGCTGCTGGCGCTGGCGGCGGCGGGGGCCGTCTGGCTGGCGATCTTCGGCATCGGCTGGCTGCTGATGCAGGCCTTCGGCGGGCGGCGGACGGGACTGGACCGCGCCGAGCGCCTGGCGTTGGCGCCGCTGGTGGGAGCCGTCCCGTTTTCGCTGGCCGTGCTGCTGGCCGGAATGGCTGGTCTGGGTTCGCCGCTGGCGATGCAGCTCCTGCTGCTGGTCGCGATGCTGATCGGGCTGGCCGGCTGGGGGGGAATCCTGCGCTCGCGCCCACAAAGGCGGGACATGCGCCCAAACCCGCTGATCGCCGCGCTCGTCGCCCCCGTCGCCCCCGTCCTGCTAGTGTCCCTGCTTTATGCGCTGGCCCCCGAGACCCAATCCGACGCCCTGCGCTATCACGTCGCTGCGCCCGCCCAGTGGCTGCTGGCCGGCCGCATCCACTATCTACCCTTCCAGGCCTTCTCCAACTTCCCCTTTCTGGGTGAAATGCTCTTCATGCCCGCGATGGCCTTTGCCGGGCCGGCGGCCGCTGGGGCGGTCCACTGGGGGATGCTGCCGCTGTCGATGGCGCTGGTCGCGCTGCTGGCCCGGCGCTGGCTGCGCGCCAGCGGGCGGCCAACAAACCGGGGACACGCCGCGGCCGCCGGCGCCGCGCTCGCGCTTCTGCCCTCCATGCCGATCCTTGCGGGATGGGGCTTTATCGATTTTTTCATGATGGCTTACGTGATGGGTTTCGTGCTGGTGGCTGCGGCCGTGCTGCGGCGGGCCGGGGCGCGCAGGGGCCTGCTGGTCGGCCTGCTGGGGGCCGGCGGCGTGGGCGTCAAATACTCGTTGCTGCCGCTTCTGGGCGCTTACGGGGCCTCCTGGGTGGTGCTTTTGGCCTGGCGCGCCGGCCCCGCCCGCGCCCTCCGGATGGGCCTGCTTGCTACAGCCATGACTGCCCTTTTTGCGTGCCCCTGGTTTATCCGCAATGCCGTCTGGACCGGCAACCCGGTCTATCCGCTGGCGATCGGCCTCTTTGGCGGCGGTGAGTGGTCTGCGGCCGATCAAGCTTTCTATCTCGACAAGGCCGCCGAGAAGGGCTGGCGGCTGGAGGGATGGCCGCGCCCACTGGCGGCCCCGCTCGAGCTGGCGCTCACCCCGCTGACCACCGCCTTCCGCCCCGACCGCTTCGAGGATCACTTGACCGGCCCGCTGCCACTGCTGGCCCTGCTGGCGGGGGTGGGCTGGCTGCTGGTTCGCCGCCGCGGCCACACCCGCAAACCGGGGACATACCACGCGCAAGTCTGGTTTATGATTGCGCTCGTCGGCTCCTGGGTCTATTGGTTCGCCACCTACCAGAGCATCCGGCTCATCCTGCCGACCCTGGGCCTGCTATTTGCTGCGGGGGGGGTGGCGCTGGCGGGGTGGGAAGCCTCGCTGGGGCGAGTGGCGCGCTGGACGCTGCGGCCGCTGGCGCTGGCAGGCAGCCTGTTGGCGTTGGCCGTCTGGCTGGCGCTCATGCTGGTGCCGGGGGCGGGGCATGCCCCGGCACTGGCCACGGCGCTGGGTTTCCAACGACCCGAACTTCATTTGGCACGCACGGTCAGCTATTGGCCGGCAGCGCAGTGGCTCTCGGCCCAGTCGCTCCCGGGCGAGGCCACCCTGCTGGTGGGGGAGTATCGCACGCTATACTTTGACCTGCCCGTTCTGGCCAGCGATTGGTTTGACCCGCCCCAGCCGCTACCCCTGATCCGCCAGACCGCCGACAACGATCAATTACTCGACCGGCTATTGGCGGCCGGGGTGCGCACGATCTTTTATCACCACGGCGAGTTGGCCCTCTATCATGACGACTATTTCAGGCAGCGCTTCACCCCGGCCGAATATGCCCGCTTCGCCGCGCTGCTGCCCGTCGGGCCGGGCTCGCGCCCGCACCCCCGGCTCACGCCACTCCCCCACCCCGGCGCCGGTCGGGATGGGATTACGATCTACCGAATCCTCGAGCAACGCTGAAGCCTCAGGCGCCCGCGCTCATCCCGGAAGCGAACTTGTTGATCCGCTGCGTGGCCAGCCGGGTCAGCTTCTTGTCGGTCTCGCCTTCCTCGTCGAGCGTCTGCTGGAGCAACTGAACCGCCTGGTCCTTGCCAAGCAGCTTGGCGTATTCGCGCAGCGCCCCATAGGCCGCCATCTCGTAATGCTCGACCTTCTGCGCCGAGGCGATGAGCGCCACATCGAGCAGCTCCGCCTCGATGTCTTCTCCCATCATTTCCTCGCCCTCGGAGATCAGGCCCTCCATGCCGAGACATTTCTTGGCCCGCGCCTTCTGGCCGAAGATCTCGAAGACCTGCTCCAGCCGGTGGATCTGTTGCTTCGTCTGCTCAAGATGGCTGCTGAACGCCGTTTTCAGTTCATCGCGATGCGCCTTTTTGGCCATCTTCGGCAGGGCGCGCGTGATCTGCTTCTCCGCGCTGTAAACGTCGCGCAGCTCTTCCAGGAACAATTTTTCGATGGTATCGATTTTCATGGGTAAACCCTTCCGCGGATTGAGTTTGATTAAGCCTATCAATCCGCGAAAGGGTCAGACTGCCCGGCAGGCCATGAATTCGCAATCAGGGCATGGCTGATTCCGCCCGCCGAACTTCCGGAACCGCCCCGCCACGGCGCGAGGTCCAGCGATACGTCCCCGAACCGACCTCATAGACCGCCGCGCCGGATTCCATCCGCAGGTATCGCACCCCGGCCGCCTCGGCCGCCGGCCGGTCCCCCTCGCGCACCACGTCGGGGCTCTCGGCCGGCACATGGATTTCGGCACGTGTATTGGCCGGGATCGTCACATCCAGGGAGAAGGCCCCTTCGGGCCCCGAGCGCCAGGCAGTGGTGATCGGCCCGCGGATCGATTCGTAACTCGCCTGCACCTCGCTGAGCGTGCCGCCCGGCTCCGGCCGGATGACCATCCGGCGATAGCCCGGCTCCGAGGCGCGAATGCCGCCGATATTCTCATACATCCACTGCGCCACCGCGCCGAACGAGTAGTGCGCGAAGGAGTTCATTCCCGGGGTCTGGAAGCCCTTCTCGGGCGTCCAGCCATCCCAGCGCTCCCAGATGCTTGTGGCGCCCTGCCGGATCGAGAAGCCCCACGACGGGAAGCTCTCGTTGTGCAGCAGCCGATAGGCGACATCGTTGCGCCCGATCGCGGCCAGCACCAGCATCAGGTCCTTGGTGCCGATAAAGCCGGTCGAGAGGTGCCCATCGCGCGCCTCGATCAGCTCGATCAGCCGCGCCGCAGCCTGCTCGCGCCGCTCGCCCTCGACGAGCCCGTGGGCCAGCGCCAGCACGTAAGCGGTCTGGGTGTCGCCCTTGATGCGGCCGTCCTCGCCGACATAGGCCTTGTTGAACGCCGCCTTGATCCGCCCGTGAAGCGCCTCATAGCGTTCGGCGTCGGCCGAATGACCAAGCACCTCGGCCGTGCGCGCCGTCAGCTGGGTGCTTAACGCCCAGTAGGCCATAAAGATCACGTCGCGCGGGGTGTCATCCTGGATGTTGAGCCAATCCCCGAAGCAGTGGAACTGCGCCGGCGGCAGCAGCTCGTCGGTCACGCGCCCCTCGGTGAAGGCGATGAAGCGCTGCATGTGCGGGTAGCAGCTCTCAAGGATGCGGCGGTCGCCATAGACCTCATACATCGTCCACGGGCAGATGACTCCCGCGTCAGCCCAGGCCGGCCCGCCGTCGGCGCTGGTGACCTTGAGCGGCGCGACGCGCGGAAACTGGCCATCCTCGCGCTGGGCGTCGTTGAGATCGACCAGCCATTTGCTGAAGAAGGCTTGCACGTCGCTGTTGAGGGTGGCGGTGCGGATGTAGACCTGGGCATCCCCCGTCCAGCCCAGCCGCTCGTCGCGCTGCGGGCAGTCGGTTGGGATGCTGAGGAAATTCATCCGCTGCGTCCAGCGGATGTTGCTGAGCAACTGGTCGAGCATCGGGTCATTGGTCACCAGCTCGCCGGCATCGGGCGTGTCGCTGCTCATGGCCAATCCCACGATTGTCCCCGGCGCGGGGGCGGCCTCCAGCCCATGGACCTCGACGTATTGGAAACCGTGGAAGGTGAACGACGGCGTCCAAGTCTCGACTCCCTCGCCCTTGCAGATGTAGGTGTCGACCACGCGGGCATTGCGCATGTTCTCGGTGTAGACGAGGCCGTCGGGCTTGAGCCGCTCGCCGAACAGCAGCTGGATCCTCTGCCCCGGCCGGCCCTCGACGCTCAGCCGGACCACCCCCGCAAAGTTCTGCCCCATGTCGAGCACATAAACCCCCGGCGCCGGTTCGGCGACGGACTTGGGCTCCAACTCCGCAAAGATCACAACCGGCTCATCGAGCGCCGCCTGCACCAGCGGCTGCACTTCGGCCCCCACCTTGATCGGCTGCCACTTGGATGCATCGAATGCCGGCGCATCCCAGCCCGCCATCTCAAGCCGCGCGTCGTAGGTCTCGCCCATCAGGAAATCGGCCTCGAGGATCGGCCCCAGCGAGCCGCGCCAGTCGCCGTCGGTGGCGATCGTCTCGCTCGAGCCATCCTCATATTCGATCTCGAGCTGCGCCAGCAGCCTCGGGTTCTTGCCGTAATGATCGCGCAGCATCGTGTAGCCGAGGAAGCCGGAATACCAGCCGTCAGCCAGCATCGCCCCCAGCACGTTGGCCCCGCGCCGCGCCTGCTCGGTCACGTCATAGGTGTGGTAGTAGACGCGTTTTTCGTAATCGGTCCAGCCGGGATTGAAATAGTCGCGCCCGACACGCTCGCCGTTGAGCCGCAGCTCGTAGATGCCCAGCGCCGTCGCGTAAATCGTAGCGCGCGCGATCGGCCGCGTCACCTCGAACTCGCGGCGCAGGTAACGGGCCCCCGGCAGGAAAAGCGGCCCGAACTCGCGCTCGCCCCACGGCTCGGCGCCGTATGCGCCGGCCAGTTCAACGGCGGACCAGCCCTCGCCGGCTGGCCCCATATCCCGCTGCCAGCCCTCGGCCAGGTCGGAGCGCGCCTGCCACTCGCCATCGCTGGCCAGCTCGATCCGCCGGCCGTCTTCCATGATAATCTCGGCCGCCACGATCAACGCCGGGCCCGCGTCGGGCCTGGTCACCTGAAAGACCATGACGTTGCGCCCGGCCTTCAGGTGTTCAGCGAACGGCATCTCGAAGATCAGCGATCCCTGGCCGCTGAAGGCGGCGTAGTCGCCATTGACGTGGCAGTTGAACGAGCGATCGGCCCCGACCCACATCGTCGCGCGCTCGACCCGTCCCTCGGGCAGGGTGAACTCGCGCCGGAACAGCCGCGCCCCCTTCTCGCCGGCCTTGAACTGAATCCACTGCGCCTCGCCCAGCACGCCAGCATCCGGCTCGGGCCGATCGGGCTGGTCCAGCCCGATCCACTGCGCCTGCCAATCCGCCGGCTCCAGCAGGCCCATCGACCAACTCGCCGGCTCGCTCCATGGCCCCGGCTTCCCGTCGCGGTCCCAGGCCCGCACCTTCCACCAGACACGCTCGCGCGAGACCAGCGGCCGGCCACCATATTCGACCGCCGCCGTCTCGTCACTGGCCACCTTGCCGCTATCCCAGATGTCGCCCGCGTCGCCGTCGAGGATTTGGGAGCTCGAGGCCACCAGCACCTGATAGGCCGACTGCACCTGACCGCGCTCGGGCGAGGTGACGATCCAGCTCAGCCGCGGCCGCGCCACATCGATCCCCGCCGGGTCGACGCGGTATTCGCAGCGCAGCTTCTCCGCGCCCAGCCCTTCGGCGGCCACCCCCGCCGACATCATCGACAGCACCAGGGCCGTCGCCGCAAGCATGCGTGAGAAGATGCGCATGGCCATCACTCCCTTGGGATCAGGTTTTTCAGGGGTCGGGCACCAGTCAGCTCAGGATTTTGATCCAGCCTCGTCGGCATTCCACATCCACATCGGCGTCGCGATGAACCAGACGACCGTCATGACGAGCATGCCCAGCTTGACGGACTCCAGCCCCATCGTCCCCGCGAGGTAAAGCAGCGGAAACAGAATCAGCAGCGCCAATGAACTCCACGACACCACGCGCGTGATGATTGATTGCATGATCGCTCACCCTTCCTTCAAAACCGACATGGGGGCAGCCGCAAGGTTGCGCCGCTGGTAGAGCCCGCTCAGCACCAGGTAGAGCGCCGCCGCGACGAACCAACCGGGCAGGCTGACAAAGAAGATCTGCATTCCCGCATAAGTGACCAGCGCCCAGCAGGCGCCCAGCGTCAGCAGCCAGGTCAGGCCGGCCGCCCAGTTGAACGACTGGCGGCTGATGGCGGCGTAGTTGCTCTGCAGGCCGAACTTGCGGATCAGCCAGAAGTCGACGAAGATCACCGCGCCCATCGGCATCAGCAGCATGCCGTAAAGTGCGACGAACCCGAGCAGCTTCATCGCGATCGCCGGGAACATGCCCGCCAGCGTCGCCAGCAGGCCCGTCAGCAGCGTTACGGTGAAGCGCGGCCAGCGCGGCACGATCGCCTGGAAGGCCAGACCTGCGCGGTAGATCGTCGGATTGGCCGTCGTCCAGCCCGCCACGATCACGCACAGCAGGCCCGCGATCCCCGCCGCATTGTAGGCCATCGGCCCCGGCAGCACGTCGGTATTGGCCGGGTCCAGGTGCAACTGATAGGCATAGAGGATCGAGGCGGCCAGCCAGGCCATGAAATGGCCGACGAACATGCCTGCGGCCGAAGCCGATCCATACCACGACTTGCGGGCGAAGCGGAAAACCGACAGATCGCTCATGCCGATGTGCATCGCCATGTTGCAGAACCAGGCGAAGAACATCACGTGCATGAAGGTGAACTTGACCTGGCCCTCCAGCGGCTCGCCGCCCTTCCAGATCTGGGTGCTGAACAGGTGCCACAGGTCGGCTGGCGAGTTGATCTGCGCCCCGGTCGCGACGATGAAATCGCGCAGCCCGATCAGGCCGAAGGCCAGGAAGACCAGCACCATCCAGGGGGCGGCGATGTTGGCGAACTTGGCCACCACCCGGTAGCCGCTCGCCGCCACCAGCGAGATCAGCACCCCGACCGCCAGCACCGCCAGCACCCAGCCCATGCTGTTGGGATAAAGATCATTGAGCGCCGGCATCGGGAAGTTGAACCAGACGCCGAGCGCCGTCGCCGAGACGGTGATCATCGCGCCGGCCAAGAAGCAGAACATCACGCCGTTGGCCAGGTTGTAGATCGTGACGAGCTTGCGCCCGCAGATCAGCTCGAGCTGATAGTAGAGCGTCAGGCGCGTGCGCGTGGCGATCGGCGCGCAGAGCAGCATCCAGCTCAGCACCGCCAGCAGGTTGCCGACGATCAGGCCGACGATGACATCGAACGCGCTGACGCCGGCCGCTACGAAGAGCGGACCGATCATCAGCTCGGTGCCGGCGCAGTGCTCGCCGGCGTATTGGCCGATGAAGCTCTTGAACCCCAGCCACGACCGCCGGGGCACCGGCTCGCGCTCAAACTCGCCTCCCGCCGCGCCCTCGGGCGCAGCCACTTCGGTGTCGACCGCCTTGGCCATGATTGCCGCCTTTCATCCACATTCGCCGACGCCGGTAAACTCAGCGTCGCGCGAGCACATTCCGTTCATAATCGCGAACTTCCTCGAGCCACGCCATCCCCGCCGGGACCCCCTCGCGCTGGCAGAACCGATCCCAGACCGCCCCCAGCGGCAGCGTCTTGAGCGCCTCCTGCATCGCCAGCCGGCCCGTGAAGTCTCCCTCGCGCTCCAGCCGCCGCAGTTCCTCCACCGGTTCCAGCAGCGCCGCCAGCAGCGCCTTGCGCATGCTTTGGGCGCCGATGACCCACGCCGCCACGCGGTTGATGCTGGCGTCGAAGAAGTCCAGCCCGATGTGCACCGTCCCCGGCGCCGCCGCGTGCACGATCTCATGCGCGATCGCCAGCAGGTCATCGTTCAGGATCACGACATGGTCGCTATCCCAGCGCACCGGCCGGCTCACGTGCAGCAGCGCCTCGTGCGCGAACAGCAGCACCGAGGTGAGCTTGTCGGCGATCGATTCGGTCGGGTGAAAATGCCCGGCGTCCAGGCAGACCAGCGTGCCGCGGCTGATCGCATAGCCCATGTAATACTCGTGCGAGCCGACGACATAGCTCTCCGAGCCGATGCCGAACAGCTTGGCCTCGACCGCGTCACGCACGTCGGCCCGATCGAGCGGCTCCGCCAGCATCGCGTCGAGCGACTCGGTCAACCGCTCGCGCGGCGCGCGCCGGTCCACCGGGATGTCCTTGTAGCCGTCGGGGATCCAGATGTTGTGGATCGATGGCGTCCCCAGTTGCCGCCCCATCTCGGCCGCGATCCGCCGGCAACGCCGCCCGTGCTCGACCCAGAACTCACGGATGGCGGGATCGGCGTGGCTGAGCGTGAAGCCGTCGGCGGCTTTGGGGTGCGAGAAAAAGGTCGGGTTGAAATCCAGCCCCAGCCCCAACCCGCGCGCCCACTCGATCCAGCTTTCGAAGTGCGCCGGCTCGAGCGCATCACGATCGACGAACCGCCCGCCATTGTCGAGGTAACAGGCATGCAGATTGAAGCGGTGGCGCCCGGGCAGCAGCCGCAGCGCCTGCTCAAAATCCGCGCGCAGCTCCGCGATCGTCCGCGCCTTGCCGGGATAATTGCCGGTCGCCTGGATGCCGCCGCCATCGAGCTCGGCCCCCGGTCGCTCGAATCCCGCCACGTCGTCGCCCTGCCAGCAGTGGGCCGAGATCGGCGTCTCGGCCAGCCGCGCCAACGCCCGCTCGGTATCCACCCCCAGCGCCGCATACTGCTCACGCGCCCACTCGTAGCCCTGTTCGATCTGCCCGCTCATGCCTGCACTCCTGTCGGCGTCTTGATTTGCCCTGTTGAAGTATGAAACGGGCGTTTCATTAGACACCGACGCTCTGGTTGATGATCATGTGGTTGCCACTGTGTCGCCCCTTCAGGGCTCGGAATTTTACCCGTCCGCAACCCAGGGTTACGCTTCGCTCACCCTGGGCTTTCTGAACTATACCCACCCTTTCAGGGTGGAACACTGGTGGCTTAATCGGCCACCATGCAAAACACACATACCCGGCTTCAGTCGGGGACCCACCCACTCCCATGATCCCCTGCGGGGTTCACCCTACTCTCAACCCAGCCTGAAGGCATCATCAATAAAAGCCCTAAACCTGCCTGCTGCGATAGACCTCGACTTCCCAGTTCTCGATGAAATGGCGCGACGCCTCGTCCAGGTATTCCACGCCGCCGAAAGCCCCTGCGAGTCGCCGCACGCGCGCGCCGTCGCGCGCCAGCGTCAGCGCCAGCGCCGCCTTCTTGTGGGTCGCCCCCACCGCGCAGACGCCGGCGTCCCAGGCAAAGACCTTGGGCGCGCGCCCATGCCGGGCGCGGTAGGCCTCGATCGCCGCCGCCGTCGGCTTACCGCTGCAGGCAAACGAGCCCGCATAGACGATGTGGTCGGGCGTCAGCGCGCCCGCGGCCGGCTCAAAGGGCTCGCCCGTCACGCAGCAGACCGGCTCGCCCTCGCCCAGCAGCCCGGCCACGCCTTCGGCGAGCGTGCCCGCCACCGGCGCCGCCGGCGCCGACCCGGCAATATCTTCCACGCCCGCGCGGGCATACTCCGCCCGCAGGCGCCCCATCATCTCGGCATAAAGCGCGCGCACCGCCTCGGCACTCTCGCCGGCCACGAATACGCCATGGTTCTTGAGGAAGATCAGCGACGGCTGCCGGCCATGACGCGCCGCATATTCCGCCACCTGCGCGCGCACGTGCATGCAGAGGGTATAACCCGGGTCGACATACTCGATCCAGAGCGCCTCGGGAAAGAGACGCCCGCAGGCCGCCCGCCCCTCGCGCCCGCAGGTCATCCCGTTGACCAGCGCCGGATGGGTGTGGACCACGAAGCGCGCGTCCAGGGAATCATGCAGTGGAGCCTCCACCGAGGCCCGCCCCGGCGCGCCCGGCTCGGTGGCGCGCTCCATCATCGTCTTGACCAGCGCCTCGCGCGCATCGGCCTCGGTCGGCGGCGCCACCGCATAAAGCTCGCCCAGCCGCGCCCGGTCCATCATCACGAAGGATGCCGGCGCAAGCTCGCGCATCGCCGACCCGGAGGGCTTGACCCATAATTTCTGCGCCGTCTTGGCTGAGGAATTTCCGCCGCCACCAAGAACATATTCCTCGCCGCCGAACTCGCGCGAGAGCGCCGCGATGATCTCCAGCATCGACTCCACGTCGTCCGCCCCCGGTTTCAATTCAGGCATGACTCACCGATCCCATCAGCTTTTCCGCCCGCTCGCGATATGCTGTCCAGGCCGCGTGGTTCCGCGGCTCATGGCGCTCCACGCCGAACGACTCGGCAATGATCCGCCGCCCCGCCGCCAGCGAGTCAATCTGTCCCGCCGCCAGCGCCTGGACCAGGACGTTGCCCGCCACGGTGGCCTCGATCGGCCCCGCAACCACCATCTTCCCTGTCGCGTCCGCTGTCAACTGGTTCAGCAGCGTGTTGCGGATGCCGCCGCCGACGACGTGCAGCACGTCGATCGGCCCGCCTCCGAGCCTCTCCAGCCGCCGCATCACCTCGCCATACTTGAGCGCCAGCCCCTCCAGCACCAGCCGCGCGACTGCCCCGGGCTGCTCGATCGGCCGCTGCCCCGTCCGCTCCAGCCAGGCCGTGATCTTTCGCGGCATCTCACCCGGCGCCAAAAACGACTCGTCATCCACATCCAGCACCGCCGCGAACGGCTCGGCCTCCGTCGCCAGCTCGACCAGGTCGCTGTATTCGAACTTCATGCCCTGGCCAGCCCAGTGCCGGCGGCATTCCTGAAGCACCCACAGGCCCATGATGTTCTTGAGCAACCGGACCGTCCCGCAGACGCCCCCCTCGTTGGTGAAGCTCCACGCGCAGGTCTCGTCGTTGATCACCGGCGCCGCCGTCTCGATTCCCATCAGGCTCCAGGTCCCGCTGGAGAGATAGGCCCAGCGCGAACCCTCCGTCGCCGGCACCCCCGCCACCGCCGAGGCCGTGTCGTGCGTGCCGACCGCGACCACCGGAATCGGCCCGCAGCCCATCGCGCCGCACCACTCCCCCGTCAGCGTGCCGGCGCAGGTCCCCGGCGCGACCAGCTCGGGCAGGATCGCCCGCGGCAGCCCGAAAGCTTCCAGCAGCTCATCCGACCACTCACCCGTCCGCATGTCGAGCATCTGCGAGGTGCTGGCGATGGTCGCCTCCAGGCACGCGCGTCCCGTCAGCCGCTGCATGATCAGGTTGGGCATGAAGAGCAGCCGCGCCGCCCGCGCCAGCAGCTCCGGCCGCTCGCGCCGGCAGGCGATCAACTGGTAGAGCGTGTTGAACGGCAGGAACTGGATCCCGGTCAGCTCGTGGATGCGCTCGCGCGGCAGCACCTCGAATGCCGCCTGCATCATCCCCTGCGTGCGCCCGTCGCGGTAATGATACGGCGGCTCGATCAGCCGCCCCTTGCGGTCGAGCAGCCCATAATCGACCCCCCAGGTGTCCACGCCGATGCTGGCGATCTCCCGCTCGAGAGCCAGCGCCGCGCGCAGCCCCTGGCCGATATTCGCCATCAGCAGCTCGAAGTCCCAGTGCAGCGCGCCGTTGTATTGGAACGGCCCGTTGGCAAAGCGATAGGCCTCGCGCAGCGTCATGCGCCCCCCGGCCAGCGTCGCCAGCACCACGCGGCCGCTCTCAGCCCCCAGGTCGATGGCGATATAGTGCCGGGCCTCGCTCATGCATAAGCCTCCCGCGCCACGCGCAGCAGCTCATCCTCGGCCGCGCGCGTCCACATCCCCTCGCGCATCTGGGCCGCCACGGTGGGATACTTTGCCGCCAGCTCGGCCAGCGTCATCAGCCCCATCGAACGCAGCGCCGGATAGACCACAATTTTTCCGGCCATCGTGCGATTCTCGACGGCGCGAATCCCCTCGATCGCCCCCGCCAGGCCGCTGACCGCATCCACCGAGGCATTGGTTTCGAGCTGCCCAGCCTGCGCCTTCTCAAGGCAGACCATCATGTCGCCCAGCCGCGAACCGCTCGTGCCGAACATGAAACAACGCTCGCGAACCACGCGGTCCAGGTCGATCGCGTGCATGACGCCCACGCCGATGCCTGCAAAGATATTGATCAACGCCCCCGGCCGGCTCTTCGCGATCGCCTCGGCGACCAGCGCCCCCACCGGCACCATGATCGCAACGTAGCTGAACCGCGCCGCCGCGTCGATTGCCTCGGGCCGGTCCAGCTTCACCGGGATGCCAGTCGCCCGCGCCAGCGGCCGCACCTTCTCGAGCAGCGACCCCAGCCGCGCCTGGTCCAGGTCCGTCCCCGTCACGCTCACCCCGGCCTTGCCGCCGCAGGCCAGCCGGATCACGTGCATCTGCCCCATCGGCCCGCCCGCGCCCATCACCAGCACCGCGTCGCCCTCGCGCACCTCGCCGCTGGGCGGGATCATCTCATAGCCATCCGCCGCGTCCGAGCCCGTCGTGCCGATCCAGCGCGTCCCCTGGTAATGAATGCGCCCCACGTCCAGCGAGACCATCCCCTCGATCCGCCCGCCGCCGAGCACCAGGTTGATGATGCCGCCGGTGGCGAGCAGCCCGCCCAGCGCCTCGATCACCTCGGGCCGGGTGCCGAAGTAAATGATGTCGTCGAACGTGCGGCCTGCCAGCGCCTCCACGTTCTCGGCCGCATCGCCTCCCAGTCCCTGGCGCAGGATCGCCTCGCGCTGGGCCGGCTCCTCCGCAACGATCGTTATCGCCCCCGGCCGCGCATCGGCGCGAAAACAGGCATCCAGCCCGGCCACCGTCGCCCCGGCCTCGGCGACCACCAGCAGGCGCCCCCCGGCCAGCGGCCCGCGCCGCTCCTCGGTGATGTAGGAGCATTCCACGCAGGCCCAGGGCTCAACCAGCGCCACCGCCGAATCGCCCAGCGTCTTGTCCACCGCGATCAAACAGCTGACGTCGAGTTCGGGGTCCATGATCACCCGCTCATCCAGCAGCACGTATTCCTGCATCCCGCCCTCGAAGTTGTAGCCGAAGGCCGCGTTGGAACCCGCCGTCTTGAGCCAGCGGTAGTCGGCCTGCACCATCACGCGATCGCCCACGGCATGGCGCTGAACGGCCTCGCCCGCCGCCACGATCGACCCGACGACCTCATGGCCCGGCACCGTCGGCGCCCCGTCGGGCACGTAACTCGGGATTTCTTCCAGCACGCCCGGCTCGACCCCGCTCAGCACGACGCTCTTGCGCGCGTGACGGTCGAACTGCTTGAGCAGCTTGAGGTCCGAAAAACAGATCCCGACCACATCCACCCGCACGAGCACCTGGTGGGGCCCCGGCTGCGCAACCGGCTTATCGTGCCTGAGCCGCAACTCGTCCGGTCCCGTCAGCTCCACCGCCCACTGGGATGTGGGAATCACAATCGCCATGTCTATTTCGCTCCAGCTTGAATCATCTGTCTATGTATCGACGCACTCCACCCACTCAGATCCTCAATGCAGCATGACCTGACCGCCGGTCACCGGCAGCGCCTGGCCGGTCTCATACTCCTGCTCCACCAGGTAAAACAGCGCCCGCATCAGGTCCGCGATCATGCAGCCGCGCCCCATCGGGATCTTCTCCTCGTAGCCCCGCCGCACGTCCTCGATCGTCCGCGCCCCCGGCACTTTCCCCGTCCGCAGATACTGGACGAAGAGGCCGTTCTCGGGGTTGGACCACAGCGGCAGGTCAAAGAAGTTGCCCGGGCAGATCGCGTTGACCTTGATCCCGCTCTCGACCAGCTCCATCGCGAAGGACTGCACCAGCCCGATGCCGCCGAACTTGCTGCCGGCATAGGCTCCGTTGCGATTGGACCCGACCAGCCCGCTCTTGGAGTTGATCTGGATGATGTCGCTCCAGGCCGCCCCGTCGCCGCGGCGCTGGGCCGCCATGACCGGCGCCGCCGCCTGCACGCAATTGAAGAAACCCTTGTAGTTGACCGCCGTGACAAACTCGAAGTCCGCCTCGGGCTGCGTCATCACGCTGCCGGCCTTGAGCACCCCGGCGTTGCTGACCAGCAGGTCGAGCCCGCCGTGGCGGCTCACCACCGCACCCAGCGCCGCCCGTGTGCTCTCGCCGCTCGTCACGTCCATGGCCAGCCCCAGCGCGCGTCCGGCGCCATGCTGCTCGTTGAGCCCCGCCGCCGCCGCACGCGCCGCGGCCTCGTTCAGGTCCGCCAGCACGACGCAGGCGCCCTCGGCCGCCAACGCCCGCGCGACCTCAAACCCCACGCCCTGGCCGGCCCCCGTCACCAGCGCAACCTTGCCTGCCGCCCGGCCGCCGGTCGCCGCAGTCCGCTCCAGCGCGAACCAGCCCAACCCCGGCGCCTCGACCGCCGCGCAACCCACGGGCAGCCGCGCCGCCAGCTCCTGGGCCGCCCCGGCCAGCGCCGCCGCGCCCTCGCCCGCCAGCTCCAGCCGCGCCGTCTCGCCCTCGGGCCGCTGCGCCTCAAAACGAATCCCCGTGATCGCATGGCGCCGCCGCAGCGCCGCCCGCAGGACCGGCGCCAGCTCCCGCACCCGCGCCATCGAATCGCCTTCCATCACCTCAACCTGCTCCATCTTCATCGTCCCGGTTTCCCCATCCTCCGCGCCCGTGGGTTAGTTCATTCCTCAGTGTCCGCGCATGGCGACCATCACGCCCTCGCCCAGCCGCGCCAGCGAGCCGATCCGCTCGTCGCAAGACCGGCTTCCGGCATGCGGCCGCCCATCCTGATCGGTCAGCCCGCATTCCCCGCGCGCGACCAGATACTGGTGCGCCGCCAGCACGCAGGCGCCCTCCCAGAAAATGCGGGCCACGATCTCGGGCAGCGGCGCGTCACCTTTGGCGAGCGGCTCCAGCGGCCCCTTCTTCGGCGTGTTGTGCTCCGTCCCCGCCGAGACCACGATCCCCGCCGCCCGCAGCGCCGGCACCATCTCCAGCAGCCACTGAACAGAATTCCGGTTGGGAATGATTTCCGCCATATAAATTCCACGCGCCCGCAACTGCTCGATCAGCTCGGCCGGGGTCCTCTCAAATTCGCAGGCCGGTCCGGCCCCGTCGCCCAGCACCGGATAGCAGACGATCCCGCCCAGCTCGAGCACCAGGCGCCGCGCCGCCTGATAGTCGATGAAGGTCTCCTCGACATAGCACGACTTGCCGGCCTTCATCAGCTCGGAGCGCAGCAGGTCCTGCGTGCGACTGGGTGTCGGCTCGGCGTCCACCTGCCGCCCGATGATCGCCCCCAGCGCCTGCGCCCGCCCGCCCTCGGCGACCTGCTCGAACAGCCGCTCCTGAAAAGCCTGCGCCAGGTGGCGCTCCTGCAGGTGGACCGTGCCCGCCGGGCAGCCCGATCGTTCCGCCACGCGCGCCGCAATCGAGTCCGCGTCCAGCGGCCCACCCACGCCCGCCGCTCCAAAGACACGATCCAGCCGCGCCGCCATCTCTGCCATCCGGCTGCCATCGTTGCGGCGAATCTCGCCGATGATCTCCTGCGCCCGCCCCCCTGGCTGCCCCATCCGCATCAGCGCCTTGCCGCACAGATACATCTTGCCCGGGTTGGCCGGGTCATTGATGCGCGTCCCGGCCGCCTGCAGCGCCGCATCCAGCACGATGATCTCGGTGCCGTGGCTGGGGAAGATGCCCGCCGCCCGCGCCGCCGCCGTGAATGCCTCGTAGACCGTGAAGTCGTAGTAGTTGGTCGCCCCCAGCAGCGCCAGATCCTCAGCCGCCGCCAACTCCACCGCCTCGGCCGCCGATGCGAACGCCGAGAAGTTCGGCGGCAGGTGAATGTGCGCGTTCGCGCGCCGCGGACGCAGCTCAGCCACCGGACACGCCTCCGTCCGAGCCAGCTCCAGCAGAAAATCCGCCACCGCCGTCATGACATCAACTCCGCCGGCGACTCCAGCAACTCACGCACGCGCGCCATGAAGCGCGCCGCCATCACTCCGTCCACCAGCCGATGGTCCGCGCTCAGCCACAGCGTCATCAACCGGCCCGCCCGCAGCGCCCCATCCTTGACGATCACGCCCTCGCGGACCGCCCCAACCGCCAGGATCGCCGCCTCGGGCGGATTGACGATGGCAATGAATTCGTCGGTGCCGAACATCCCCAAGTTGGTGATGGTGAACACCCCCTGCCCCAGCCCGGTCAGCCGACCCGCGCGCGCCCCCTCGGCCACCTCGCGGCTGCGCTGGGCCAGCGCCTCCAGCCCCAGCCGGTCCGCATCCAGCACGACGGGAACCGTCAGCCCGTCATCGGTCCCGACGGCGATACCGATGTGGACGCCGGCCTGCTCGGCGATGCCATCGTCCTGCCAGCGCCCGCGCAGCGCCGGAAACTCGCGCAGCGCGCGCGCGCAGGCTGCCGTCACGAAATCATTCACGCTGCACAAGAACCGGCCGCGCGCCTCGCGGTAGGCCGTCCACAACGCCCCCGCGTCGATCTCCGCCTTCAGGTAAAAGTGCGGGATGGTCTGCTTGGAGCGCTGCAGGTTGGTCGCGATCGCCCGCCGCATCCGGCTGGCCGGCCGCACCGTCGCCGCAGCCGCGCCGGCGCCCGTCTCCGCGCCGGCCTTCGCCGCCGCCTCAACGTCGCTCAGCAGGATTCGTCCCCGCGGCCCCGTTCCGCTCGCAAACGTATTCAGGTCCACGCCCAAATTGCGCGCCAGCCGCCGCGCCGCCGGCGAGGCCGCCACCCGCAATGGAGCGCAAGCCCCCGAAACCGCCACAAAGGCCGGAGCCCCGACCGCCGCCAGATTCGGCTCCGGCGCGACCGGAGTGGCCACCGGCGCCACCGCCTCCGCGCCGGCCCCACCCGTCAGCCACGCGTCCAACTCTTCCTCGGACTCGGCCAGCCAGGCCACCGGCTGCTTGACCTCAACGGTCGCCCCGACCCCCGCCACGATCCGCGCCAGCCGGCCCGCCTCGGTGGCTTCCACTTCCATCGTCGCCTTGTCGGTCTCGATTTCCATGATCACCTGACCAAGTTCAATCCGGTCGCCGACCTTGGCGTGCCAGGCAATGATCGTCCCCTCCTCCATCGATTGCCCCGCCTGCGGCATCACGATGGCCGTCACCGCACTACTCGCATTCTCGCTTCCCACGACCGCCTCCAGATCCGACGCTCTGCCCGTTTTGTGCCCCATCCGGGTTCAGGGGCCGGAAAGAATTTATCAGCAATACACCAGTTTCAATCACAAATCAATCAAATTGGGCGCAGCTTTTGGATTGAAAATGAGTGGCCGCCTGTGTTAAGCCATGATCAACATCGGCTGATGGAGCTCGCATGGCACCCGCCATTCAACAGCGCCGCGACACGATTCTCGCCCTGCTCTACCAGGACGGCTTCGTCACGGTCACCCGTCTCACGGAGGCCCTCGGCGTCTCCGAGGCCACCGTCCGGCGCGATCTGCGCCAGTTGAGCGGCGAGGGCCTGGTCCAGCTCACCCACGGCGGCGCCTCGATCCTGCGCTCCCACGACTACTCCTTCATGGCCAAGGCGATGCGCAACGTCGAGGCCAAGCGCGTGATCGGCCGCCTGGCCGGCGACCTGGTCCACGACGACGACCAGCTCTTCATCGACTCGGGCACGACCTGCTTTGCCCTCGCGCGCTTCCTGCGCCCCCGCCGCGGCCTCTCGGTCATCGTCAACTCCGTGCGCACCGCGCAGGAGCTGGACACCCCCGGCCTGCGCGTCATCCTGATCGGCGGCCAGTATCGCCCCGAGCGCATGGACGCCATCGGTCCGCTCGCCTCGGCCACGCTGGAGCGACTGCGCGGTTACCGCGCCTTCATCGGCTGCGATGGCCTCGGCATCGATTTTGGCCCCACCGCCGTCGACATCGAGAGCGCCTCGCTCTTCGGCCTGGCGATGCGCAACGCGCGCGAGACGATCCTGCTTGCCGACGCCGACAAGTTTGATCAGCCCTCGCTCTACCGCATCGAGGACTGGCAGCGCATCGCCACCGTGGTCACCGATCGCGCGCCCAGCCCGGTCTGGATCGACTTTTTCCGGCGCCAGGGCATCCGCCTGCTGACGCCCGCCGAATCCGATTCCAATCCCTGAACCACCGCACCAGGAGTGCCGATATCCCATGCCCAAGTGTCTTCCGATCCTTCCCGAGCAGGTCCGCGCCCAGGCGGCCCTCGCGCTGGAGCCGATTCCGCTCAACCAGTATCAGTTGACCGTCGCCGACGAGCTGGCCCGCTACACTCCCGCCGACCTGCTCCGCGTCCAGCGCGACATGCTCCTCATCCGCGCCTTCGAGAACATGCTCAACGAGATCAAGCTGCGCGGCCAGTTCAACGGCATCACCTACGAGCACCGCGGCCCGGCCCACCTCTCCATCGGCCAGGAGGCCTCCGCCGTCGGCCAGGCGCTCCACCTCACGATCGACGACCACATCTACGGCAGCCACCGCAGCCATGGCGAAATCCTCGCCAAGGGCTTCTCCGCCATCGAGCAACTCGAGGACGACGCGCTGCTGGCCATCATGCGCGGCTATTTCGACGGCGCCTGCCTGCGCGTGGTCGAGCAGGGCGCCAGCGGCAGCGTCAAGCAGCTCGCCATCAACTTCCTGCTCTACGGCACGCTGGCCGAGATTTTCGGCCGCGACACCGGCCTCAACCGCGGCATGGGCGGCTCGATGCATGCCTTCTTCCCGCCCTTCGGCGTCTACCCCAACAACGCCATCGTCGGCGGCTCCTCCGATATCGCCGTCGGCGCCGCGCTCTTCAAGAAGATCAACCGCCGGCCCGGCCTCGTCATCGGCAACATCGGCGACGCCGCCTCCAGCTGCGGCCCCACCTGGGAGGCCCTCTGCCTGGCCACCATGGACCAGTATCGCAAGCTTTGGGATGAACCCTATCGCGGCGGCCTGCCGCTGATCATGAACTTCTACAACAATTTCTATGGCATGGGCGGCCAGCCCTGCGGCGAGACGATGGGCTTCGAGGTCCTCGCCCGCATCGGCGCCGCCCTCAATGCCGAGAACATGCACGCCGAGCGCGTCGACGGCTACAACCCGCTCGCCGTCGCCGATGCGATCGCCCGCAAGCGCCGCCTGATCGAGGAAGGCCGCGGTCCCGTCCTGCTCGACACCGTCACCTACCGCTATTCGGGCCACTCTCCCTCCGACCAGAGCAGCTATCGCGAGCGCGCCGAGGTTGAGGCCTGGCAGCAGATCGACCCGATCAACCGCTTCGCCGAGCGACTGATCGAGGCCGGCGTCGCCAGCCGCGCCGATATCGATGCGCTCGCCGCCGAGTCCGAGGAGCTCGTCACCCTCGCCTGCCGCCGGGCCGTCGACCTCGAGCTTTCCCCGCGCGCCGACCTGCGGAGCGCCGGCTGCCTGCTCGACCGCACCATGTTCAGCGACGGCCGAATCGAGTCCTGCGACCCCGGCCGCGAGCCCGAGGTCCTGCACCCGCTCGAGGACAATCCCCGCGTCAAGTCGCTCGCCGGCAAGTCGCGCTCGGCGTTCGACGCCGACGGCAACCGGCTCAAGGACGCCCGCTGCGTCGTCCTGCGCGACGCCCTCTTCGAGGCCATCATCGACCGCTTCTATGCCGATCCGACGCTGGTCGCCTACGGCGAGGAAAATCGCGACTGGGGCGGCGCCTTCGCCGTCTACCGCGGCCTGACCGAGGCCCTGCCCTACCACCGCCTCTTCAACACCCCGATCGTCGAGGGCGCCATCGTCGGCAGCGCCGTCGGCTACGCCCTCGAGGGTGGCCGCCCGCTGGTGGAACTGATGTATTGCGATTTCCTTGGCCGCGCCGGCGACGAGATCTTCAACCAGCTCGCCAAGTGGCAGTCGATGAGCGGCGGCCTGCTGCGCATGCCGGTCGTCCTGCGTGTCTCGGTGGGCAGCAAATACGGCGCCCAGCACAGCCAGGACTGGACCTCGCTGGTCGCCCACATCCCCGGCCTCAAGGTGGTCTTCCCGGCCACCCCCTACGACGCCAAGGGCCTGATGTTCGCCGCCCTGACCGGCACCGACCCCGTCATCTTCTTCGAGAGCCAGCGCCTCTACGGCATCGCCGAGCAGTTCGAACCCGGCGGCGTGCCCGCCGGCCGCTATGAGGTCGCCATCGGCGAGCCCGCCATCCGCCGCGAGGGGTCGGACCTGACGATCCTCACCGTCGGCGCCACGCTCTACCGCGCCCTCGAGGCCGCCGACGAGCTGGCCGAGCGCCACGGCCTTCAATGCGAGGTCATCGACGCCCGCTCGCTGGTGCCGTTCAACTACGAGCCGGTGCTGGCCTCGGTGCGCAAGACCCACCGCATCCTGCTGGCCTCCGACGCCTGCGAGCGCGGCAGCTTCCTGCACACGATGGCCTCGAACATCACCAAGCTGGCTTTCGATGACCTGGACGCCCCGCCCGTCGTCGTCGGCGCGCGCAACTGGATCACCCCCGCCGACGAGGTCGAGGATGATTTCTTCCCCTTCCCCGCCGACATCATCGACGCCATCCACGAGCACATCCAGCCGCTGGCCGGCTACAGCGCCCGGCGCGATTGTTCGATCCCCGAAACCCTGCGCCGAGCCGCCCGGGGCGTCTGAGGGGAAGCACCCAGCCACAGCCAACCATAAAAAATCCGCCCCCCATGGGGCGGATTTTTTGTGCGCTCTCGAACTGCTTATGGCCAACCGCAATAGAAAAAAGGGGTCGTGAACAAAAGCCACAACCCCTTGAAATTTCTGGCATCCCCAAGGGGATTCGAACCCCTGTCGCCGCCGTGAAAGGGCGGTGTCCTAGGCCTCTAGACGATGGGGACACACTTCACGGGTTGCGACCCCGCCATGGCTGGCCCGGGTGCGCAATCCTTGCCATAGTTAAGCCGAACCCGCCCCCGACCGTCAACCATTTTCAGCGCCCCCATCAGCCCTCGGGGAGCATCCCCGCCAGGCATTGCCGGACCCCTTCCGCCGTCGCCGGGAAGATGCCGCGCTCGGTGATGAGCCCCGTCACCAGGCGCGCGGGGGTCACGTCAAACGCCGGGTTGCGCGCGCCGACGCCGGCCGGCCCCAGCCGCACGGTCGTCAGCTCGCCGCGCTCGTCGAGCCCGCGCGCGCAAAGCACCTCCTCGGCGTTGCGCTCCTCGATCGGCACCGAATCCCCGTCCGGGCACTCCGGGTCGATCGTCGAGGTCGGCAGCGCCACGTAGAACGGCACGCCGTGCTCGCGCGCCAGCAGCGCCTTCTCGTAGGTCCCAACCTTATTGACGACATCGCCGTTGCCCGCGACGCGGTCGGCCCCGGTGATCGCGATGCCGACCTCGCCCCGGCGCATCAGGAACCCCGCGGCATTGTCGGCGATGATCTCGACCGGCACCCCCTCCTGCATCAGCTCCCAGGCGGTCAGGTTGGCGCCCTGGCAGCGCGGTCGCGTCTCGTCGGCCAGCACGCGCGGGCGGCGGCCAGCGCGGTGAGCGGCATAGATCGGCGCCAGCGCCGTGCCCCAGTCCACGCACGCCAGCCAGCCGGCATTGCAGTGGGTCAGCACCGTCGCCCCCTCGGGAATCAGCGGCGCCCCCAGCTCGCCGATGCGGCGGCAGGCGACGACTTCATCCTCGGCCAGCGCCTCGGCCTCGGCGCGCGCGGCGGCGGCTTGATCGGCAATGATCGCCCGCTCCGCCACGCCACGCACCCGCTCCAGCGCATAGAACAGGTTCTGTGCCGTCGGCCGCGTCGCCCGCAGCAGCTCATAGCCGGCCGCGATCGTGGCCTCACGGTTGAAGCCCTCCGGTGCCTCGGCATATACCTGCGCCAGCCCATAGGCCGCCGTCGCGCCGATCGCCGGCGCCCCGCGCACGATCATCTCGCGGATCGCCCGCGCGGTCTCGCGGTGGTTGCGTGATTCAAATATCTCAAAACGGTGCGGCAGCAGCGGCTGGTCGATCATCATGACCGAGCCGCCCTCCATCCAGACCGTGCGATAACTCTTGTCTCCAACCCGCATGGCTCATGCCCTCCGAAGGAAATTCAGCGACGAGGAAGCCCGGTCCACGAACCCCCGGCCTGCTACTCGCCGTATTCCCTCTCGGTTCGCGGCTGATCGGGCGCCTGCTCATCGAGCGATTGGCGGTAGCGGATACATCCTCGCATGAATTGCGGCCATTCCGGAACCATCACGTGGGGCTCGATTTTTTCGGGCAGCAGCGCCCACATCGCGGGATGATGCCAACAGAGCCCATGGCCCGTGCTGTCGCGATGGGCCCGGATGGCATTTCTGAGCCGGACAAGCTCATCGATCAACTGCTCACGTGTCATCCCATCAAGATCCTCATCCATGCGCCTCACCGCCTGTCCCGAATCAGCTCCGCCAGCCGTTCGCGCATCGCGTAATAATCCTCCGGCTGCTGGCTCCAGCTTCCGATCCGGCCGCGGCCCTCGGCGAAACCGCTCGGGATCAGCCGCTTGAGCAACGCCTCGGCCTCCTCGCCTCGCCCGGACCGCTCGGCCAGCACAAAATACTCCACGTCCTGCAGGCCCCGCCGGTAGGCCTTCATCCTCATGCTCGCCACCGGCCCCTGGATGTTGCGCCGCGCGCCGATCATCGTCAGGCGCGAGCCCGGATAAAACAGCACCCCGTTGCCCCAGCGGGTCTCGCCGTCGCGGTGGATCGGCTCCTCATACGGATTGAACGCCTTATCGTCCCAGCGGCGGCGGAAGCTCATCATCGACCACCAGAACGAGCCATTGACGCCATAGCGCCGGCAAAGCAACCCCCACGTGCGCAGGTCGAGCCCCAACTGGTTGATCGTATGGTTTCCGATCGCCGGCTGGCCGGAGTGATAAAACCAGACCGTCGGGCCCGGCCTCGCCGCGAGCGGTCGATAATAATCCGGCTCGAGCGCGTGGCCATTGGGCACCCACCAGCTGATGGTGTCGGCCAGGTCGGCCTCGCCGCCGCTCCAGCGCGAGGCGCGCGCGTGCGAGGTCCAGATCAGGTGGATGCGCCGCTGATTGCCGGTGCCCTCGTCGAGCGCGCGCTGGACCTGGCGCATCGCCCGATGAAACGCCACGATCTCGCCCTCGCCCAGCCCATCGGCATGATCGACCTCATCGAAGATGTAGGCGAAGAAGCGTTTGTCCTGCCAGCCATTCCGTTGCGCCTCGGCCCAGAACGCCGCCGCGTTGGCGCGCAGCGTGTCGATCAGTTCCGGGTCCATCGAGCCGCCATGGGCATCCAAATGATCCTTGATGCTCGACGCCCCGAAAAACTTTTCGATGAACGGCGCCGGGAAGAAACTCGGCCCCACCCCCGCGCGCGGCCCGGCGTAGCCTTCGGCCTCCGTAAACAGCTCGCCGCTCAGCACGGGCGCCACGTAGGGCGTATAAAGATCCCAGTCCCCGTCCCAGCGAGCTTCCAGCCGGTCGGCGGGCGCGCCGGTGGCCGTGCGCGGCAGCGGGCCGTTCTCGGCGCGGTGCGTCGCCAGGAACCGGTGCGCGTGCGCCATCTGCAGGTAGCGCCGGTAGATCGGCCAGTCGCGCCCCGGCGCCTCCTTGAACTTGACGCCGCTGTCAAACATCACCCCGGTCTCGCGATACAGCTCGCCGAAGCCGTCGATGCTCGCCTCGTCGGGCAGGTCAAAGGGGTGGACCTTCAGCTCGATCGGCAGCGCCTTGAACGGCTCGCCGTTTTGCAGAAACTCGATCTGACCCGTGTAGCGGCCCGCCGGCGTGCCCTTTGGAATCCAGACATCGACCCAGACCGACTGGTTGCGCCTTTCTGCAGGGATCGTGAACGGCAGGCCGACCGCCGCCCGTGCCGGATCATAAGGATCGTAAAACGGCACCAGCGCATCAGGCCACGACTCGCCGCGCCAGGGCAGCGCCGCCCCCGCCCCCGGCCCCCACGAATAGCTGGCATCGGCCGCCTGAGCATAGTGCGCAACCGCAAGCTGGATGTGCCGCTGCGACTCGATCCGGCCCGGCCCCTGCAGGTCGCTCACGCGCGCCTCGAGCCCTTCCTCCCGGCCCGTCGCGCGCAGCACCGCCTGAAAAGCGATGACCTCGTTGCCCGCCCCGTGCAGCGTCACGACTCCCTCGCGCATGAAGTGGGGGGAATCAGCCACGGCCCCATTGCCCGTGGGCTTCTCCATGTCGCCGACGATGAACACATCCGGGGCGGCCGGGGCCGGTGAAGGGAAGAACCCAAAGACCGCCGCCAGGATCAGCACGAGGCGCCCCATTGAAAATCGAGCGGAGCCTGCGTTTAAAATCTTTATCTTTATCATGGCTGTTCGCCCGGCGCGCCGGCCTGCATTCCCCGCCGGCCGCGGAAGTAATCGCTCAGCATCCGACCGCACTCCCCGGCGCGCACGCCGCCGATGACCTCTGGCTTGTGCGGGAACAGCCCCGACCCCAGCCAGTCCGCGCGCGAGCCGGCCGCCCCCCATTTGTCGCTCGCCGCCCCGAAGATGACCCGGCCCACCCGCGCCATCAGGATCACCCCCGCGCACATCGGGCAGGGCTCGAGCGTCACCACCAGCGTCATCCCGTCCAGCCGCCAATCCCCCTGCCGGGCCGCCGCCTCGCGGATCGCCAGCACCTCGGCATGGGCCAGCGGATCGGCCCCGCCCTGCCGCCGATCCCCCGCGCGCGCCATCAACCGACCCTCGGCATCATAAATCACACATCCCACCGGCACCTCGTCGGCAGCCATGGCCTCGCGTCCCGCCGCGATCGCCTCGCCCATCCAGCCCTCGGCCAGCACGGGATCGTAAATTTGCAGAGTAGCCATCAGTAAATCCGCGGTGATGATTCTGGTGTGAGCCGGCAGGCGGATCCCTGGGCCTCAGGCCCTGATCTGGTCGCCGGCCAACAGCGCCTCGGCGCGCGCGAGGTCCTCGCCGTGGGTGATCTTGAAATTGCCGGTTGTGCTCTCGACCAGCGCCACCGGCACGCCCCAACTCTCAAGCAGCGCCGCCTCGTCGGTGTATTCGGGGGCATCGGGGTGCGTCAGCTCCTCGACGGCGTGCGCCACCAGGTCCGCCCGCAGCGCCTGCGGCGTCTGCGCCAGCCAGATCTGCCGGCGGTCCAGCGTGCGCTCCACGCGTCCGTCGGCATCAGCCAGCTTGATCGTGTCGGGCGAGCGCGCCGCCAGCAGTCCCCCGCCCAAATCCGCCGCCGCGCGCGTCAGCCGCGCGATCGCCGCCGAGTCGGGGAATGGCCGCGCCGCGTCATGCACCAGCGCCACGTCGAAAGGTTCACTCAATGCGGCGAGGCCATGGGCCACGCTCTGCTGGCGGCGCTCGCGGCCGCCGGGCACGAGCCGCGCCGGGCGCGACAAGCCCTCCAACCAGCGCTCCATCCCGGCCGGCAGCCCGCCCTCGGCCGGCACGACCAGCACCAGTTGCGTGACGAACTCAAGCGCGTCGAACAGCGCAAGGCTGTGGGCGAAGACCGGCCGGTCCGCCAGCGGCAGGAACTGCTTGGGCACCGGCGCGCCCAGCCGCAGGCCGCGACCTCCGGCGACAATCACGACTCCGGCCCGGGGGACCTTCTGGTTCATCGGCCGCGGCCCAACTCGGCGATCAGCTCGAGCTGGTCGAGCCGGGCCAATCCGTAGTGGGAGAAAATGAAACGCTCGACGCCGTGGTTCTCGCAGGCCTCGACCAGTGCCGGCAGCGCGGAGTCATGCTCCTCGCCGCCGTCGCGCAGGTGGATGTCCGCTGCCAATCCGCGCCCCAGCCCCAGCATCTCGCTGCTGCGCTCAATGCAGGCATGCGTGGCCCCGGCGGTGCAGGAGGCCGGCAGCGTCGCGCGCTGCAGACGCTGGCGCAGCGCGCGCAGCTCAACCCCCCAGCGCCAGGCCACGTCCGGGTCGACGGCCATGATCGGCTGGAGCAGGGTCGCGCTGCCCTCGACCGCCTCATTCAGCTCGTCGATCAGCATCGTCACCGTCTCCGCGCGCACCTCGGCATAGCGCGAGATCAGCTTGTAGGGGTCGGCAATCTCATCGCCGATGCGCCGGTCGGTCAGGTCCCCCGCCAGTCCCTGGCGAATCATCCGCTCCACATGATAGGACAGGTCGCGCACCTCGAGGTTGCTCTCCTCGGCCCGGCGCGAGCAGTCGCCACAGAAACACAGTCCCAGCAGGTAGCCCAGGTTGGGCCCGATCTCGATGCCGCGCCAGTTCGCCCCCATATAGGAGTCGTGCGTGGGGAAGGAGAAATCCTCCAGCTCGATCACGTCCACCCCGACCCGGTGCGCCAGGTCTTCCACCAGCGCCTGGGCATAAGTCCGCACCGCCGGCTTGCTCGGGCAGAGCGCCCCCTCCAGCCGGTCGCCCAATGCATTGACCGAGGTCGCCTCCGGGTGGCTCATCGAGAGCGTCAGGTTGTTGAGCAGCACGACCCATGCCGTCAGCGCCATCTCGCGCTCGCGCAGCGCCTCGCCCACGCGCCCCACGAACGCCCCGCTGCCATATTCGGGATGCACCCGCGGCCGCAGCTCTTCGTAGCACGACAGCAACGGCTGGAAGTAAAGCGCCCCGTCGGGGGCATGCACGATCGCCCGGCGCGGGTTGTGCGGGCAGTAGAACCGACCGCCATGATAGGCCAGCGCGAGGTTGACCCCATCGATGCGCGCCTGGCCGAGCCGGTCCAGCACATCGTCGATCCCCTCGTCGGCAAAGTCCCAGACAAACGCCCGGATCGAGCGGACGGGCAGGGTGCGGTGATGGTGGATCGTTCCCATGGTCATGATTTTTTCCAATTCCAACTTCCGTCGTGCTCGTGGCCCCGCATCTGTAATCATTTTCGTACCACTGGCCCCCAAAGTGAAAGCAAAATCAGCGGCGGCTCGAACGCCCCCCGTCGCCCGCCGCAGACCCGCGCGCGGGGCGCTCAACCAAAACCAATAACATTGTCATTGTTGTTGTTAGAACATCTGGCATTCGCCGCCGCAGGGCAGAAAAAGTTTGCCTCTTGCCTTCGTCCTGTGCTACCACCCGTATCCCCGCAGTACACCTGCGGATACACCTCCGCCGGATTTTTAAGTTGCCCCCCATATCCTCCGAAATGTTGGAAGTCAGTTGATGCTGCCTCGTCACAACTCCAGGTCCAGGCACGGATGCGCCCTTTCGGGGACCGGTAGTTTTGCATGCAAGGGAATGCGATCGGTATGCGTTGTTTCAGGATGTTACCAGCTTTACTCAGGAGAATCGGCCACTCCGACTCCCAGCTAAACTCCATGCAGCCGCGCCCGTTGCCGCTGGCACGGGCGCTGACCATCGCCCTCTTGATGGTCACCGCAGCGGCCCACGCCGCCCCGGCCACCCAGGCCGTCGTCACCAAACGCTTCGGCGAACGGACAGATTGTCACATCACCGGCGTCACCGCCGACGCCCATGTTCGTTCCAGCACCTCGACCAATCTCGGCTCCGAAATCGAATTCTATTACCGTTATACCTATCACGGCCTTTATCGATTCGATTTGTCCGCCATCCCGCGCGGCGCCAAGATTCGCCGCGCCGTCTTCGTGCTGCCTTTCGTCTATGACTACTCCACCCCCGATCGCGGCGATGTCGTCGTCCCGCTGCGCATGGTGACCGACCCCGACGGCAGCGGCCCCTGGACCGAGACCGAGGTCACCTGGCACCAGAAACGCCCCGGCGTGCCCTGGAGCGCCGCCGGCAAGTTCGACTCCGTCCTCGGCGAGACCATCGGCGAGCTCTACTTCCGCTGCTTCACCCCGCTGACCCAATCCTACGTCGAGTCCGAGATCACCGCCGGCGTCCAGCAGTGGGTCAATGAGCCCGCCAGCAACCTGGGCCTGGTCGTCATGAAGGACGAGAGCTTCAACAAGCGGATGGGCACCCGCGAGAGCACCGACTGGTTCCGCCGCCCCTACCTCGAGGTCACCTGGGAAGGCGTCAACGACGAGGTCTACCCCAGCCCCGCCGCCATCGCCGCCAAGTGGCACAGCGGCCAGACCTTCATCACCTGGCGCGAGGCCCAGACCGGGCAGGATGAGACCCTCTATCGCATCTACCGGCATAACCAGCCGATCACCACCGAGAACCTGGACCAGGCCGAGCCGGTCGACATGGTCTACCAGGGCTCCTCGTGGCTGGCCAACTGGAGTTTGGCGCTCCAGCCCGACCTGTCGCCCGCCGGCGTGACGCTCCAGCCCGACTCGGGCCTCTACGTCTACACCGTCGAGAACGCGCAGAATTCCTACTGGGCCGTGACCACCGTCGTGCGCGGCAACGAGCAGCGCCGCATCGAACCCGGCGTCAATGCCACCACCGCGCCCGTCGCCGAAAAGCTCGGCCTGCCCGTGCCCTACGTGTTCGACCCCGACAGCCACCCGACCTATGTCGGCTACGTCATCTGGCTCGGCCGCTTCAACCCGGCCAATCCCGCCGACCCCTACGGCTATCACTCCACGCGCAGCGGCCAGTTCTTTTTCTCGCTGGTCACTCCGCGCAATTACAACGCCCAGAAGATTTACTCCACCACGCTCTTCCTGCACGCCGCCGGCCAGGGTTACTACGGCAGCACCGAGGGCTACGACAACGCGCTCTACGTCGATGCCCAGCGCTACGGCGGGTTCTGCGTCGGTATCGCCGACTCGCAGCGCGTGATGGCGCGCAACGCCGCCGGCGAGCTCATCAACATGGGGCCGTTCCTCGAGACCGACGACTACGGCTACTCCTATTTCGTCGGCTGGAACTCCAATTATGTGCCGGCGCGGCTCGGTCCGGACCACCGCCGCAAGAGCCACGAGATCGGCCGCCCCTTCGGCGCCGGCCGCAACGTGCCCTATCTTGAAAAGTCGATGATCTATGTGCTCGATTGGCTCCAGCAGCGCAGCCCGTGGGCCCAGCAGATCGATCCCGCCCAGACCTACGCGATGGGCGGCTCGATGGGCGGGGGCGGCGCGCTGGCCATGGGCCTGCACTACCCCGGCCGCTTCGCCGCCGTCGACCTGATCGTCCCGCGCGTCGCCGCCTGGCACGACAACTGGTATTCACGCAAGTCGATCCATCAGTTCGGCCGTAAGGAAGACGCCGCCCCGCTGCCCGACGGCACCCCGATCTATGACTATCTCGACATGGCTAAGGTGCTCGAAGCCAATCCCGGCCTCGACTATCCCGCCGTGCGCATGATCAACGGCAAGAACGACTTCACGATCGTCTGGCCGCCCAACCCGCCCTTCTACGCCGCCGCCCAGCGCGCCCGCCTGCCGCTGCTGGCCCACTTCACCCAGATGACCCACACCACCTGGGACCCCGACGCGAACTATCCCGAGCGGGTCAACACGCGCAAGTTCGTCGAAACGATGACCGGGCCCTACTGGAACCTCTTCCACTTCCGCATCGGCCGCCCCTTCCCGGCCTTCAGCCGCTGCAACCTGGACGACAACCCCGGCAACGGCGACCGCTTCGACGGCGACCTGCGCGGCGGCTTCAACCGCTTCCTCTCCTGGCGGCTCGAGTCGATCGTCGAGGACAGCACCCGCTTCGAGGTCGAGCTCTACCTGTTCGACCATTGCCCCGAGCCCGCGGCGCTGGCCGACGTGACCCCACGCCGCGTCAACCGGATCAACCGCACCCCCGGCCGCGTCTTCACCTGGCGCAACGTCAGCAACGCCGACGGCAGCACCCTGCAGCAGGGCGAGGCCGTGGTTGATCAATACGGCCTGCTGACCGTGCCGCAAATTCAGTTCCTCAAGACCGGCTCACGCCTGGTGCTGGTGGATAAGGGAATCACGCAGGCGGTTCCGACCCCCGCGCCCACGCCAACCCCGACCCCGAGCCCCACTCCCGCTCCGTCGCCATCACCGACGCCCACACCCACGCCCACGCCCACGCCAACCCCCACCCCCACACCGGCGCCAACGCCGGCGGGCACGCCGCTGCCGGCTCCGCTGGGGGCACCGAGCAACTGGATCATCGAGATATCAGCATCCCACAGTCTGCCGGCCTCGCGCGCTTCGCATGCCACGATCCTGCCCGATCTTACGATTCCGCAGCCGGCCAAGGGCGAGTCCTTCGTCGACCCGATCACCGGCCACCGCATCACGCGCATCAGCGATGTGAATGACCGCCCCTTCTTCCAGACCGCCTTCGATGGCAAGCCCGCCTCGGGCTTCACCAACGGCTATTCAAAGTACACCTGCGTCAACGTCACCGGCGAGTTCGCCCTCGCGCTCAGCTCCGCTTCCGGCATGAGTGCCCTCTATGACCTCCAGACCTATAACTATGTCTGCTGGCCCGCCACACTTCGCCGCAACGGCAGCAAGGGCAGCATGGGTGAAACCAACGACCCGCGCTGGGATATCTCCGGCCGCCCCGGCACCGAATACAGCATCATCTATCACGTCGACGGCCGCCTGCTGCGCTGGGATTACAAGACCGACCAGCATGAGCTGATCTACGACTTCGGCGAAGGCGAGAGCCTCTGGCACATCGGCCACCACGACCACGACGGCCAGGGCCGCTACCGCTCCTGCTCGGTCCAGGGCGGCAAGGGCACCTTCATCGTCGACATGTTCGAGAAAAAACTGCTGCCGACCGAGCCGCTGCCCTGGAGCGCCGACATCTCGCACTCGGGCACATGGTTCAACATCATGGGCACCTTCCACCACATCGACGACCTTCGGCTTGGCGACACCAGCAAGGGCTTCGTCGGCGCCGAGTGGGGCACCTGGGGCCACGACGGCTGGGCCTACGATGCCAATGGCGATGAGGTCTGGCTGGCCCAGTGCAACTCCAGCGACTGGATCTTCGCCTTCAACCCCCGCACGCGCACCCGCACCAACATCATTCACCTCAGCGAATTCGGCTGGAGCATGGGCCAGCACATGGCCCGCATGAGCAACCCCGGCAAGAAGGGCTGGCTGATGCTCTCCTCCTACGTCGACAACAACGACGCCTGGAGCTACAACCAGCTGATGCTGATCGAAATCCTGCCCGCCGCCCAGCGCCCGCGCGTCTGGCGCATCGCCCCGACCTACCATAAATACGGCTGGGGCGACAAGACCGGCAGCTACTTCACCGAAGCCTTCGCCGGCGTCTCTCCCGATGGCAACAGCATCTGGTGGGGCGGCAACTGGAACGGCACCGACAACCTCGAGCTGTATCGGGTCGACCTGCCCACCAACTGGCATGAGGTACTCAGCTCGAGCAATCCGCCGCCGATCGTGACCCCCGAGCCCACCCCTGAGCCCACACCCACCCCCGAACCGACGCCGACGCCCGAGCCGACGCCGACGCCTGAGCCGACGCCAACGCCCGAGCCGACGCCAACGCCTGAGCCCACGCCGCTTCCCGAATCCAAGCCCTTCCACGGCATCCCGATGGCCATCCCCGGCCAGATTGAACTCGAGGACTACGATCTGGGCGGGCCGGAAGTCGGCTATCACGACACCGACGCTGGCAACTACTACGGCGCCTACCGCGACGATGCCGTCGATATCAGCGGCAACGACGAAGCCACTGGCGATCAGTACATCATTTGCTACACCCGGCCCGATGAGTGGCTGCAATATACCGTTCAGGTGCACAAACCCGGCCGCTACCGGATCCTGCTGCGCACCGCCTGCCCCACCGACGGCCGCCGCGTCAGCCTCTGGCTGGACGGGGTGATGCTGGGCGAGCTGAATATCAGCAATACCGGCTCATGGCAGAACTGGCAGACGCAGGCCTTTGAAAACATCATGCTGGCGCAGGGGGTCCAGAAGCTGCGGCTGCACTGCGACACCGGCTCCGCCAACATGAACTGGCTGCGCTTTGAGCTGGTCCAGGAGTCCCCGCCGGTCACCAGCCTCGCCGCGCCCGACGACACCCGCCCCACCATCCAGCTCGATTACGCGGATATCCTTTCCGTCCCAGAGGGCGCCGTCGTCACCCTCTGGGGCGTCAGCTTCGGCGAGCCGCTCCACGGCTCCGTCCGCATCGGCAACCAGCCCGTCCCCGAGATCCTGCACTGGTCGGACCGGCGCATCGACTTCCGCGTCCCCGCCGGCGCCCGCTCGGGCGTGCTGACCGTCACCAACGGCATCAGCCAGAGCAACCCGCTCGATCTCACCGTGCGCCCCGGCCGAATCTTTTATGTGGATCCCGCCCATCCCGCCGCCAGCGACACCGCTGCCGGTTCGGCCGCCGCTCCCTGGCGAACGCTCACCCGGGCCGCCGCCATGCTTGAGCCCGGCGACACCGTCTACATTGCCGGCGGCACCTATGCCGAATCGCTGATCCCGGCGCGCGGCGGCACCCCCGACCGGCCTATTCACTACAAGGCCATGACCGGCCAACGCCCCCGGCTCGACGGCAGCTCCCTGACCGGGCTGCCCGATGGCATCCGCCTCGACGGCAGCCTGACCACCCAGATCGGCCACATCATCTTCACCGGCCTCGACATCAGCGGATATGCCCAGTCCGTCCACATGGTGCGCGGGGCCCACAACTGCGGCTTCTTCGACCTCGATGTCAGCCAGGGCGACGGCGGGCTTTATCTCTTCGGCGCCAGCTACGCCACCATCGCCCAGTGCCGCTTTCACGACAACAGCCAGTTCGGCGTCATCTTCAACAACTACTCCAGTGACATCATCGTGCGGGACTGCGTCAGCCGAAACAATGGCTCAGGGGTGCTGATACCCGGCACCGAACTGGCCGACGACAGCTCACTCGGCGGCGGCTTCATCTCCGACCTCAGCGCCAGCGGCATCTCACTGCACCGCTGTGAGGCTCGTGACAACACCGGCGACGGCTTCAACCTCCAGGTTGACCGGCTCGAGCTTTTTGAATGCGCCGCCGAGGGCAATCTTAACGGCTTCCGCCTCTGGCGCGACGCTCGCATCCAGAACAGTTGGGCCTTTAACAACGCCCGCAAGGGCATCATTGCCGAGCGCATCGGCTCCGAGCAACCGACCCAGGAGATCGTCAACTGCACGGTCGCCGGCAGCCATGGTGAAGCCGGCATCGAGGTTCACGCCGGCGTCCAGGCCAGGGTTCGCAACACCATCTCCGTCGGCGGCCTCGGCGAGGCCATCGTCTTCCACGACGACCAGTTCTCGACCACCGTCCTCGACCACTGCGTGCTTGGCAGGGCCACCAACGGCCCAACCCTGGTCTGGGGCAGTCAAACATCCGCCCCCAGCTCGTTCAGTTGTGCCCAGCTCAACAGCGGGGCCTTCACCCTGCAATCCGGCCAGGACGCCCAACTTAAGGCAGCCGTCGCCCCCGACGAGTTGTTCAGCGACTGGCGTCGCGGCCGGCTCCAACTGCGCCCCCAGTCCCCGGCCCAGGACTTCGGCACCGACGCCAGAGCACCCTACCACGATTACCAGCGCAACGTCCGCGGCGTCGGCAACTGGCAGATCGATGCCGGGGCCTATGAGTTCGCCGCCCAAGCCAACAGTGCCCAACCCGCCTGGAACCGCTACGAGTAAGTAACCTTCTTGGAACCCGCATCTTAACCGGCCGGACGGCACTGCCGCTCCGGCCGGTTCTTCATGGTAGGTCGGGCTTTGACCCGACATGGCCTCCGCTACGGACTCCGAAGTGGTGGGTCGGGTCTTTGACCCGACATGGCCTCCGCTACGAACCCCGAAGTGGGTGGTCGGGGCTCTGACCCGACATGGGCTCCGCTACGGACCCCGAAGTGGTGGGTCGGGTCTTTGACCCGACATGGCCTCCAGTGTCGGCTCGAAGAGCCGACCTACCCTCCCCGGCACGTCGCAAGATGCGCCCGTTTGATACATCCAGATCATTTTATATTTGCCCAGCTCCTAATGGCGGCCTAAAATGATTTTGACGGCGGCGCCTCCAGACGCCGCTTCAGCCATTAACCGTGGCCGGTCCCGCCGGCCGCTTGAAATAAGGAGCCCTGACCACATGCTGCCTCCCCTTTATGACTTGGAAGCTGTCCGCCCGATGGAAGAGGAACTGACCTCGATCGGCGTTCGCGCGCTCAAAACCCCAGCCGAAGTCGCCGAATTCCTGAACCCCGCCGAGGGCACCGCGTTGGTGGTAATCAACTCGGTTTGCGGCTGTGCCGCCGGCGGCGCGCGCCCGGGCGTGACGCGCGCGTTGCAACACGCGCGGATTCCCGATCGCTCGGCAACCGTCTTCGCCGGGGTCCATCGCGAGGCCGTCGAGGCCGTCCGCGAGCACCTGACGGATTTCATCCCCTCTTCGCCCTTCGTGGCCCTGTTTGCCGGGGGCAAGGTGGTCTTTGTGCTCCAACGGCGCGACATCGAGCGGCTCGACCAGGAGGGCGTCGCCCGCGAGCTGATCCAGGCCTTCGACCGCTTCTGCACCGCCGAGGGACCGCTCGCCTCGCCCGATCAGTTGCGTCACCATCATCCCGTGCGAGCCTGCGGCTCAAAAATCCCGCCCTATCAGGCCTGAGCCGATCGCCGCGCGCCCCAATGGTAGGTCGGGTCTTCGACCCGACGTGGGCTACCATGTCGACTTCGGCCGGGCTCGTTGGACCCAGTTGGCCATTGAGATGCCCGCGGGGGGCTGGTAAAATATTCGGGTTTGGGTGCACCGGCCTGGCCGGCCCACCCGCGACCATCCCCCTCCGGGCGGCCTTCATGAGCAAGCACGAGATCCAGCGTCGGCGCACCTTCGCCATCGTATCGCACCCCGACGCCGGCAAGACCACCCTGACTGAAAAGCTGCTGCTCTACGGCGGCGCGCTGCATCTGGCCGGCTCGGTCACCGCGCGCAAGAACCAGCGCGCCACCACCTCCGACTGGATGGAACTGGAACGCAAGCGCGGCATCTCGATCAGCTCCACCGTGCTCAACTTCGACTACAACGGCTACCGCATCAACCTGCTGGACACCCCCGGCCACAAGGATTTCTCTGAGGACACCTATCGCGTGCTGACCGCCGTCGACGCGGCCGTCATGGTCATCGACGCCGGCAAGGGCATCGAGAGCCAGACGCGCAAGCTGTTCGAGGTCTGCCGCCAGCGCCGCGTGCCGATCTTCACCTTCATGAACAAGCTGGACCGCCCCTCGCGCGAGCCGCTCGAGCTGCTCGACGAGCTGGAGAAGGCCCTCGGCATCGGCGCGGTGCCGATCAACTGGCCGCTGGGCACCGGCCCCGAATTCAAGGGTGTCCTCGAGCGCAGCACCGGCCTGGCCCACTTCTTCGAGCGCACCCCCAGCGGTGCCTATATCGCCCCGGCCAAGACCGGCGGCCTCGACGATCCGCAGTTGGCCGGGCGTCTGCTGCCCGGCACGCTCGCCCAGGTGCGTGAGGAGCTGGAAATCCTCGACGCGGCCGGCTTCGAACACGATGCCGCCTCGGTGCTGCGCGGCGACACCACACCGGTCTACTTCGGCAGCGCACTCAATAATTTCGGCGTCCAGATGCTGCTCGATGGCTTCGTCGAGCAATCGGCCGCGCCCGGCCCGCGCGTCAGCCAGGGCGAGCCAATCCGACCCGAGGACCCCTTCTTCTCCGCCTTCGTTTTTAAAATTCAGGCCAACATGGATCCGCGCCATCGCGACCGGGTCGCCTTCATGCGCGTTGTTTCGGGCAAGTTCGAGCGCGACATGACCGCCCTGCACGAGCGCTCCGGCAGCAAGGTGCGGCTTTCCAACTCCAGCAAGCTGTTCGGCCGCGACCGCGAGACGGTTGATGAAGCCTGGCCCGGCGACGTCGTCGGCATCGTCGGAGCCAACTATCTCGCCATCGGCGACACCCTCACCGAGCGCCCCGGCGTCGTCTACGACGAAATCCCGCACTTTCCCCCCGAGTGCTTCGCCTTCCTGCACAACCCCTCCACCGCCCACTACAAGCGTTTCAGGGAGGGACTGACCCAGCTGCTTCAGGAAGGTGTCGTCCACTCGATGGAACTGGTGGGCGCGCACCAGAAGACCGCGCTGCTGTCGGCCGTCGGCCCGTTGCAATTTGAGATCGTCCAGTATCGGCTGGAGAGCGAATACAGCGCCGCCTCGCGCCTCGAGCTCACCCCCTGGACCTGTGCCCGCTGGGTCCGCCCCCCCGTCGGCCCCGATGATGACCTGCTGCTGCCGGGCGGCACCGCCTGGGCGCGCGATGGCGCCGGCCGACTGGTGCTGCTCTTCGCCGACGACTGGACGGTCCAATATTTCGAGCAGAAAAACCCCAAGGTCGAGCTGGGCACCTACCCCTGGAACGACGAAGTTGCCGCCGGCACCGACTGACCTGGTCGGTCGGGTCTTTGACCTACCCTTTCCCCCCGAAGTGGTAGGTCGGGTCTTCGACCCGACATCGCCTTCGACCCGAC